>WQRX01000072.1 GCA_009786535.1 Defluviitaleaceae bacterium | reverse complement strand
AGTCAAATCAATATTAAAGGCTTCCCGCATATACGCAGGAAGCCTTTATTTATGCACTCGCGCCCGACAGGAATCGAACCTGTGACCCTTCGCTTAGGAGGCGAATGCTCTATCCCCTGAGCTACGGGCGCTCTTCAGAGGGATTATACTCAGCGGGGCGAAAATAATCAACAATCCCCATATACACCCCCCACGCTACCTTTTCTTGGTAGGCTTCGGTGAGCAGGCGCGACTTTTCGCCCGCGTTGGTAAGAAAGCCGCATTCCACTAATACGGCGGGCATTTCAGTTTGCTTTAACACGAAGTAATTACTGTTTGCGCGGGCTTTAAATTTGTTGCCCGGATTGGTGAAGGTTTTTAGCTGGTGCTGTATGGCTTCCGCCAGTTTCTTTGAATCATCCGACTCGTTAAAATAGAAAACCTGCGCGCCCTGTACGCGAGGGTTGCCGAAGGCATTCTGGTGAATGGACACGAAAATGTCCGCCTTCGAAGTATTTGCAATCAAGCGCCGAACCGCCATATCGCCCGACTTGCCCTTTGCGAGGTCGCTGTCGTCTAATCGGGTGATAAAAACCGTTGCGCCGCCTAATTCCAGGTAGGCTTGCAATTTCTTGGCAATGGCCAGGTTAATGTCCTTTTCGTCAACTTTTCCGCTAACCATACCCGGGTCCCACCCGCCGTGACCTGCGTCAATGACGATGATTCGCCGTTCTAAAGGCATCGCAAAAACGGGTTGCGCGAAAAATAAACACAGCGCACCCGCCAAAATTAGCCCGCATATATATTTTAAATATTTAAAATTTTTCATAAGACGCCTCGCTTTCATTCAGTCATTTTCTTAGAATGCGCGAGATGTGTTTTTTTATGCTTCCAATTTTAGATAGGAGAGTACATCAGCCGCAATTTCGATTTTGCCTTTACTGCCGTCAAGGAAAACGACGAGGTTGGTTTCTTTTAATTGGTCAAAAATTTTCATATAACGCCCGCGAACGGCGGTTTGCTGTGCCACGCTGTCGTACAGCCCGCCATATCCGTCACTGATGCCTTCGTTAATGCGGTTCATACATTCTTCGGGGGATGCATCCAGGAAAAATGTGATATCGGGTATGCATTGCTCCATTGCCAGCGCATTGTAGGCGGCGACGCGGGTGTATGCGTTGTCGTCAATGCCTTGGAAGGCGAAGCTGGAATAATAATAACGGTCGCATACAACATATTTATTCGCTTGCAATGCGGGCTTAATCACACGTTGGCAGTGCTGATAACGGTCGGCGGCAACCAATAATGCCATGGTTTCATTTTCCAGCGGAAGCTCTGCGTCGGTGGCGGCACGCATTACCTTGCCTATCGGGCTGTCCGTAGGCTGCCGCGTTGAAATACAAGGCAGTCCCAAGGCTTCAAGCTTTTGTGCAAGCATGCGCACCTGTGTAGACTTGCCGGAGCCGTCCAGCCCTTCAAATACAATAAATTTCATACAAATCCTCCTATGAAGAAGCCCCTTCCGATGTGTCGAAAGGGGCGTGGATTCACATTTATATTTCGGCTTAGATTGGCAGAAAAGCGTGAATCACTCAATCCAAACCCTTAGATGCGGGTTACGTTGGAGGCTTGAGGACCTTTAGCGCCCTGCACTACCTCGAACTGCACTTCTTGACCCTCTTCAAGGGTTTTGAAGCCGTCGGTTTGAATGGCGGAGAAGTGTACGAACACGTCATCTTCGCCTTGGATAGAGATAAACCCATACCCTTTTTCTGCATTGAACCACTTTACTGTGCCTGTCTTCATGTTACAAATCCTCCTAGCGGATTTTGGGACGCAAGTAACGCCCCGAAAAAATGTAATACGTCTTAGTAGACGCGGCGCATATTATCACACCGCACCGCTATTGTCAAATATTTATATTTATAAGCGCGCAAACAAAAAAAGCTCCCCGCAAAAAACGAGAAGCTTTTTCTTTAAAACCGCTTCATGGGTGCGTGCATGTGTAAATATTTTTCTTTGGTTGCCATACCGCCCCGAATGTGCCGTTCGCTCTTGTTTACCTCTAGCACCCTGCGCGCTTCCCCCGCTAGTTTGGGGTTTATTTTAGACAAGCGCTCGGTTACGTCTTTATGTACCGTAGATTTGCTGATGCCAAACTTTTTTGCTGTTTCTCTCACTGTTGCATTGGAATTAATAATAAAATTTGCCACTTCCACGGCCCGCTCCTCGATATACGTCTTCAAGAAAGGCCCTCCCTTATATATGGTTGTTGGCTATTTATATGAGGGATGACCCGGGGTTATGCCTTATTTTTATACACTTAGAAAAAGATTGCCAAACTTATTTCGTGTATAATGCATAACTCAGTCGGCTTGTCTCCAACCTAAAAGTCAAAATACATCTCCATTCTCCACCTTCTGCAAGAATCCACCAACATTGCAATACGATGCTTCCACACCATATTGTGGAATTTTAGTATCATCCCTACGATATAAAACCACGCGCTTGATTGTCGATGCGGCACATTCCGTTTTCAAGAACTCAATAAATTCGTTGTCTGCGATATGGCGTGCAAGACAGCATCGGCATTGGTGCTGCGTTTTATTTCGTACAAATGAAGGACGTTTGCTCTCCTATCATGTATCACAATATCGACCTCATGCTCGCCCGTATATACCCTGTAATGCGACAAAAAAATATCGAATTCAGTTGATTTTTCAATTCGCTTGATAAATGTAATTAAGCACGCTAATTCAAGCACACTACCTTCTGTCGCCGCTTCGATACCATCTAAAATCTTAGCCTCCGATTCCTTCAATACGCCGCTGTCAACGACGGCTTGCATTGCGAGTAGGGCAAAGGAACGAGCCACGCCGGTTTGAGTAAACACAAGTCTCGTCTGCATTCCTCTGTCTGCTTTAACATCAACCTTCCACAAGAAACCGATTTGGAGCATTAACTCGATCACGGCATCCACTTTGGACGCATCAAATTTCGTTGTTTCAGACGCAAACACCGGGACATACTTACGGATTTCAGTCTTATCGGCAT
>WQRX01000071.1 GCA_009786535.1 Defluviitaleaceae bacterium | reverse complement strand
TATCCCCCGTTATATCCGCCCATTACCCACCCTCAAAATCCCGCCATTCCCCGCGAATGGCTTGAAAACGTTGAACGTGAATTAGCGGGAATACACTCGTATGCAGGAGCAATAGCGGGTACGTTGGCGGGTGAAGTGGATTTAAATCTTAGCGCTAGTGACGTTGCTCCCTATTTTTGGACTACGCGCTTTCCATTCTCTATACCCTTCTCATACTCTCGAATGATACAAAGTTTATGGACAACCCCACAAGCGCCGCGCTTCGAATTTGACTTTACGGGAACGATTTTAGATGCAGGAAGGTTATCAGACAGACCCAGCCCACCAAGGGTGCAAGAAAACCCAGTGTTAGCGCATTCGGGAATGAGCGGTGCTGTACTTGTTATAGATTTAAGGGATTTTGAAAGAATCGCGGTATATGCCCGGTGGGGAATATTTATAGCGTTTGCATTTGGATTATTAAAATCAACAAATATGTTTATTAGATGGTAGGTGAAGTGATGCAAAATGTGTTGCAATCTTTGGTTGATTCTTTATCAAGAGCAGGAAACGCGGCATTAAATTTATTGCCTTTATGTCCGTTTTACAATTTACAAACATTTATAGAGCAACTTGAAGTATCGAGCGAAGTATTTGCATTTATCTCATGGCTGGTGCCATTTCCTGCAATTGCAGGTTTATTAACGGCATGGGCATCAGCCGTATTAGGCTGGTATTTTGTTAAAAAAATCCTTCGTTTTGCAAATATAGCACAATAATGGTTTCCTTTTACAGTGGAACGCCGGGGTCCGGAAAATCATATAACATGGCAAAAAAGATAATGACGAAGCTCCGCCAAGGTCGTAATATTATTTGCTCCGAAGTAATAAAGCTGGACAAGGTAAGCAAAAACGGCAAGTTAAAAATCGGACGCTTTGAACATAGGCCAATAGAAGAAATGAACCCAGAGTATTTCTACCGTTTCGCCTACGAAAACCACGTAAAAGGCAAGGAATATCAAACATACATCATCATAGACGAATGCCACCGCATCTTTAACCCCCGCGAATGGAACAGAAACGACCGTAAAGAGTGGCTAACATTTTTCTCGGAGCATAGGCACTTGGGTTTTGACATCATCTTAGTAAGCCAAAACGACCGCCAAGTAGACCGTCAAATACGCTCCCAATTTGAATACGAATACAAGCACCGCAAAGTAAACAACATGATGAAACTGGGCTTCCTGCTGCCTACCATTTTCTTAATAATCGAACGGTACTACGGCAACAACGAAATAATAAGCAAGCAATACATGTTTTTCCGTAAGAAAACTGCCACCATCTATGATTCTTATGCAAAATTTGATGACTTCATCAAAAAAATGCAATGGGCAGAAAAAGCCAAAACGTGTAACAAACCACCCGCTAATGAAGTTAATGCGCCCCAGCTCGACCCAATTATTATTACGAACCGTGTAAGCCCCGAAGAAAACCCCGAAGAACCAATCCCGCCGGCGGTGGGTGCGGAGCCGGGGGTCGGGGGTCCCCGGCGAAGCGCCCGCCGTTGGTGGCAGTGGTTTACCAAAGATATAAAAGAGGCTTCACTCAAGTCGTAATTAAAACGGGAGAAAAACGCGTAAAAGACCCTAGGGGGCAGGGATGTATCACGCCCGACAGATTTTCACCAAAAAACCACCGCAAACACGCATATATACTGCATTTTTCATCAAAATATTTTGTCCGCAAAGTGCCATATGCGGACAAAAGGGGTTAGCAAAAATGGGTATAAACAAAACTGTACAACGGACGGGTTATTTTAATGAATTATCACCCGATGACCGCAACAATTATTTAGGCATAAAGGAAAAAAAGTTCATGCACACCGAAGATAATATTTATTACAGTGTATTTATTAAAGGCGATGGCTTAGATTCAACCATGCAAAAGCTTCAGCCTCTCTTAGATGAATTATGCGATTTAAAAGAAAAAGCACAGGAGTTAAAGCAACCTATGCCGTTTAAATATGGATTGCAAGTAATGCCAATCGCCATAAGAACCTACACCCTAAGATTAAGCGAACCCGATTTATACGATATATTTTTTATTCCGAGCGACTTGCCTAACATAGAAACCAACCGCATACAAATCCAGCTTCGCGCGGAAGGTCTTTGGACAAGAAAAAACCGTGCAACCCTTAAAAAAGCATATATAGTGGCAGAGGCATTACTCGCCGAATATGGACTAGAGATAGCCCGCACCCAAGAAAACCGCATAGACTTTTGTTACCACACAAACATAAAACCCAGCGTAGATAAAATATTTGAGCGCGACGGCGATGCACGTTATATAAAAGCCCGATTAGGCAATGGACGTGCCGAATTTAACCTAATAAAAACAGGAAAAGGCACAAACCTAGATTTTTATTATTACACCTTCGGAAGCCCAAAAAGCAATAACTGGTCAATAAAATTTTATGACAAGGTAAAAGAAGTAATAGAAGTTGGCTACAAGAGCTTTTTCTTTATGATGTGGTACGAGGGCGGGCTTATTTCGTTGTATGATAAATGGTGCTATGAATATGCCTTCATGCATAAAAATACAAGGTATCTGGGTAAAGCTCGTCTAGCCTTTTACAAGGAATACGGTACAAATCCATGCCGCATAAAAAAATATACTGAAGCCCTCGACAATATAAATATGACGCTGGAAGAATATACACAGCTTGCAAATGAATTTATGCCGCTAAATACGCCCGTAATAAACATAGAATTTCAAACCATGCGCGAGTTTTACAGGCGCAGCGATGAATTTATTAATAAACTACAAACGCAAACTAAAGACTACCCACCCAAGTTGAAACGCCTGTACCAAGTTCTAGATAACCGCGATATATTTTTACAATACCTACACGGTGAAGGCTTCGCATTTGTAAAGGGTGAGAATGAAGACGGCACGCCCAATTATTTAAGCTGGTGGGAACGATTGCGCAATACCAAAGTAGGCGGCATAAAAGCCGATGAAAAACTGCTGCGCGATTATGCTTACAACATGGACAAGAATTTAGTTGTAAAGCAAGGTCTCCAAAAGGTAATTACCTTCGCTGTTCATGAAGATAGAATGGATACCGATTTATACGATGACTGCCGGCATTGGCTGGAATATTTAACAGACAATCAAATATATGAGATGGACAAGCAATTCCGGCAATATAAAGTAAAACAGGAACGAAGGATAAAAAATCGTAAAAAGCGAAGAGAGGCGGCGAAGCATGGAAATGCTTAAAATCATTATTGATTTATTAGACAAAGTAGGTGAAAGAGTTATAAATATTCAGTCGGTAATAGCATTTTTAATGGGTATGTTTTTTATGAGTGGTTTGTTTGCAATTGAACAAAGTCATGGGATGGATGCGGTAAAGGGAAATTATATAATAATATTTATAGTAATTTTATTTTTAATAAATATAATTATAATTTTTGTTTATGAATGCATAAAAAAACTATTTGCAAAGGTGGTAAGGAAGCATGACCATCCCTCAAGCCATTGAAGCATTCCTTATCGACCAACAACTACGTGGCAACACACCCAAAACCATTGCGGGCTACCGTGGTTTCCTTCGCCGTTTCTGCGACTGGCTAACCCAGCGCAGTATAACTACCCTACCCCGGCTCACCATACAGGCAATAAACGAGTATCAACTTTATCTCGACCGCAAACAACGAGAGCGCCACGGTGCGGGTAAAATGGCAAAAAGGTCTATCAAAACCTACATGCAACACATAAAAGCTTTCCTAGCCTTCTGTTATGCAGAGGGCTTTATTGATGAACCCCTTAATCAAAAGATAAAGCTACCTAAAACCGAACGCCCCGTTATCGAAATACTTACCAACGAGGAAGTAGATGTGCTTCTTTCGTGCTTCTCGCGGTCGGAAACAGGACTCCGCAATACCGTTATCATTTTAATTATGCTTGATTGCGGGCTTCGCCTTTCCGAAGTGGCGGGCATAAAAACCGATGACATTAACTTCCAAAAGGGCTACATAACCATAATGGGAAAAGGTCGCAAGGGGCGCATTGTTCCCCTTGGGCTAAAAGTGCGCCGTGTGTGCATGGCATACATACATAAACGCCGCGGTGCCGACCGTCCCCAAGATGATACATTTTTCTTTTTAACCAAGGAACGCAAACCGTTAACGACGGCTGCCATTGCGTCGCTGATGGGGCGGCTCAAGGAAAAAACGGGCATAACGCGCCTGCACGCGCACCTATTCCGCCATACCTTTGCAACCAACTTTCTTGTACACGGGCTGGGGGATGTATACGAACTCTCCCGAATCCTTGGTCACGCGGACATACGCACGAC
>WQRX01000070.1 GCA_009786535.1 Defluviitaleaceae bacterium | reverse complement strand
CACAGGCAAATCCTACATTGGAAAATCCGACGCAATTAAATAAAGATAAAGCAACCACGGAAAAATTAAATACGGATTCACAAAATACCCATTCCATTCCTTTCCCACCCCAAGCCCCACAAAATCAAACCACGGATAGGATTGGAACGGAAACGGCGGCAAGCGTGGACGTTTATAACGTCTACCGTGAAATTATCCACGAAAATATCGAATACCCGCACCTACTGGAACGCTACGAGTACGACCATGAGCGTGTAAGAGAAATTGCGGAACTCATGCTTGAAACCGTTTGCACTTCCCGAAAAGTTATCCGCATTGCAAGTGATGATTACCCCGCCGAACTCGTTAAGGCAAAATTTTTGAAATTAAACGGTTGCCATATCGAGTATGTTTTGGACTGCTTGAAAAAGAACACCACGGAAATACGCAACATAAAAAAATATCTGCTTGCCGTGTTGTTTAACGCCCCGTCCACCATAGACAGTTATTACACTTCCCTTGTTTCCCACGATATGGCAAACGGCAAGCTACAGGGCGGTAAAGGCGGCGCGTCATGTTAGTGGGCTTGCACGACGCGGAACGCGACCA
Source organism: Defluviitaleaceae bacterium (assembly GCA_009786535.1). GTDB lineage: Bacteria > Bacillota > Clostridia > Lachnospirales > WQUN01 > WQRX01. Next base: position 4,997 of record WQRX01000070.1, on the reverse strand, counting down.
CATGAAAAACAAAATCTTTCCCAATTTCGCGTTGATGAAAATATCCGCATACCACAAGGCGCAGGGCGATACGGTGAAATGGTGGAACGCGCTGTATAACCCATACTACAGCGCGGTGTATTCCTCAAAGGTTTTCGACTTCACGCCCGAAAATCCATACCTACCCCCGCACACCATCAAAGGCGGTACAGGCTACGGGCTGTACGGCGAACTTCCTACGGAAATTGACAGTCAATTTCCCGACTACACCCTGTACCCCGATTGTGATTATGCCCTTGGCTACATTACACGGGGTTGCCCCAACCGTTGCGGGTGGTGCGTTGTACCCACCAAAGAGGGGGATATACGCCCTTATGCCGACTGGCGAAATATTACCCGAAGCGACACAAAAAAATTGGTGCTTATGGATAACAACATTTTGGCTTGCGAATACGGCATACAACAGCTTGCGGAATTAACACAAACCGATTACAGGCTCGACCTTAACCAAGGCATGGACGCACGGCTCGTAGATGAACGCATTGCAGACATTATCGCCCGTTTGAAATGGATTAAATATATCCGTTTTAGTTGCGACCAAATCTCACAGCTTGAAGCCATAACCCAAACCACCGCTTTACTTGCACAGCGCGGCGTAAAACCCTCCCGCCTGTTTGTATATCTGCTCGTTACAAAAGACCTTGAAAGCGCAGAATACCGAATACAGCGGTTAAAAGCCTTAAAAGTAAGTATCTACGCCCAGGCGGAGCGTAACCCATCACAGGGCATTATGCCAAATGCCGCGCAAAAAGAATTTGTACACCGTTATATCTACGGTAGAAGCTACAAAAAGGAAACATGGCGGGAATATTGCCGACGTGTAAATTTTACAAAGGGGGAACAAACCCATGATTAACGAAGAAGTAGCGGGAAAATCGGTAGAGGTGGCTGTACGCATTTCTAACCTATCCCTTGACTTAATTCTAAAGGGCTTAGATTTTCTCAAAAAGAAGTTAGAGGGAACACCCGACAAGCCCCTTGTCACCGCCAAGCAAGACGGCGTACCCGACCTAAAGCACGGCAAACAGACCCTACAGGAATTGCACAAGCATAACGAGGGCATTTCCACAATCGAATTAACAAACCCCAACCTACGCGAACTTAACCGTACTATGAAAAAAGCCGACATTGATTTTTCCGTAGTTAAAGACGGCAAGGGTAAATACACCCTGTTTTTCAAGGGCAAAAACGCAGACGAAATGACCCGCGCCTTTAAGCAATACAGTAAAAAGATGGTTAAGATAGCCGACAAGAAAGCCATTAAAACCGAACTCACCGAAGCAAAAACGGCGGCAAAAGCCCTTGACGCGGGCAGGGATAAAGAGAAGAAAAAAGACAGGGGGGCGCGGTAGCATGGCAGATATAAACATTAAAAGGCTGATTCTTCTAAATTTGCCGTTTCTGTTTTTCTTCTACCTCGCAAGTAAGGCAGGGCAAGCGTTCCGACTGGCAGAGGGCGCAGACATGAGCGAGCGGCTATTGAATATACAGGGCGGCTTTGCCGCCGCGTTCGCTAACCCCTTGCCAACCTTACACCCGCAAGATTTACTTGTGGGGCTTGCGGGTACGGCGTTTATGGCGTTACTGCTTCACATAAAAAAGCAAAATGCCAAGAAATACCGCAGGGGCATAGAGTACGGCTCGGCGCGTTGGGGAACAGCCGCCGACATACGCCCATTCGTAGACCCCGTTTTTGAAAAAAATGTAATCCTCACCCAAACGGAGCGGCTTACAATGGAAAGCCGCCCGAAAAATCCCGCCCATGCCCGTAATAAAAACGTGCTTGTAATCGGCGGTAGCGGTAGCGGCAAAACCCGCTTTTTCGTAAAACCCCAACTTATGCAAGGTCATTCTTCCTATTGCGTAACCGACCCCAAGGGGAGCATTTTGACAGAGTGCGGCAAGCTGCTACGGGGTATGGGCTATGACATAAAGGTGCTGAACACAATCAATTTTGCCAAATCCATGAAATACAATGCGTTTGCCTACCTAAGAAATGAGAAAGATATATTAAAACTCGTTTCTACCATCATAGCCAACACCAAGGGCGAGGGCGAAAAGTCGAACGAGGATTTTTGGGTAAAGGCAGAAAAACTCTACTACACCGCACTAATCGGCTATATCTTCTACGAGGGGCGCGAGGACGAGAAAAATTTTATCACGTTCCTTGATATGTTAAACGCTTCCGACGCAAGGGAAGATGACGAGGACTATAAAAATCCCGTGGATTTAATGTTTGAGAAGTTAGAGAAAAAAGACCCCGAACACTTCGCCGTTTTGCAGTACCGCAAGTATAAAATGAGCGCGGGAAAAACCGCTAAGAGCATATTGGTAAGCTGTGGGGCGCGGCTTTCGCCCTTTGATATTCGGGAATTGCGGGAACTTATGGAGTATGACGAAATGGATTTAGACACCATAGGCGATAAGAAAACCGCGCTTTTCGTAATCATTAGCGATACGGATTCTACGTTTGATGTACGCTATAGAGGGTGTAAATAACGCCACTCAAAATATAGCGTAGCGGTCGGCTCATTTGCAGGGTTTTTGAACGCTACTGGCTGAGAAAGGAGCAGAGCGTTCATTTTATTATAGGCGATTTCCATGCCTATGTACACAAGGCAACATACACAACAAATAAGCCGAAAGGAATGATTTTATGAGCAGAGAGTATATCCCTGTGGCAACATCAAGCACCGTTTATTATAAACCCGAAACCCAACAAGAGTTTGAAGAAATGACCGCCCTAATGAAAGTTGGGGATATGATTTTTAGCAAGTGGGTTTTTCGAGCAAGTGGCGGTATGTGGTATACAATGGGGCTGAACGACAAAGCCGACCTCACGACCATGTGCCTATTCCCCAATATCATATTGAGCGAAACACCGCTCAAATCTCTCACACGCTGGGGCATGGCACGAATGGACTACTTGAAAACGCATCAGCCATTCGTAGCCGCCCAATTCGGCATGGTCGGACTTCACAAGCATTGCCTTGAAATTGAGGAACAGGCAGAGGAACGCAAGCGAAATATGATGACTGCCATTCGCAAAGACCCAAAAAACAGGGTGACGGAGCGTGACAAAGCCGCAGACCCTATGGCATGGGTTGGGCGAATGAATAACTATCAAGCCAGCGTACATGAAATTATTTATGCCGAGTTAATTTACGGTTAGTTGGCAAACAGCCTACATCACAAGGAAAGTACAAGTCAAAACAGGGAGTGAATATTGAAATTCGCTCCCTGTTTTTGGATAATTTATACAAAAACGCTATCGACTAAAAGCCGATAGCGTTTTTGTTTCGACTTGCATTGAATGGCATGGGGTTAAAGTTATCTCCACCATTGACCTCTGCAACGCCATTCGGAATCGGTGAAAATTGTTGTGCCACCGTGGAACGCACCACACCAATCACAGTATAGGAAACCATGTGCAATACGTTCGTACAATACATCAACACCAAATGGGGCTCCGTGAGTGCATAAAACTTGGCTAACTGGCCTCCATGCTCCCCATTGAAGATTCCAACGAAGTATACCGTTGCAACCTGGTCTTGTGCAGTTTCCGCTCATTGGAACGATTGATGTAACCCGAGAAGCATCAGTCCTAACGGCATTTGCAGTATTCATAGCAACAACGTTTATGTCTGCAATGAAAAATTCACCGCCATCAACGCGCGAAATTACACCACCTTCTGGCAGATTCGCTATTAACTCGTAAAGAACGTAAAAGTCTACGAACTCCACTTCTGCTACTATGCCACTATCACCGTCTGACATTCGGCTGATGTTACTTGTTGTTGGTGCATCTACGAGATAACCATGACATATCCATTTTGTCCTCTCAACACCATCAACAGTAATGGAATAGAGTACATCTATTCCCCACGGAAAGTTTTCGCTCAAACGGCTGTCTATGCCTACCCAAATCTCGCCTGTATCGGGGTCAACAAAGATAGGTGCATCACCACAACAACCGTAAGCATCGCACGAATAAGCGGGAACATTGACATCCGCAGATTGTGCAAAGCCCATCAGCGGTACTGCTGCCATTAACGCAACAATCATAATTGCAACCATTGCGCCAAAAATAGACCTTTTTTTAAGTTTCATAATCACTTCAATCCTTTCTTTAATCGCATTTTTTGCGAAGTTATTGTATAGGGGAGAAAAGCCGCTTCTTCTTTCCTCTAATCCTATGAGTGTATCAGCATAAGCGGATTTTGATGTTTCCCCGAAAGTCCATACTACTGTTTCATCACAGGCAAACTCAATATCTCGGTTTGCTAAAATGTACATTGCCCACACCAGCGGATTAAACCAATGAACGCATAAAGCAACGGCAAGTAGCCATTTGGTTAAAATATCGAACCGTTTAATATGCGTTAATTCATGGGTAAGTACATACGATAATTGAGCTTCATCTTGCCAGTTAGTATTAACAGGAAACAGTATTACAGGCTTCCACAGCCCGTAAGTCATGGGGGCTTTTATTCTATCCGTATATCGGATTCTCACAGAACGCCTTAATTTTTGCGCCTGCAACCATTTGTTGACATAATCGTTTTTGACTGGAAATGCCGCTTTGTATTCCTTGCGATGGCGATAATGAGTAATAAGGAAGAACAAAGCAAGTCCAATCATGCCAACAACCCATGTAGCAAATACAAAGGATACTTGCGGGGGTGTTAGTGTTGCGCCCTCTTGCATTTCCCCTAATGTCCAAGCACTTGTATAATCCATGCTCGAAAAATTAGGTGTTATTGTAGAGGGACTTTCGGTTGCACCCTCTTGTGTTGTTCCCGATGCCCAAGCATCTGTGTAATCCATGCTTGGAATATCGGGCGTTACTGTGTAAGGGTTTGCATTTTGCTCATTCGCTGTTTCGATTACCGATTCTACCGTTCTTTCCGTAACTGTAAATAGAGGATTTACATTAAACGGCAATGGAATAGAGATAG
>WQRX01000069.1 GCA_009786535.1 Defluviitaleaceae bacterium | reverse complement strand
TTTGATGTACGCTATAGAGGGTGTAAATAACGCCACTCAAAATATAGCGTAGCGGTCGGCTCATTTGCAGGGTTTTTGAACGCTACTGGCTGAGAAAGGAGCAGAGCGTTCATTTTATTATAGGCGATTTCCATGCCTATGTACACAAGGCAACATACACAACAAATAAGCCGAAAGGAATGATTTTATGAGCAGAGAGTATATCCCTGTGGCAACATCAAGCACCGTTTATTATAAACCCGAAACCCAACAAGAGTTTGAAGAAATGACCGCCCTAATGAAAGTTGGGGATATGATTTTTAGCAAGTGGGTTTTTCGAGCAAGTGGCGGTATGTGGTATACAATGGGGCTGAACGACAAAGCCGACCTCACGACCATGTGCCTATTCCCCAATATCATATTGAGCGAAACACCGCTCAAATCTCTCACACGCTGGGGCATGGCACGAATGGACTACTTGAAAACGCATCAGCCATTCGTAGCCGCCCAATTCGGCATGGTCGGACTTCACAAGCATTGCCTTGAAATTGAGGAACAGGCAGAGGAACGCAAGCGAAATATGATGACTGCCATTCGCAAAGACCCAAAAAACAGGGTGACGGAGCGTGACAAAGCCGCAGACCCTATGGCATGGGTTGGGCGAATGAATAACTATCAAGCCAGCGTACATGAAATTATTTATGCCGAGTTAATTTACGGTTAGTTGGCAAACAGCCTACATCACAAGGAAAGTACAAGTCAAAACAGGGAGTGAATATTGAAATTCGCTCCCTGTTTTTGGATAATTTATACAAAAACGCTATCGACTAAAAGCCGATAGCGTTTTTGTTTCGACTTGCATTGAATGGCATGGGGTTAAAGTTATCTCCACCATTGACCTCTGCAACGCCATTCGGAATCGGTGAAAATTGTTGTGCCACCGTGGAACGCACCACACCAATCACAGTATAGGAAACCATGTGCAATACGTTCGTACAATACATCAACACCAAATGGGGCTCCGTGAGTGCATAAAACTTGGCTAACTGGCCTCCATGCTCCCCATTGAAGATTCCAACGAAGTATACCGTTGCAACCTGGTCTTGTGCAGTTTCCGCTCATTGGAACGATTGATGTAACCCGAGAAGCATCAGTCCTAACGGCATTTGCAGTATTCATAGCAACAACGTTTATGTCTGCAATGAAAAATTCACCGCCATCAACGCGCGAAATTACACCACCTTCTGGCAGATTCGCTATTAACTCGTAAAGAACGTAAAAGTCTACGAACTCCACTTCTGCTACTATGCCACTATCACCGTCTGACATTCGGCTGATGTTACTTGTTGTTGGTGCATCTACGAGATAACCATGACATATCCATTTTGTCCTCTCAACACCATCAACAGTAATGGAATAGAGTACATCTATTCCCCACGGAAAGTTTTCGCTCAAACGGCTGTCTATGCCTACCCAAATCTCGCCTGTATCGGGGTCAACAAAGATAGGTGCATCACCACAACAACCGTAAGCATCGCACGAATAAGCGGGAACATTGACATCCGCAGATTGTGCAAAGCCCATCAGCGGTACTGCTGCCATTAACGCAACAATCATAATTGCAACCATTGCGCCAAAAATAGACCTTTTTTTAAGTTTCATAATCACTTCAATCCTTTCTTTAATCGCATTTTTTGCGAAGTTATTGTATAGGGGAGAAAAGCCGCTTCTTCTTTCCTCTAATCCTATGAGTGTATCAGCATAAGCGGATTTTGATGTTTCCCCGAAAGTCCATACTACTGTTTCATCACAGGCAAACTCAATATCTCGGTTTGCTAAAATGTACATTGCCCACACCAGCGGATTAAACCAATGAACGCATAAAGCAACGGCAAGTAGCCATTTGGTTAAAATATCGAACCGTTTAATATGCGTTAATTCATGGGTAAGTACATACGATAATTGAGCTTCATCTTGCCAGTTAGTATTAACAGGAAACAGTATTACAGGCTTCCACAGCCCGTAAGTCATGGGGGCTTTTATTCTATCCGTATATCGGATTCTCACAGAACGCCTTAATTTTTGCGCCTGCAACCATTTGTTGACATAATCGTTTTTGACTGGAAATGCCGCTTTGTATTCCTTGCGATGGCGATAATGAGTAATAAGGAAGAACAAAGCAAGTCCAATCATGCCAACAACCCATGTAGCAAATACAAAGGATACTTGCGGGGGTGTTAGTGTTGCGCCCTCTTGCATTTCCCCTAATGTCCAAGCACTTGTATAATCCATGCTCGAAAAATTAGGTGTTATTGTAGAGGGACTTTCGGTTGCACCCTCTTGTGTTGTTCCCGATGCCCAAGCATCTGTGTAATCCATGCTTGGAATATCGGGCGTTACTGTGTAAGGGTTTGCATTTTGCTCATTCGCTGTTTCGATTACCGATTCTACCGTTCTTTCCGTAACTGTAAATAGAGGATTTACATTAAACGGCAATGGAATAGAGATAGNAACTAATAAACGAAACAGCACAAAACCCCACAGCACCATAAAAGTTTTTTTGGGCAACCTGTTAATGGCAAGCAAGCGGATTAGAACAATCAAAGCAATGAGAACGGCCGCCGATATGCTCACATGAAGAACATTCATAGCATCCACCTCACCCTAATTCTCGAACAATCCGTTTTAACCTCTCTATTTCTTCCTTCGACAGAATGTTCCCGCCCAACAAAGAAGCCACGAGTTGGTCGCCTGCGCCACCATACATTTTACTGATAAGTTCAGCCGTTTCGTATTCCCTAGCTTCTTCAATGGTTACAAGCGGGCGACATACAAAATTCGGCTCGCTACGCTCTATTGCTCCCTTATCAATACAACGCTTGATAAAGGTATAGGTCGTAGTTTTTTTCCATTCGTACTGCTGATTCATGATTTCTGCAATACGACTTGCGGTGGTGTCACCATTTTTCCATAACACCTCCATAAGTTTGAGTTCTGCATCGAATAGCTTCATGGCCATGTTTCACTCCTTTTCACCCATGTGCGCACAAGGGCGTTTATTTCAAGGAACATTCTGCGTTACGTCTAACGCATTAGAACCCTCAATACCATTCTAATGTATTAGAAAGCCGTTGTCAATAGTTTTTTGAAATTTTTTTGGCTATAATCAAAATATTTTACTGTAAATAAAAAATTTCAAAATATAGGAACATTTTAATCATCATCATGTCGTATTCTATTGCAATGAAGTGCGTAAGTGTGGTATAATTTCCATGACTACATACTTGCTGAAACAAAAACTACAGACAGGAGGACAAAATGTGCATGATGAACACACAATCAAGCAGTATCAGATGAACCAAGAAAAGCGCAGACAGGCATTTAAGGAGCTTCGCTATCTACCGCTATTCTACCTAATCCCCGACGAGATGCTCATTAAACGGAAACTTGCCGACTTCCCCCGTGACCCCAACATTGTACTAATGAGCGAACATTGGCGGGCAGTCTACAACAGCAAACAGTTTCAAGTAATGGTACTCGACACATGGGGCTGGATGATGTGGCAATGTCTTGGTATTCGTGGCGGAGTGGATAACTACTCCAAAAATGACCCATTCGTTAAAATGGTGTTTTATCTTCCCATGTGGGCATCATTAGTTGCTGAAATGGGCATAACTACCGACTATTTGGCGAGTTTAGCCCCCGGCACGGAAGTACCGCCGATAACAATGGAGCAGGCTGCCATGAACTGCGACCAAATTGCCAAGCAGTTTTGGCATCACCCCGCACTGAAGGCGAAAGAAGTTTGGGAGGTAGTCAAAACCCACCGTTGCCACAAAGACTACTCTAACCAAATGAGCCATGTAAAAATGGACTTTCACCGCCAATATTATCACACAAGAGCCAAGACTAAAACGGTTCCCATCATTGGTGAATATGGCGAGAATGGCGAAGAAGAAGTAATCTATGCACCCTACACCCCCAACGAGTACGCCGAGGTTGAAACAAAGATATGGTTTCAAGGTTTCTTGGGCTTGCTGAATGAAAAAGACAGGCAAATCGTTAGCCTGTTAGAGCAAGGCTACACGCAAGAGGAAATTGGCGCAATGTTGGGCTATTCCAACCACAGCGGAGTAACAAAGCGGATAAAATATATCCGAGGATTATTTGAAAAATTCCGCAAAGATGAATTACCCATTCCGAAACAAAGCGCATTGGGTGAGCGTAAAAAAGCCAGTGCAAAAGACCCATCACAGACAAAAATAAAAGCAGAATGAGAGCCGTCAGCGTAGACCGTTGGCGGCTTTTTCGTTCTCAAAATCTAAAATCCCAAGAAAGGAAGTGGTTTATGACAAAACCCCAAAACAAAAATCTTACGAGGAAAAATGCACCCTCGACAGCGGAGCAAGCATTTTCTGCAATGGCAGCCACCACAGGCACAACCCCCGAAACGGCAACCCTACCCGACAAGCCTGTAATCATGTTAAAACGCATCGGCACAACCGTTTATCAAGTTTCCGTCTTTACAAGCAACACAAGCAAGGAAACCATCAGCGACAAAGTTTCACGACTGATAAAAAATGATATGGAAAGTGAGGTTGTTGGCGTATGAACATTGTAAATTCCATATTTTCGGCAATCGGACAGCGTACAAATGCGCTGTCCGATTTACTTTCCATCTCACAAAAACCATTAAAATACCCCGAAGAAAATTTCGATTGGGTATTCCCGCAGCCAGTCATTTGTGGTATAATTGTCTTACTGCAAATGAGCCGACTGCCTGAAAGGAGTTCACTATGATGAACAACAGGCAGAACGGCAAAGAAATAACTAAATATACCGCACTCTACTCACGATTGAGCCGTGAGGACTTGGCGATAGATGGGGATAGTGTATCAATCCAACACCAAAAAACTATGTTGGAAAAGTACGCAACAGAAAACGGATTTTCCGACCCTATCCATTTTGTTGATGACGGATTTTCTGGCGGGAATTTTGACCGCCCCGAATGGAAAAAGATGATTGCCGAGATTGAAAACGGCAATATCTCAACCGTCATTTCCAAAGACATGAGCAGAGTTGGCAGGGATTACTTGCAAACAGGCTTCTATACAGAAGTCTTTTTTAGAGAAAAAGGAGTACGGTTTATTGCAATCGGCAACAACATAGACAGCAATAACCGTTCTTCCAGCGAGTTTGCCCCATTTCTCAACATCATGAATGAGATGTTCCTCAAGGACACATCACGCAAAATAAAGGCGAGCCATAAGGCGAGGGGCATGAGCGGAAAGCGTTTAACATTTGCCCCGATTTACGGTTACAAACTCGACCCAACGGACAAAAACAAATGGGTGATTGACCCCGAAGCCGCCGCCGTGGTGAAACGCATATATCATCTTACGATACAGGGCATCGGCCCATATGCGATAGCACGGCAGTTGTCCGAGGAAAAAATCGCCCGCCCCTCGTACTATATGTATGACCGTGGCATAGTAAATTGGAAAAATCGTGACCACTCCGACCCATTTGTTTGGAACGGCAGAAGCGTTATACAGATGGTAGAAAAGCCCGAATACAAAGGCGATACTGTCAACTTCCGCTCCGACAAGGAGCATTACAAGGATAAGCAATCCAAGAAAAACGCTAAAGAAGATTGGGTGATTTTCGAGGGTACTCNCCCCGCCATTGTAGATGCCGAAACATGGGAAACTGCCCAACGGTGCAGAAAAGTTAGGCGTGTTAGTAGCACAGGCGAACCCAACCCACTCACAGGCTTAGTATTTTGCGCCGATTGTGGGCAGAAACTTTACAACAGGCGCGACATTGGTGGTAAAGCTATCAGTCAGTTTGGCAAGGAATACAACAAAGGCTTGCAAGATTACTACCATTGCTCCACGCATAACACAGCCTTGCGAAAGTTCAGAACTGGTTGCTCCGCTCATCGCATACAAACCCATGTTTTGCGAGA
>WQRX01000068.1 GCA_009786535.1 Defluviitaleaceae bacterium | reverse complement strand
TATGCTTCGGTGAGTGTCTCAACGGTGACTGTGGACGGCAAGACAAAAAAAGCCTGTATGCTGGGGACTATCCCGGAGGAAGCGGAAATGGTGAAGTTTATTTTCGCTAACTTTCTGCGGAACAATTCCCTGACGAAAACGGAAACGCTGCTGCTTAATAATGGTTACAAAACGAAAAATAACAAGCTGTTCACAAGATTTGCGATTAAAAACATCCTCACCAATCCGGTGTATATGACGGCGGATGATATTGCGTATAACTATCTGCGTGAATGTGAAGTTGACTTGTTTGCCGAAGAAAGGGAATTTGACGGCAAACATGGGATTATGGCGTACAACCGCACCATTCAAAAACCGGGGAAAACCACCGTGATAAGACCTATCAATGAATGGATTGTTGCGGTGGGCAAGCACGAAGCCTTAATCAGCGGCGAGGATTGGATAAAGGCGCAGGCGCAGTTGGGGCAAAACAGCGCCAAATCATACCGCAAGCCGCGCAGTAATGTTGCATTGCTTTCGGGCTTGCTGTTTTGCGAATGCGGCGATTATATGCGTCCGAAATTAAGCAAACGAAGAAATTCACAGGGCGAGTTAGTCTACACCTACCTATGCGCCATGAAAGAAAAAAGCCGAATGCACAACTGCCAAGGGCAAAACATCAATGGCAATATGCTGGATGCGGCTATTTGCGAAGAAATAAAACGGCTAAAGGCCGATGATTCAGAATTTGTTAAACAGATTGAACTTGGCAAAAAGCAGTTGGAAGGCAACCACGATGAATACGATGAATGCCTAAAACACTTGCGAAGCGAACTTGCCATCAGTGAAAAGGAAGTAAACGGGCTGGTGTCCACCCTGGCCAACGCCGCCGGGACACCCTCCGAAGGTTATATAATAAAGCAAATCGAAGAACATCACAAAAAAATAGAAGCCTTCAAGTCACGTATTGGCGAATTGGAAGACTTAACGGCAACCCATGCCCTTTCGGATATTGAATTTGACTTGCTGCGCCAACTGCTGAGTAATTTTTCCACAACCTTAGACCACATGGAAATTGAACAAAAACGTGCCGCATTGCGTTCCTTCATCAAAAAAATTGTGTGGGACGGGACGAATATTCATGTGTACCTTTTTGGCTCAGAGGATAAAGGAGATATTGAACTGCAACCCATACGATATAACAAGAATAGGCACGTTTAAGGGGGGACAAAGAGGATTTGAAAGTTTACGCCGCCGCGCTTCTAGGAGCGTCGACGGTTAAAGAGTGGTAGGGAAAAGCCCTTGCCATTTTTCGAATTGAGAAATAGGACAGGTTTTAGTATAATGCAGTTGGCGCGGGGGGGTGAAGCGGCTTATTTTACAGTACATAGGAGATTTAATGTGATTGGAAACGATTGGTTATCAAGGCAAATTGAAGGTATAGGGCGTGTCGTAACCGCAATGCTGCTTGGTAAAAGTGCCGTTAATGAGATAGTTAGTGAAGATGAGGAAAACGGGGAAAGTTATGAAACAAGTGAAGAAATGTTATTGTCATATATGTTAAACAACTATATTAGCGGGGGAAATATCAATGAAGCTGAAAATTTATTGTTTGACAGTATAGAGGGAAATATCAATGAAAAGAAATATAAAATTGCGATGGATTTTTATGCTGAACTTGAGAAAATGGCTGATACAACCCTCCACAAATATGACTTTACTCGTCAAGAAATTTTTAACGGTATATCGGATGTAAAAAGATTATACAAGCACGAACATATAGACGTATAAATCAAAACAAGGTGATGATATGGATTTACCAATGTTTGCAAGCAAGCTTTTTATAGACCATCCAACCCGCATGTGGCGCAAGGAAAAAGATGCCTTTTTAACAACCTGTTGTGGGGAATTTTTACTAATGGGTTATGATGAATCAGAAATAACAATACATAACAACCGTAACCGTTTTGGATTTGATAGCCGAAATTTATTGGTTGGCAAAGCAGATGCCGACATTTTAATTACGGCACATTATGACACGCCCGGTAGAAATGGTTTTCTTGCCCGACTTGTCATGCCATCGTTTTTGGAAAAAACCAAGGGGCAAGTTATTCTCTTTGCGATTGTGATAACAATTTCATTGGTGATTCAATTTGCAACTGATTTTATTGTTCCATTAGAATACAGGGTTGTTGTTGCCGCTATTGCTGCGATTGTATTATTATTTGTTATTGGAAGTGCGTTAGTCAAAAATAAACACAACCACAACGATAATACAAGCGGCGTGTTAGGCGTTATGCAATTGGCATCGTTACTTGTCACTGTACCTGATTTGCGAAATAAATGCGCGTTTATACTATTCGACCACGAGGAGGTTATGCCGGGGTTGCTTGGTTCTAAAGCGTTTGAGCAGTGGCGCAAAAATACATATCCAAATAAACCGGTTCAAGTAATCAATCTTGATTGCATTGGCAACGGCGATGTGCTAACCATTGAAACAAAAAAACCTCATGACACATTCCATAATATGGTCGAATTTCTTAAAAATGAAGGGTATATCGTTTCAACAAAGAGAAGCATGGGGAGCGACCATGAATCATTTGAAACGGCATTTTCGTTGTGTTTCCAAAAACGTTCCCGGTTTGGATTCTTATATATTCCAAAAATTCACACCGGCAAAGACACCATATGCGACTTGAAAAAAATTGAAGATTTATGTTCGTCGGTTTATAATTTTTTACACACAACCGAAAAAACAGTTAATTAGTACAAAATAATTAAACTGGCGAAGATTAGTATTGATATTGAAGAACGGTGTAAAATCAAGTAAAATATGGACGAAGATGGTGAGAATCTATTTTCAAAACTGGAATTTGCTAGCATTTTTTCTATTTTTCATTGAATATTGTGACGGGACAAATATCCCATTTGGTAAAAATAGGAAATGAAATTCTCATGCATATCCGTACTTCCAAAAAATACGCTAATGATGTGTATTTACAAGACATTGTAGGGGTTGACCGCGAAGGCAACGAGGTACGTATCGAAGACAAAATTGCAGACGAATCCGACGCGGTAGAAGACCAAGTAAGCACAAAAATTGAAAAGCGAAAAGTTTCCGAAGCCGTGTGCCGCGTGCTGTATGGGCGCGAAAAAGAAGTAATACAAATGCGCTACGGGCTTTTTGGAAACGACGAACTCACCCAGCGCGAAATATCAAAGCTACTTGCCATTTCGCGCAGCTATGTTTCGCGGATTGAAAAAAAGGCGCTGGCAAAATTAAAGCTTTTTATGCAAGACTGCTTCGCATAGCAAATACGTACTTGACGTTTGTCCTTTGCGCGGGTACAATGTAGCGTACTTTTGCAAAGGAGGTGAAAAACGTGGCAAACATCAAATCTGCAAAGAAGCGTATTCTGGTTACGGCTAAACGTCAAGCGCGCAACAAACATGTTAAATCCTACACCAAAACCGCGATTAAAAAACTTACCCTAGCCGCAAGTGCTGGGCAAAAAGACGACCTGCAACCTTTGTTCGTACAGGCCATTGCGGCCATAGACAAGGCAGCGGCTAAAGGTGTTTATCATAAGAACACCGCGTCAAGAAAAAAGTCACAACTCGCTAAAATGGTAAACAAAGCCGTATAGTTGGAGCCCCTCGCACCATGCAGAGGGGTTTTTTATCGCATAAAAGAGGTGCGCAATGGGCGAAGTACGTTTGCAAAAAATCCTATCTGCCGTTGTTTCGCGCCGTAGGGCAGAAGCACTTATTTCCGGCGGGCGCGTAACGGTCAACGGCACAGTGGCAACGTTGGGCGACAAGGCGAATCCTTCGAGGGATATTATTTTATTGGACGGCAATCCCATTGCGCAAAACGAGGCAAACCTGTACATAATGTTGCACAAGCCCGAGCGCGTTGTTACAACGGCACACGACCCGCAACGCCGCCCCACCGTTTTCGACTTACTGCCCAAGGATACGCGCCTTTTTTCTGTGGGAAGGCTGGACTATGATACAAGCGGGCTGTTACTGCTCACCACAGACGGCGATTTTGCCCACCGTCTAACCCACCCGAGCCATGAGGTGAAAAAGACCTATATTGCCCGAGTTAAAGGTATTCCCGGCGATGAGGTGCTGGAAAAATTCCGCACAGGCTTACTCATTGAAGGCAGACAAACCGCGCCTTGCGAAATTGAAATTATAAAAAAAGCCCCGTCACAACACGGGGAAACACGGGTACGCATCACCATTCACGAAGGGCGCAACCGCCAAGTGCGCAAAATGTGCGACGCTATCGGTCACCCCGCCGTTACGCTAAAGCGCGTAGAAATTGGCGGGGTACAGCTTGGGGATTTGAAGAAAGGGCAGTGGCGGGCGCTAACGGGAGAGGAGTTACACTACCTTCACGGCATCCGCGCCAAGTAAATCCTTTAATTCTTGCGCCAAGCCCGCGGCGGGGGCGATGTGGAAGTTCTTGTTCGCGGCAAATTTTTGCTTGGTTTGCTCGTTGTAAATCATTACGGGGGTAGCGCCCGGGTAGGCGGAAAGGATATTAGTAATTTCCCGAAGTTCTACGGTGCGCGAAGCGGGGATTTTAAGCCACAGGGTGCGTTGCTTGACGTCCGAAGAAGGCGGCGATGACAACTGCACAGAAGCAGCGGGCGCACTCGAACCCCCTGCTCGTGCCGCGTCTTTTTCGTGTTGGGGGATTTCGTCCCAAAGCAGTACGTCGTTGGCGATGATTTTGGCGTTTTCCTCTTCGCGCACACTTACGCGTCCCTGCACGATAACGACCTGCTCTACCTGTAAGCGGTGCCCCTTTTTCTCATACATTTGGGAGAAAACTACGACTTCTACCGTGCCGTACATATCCTCTACGGTGAGAAAACACATGGGTTTGTTGTCTTTTTTGGTATACTTGATGCTTTTGGCGGTGATTAAGCCGCCGTATTTTATTTCTTGCCCGTCTTTTACGGCGTTTTCGCCCGCTACGGGGGCGGAGTCTTCTGCGCCGTCGCTAGCAGCAAAATCTAGGCTGGTGTGCTTCGAATAATTTTGCAGTACGCCTACATAATCAGAAAGCGGGTGACCGCTTACATAAATACCCAGCATTTCTTTTTCGTCGGCGAGGAGTTGGCGCTTAGGCAACTCGTTAAGCGGGGGCAGGTCGTCCTCTTGGAAGGTGCTTGCAGGAGCCTCTTCCTCGATATCGAAGAGGGACATTTGCCCTTCCAGCGTAGATTTTTTTGCCAGCGCCATGCCGTTCATAATGACCGGGAAAACCGCCATATACTGCACGCGCTTACCGCCGAGCGAATCGAACGCGCCTGCTTTTATCAAGCTTTCGACACAACGTTTGTTAATTTCGCCGCCCGATAAACGGTTGATAAAATCGGCGATGCCGCGGTATCTTCCCCCCGCTTCGCGCTCGGTTACAATCGCTTCCACCGCGCTGCGCCCCACGTTGCGAATGGCGGCAAGCCCGAAACGTATCTTGTTACCCGATACACTAAAGGCGCTAAAGCCCTCGTTAATATCGGGGGGGAGCAGCTCTATATGCATTTTTTTGCATTCGTAGATATATGCCGCAACCTTTGCGGTGTTGTCCATAATGCTGGTCATGGTCGCCGCCATAAATTCCACGGGGTGGTAGTGCTTTAGCCACGCCGTTTGGTAGCTTAACAACGCGTACCCCGCCGCGTGAGGCTTGTTGAATGCATAGGCAGCAAAGTCCGACATATCATCAAAAATTTGCCCCGCCGCCGCTTCGGGAATGCCGTTTTTTACACAACCCGGAACATTATCCTCGGGCGAGCCAAAGATAAAAATTTTGCGTTCGCCTTCCATTACGTCGGCTTTTTTCTTGCTCATTGCGCGGCGCATCAGGTCGCTTCTTCCCATGCTAAAGCCCGCTAAATCGCGTACAATTTGCATTACTTGCTCTTGGTATACGATACAGCCATAGGTAGGCTCTAAGATGGGGTCGAGGGCGGGGTGGATATTTTTGATGCGTTTGGGGTTTTTCTTCCCCTTTAAGAATTTAGGTATCGAATCCATGGGCCCCGGACGATACAGCGAAATACCCGCGATAACGTCCTCTAAGTTGGCGGGCTGCAGGTCCTTCATGAAGGACTTCATGCCCGCGCTTTCCAGCTGGAAAACGCCGTCCGTTTGCGCACGGGAAATTAGCCCGTATACGTTGGGGTCTTCATACGTCCAATTGTCAAGGTCTACGGTAATACCCTTGCTGCGCTGTACTTCCTCGGCGGCACGGCGAATTACCGTTAACGTGCGCAAGCCAAGAAAGTCCATTTTTAGCAAACCCAGTTCCTCCACAGTACCCATGGGGAACTGTGTGGTAACTACGCCGTCATTTACGTTTAACGGCACGTATTCACTTACGGGCTGGTTGCAAATTACCACGCCTGCGGGGTGTGTACCTGCGTGGCGGGGCAGACCTTCCAATTTTAACGCCATATCCATGAGTGTACGCGTGTCCTCTTCTTCCGCAAAGGCGCGTTTTAATTCCGGATTAATGGCAAGCGCTTTTTCCAGCGTTATGCCTAACTCGGTGGGAATCATCTTGGCAACGCGGTCTACATCTGCATAGGGCATTGCGAGGGCGCGCCCTACGTCACGCGTTACGGCGCGCGCCGCCATGGTACCGAAGGTGATGATTTGCGACACATTTTCCTTGCCATACTTGTCCACCACATAGTCGATAACCTCTTGCCTGCGTTCGTAACAGAAGTCGATATCGAAGTCGGGCATGGAGATACGCTCGGGGTTTAAAAAGCGCTCGAAAAGCAAGTTATAGGGGATTGGGTCACAATCTGTAATGCGCAGGGCATACGCAACCAGCGAACCAGCGCCGCTGCCGCGCCCCGGACCTACCATAATTTTATTTTCCCGCGCGAAGTGGATAAAATCCCATACGATTAAAAAGTAATCTATGAAACCCATGTTTTCGATAACCGAAATTTCATAGTGCAGGCGCTTCATATGAAGGGGTGCGTCGTTGCCGTAGCGTTTTTGCAGACCCGTTTCGCACAAATGGATAAGATATTGATGCGAGGTAAACCCTTCGGGCAGGTGAAATTTGGGAAGTTTGTAATTGCCAAATTCAATTTCCACATTACAGCGGTCGGCGATTTTTTGCGTATTTTCCAAGGCTTCGGGGGTTGCAGGAAACAGAGCATACATTTCTTCCACCGACTTTAAATAAAATTGGTCGGTGTTAAACTGCATTCTGTCATCGTCCAAAATCGTTTTGCCCGTTTGAATGCACAACAAAATTTCCTGCGCTTTTGCGTCGTCTGCATGTATGTAATGCACGTCGTTTGTTGCAACCAGCGGAATGCCCGTTTCCTGCGAAATACGAACCAACTGCGCGTTCACCTGTTGTTGCTCTACGGCATCGTAACCGCACATTTCCAAGAAAAAATTGTCCTGCCCAAAAATTTCGTTGTATTGCAGCGCCACTTCCTTGCCCTTTTCATACCCGTCTGTTTGAAGCACCTTCGCCACCACGCCCGAAAGACACGCACTTAGCGCAATTAAGCCTTCCTTGTACTGCATCAGCACTTCCAGGTCGACGCGCGGACGGTAGTAGAAGCCTTCCGTAAAACCAATGGAAACCAGCTTCATTAAATTGTGGTACCCTACATTATTTTCCGCAAGCAGCACAAGGTGTAAATAACTGCCCCAATCGCCCTTTACCTTGTCAAAACGCGAACCGGGCGAAACGTACATTTCACACCCGAGCACGGGTTTAATGCCTGCGTCCTTCGCCGCTTTGTAAAAATCCACCACGCCGTACATCACGCCGTGGTCGGTAATCGCACAACTGTCCATGCCCAGTTCCTTGGTACGCTTGATGAGGTCTTTTATTTTTGCCGAGCCGTCCAGCAACGAGTACTCCGTATGTACGTGTAAATGCGCGAAGGGTTTGGGCATGGGGGTCACTCCTGCGGTTTTTGTTCATTGTACCATAGTTTTTGCGAAGGCGCGAAAGACGCCCGTTAAGGGTGTGTGGGGTGCGTTATGCCCCGCGAGGTACGCGGGGGTATCTCGTACCCCACGCGCGCTAACGGGCGGTTTCGCGCTTCGCGAAAACTAAGTACCCAAGCACCCGTATATGCGCGACTAGTGAACGCGCACATACACCCCCCGCGTTATGGGACGTTGTACAATGTGTGCTGTGAAGGGCGTAAATAACACAGTTGAGATAACCTCATCACAGAAACATTAAAGTTATGATAAAATGGCTTCACTTGCTGGATAGCCAAAACAGAGGGCGCACTTTATTATCGAAGCAAACGCGGTACGTGCGAAATTTATACTGTATACTAAAAAGGACGGAATGTATGAATAAATTAAAGTACACCGTAACGGAAAAGAGCAATAAACTAAAAGGGCAAATTATTAAGCGTGCGAAAAAACAGCATGAACTCTATGCTAAACAAGGAAAGAAGCGGATAGTAGACGGCAAAACGATAGAACAAATGTGGCATGATGTTCGTATTCGTTTT
>WQRX01000067.1 GCA_009786535.1 Defluviitaleaceae bacterium | reverse complement strand
CAACAGGTGTCTATCGGACTTGCGCAAATCTCGAGTGTTGTGCAGTCCAACTCTGCGGTGTCGGAAGAATCTGCCGCTGCTGCCGAGGAGCTTAACTCCCAAGCCGAGGTGCTTCGCCAACTCGTTGCCTACTTTAAGCTGTAATTATCTTCCTAGGGGTAACGCTTAATTTCCCCTGATTGGGCGTATTCGCTTACCCCACCCTCCATAAACAAAAAGACCGAACCCCGCATAAGCGGGGTTCAGCTTTTTTCCAAAATCGGGTCGCCGAAGGCGGCTTTAATCCCTTGCCCTTCCAAGTTCCTTCTTGCGGCGCTTAGCATTAGCTTTATGCGGTTCAACTGGTTTACCTCGCTTGCGCCCGGGTCGTAGTCTACGGCTACGATGTTTGCTAAAGGATATCGCTCGTGCAGTACCTTTATCGCACCCTTGCCCACTACATGGTTGGGTAGGCACGCAAAGGGCTGAGTGCATACAATGTTTCCGACGCCCGATTGAATAAGCTCTACCATTTCCGCGGTTAAAAACCAGCCCTCGCCCGTGGTATTACCCAAGGAAACAATGGGCTCTGCAAGTTTTCCCATTTCGGCGATGGGGAGCGGGGCATGAAAACGTTGACTTGCGTACAACGCGTTTACCGCGTGGCGCCGATACAGCTCGATAGCCTTGATGCCAATGTTTCCGAAAAATCGCACTTTTTTAGACGCGCCAAGGTAGCGTGCCTTAAAATTGGTGTTGTACGCAGAATAGAGGATAAAGTCGATAAGGTCGGGGACTACGGCTTCCGCGCCCTCGTTTTCCAGCAGGGTTACAATGTCGTTGTTGGCGGTGGGGTGGTACTTTACCAAAATTTCGCCTACTACGCCTACGCGGGGCTTTTGGATATTTTGCAGGGGCAACGTGTCAAATGCCTCTACAATGGCGTAGCAGTTTTTCTTGAATTGGCGTAGCCCACCCTTGCGCACGTCGCGTTTGCAAATCTCGTTCCAATGGTGGTACAGTGCGTTTGCCGCACCCGCGGAAAATTCATAAGGGCGCACGCGGTATAGTACGCGCATAAGCAGGTCGCCGTAGATTAAGGCTTGCAGTGCCTTATTGATAAGGGACGGAGTAAATTTTAAGCCCGGGTTTTTCTCCAAGCCTGCCGCACTAAGGGAAACGACAGGGATATGCCCCATGCCCGCCCGTGCAAGTGCCTTACGGATAAACGCAATATAGTTGGACGCACGGCAACCGCCCCCCGTCTGTGACATGATAACGGATACGTTGTTAAGGTCATATACGCCGCTTTGCAATGCATTCATTACTTGCCCGACTACGATTAAGGCGGGGTAACAGGCATCGTTGTTTACATATTTTAGCCCCGTTTCTATGCAAGCGCGGTCGATGGCGGGCATTACCACCATATTGTACCCCTCCGAGCCGAAGGCTTCCTTGATAATGTCGAAGTGTAACGGCGCCATTTGCGGGCATATAAGGGTGTGCTTATCCCGCATTTTACGGGTAAATATTTTGCGGGAAGGGCGGGCAACGGGCGCAGTAGGCGTTATGCCGCGGCTTTCGCGCTCGTTTAATGCGGCAAGGAGTGAACGTATGCGAATGCGCACACTGCCTAGGTTGCTAATTTCGTCAATTTTTAACAGGGTAAAAATTTTACCGCTTGCCTCAAGAATTTCCTGTACTTCGTCGGCGGTAACCGCGTCTAACCCGCAACCGAAGGAATTTAGCTGCACCAATTCCAAGCGCTTGTGCTTGCGTACAAAATGTGCCGCCGCGTAAAGCCGCGAGTGGTACGCCCATTGGTCGCGCACGCCCAGCGGGCGTTCAATTGTGCCAAGGTGCGCCACCGCGTCCTCGGTAAGTACAGCTATGCCAAAGCCCGTAATCATTTCGGGTATGCCGTGGTGTATTTCGGGGTCGATATGGTAGGGGCGCCCTGCAAGCACTACGGCGCGCAGGTTATTTTCCCATACGTAGGCGAGGGCGTCCTCACCCATTTTTATTATGTCTTCTTTGTAACGCGCCTGCGCGTCCAAGGCTTTTTGCGCGGCGGCACGTACCTCGGGCGCGGGAATTTCGGGAAATTCTTCTACCAGCCGTTCGATAAGCGCTTTTTCGCGCCCTAAATGGAAGAAAGGATTATGAAAGCGTATGTTGCTGCCCGCGCCAAGCTCGTCTACGTTGTTTTTAATATTTTCGGGGTAGGATGTGACGATGGGACAGTTAAAGCATTCGTCTGCATTATGGGTTGTCTGTTGCTCATAGGGCACACTGGGATAGAAGATGTACTTCACGCCCTTTTTTATCAGCGCCATGATATGCCCGTGCGCCAGCTTTGCGGGGTAGCATTCGCTTTCGCTGGGTATCGAGTCTATCCCCATTTCATATATCACGCGGGATGAACGGGGCGATAGTTCCACACGGAAGCCCAGCTCCTTAAAAAACGTTGCCCATAGGGGAAAGTTTTCGTAAATATTCATCACACGGGGAATACCCACCGTGCCGCGCTTTGCGTCCACCTCGGGCAAGGGGGCGTAGTCGAAAACGCGAGTGTATCTTTGCTCATATAAATTAGGCAGTTCGTTTGTAAAATCCTCTTTGCCTAAGCCCATTTCGCATCGGTTGCCCGAGATAAAATGCTTGCTTTTACTGTCGGGGGCGGAAAATTTATTCACCGTCAGCAAGCAATTATTCTCACACGCCTTGCATCGGCTGTGGGATGTATGCACCGTAAGCGCGGCGAGGGCTTCGGGGGAGAGCAACGTAGACGGCGCCGGGGCGACTTTTCCCCGTGCGATTAACGCCGCGCCGTAGGCGCCCATCAGCCCTGCAATATCGGGACGTATCGCCTCACGCTCGCTTACAAATTCAAAAGCGCGCAGCACCGCGTCGTTATAAAACGTGCCGCCCTGCACCACAATGCGCTTACCCATTTGCGTTGGGTCGGTAATTTTTATCACCTTTTGCACCGCATTTTTAATTACGGAATACGCAAGCCCGGCGGAAATATCCGCCACCTGTGCGCCTTCCTTCTGCGCCTGCTTAACGCGGGAATTCATAAAAACTGTGCAACGGCTGCCAAGGTCTACGGGATTTGCCGCAAACAGGCTTTGTGCGGCAAATTCGCTGATGGGTAAGTTTAACGAGCGGGCAAAGGTTTCCAAAAACGAGCCGCAGCCTGCGGAACATGCCTCGTTTAATAACACCGTGTCAATTACGCCGTTTTTAATGCGCAGGCACTTCATGTCCTGCCCGCCGATGTCTAAAATAAAGTCTACCTGCGGGTCAAAAAACGCGGCGGCGCGGTAATGGGCTACGGTTTCAATTTCCCCAATGTCCGCCCCAAGGGCGGACTTGAGTAACCCCTCGCCATAACCTGTCACACAGCTTTGGGCAATACGCGCCCCGACCGGCAGGTGGTTGTAAATTTCGGTAAGCGCAACACGCGCCACCGCAAGCGGGTTGCCTTCATTAGCGGCGTAGAAGGTGTATAGCAACGCGCCCTGCCCATCAATTAAGACCGCCTTTGTAGTGGTTGACCCCGCATCTATCCCTAAATAACAATCCCCCGCGTAGGTTGATAAATCACCGCGCGGTACAACGTGCTTGGCGTGGCGTTGGGCAAAGGTATCGTATTCTTCCCGAGTAGTGAATAGCGGGGTTAATCTGTCAATTTCGAAAGGCAGTTCCTGTTGTGCGTGCAAATTTTCCAATAATTGGGCAATGTCCATTTGTGCGCCCTCGTTTTGTGCGCGCTGTGCCGCACCCATTGCGGCAAATAAATGAGAATTATCGGGGGCGATAACATTGTCGCCCGCTAATTTCAACACATCAATAAAGCGGGCGCGTAATTCCGAAAGGAAGTACAACGGCCCGCCCAGGAAGGCAACGCGCCCGCGTATAGGTTTACCGCAGGCAAGTCCGCTAATCGTTTGGCTTACAATGGCTTGGAAAATAGAAACGGCTAAATCCTCGCGCGCGGTGCCTTCGTTGATTAGCGGCTGTAAATCGCTTTTGGCAAACACACCGCAGCGTGCGGCAATGGGGTAAATGACGCGGTATTTTTTCGCAAGTTCATTAAGCCCTTCCGCGTCTGTATCCAGTAATGCCGCCATTTGGTCAATAAACGAACCCGTACCCCCCGCGCAAATGCCGTTCATGCGTTGCTCAATCGAGTTGCCGAAGTAGATTATCTTCGCGTCCTCGCCGCCAATTTCTATGGCTACGTCTGCGCCGAAGCCTTCCAGCGCACATGAAACGGCAATTACCTCTTGGATAAAAGGCACGCCCACCCAATCCGCAAGGCTAACCCCGCCCGAGCCTGTTATCATAGCGCGGAAGGAGAAGTCCCCAAGTGCTGCGCGCGCGTCCCGGACCATGGTTAGCAACGCGCCCCGTATATCCGAATGGTGGCGGCGATAGTCGGAAAAAACCACCGTGCCCGAATCGTATACCACCAGCTTTATCGTCGTCGAGCCAATATCAATTCCCATTAAAAAACCGTACAATGTACATCCCCCCGAGGATATGTTTATGAATGCTAAAAGCACAAGATTCATTGTATACTTATTCGGGTTCATTCGACAAGCGGGAAGCAGTGGCAGGGAGACAAAATAAAACCATATAAAATAAAATACGTTAATACCAATATAAAACAGTGCCGAACGGAGGTCTTACAAAATGAAGGCGATTTTAGTTATCGTGTTTGCAATATTTTTACTTATGCCCATAAGCGTATATGCATCACAGCCGACACGACTCATTAGCCGAACATATAATATTGAGCTGATTGTAGAAGATATGGACGAAGTGCTGGAAGCCGTGCGCGCGTTGCCGGGCTTTAACCTGCAATCAAATGTTTCGCAGGTAGATGCACCTCAGGGTCAAATAACAAGGCAAGCCAATTTTACACGCCGTATAGACAATTGGGCATTTAACCACGCCCAAAGCACTTTGCGTGAATTGGGGGAAATCCTGCGCGAAAACGAGCAAGCTCAGCACCACGGCGCGGAAATAGCACAGCTGGAAACCCGCATTGCCGTACTCACCCAAGAAATTGAGCGCCTAACCATAATGATGGCGGCAAGCACCACACTGGATGTACTTATCACCATAGACAGCCACCTCTCCCGCGTAATGCGCGACCGCGATCGGCTAACGGGGCAACGCAACCAACGTATGGCGCAAACCCAAAGCGTAGTAACCGTTATTCGCCTAACCGAGCGCGTAGAATACGCAGAAGAAGAGGAAGAAGAAGTATACGAGGAAGAGGAAGACGCCGCCCCCACGTTTACCCAACGCATTGCGGATAGTTTTTTTACCTCATGGGATAATTTTACACGCAGGGGCAGTAATTTAGCGGTATTTGTTGCCCGCGTTGGGCTTCCGTTCTTAATATGGCTTGCGGTAATCGGGCTTGTGCTGTTGATTATTCTGCGCACGCCGCTTAAGCGTTATATAAAATCTATAAACCTTAGAGGAGGCGAACCCAATGCGTAAAAAATTATTATGTATAGTTCCCCTTGCACTGCTGCTATTGCTTACCGCGTGTGGCGGCGGCAATATGGACGCAATGCCCACCACCGATACGGGGAACGTACAATTACGACCTGCCGCGGGCGCACCTGCACCCACCCCTGCACCCGGTGCCGCTCCCCCGCCCCCGCCGGTCGAAAGTGTAGCTGCTGCCGATGCGCCCCAAGAGTTCGCTTTCGGTGCCGCCGCCGAGGATACACGTACCTCTGTGGAGTGGGAAGACCTTGCCCACGCGGGCGCGCGGCACATTATTCAACGTGCCGACGTAACGCTGGAAAGCGAATATTTTGACGACGCCGTAGCTACCCTGCGTCACATTGCCCCCGCTTTGCAAGGGTATATCGAGTCGGAACTGCTTACCCGCACGGGGCTTCCGCGCTTAACCATTGTAATGCGCATACCTGCCCCAAGGTTTGAAGCGGCACTGCAGCAAGTGGAAGCCGTAGGCGAGGTAATCTCCCAACGCCAAAGCGCGGAAGACGTAACCGACCGCTTTTACGATATGGCGGGCAACCTTGCCACGCGCCGCATCGAGGAAGAACGCATACTGGACCTTATTTACCGCACCACCAACCTTAACGAGCTTCTTGCGTTGGAATCGCGCTTAACCGCCGTTCGACTGGTAATCCACGGCTATGAATCGCAGTTAAACCAACTGGCGGGGCAAATTGCATACTCTACCATTGCCGTTACCCTAACCCAAACCCCCGAGCCAACGGAAGAAGAAGATGAAGAAGAATACTATGTAGCCGTTATACCCCCGCCCACATTGGGTGAACGCATTGGCGGCGCATTTGGCGAATCGGTAGACGGCACCGTTGGTGCATTGCAAAATGTCGTCGTTTTCCTTGCAGGGGCAATTATTCCCCTTGTGCTTATCGCTGTTTTCGGCATTTTGCTTTGGCAGGTGGGCAAGCGGATAAAACGCCCAACATTACACCCTTGAATAAAACTTCCCCCGTGTAAAGGGGATATTCAGCGCCTTGTACCGCTTGTAAGCGTGAAGCACTTCGCGCACCTGTGCTTCCGTTTCATCGGTAAAAATGAGCCGCCCGTGGGTAATACCCGCTTTTTCTGCATCGCGCATTTTGTCTGCCATAAAGATAGGAACGGTGTTGTACAGCGTATCGCCGTGCATGTAAAATTGTGTGTTTTTGCGGTCGGTGAGTGCGCCGTTGCGTAAAGGCACGCCCAGCTTCATTAGCGGGAGTTTGCCGTATAAAATTATTTCGGTTTCGATAGGCTTTTTTATGTCGCGTATTTGCGCAAGGTTAAGCTCGGGGTGCAACGTCGCACGGGTTACGCCCAGGTTAGCAAGTGTTAAAAGCGCATCGGAATTAAAGCAATGCACGGAATAATCTGTTACACAGCCCTGCGTAATTTCCCCAAGGGAAGCGGCATATGCGCCCTTGGGCATAACGGGAATGCCCGCTTGTTTACAGACCTGTATTTGCACATCGCTTAAACAGGCTGCAATATAATTAACGCCCATGGGAACGCTCCCGTTTTTTATTTTGCGTGTCGTATGGGTTTTTTAAATTCTGCATGTACATATCCTTTTTACTGCCTGTGAAGTACCCGTCCGTATACCCGCCTCGGTTAAAAACGCCGAGCAATTTTTCGCGTTGTTTTGCTGTGAGCGGGTTCCCGTCCAGTGCATTGCGGTACGCCTTAACCACGGTGCGCACATAGTCTTCGCCCTTCATGCGTCCTTCAATTTTTAGGGAAGCAACCCCCATTTGCGTAAGCTCCCCTACATAGTCTATCAAACACAGGTCTTTTAAACTGAGCAACACACCTTGTTTGCCGTTTTGTTTGTAGGTTAAACGGCAGGGCTGCGCACATTTACCGCGGTTGGCGCTTCTTCCCCCGATAAAACTGCTAATCAAGCACTGCCCAGAATAGGACGAACATAATGCCCCGTGTACAAAAACCTCCAACTCCATCGCCGTATTTGCCGCTATTTTTTTGAGCGCCTCTCGGGTCAGCTCCCGCGCCATTACCACACGGCAGAAGCCGAGTTTTTGCAGCATTTGTACATCATCCGGCGAGCGCGCCGTCATTTGCGTGCTTGCGTGTAGCACAGCGCTTGGAAATTCGCGCCGAATGCGCGCGGCAAGCCCAATATCCTGCACAATAAAAGCGGCCACGCCCAAATGATGGGCATGACCAACTAATTGAAGCGCTTCGTCTAACTCACGGTCGGTCATTAACGTGTTTACCGCAAGGTGAACCGCAACGCCGTTTTCCCGTGCGTAACAAATGGCTTGTGCCAATGCTTCGCCGTCAAAATTCTTGGCATATGCACGGGCGGAAAACTTGCCCGCACCCATATATACCGCGTCTGCCCCCGCTTGCACGGCGGCGCGAAGGGTTTCGGGGCTGCCTGCAGGGGCAAGGAGTTCGGGTCTTTTTGCTATATTATTTTTCATGGGAAAACCATATCATGGATACGGCCGCAATACAATGGCGCGGGAATTGACACCGCGCCTTACACTGTAGTACATTGTCGCTACATTTCACTTTTTAAAGGAGCGTTTATTATGGCAACCATTCAAGTACGTGTGGATGACCACGTAAAAGCATCGGTAGACGAACTTTATAACCGATTAGGCATGGATATATCTACGGCGGTGCGCATGTTTTTTTCCGCATCCTTGGAATACGAGGGCATTCCCTTTGAAGTACGCCGCACCCCTAACGCCCGTTTACGCGCCGCTATTGAAGAAGCGGAGCAAATTGCCGCAGATATTAAAGCAGGACGGCGGAAGCCTTATGCAACCGTAGAAGAACTATTTGCCGCCATGGATGCAGAGGACGCAGCGGAGGAAAACAATGTATAAAATTGATGCATCCACAAAGTTTAAGCGAAACCGCCGACTGCTGGTAAAATGGGGGTATAATCTATCGTTATTAGATGAAACGATTAGACTGCTGGCAAGCGGCAACCCCCTACCCAGCAAATACCGCGACCATGCCCTAACAGGTAACTACGTTAAATATCGTGAATGCCATGTAGACGGTCAAGGCGATTGGCTATTAATTTACAAAAAATTTGACGACACCTTGCTTTTGCTACTCACGGAAACAGGTACACATTCGGATTTATTTAAATAATTTTACTTGTTCATTTTCAATAAGTCTGTTAGTATATGCAAGAAAGAAATAACCGCAACGTCCATGAAGCGTTTGACCGCGCCTCGTGGCGAGTGTAGGGATGGGGTAACATCACCTACAAACACAGGAAAAACCCGCCGTTGCAGTAAGGCAAGTATACACATTTTCGCTTTTGCCCGCAAGAATAGGGCAAGTAGCACTGTGTTGATTGCGTTACGCAAGCTAGAAGGGTAAATTACCTGTATTCGCTGATTTTATTGGCGTGTAGGTGGTGACGGTTGCTATGAAAATAGCGTAACCGTCGTCCCTTGCACGTCTTTTTATTATGCCGAGGTGCATTTATTTTGCACAAGCACCTCGGCTTGGGCTTTCGGAAAATAAGGATGTATATTATGGACTTTGGCATATTTATTCGCACACGGCATAGCGTTATTGGAAATAAACCGTTATACGACTTTACCGTCGAGTTTTTTGAATCCTCTACTTATGATACGTTATATCTTAACGCCGAAAGCGTAAAAAATTGGTTGCGCAGTAATAAACGTAACCGCAGCTACATTAAATACCTCAACGCCAATAATTTTAACGTTATAGAATTTAACACATTCTTAAAAGCCCGTACCATGGGTTCATGGAAAACGTTACAAAACACATTCCATGACCTTCAAAAAAATAACCCCGAATGCCTAATACATTTTACCACCAACAACCACGACCAATTTTTAGAAAGCATAGAATGGCAGTTTAAAGCGATTTTACGTATTCCGATTGAATGAACATAACACCCAAGTAACACCTAAACATACCTCATAACAATCCTTGTAAATGCCCCGCGTCCATAGGATTATATACGCATAAGGGCAACGCGCCCGCACAAAATCTAAAGGAGGCAACAACATGGGTATTCTTACCAGATTTACGGACATTATCGCGGCAAATGTTAACGCCGTATTCGACAAAGCCGAGGACCCCGCCAAACTCATTGACCAATATCTTCGCAAAGCCAATGACGAACTGGCAGAAGTAAAAAAAGAAACTGCGGGCGTAATGGCAGAAGAAAGTCGCACCCGACGGTTGGTAGAAGAAAATGAAAAAGAATCCGCACGCCAAACCGAACTGGCACGCCGTGCCTTGCTTGCAGGGAATGAAAATGATGCAAAAGTATTCTTACAAAAAAAGCAAGAAATTGCAGAAGCGGGTGCAGGATTAAAGCTCACCCATGCCGTAGCCAATGACAACGCCGTAAAAATGCGCCAAATGCACGACAAACTTGCGAAAGACATTAACGCCCTAAATAACAAACGCCAAATGATTAAAGCAAAAACCGCGGTAGCCACGGCAACAAACCGCGTAAATAAAATAAGCACGTCAAACAAAGGCGAAAGTGCCATCAGCGCATTTGAACGTATGGAAAGTAAAGCCAACCGAATGCTGGACGAAGCCAACGCACATGCCACGCTAAACGAAAAACCCATCGACAAAGCACAAGAATTAGAAGAAAAATATCTGCTAGGCGATTTTAACGATTCTGTGAATGATGAACTCGCCGCAATGAAAGCGCAACTCGGGGTTAATTAATGCATTGCTTCATATCGCTGGGTAAAACTAACCCGGCAATTACATAATTTTAATAAGGGGGTTATGAAATGAAACAAAAGATATTTCTTGGCGTGGTTTTGACATTTTTACTTTTACTGCTCGCGTCATGTGCAACAGTAACTGTAACCAATGAAGCAAACCTACGTGTTGGAAATCAATCAAGTAATTATGAAACAGAAGCTATTTCTACTACCGCGCAATTGACCGCCGATAACGATATGCAAAATCGTTCTTGGGCTAACAGAATCGTATTCATAGTTGGCATACCGCTTTCTGTACTTGGGGTTATTACTTTAATTATTATTATCAGAGAAGTACACAAAAGAAAAATATAATTTATCGGAATTATCCCTTGACGCACGGCATAATTATCATTATGTGTGCTTTAGTGCTACTGTTTTAACAAATACTTTCAACATATCTTCTGCCAACGGAATATA
>WQRX01000066.1 GCA_009786535.1 Defluviitaleaceae bacterium | reverse complement strand
GATTATCGCTTCTCTTTTATCGTTTGATATTGGTTTTGCCAATGTAATCCACTCCTTTGATTACATTATATATCAAAACTACGTTATGTTAAAGTGCTATAGTCGATAATGTAACAAAGAAATTCGGTAATTTTACCGCATTGGAAAACATTTCCCTTGAGTTTCAAAACGGCGTGTACGGGTTGCTTGCGCCCAACGGCGCAGGAAAAACAACGCTGATTAAAATGCTGACCACATTAATTTTCCCTACCAAAGGGCAAATCCTGTATGACGGTGTGGAGATTTCGCAGTTAGATGAAGCATACCGTGATGTGCTGGGGTATTTGCCCCAGGATTTTGGGTATTATCGCAATTATTCCCCCATGCAATTCCTGGGCTATATCGCCGCGCTGAAAGGCATTGACGGCAGCACCGCAAAACGCAAAGCATTACAATTGCTGGAACTGGTAGCATTAACCGAGGTAAAAGATAAAAAAATGCGCAAGTTTTCCGGCGGTATGATTCAGCGCGTAGGCATTGCACAGGCCATGCTGAACGACCCCAAAATCCTCATCCTTGACGAGCCCACCGCAGGGCTTGACCCCAAGGAGCGCGTGCGTTTCCGCAATCTCATTGCCGGCCTTGCGGAAGACAGGACGGTGATTCTTTCTACCCACATTGTTTCGGATATCGAAAGCATTGCGCACCAAGTCATTATGTTCAAAGACCATACATTGCTGTGCTGTGATTCGCCGGAGGCACTCCGGGGGGATAGGTTCGCCAATTTGGAAGAAGTGTTTATGCACATCTATGACGAGGCGGGGATTGCGTGAGGATTGTCTGGTATGAAATAAGGAAGATTTGGAATTTACGCCTCGTTGGGATGGTGGTTTTATTTTGTGCCCTGTTTTTTCTTGCGCTGGGCGTGCAGGATTCTTTGCGCATGGTTCGTTATCCCCATCCGCTGGGTACGCAAACCCAGCGGGCGCATGATTATTTGGAAGCCGCACCCCATGACCTGCGGGAAATGCTCTCACAAGAATATTTGGATTGGCAACGGCAGTTCTTCATAAATGGCATGGCAAGTGATTGCTTGTATACCTTTCGTGACGAAACCATGGCGGCACTTTTGCTGGAAGCAAACGCCTTTATAACACAAACGCCGATTTTTGCCGCATATGACATATATGCAATTAAAAGCCCCATGGATAGGTGGGAACAAGCGGAAGCGGCAGGAGCTACTGCCGAAACGCATAATTTAATGTTTAGGGCATTATTTGGCGAATCCAGCGGATTCGTAGGGAAGCGGATTGAAAATGTGCAAGCATTGGGGTCAAACCTCCGCGATTTTGGGGAAAGCCAAACCCGTGTATTTATGGCAGGGAATTTAGCACGCGCCAACCAACGCGAATTAGACGAAAGGCAACGCCAACGACTTGCGGAAATTTTGGAAAACAGCGAGTATACAGGCACGCTCCATGGAAGTTTATTTTGGGGCGTGACCGACCTTTTTCGCCATGTGACCGTGATTTTGCTTATGGCATCTTTGATTCTGCATTCCCCCCTTGTAACCACCGACCGCGTGCGGAACATGCACTATTTGCAATACCACACACAACTTGGGCGGCGCGTAGTAGTTAGGCAGTTTTGGGCAACGCTTTTGTCTGCAATAATGCTAACAACCATTGTGCTGGTGGCAGTAGGTGCATATCTTGCTAATGTAGGGGCGTTTGCTTATTTGGGCGAAGGCATTACCTCCCACCGTATCCATTTTGGCACACATTCCATTGCGGCAGGGTTTACGCCTATCACTTTCGGCAGTTACATCCTTGTGCTGGCGGGGCTTTGTTATGGGTTTAGTATTGGGGCGGCGGCAATTGGGTTTATATTGTCACGGTTCAGCCGAAATATAATTTCTCTTACCATCAAGATTTTACCTGTGTTTATTGCAATGGCGTTTTTGCATGGTTTTCTGTTGCCTGACCGATGGAGTTGGTTCATGGTAGACCGCTTTACCGCGCCGCTTACGCTGTGGAACCATTTGTACATTCGCACAGGGTTTGCGTACTTGGATGTGATGATTATTGTGGCCTTTGCAGGGGTTGCCATGCTTGCGGCGGCGGTGGTTTCATGGCGTGACAAAAGGGNGGAATTACTGTGAGGATTGTGAAGCACGAACTCAGAAAAATATGGAATGGGCGCATACTGCTTATAATTGCGCTTCTGTGTGTGGGCTTTTGGTTTGGGGGTTTGCGCGAGGGGGTTCGCTCTTTTGACAGCTTGACGCGGCATGGTATTTTTGGTGCATACCAAGGGTTGATGTTTGAATTGTTCGGTGAAACCCTCGAATCTCATGAGTTGGCCGCATTTGATTTACCCGGCAGAATTGCCGCTGTGGAAAATGAACTGGATGCAATCATTGCAAAAACCCCTGTTTTTGCCGTGTGGGGGATAACGCATTTTGCACAATATGACACATGGCGCAATAGCGAAAATTTTTGGCTGGACTTAGGTGCAACGCAAATAGACGGCACGGTATTTTTCACTGACGAAGCCATAGAAACCCATGAGGCGATGCTTCAAGCATTGCAAGGGCATGACGGCACGCTGGAAGGCTGGTTTGCCACACCCTATATGAGGCGCGGGCATCTTCTTGCCCTTGAATGGCGATATGCAAATTATAACATTTGGCTGGAGTCAATGATTGCCCATGATTCCCGCCCAATGGTTGTGCAAAGCGCGGAACGCATACTCGCTATGGGCAATAATAGCTTGATTGATAACGACCTTACGCGCTATTTCTCTTTGTATTCGGCAGTGGTGGGGGTGCTTGCTGTGGTTGCTGTGGCGGTACTTATAACGCCCCTTATTGTGGTAGACCGTGGGCGCAAGGTGAATTACTTGCAATATTCATCCAAAATAGGGAGGAAAATTTTGCGGGCGCAATTTGCCGCTATCGTTTTGAGCGCTTTTGTTTTGTCTATCGCGATAATAGCTTTAGCTTTTATTCCATTTTTGATGCTTTCGTGGAGATACTGGAACGCCTCCATTCTTTCAAGCTGTATTAATAGGTTGTGGCTTTACGACATCACATTCGGGCAATATGTAGTAGTTGCCGCTATTTTGATTATTGTGCTTGCGGTTGCTACAGCCGGCGCTATTTTTATCGCCTCGCGTTTCAGCCAAGAAATACTGGCGGCAATGTTTAAAATTGTACCCGTTACAGCGGCGCTTATTGGCATTGCCATTGTTTCCCTTGACCAGATGTTTTCAGCACAAAACAGTGTTTTTACGCACTTTTTTAGAGGACAGATTATTGCCCCGGAGATAATTGTATGTATCGCGATTAGCATAATCTGCGTTGTTGTTGCAGGGATTTTCGCATGGCGTGAAAGGCGGGCAGAATTACAATGAATATAGTTGGACATGAACTTAAAAAAATTTTACTATTCCCCGCGCTAATTGGATTTGTGGTGCTTGCGTTGGCGTTAAACATTGCCATTGTTTCCACCATGTGCAACAGCTATGCAAATTTTATCGCAAATGCTACCCGCACAACGGGGGTGCATTTAGGCACAGCATTTAACGAAGCTGCACTACAGCTTGAATCGGGTTTATATACCGATACATTCCGTTTGCACACATCAAATGTTGTGGATGTTCTTTATGGCTACGATACAAGATATATTGCCGATTTTGCCGTAGAATGGCGTGGGTTAAGCGGACTAAACGAACGCTTGATGCGCTGGAAATACGCGCGGTTTCAATATGCCGTTGATGCGCGGCAACAAGCAGGCGATAGCATGACGGTGTACTTTGCAAATATTACTTATATGCGCCACCAAGCACTTTTCAATTACACAATGGGGGCTTTGCTATTCCAAGGCATTATCCTTGCGGCATTGATTATGCTACTTTCCATTGGTTACGAAAATTCCGCCACAACAGAATATGTAGTTTTCACCACAAAAACAGGGCGAAAAGTAAACAGACATAAATTACTCGCAGGGACTATTGCAGGGGTTGGGGTTTATGCCGTCCTCGCCATTGTGACATTAACGGTATATTTTGCATTTAATCCGATGGGCGGCACATGGGGAAGTAATGTGTCCAGCGGATTCAACCTAGTACGGGACGGGTTTATGGCTCGTCCTTTTGTAACATGGCACAGCCTTAACGTGGCGCAATATTTAATGGCTTTTTTGGCTGTATCCTTGGGTATTGTGTTGTGTTTTTCTTTTATGGCTTATGCCGTGGGTCTTTGGGTGCGGAACAGTTATATTGGGTTTTTATTAATCATTGCATTAAATGGTGTGTTGTACCTGCTGCCGATTTACTCGCCTTTTCATATGTTAAGTTTCGCAGTCAACCAAAGCCCTATTTGGCTTGTGTTAATGCGGGATATGTGGTTTACCGACGGCGGTAATAATATCATTTTACCGCACTTTGAAACCGTTGGCGTAATGGGTTCACTTGCGGTATTGGTTGTAATTGGGATGTTTTCAGCCGCAGGGTTTAAGAGGAGGAATTTGCTATGAGTTTTTTGCCTCCTGCTCTTTTTTCATCACGCAATGCAAATTATCACCATTTCCACACACACCTCAAACTAACAATTTGATTTACACATTATGGCATGATATATTTTTATTGACAAAATTCGCGTAGTGCGGATTTATTACTGTCAAACTACGGATTTTCCGTAATTAATAAATAGGAGGTACACATGGAAATTGCATTAATTATCGCCCTTTCCGTGTACATTGTATGGAATTTCGTCACATTTTTCATGTACAAGCGAGACAAGGACAAAGCAAAAAGCGGCGCATGGCGCACGCCCGAATCCACCCTTATCGCTGTCGCATTCTTCATGGGTGCGATGGGTGCGTTTCTCGGAATGCGCATTCTGCGGCATAAGACGCAGCACATTAAGTTTAAGGTGCTTATACCGCTGGCAATGGTGGTTAATTTAGCCGTGATTGGGGCAAGTGCATTTTTTATCTTCGTATAAAACAAAAACCCACAAGCGCCAACCCAACAAACACGCCCGAATACACCGCCGCGTGCAGGGGGCTTCCCAGCCAGTACGTAATAAACATAAACCCCGCCCCCGCAGCAGCGATAAGGGGGAAGAAAAATTTCCGTTCCTTTATCGCATAGCAAAGGAACATAGGCACGAGCAGCCCAAAAAAGCTAAAATTGTAAAAGTCGGGCAAGCTAAATGTGAAGGGACGTCCAAACCATTCAAAAAAACCAAAGGTGCCGGCAAAAATGACACACAGCCAAGCAAACCCAATGCCCACAGCAAGCACCATGCTATTGTTGGGTACGTTTGTATTCGCGTCCAATTCAACCATACGGTGTGGCATTGGGCCCATTCCCCGCCGCGCCAGCGCGTACATGGCACGGCTCATGCCCAGGCAACAGGCGTTGAGAATCCCCAAGCCGGAAATTATCATAAAAATAATCAGCCAGCCCCCTGCCCTGCCAAAGATATGTGTAAAGGCGCTGCGCGTTCCTTGAGCAAAGTTTGCACCACCACCTTGCATCATAAGGCTTGCACTCTCTGCCGATGCATTCACCACGCCAATAAAATAGAGTACATACACCACCGTAACCGCGCCAAATCCCAGCATTAACGCAATAGGGAAATTCCGTTTGCTGTCCTTAACTTCTGTATTAAACGCCAGCGCCGCCTGCCAGCCATTAAAGGCAAACGCCGTGGCGGAGATTGCGGCAAATAGGGACGCTCCGCCCCGCGCGTTGCGGGGTAAAGCAACCGCCGCGTGGCTTGCAGGCGACGAGGTTAGTCCCTCCGGGCAATATCCGCCAGCCCAATTTGCCAGCAAGCCTATCGCCAGCCCCGCCGTCCCCATCAGCACCAGCGGAATTAACCGCGCAATTGTCGTCGCTACATTAAACTTCACAGGCACTTTGGGAGCGAAGTAGTTCATCATAAAAGTCATTATCATAAAAAACGCGGAAATAAAGAAACGAAACGGCAAATACCGCGTATCCGCAGGTACAAAGCCCACAAGCGTTGCGGTAAAGCCCGAGGTTATCCACGCGATAATCGCATACCCCGCAGGCTGGTACATAACCGCGAAAAACCACCCCGCAAGGTAGCCGTACCGCCGCCCCACAATGGCTTCCGCATAGTCCACAAAGCCGTGCATCTTCTCGTACCGCGCGGCAAATTGGCTAAACATGTATACGCAGGGCGCTATCATTAGCCCGCCAATAATCCACGCCACCACGCCCAATGTGACATTTCCGTCCACTTCATATAAAATACGCCCCGGCAGGAAGAAAATACCCGTGCCAACGATAAAACCCACCACAAAACAGGTGGCTACAAAAAGATTATGTTGCCGTTTTAACTCGTTCAAAAATATCACGCTCCGTGAGGTATGTATGAAAACCAAACCCGAACTACTCGCCCCCGCAGGCGACCTTGAAAAATTAAAAGTCGCCTTCCATTACGGGGCAGACGCTGTATACATCGGCGGGAATGCGCTGGGAATGCGTGCCGCCGCCAAAAATTTTTCCCCGGACGAAATGCGCGAGGGCATTGCCCACGCCCACGGGCTGGGGAAAAAAGTATACATCACCGCCAACATTTTTGCACACAATGAAGATTTTGACGGCATGGCAGACTATTTTAAGTCCCTGCAAGAAATGGGGGCAGACGCGCTCATCATCTCCGACTTAGGCGTTTTTTCCCTTGCCAAGGCGATTGTCCCCGACATGGAGCTGCATATTTCCACCCAAGCCAACTGCACCAACTACGCCGCCGCGGCGTTCTGGCAGGGCGCAGGGGCAAAGCGGGTAATTCTCGCCCGCGAGCTGTCGCTAAACGAAATTTTTGACATTCACAAGCAAGTAGGCGATTTGCATATCGAAGCCTTTGTACACGGCGCCATGTGCATGGCATATTCGGGGCGCTGTTTAATCAGTAATTATCTGCACCACCGCGACGCAAACGGTGGCGCGTGTATTCAACCCTGCCGCTGGGAATACACCCTTACGGAAAAAAAATCTAACGAGACAATGCACTTATATGAAGCCGAAAAGGGCGCAGGCACCTACCTTTTTAATGCCCGCGACCTGTGTATGATTGAACACATCCCCGAGCTGTTAAAGGCGGGGATTCGCAGCTTTAAAATCGAAGGCCGCATGAAAACCTCCTACTACGTGGCCGCTACCGTAAAAACCTACCGCGAAGCCATTGACGACTATTTCGCCAACCCCCTGCGCTACGAAAAAGACCTTGAATACTACGCCGAAGCCCTTGCCCGCCTAGGCAATGGGCAATTTTCTACGGGCTTCTACTTCGGCAAGCCCACGGGAGATGACCATAGCTACAACGGCGACTCCCGCGCGGCGTTGCAGGATTTTCTCGCGCTGGTGGAAGAACGCGACCCCGCAACGGGACTATACCGCGTAGAACAGCGCAACAAATTTTCCGTAGGGGATACCATCGAAATTTTCCGCCCCAACCGGTCCGACCATGTCCAAACCGTCACCGACCTATTCGACCATGAGGGCAGGCGCATCGAATCCGCCCCCCACCCCAAACAACGGGTATACGTAAAGCTGGACACAGAAGTACAAAGGTTTGATATTTTACGGAAAAAAGTTGTGACAAAATCTTAGGATTTGTCACAACACCGCAGATATAATACGCTCAAGTCAAGAGGCGCACACCTAACTCCTGCACGTTTACCCCGTGGCTATTGCAAAGACCCGGCGCTGGCGCAAAATGGACGACGGATTGACTCCCTCGAGGCTTAAAAACGGATGGAATTATCTATGATTTGTTAAAGCCAAATTTGCGTTACTTATATTCATGCGCGCGGTAATGTTTAGGCGGCTTGCTTCTTTCAAATGATAAGTAAAACTATCCAACGGCAGAAGGCAACTTCGCCCAAGGCATTACGCGGGGATTCCACTTACCTGTACAGCGCGTAATACACCGCAACCACCAACAAACCTGCACCACCCCGGAAGTTGCCCACCGCCGCTATGCTTTATCTACCGCTGCATTGCTATTCTTTTATTGCGCCTCATGTGCTTTATTGCATGGGGTGCTTTTTTTGTATATAGTTGTCGGGAATATTAGGCGGCTTTCCATAAATGTAAATTAAGGGGATTAATGCCATGAAAGAAGAAGATTATTCGAGCAAATGGCTTGATATGTTGGATGCCAGCGAAATTGATTTGCATCCAATTCAATTCGCAAATTGTATTAGACTTAAAAGAAATGATGCTGTGTATATATTTGATGAAGTTGGAGCCGGAAAAACAATAAGCAGTGGAATTATGGCGTTGGACTATCTTTCTTCAAACGCCGACAAAGAAGTGCTTGTAATCACGACAAACTCTTTAGCAAGGTATTGTCCTGAGTATCAAGGCGGTCAGTTTAAAAAAGATTGGTTGGATAAGCTACCTTTTCGTGCAAAAGGTTTTGAAAGTAAAATTAATATTGTGAACAACCATTATTCTAAGTTTAAATCTAAAAAGGATTATGGATTTGTTATAATCGATGAAGCGCATTTGTTCTTGAACAGAGATACTGCGCGCTATCAAAATCTCATCAATAATGTAAGAGCTGAAAAAGTAGTGTTCTTAACAGCCACTCCGATTAAATCAGGGGTAAATGATTTGCATACCTATGTTGAGATTGCGAAGAGCATAGTGGGTAAAAGAAATCTTCCTTCCGACTGGATTGAAAATATAAACACAAAAAATAAGGAGTGGAAAGAGGTCATTTGCAGTATATTTGATATTTCGAGTCCCGTAACACGGTATTTTAAGGACACAATTATGGCCTTAACCACAACAGGTTACGAGAAGCGGAAAGCAAAGCGTGCAGAACCATGCCTATGGGATTATGATAATAACAAAACAAAAGACGATACTCTCTTGGAAAATATCACACATTTATTATCAGAAAATCAAAATAACCGTTTCGTTTTATTCACGAGATTTGTCAGCAAGGAAGCTGTGAAATTAGGTGAGCGACTGGAGAAAGAAGGCTTCTTAAAGTCTAAAATCGTTCATGAAACAGTTAAATCATACTACGTGGTAACAGGAGAAAATGCAGAAGAATTAGTTCATTTTACGGGAACTGAAAACCTACCAACCGTATTAATAATGACGTATCAAATATCCGAGCAAGGTGTCAATTTACCGGGCTTTAATCATGTAATAAATTATCATATATCCTCTTTTCCGTCTGCGCTAGAGCAACGATACGGAAGAATTGACAGGATGGGAAAAAAAGGCAATACATTTGATAAAATATATATGTGTTACCTGATAAACAAAGATAGATATGATGCAAACACAGCAAATTTCTATCAAGCCGTAGTAACATATGTATATTCAATATTATCATATTTACCTTCAAAAAATACGCTTTTATCTTCGGAAATAATAAAAAGATTCGTAAGCGAGAAAGTTCTTGCGGATAATTATACAGAGCGAATAATAAATCTATGCGAGAATAACAACGAAATAGAAAAAGTCATTAATTATTTTAGCAATCTACGAAGTATAGAGGAAAATAATAACTCTTCTGATGAAAGTTTAAACGGAAATAATGAAGTTGAAATGCCAGAAACAGAATACACAAATAATGAATTATTAAGTTTTTGCATTGATAGAGTTGATTGTGATTTTAACGACAGTAATGGCGATGTAATAAAAAGCAAGCTCGTTAGGGACATAAAAAGCGAATGTCGTGAAATGAGAAATTTATTTAATAAAGGTGCAAAATATTTAGAAGATAAAGATTTTGAAGATATTATATTAGATATGCAAGA
This sequence comes from Defluviitaleaceae bacterium, assembly GCA_009786535.1. Taxonomy (GTDB): domain Bacteria; phylum Bacillota; class Clostridia; order Lachnospirales; family WQUN01; genus WQRX01. The sequence continues at coordinate 1,085 of WQRX01000066.1, read as the reverse complement.
TAAAATCATGTACTGTAAACATGATTGGTTTCAATTGCAAACTTCCGAAGCTATAGACTATAAAAATGGCGTAAGCTATATGAAAGCGATAGACGATTGTGCATCATTCATTGCCAGCCTTGAACGGAGCAATAACGAATACACTGAATTTTCAAAGAAATTTAGTGAAGAAGTGAAGATACCATTGCTTTTTGCAAAGAGCCGTGAATGCTTAAATATATTTTACGAAGAAAAATTTATTAAAAATGACTTTAATAGCATTTTCCCTGAGTTCACTAAATCAAGTCATAGAAAAGTCTTGGAAGAAAACAACTTTAAGTTCGACAAATTAAATGAAGAAGAAAGTAGTTTGCTAATGGGTAGCATTGATAGATTGGTTGAGACACTGCCATTATTTGAAATGTTTTCTTATTTCAAAGGTTATTTAGATTCCATTGCGTGGCGGCTTAGGTACGATTTCAATCCGTTTACTTTTGCATTAGGAAGGTTATCGGAGGACAAGCGATTGAAGGTATCTGAAGCTTTTAGAAATAAATATTTTTCAAGTTACAAAAGTGGCACTGGATATGGTGATTTCTTTGCCAAATTTTTTTCATTAACACAAACAGACGATAAAGTTGTTACTGCTTCAAATTGGTATAAACTTGCTTATCATTACTCAAGCAGAAAGAAGTTCCCAGGATGCACAGGACCAGTCTCATTATTTTATAATTTCATTTATGGCTATTATGGCAAACGACGAGTATGGACAGGCAGGATTGGGACTTCAAATATGCTTCATGATTTTGGCGGTGACCATAAGGTTTGGATTAATGATGTTTGGACAGAAGGGATTAATAATGAGGTTCACGAATATATGTATGGAAATAATTAACGATTTGTCTTTCAATCAATATTTAAACCGTACTCTGTGTGTGGGTATCATATAGACGTTTAGTTCATCGCACTGATTGTAAAAACATACGGGAACGGATTAAATAAAAACGGAATTATCCCTTGACGCACGGCATAATTATCATTATGTGTGCTTTAGTGCTACTGTTTTAACAAATACTTTCAACATATCTTCTGCCAACGGAATATAT
>WQRX01000065.1 GCA_009786535.1 Defluviitaleaceae bacterium | reverse complement strand
CGGACAAATTAAGTTGTACAAACATCGGGCATAAATATTATCTAAGGTCTTGTAGCCAAGGAGATAGTGTTTATGCCCGAAATTATTATGCATTTTCCGAAAAAACAAGAGGATGTTTACATATTACAAAAGAAGATTGCACAGGTTCATGCAGAGGCGGTGGTTAAGTATTTGGAAAAATTGCCCTTTCCGAAGGAGCAAAAAGTGGCGTTATTGGCTGCCTTAAAACGAGGTTGCAATAGAAACAAAAATATAAATACTTGTGAAAAACACAAGACCGAATTATAGGCACCCGTCTGGTAATCGCCTATTTCCTTCAATCAGTTACGGGAAAAGTTACTACAGTTTCCTTTAGAGTATCTTACATATAATCGGAGAGCCATTCATACGAGGACAGCTTGTCGACTGACACATTGTTTAAAACGTCATCATAATCTTTGATGTTTAAAGCAGTAATGTAGTCTTTGTAGGTGTCAATCGGGTTGTTTAAATCATCCGAGCAATTTGTAATCCACAGGGAATAGAATACCCCTTCCTGCCCCAGTTTGGTCTTTAAAATATCAAAAATAGTCCGCATAGAGTCGTCGTCTTGAATCAAATCGTTATATATGTTTTGTTCATCTCTGTCATCTGCTAATTCTTCAAAATACACATCTACATCCGAATATTCGTCAAAAGCTGCCTCGCAAAAGTCAGCATATATTTTAACAATGGCATACATTCTATTGTATACTGCCAATTTTTCCGATAAAGAGTTATAGATAGTGAGATTGGCCTCTTCCAAAAGATACCAGGTGTATTGATACCAATACATTTCCAGTCCACTAACCCATATCTTTTTTTCCGCGAAAAATTTATTTACATCTTGCCACATCAGTTTCATAATTTTCCTCCCAAACTTTTCAATGCTTAATTTTATTGTACCACGTCTTGAACATAAAAATAAAGAGCCGTTGCAGTTGGATAGCATTATCAATGCACCGTGCGGCGTACGTAGCTAGGCGCACGCCCTTATCCACATTGTAGGACGCGATGGCTTTAATTAGCCCAATTGTACCTATCGAGATTAAATCCTCGCTATCCTTTGCGTGGTTGTTGTAGCGTTTTGCCATGTGTGCTACAAGACGCAGGTTGCGTTCGATGAGTATATTTTTTGCGTCTTCACAGCCATTTGCAAAGGCTTGCAGGTGGCTGCGTTCTTCTTCCGCGCTTAGGGGCAGTGGGAAGGAATTACCCCCCGTCAAGTATCCTGTAAGGAAAAATCCTTCCAGCAAGTAAAAAAGCCCGTAAAACATACGTCACCTCCCAAGGGTAGTCGCATCTACTATCCTATGCGCCTTTGGGAGGTGACGTGCGTGTACTAAAATTTTTTTTGACTTATCCGCGGTAGCCCATGCGTTTGAGGGCTTCAATTTCTGCCGCTAGTTTGCGGGCGTGGCGACCTTCCATGTCGGCAAACATGAAAAATCCGCGGTTGTACTTGAGAAAATTGCGCACCGTTTTAAAATAAGACACGCCCCACAACGTAAGTCCAACGCCCAAAACAAAACCCGCGTCAAACCCGCGAAACATGCCGTCGGCGATGAGTGAAATAAATAAAATCCCGGGCAGTAACGCCAGCGTATGCCACAACATTCTGCGGCGGGTGCCTATGCGGGTGCGGGCAAGCACATACAGCGTAGAATTGCTGTCATGCGCTTCGGGCGCGGCATCCACTTCGGGGGAAGGGCTTACCATTTCGGACATTTCCCATTCCTCGGGGGCGTCGGGTAAAAAACGTATTGCTGTGTGGGTTTCGTCCGTCCATTGGGCGCGCTGTTGCTTGACCAGTTGCCGCGCGCGGCGCGAAAAGGTTTCCCCTATCCGCTCATTTTCCGCGTTATATAGGGCAATTTTTGTATCCAGTTTGGCTTCCATAAAAAGCTCCTTTAAATTTTAATGTGCGCATAACCGTGCCTATGCTGTTTTTATGCACACACTGTCAACCGGACAGTGGCACACCTATGGGTGCCGCCCCAATACACGGAAAAATACGCTGTCCGATTATACGTATACGGGCGAAAAAAGTTTAAACAAGAGAAAAAGAAAGCTGCGGCGGGNATAACAGATTAATAATTTTTACTTTCATCTTCATCGTTCGATTTTTTGTATTCATGGCAGTTGACTGAATTGTTTTCGTTTACTTGCGATAACACAGCATCAAGATATTCCATACCCAGAAACGAGCATAAAATATACGCCATCGTTCGTTGCTCTATTTCATGTTGAATACAAAAAATGCTTTCTATTATAATAATGTGCTCCAGCAAAATTTTATTTTTAATAGCATTGACAGTTGCAAAATTAGTCAATATTTCGCGAGTTAATAAAGGGTCTGTTCCGTCTATAACAAGCGTTAAACCGATGTTTAAGAAGTCGTTGCTGTTTGGGCTTATTTTTCTTTCAAGGGCAAGAATGCCGTTTAATTTACAATAGTGCGACAGTGAAAGCATTTTGCTGACAATAGGTACACAACCAGCTCGCTCATCATTTGTAAAAATTTGCGTGCCATACTTGTTAACTAGGACATGGCTTGCAGTCCATAGTATGCTATTTACTGTTGACCTATTCAAAGAACACCGCAGAATACCAATTTAATTCCGCTTCCATATCCGTTGCTACCGAAAGCGGCAAATTAAACTTATGCACGGTTTTAAACACATCTATACCTACGGCATGGAAGGCGGGGCGGGCGCGCCCGGGCACGCGGCATGGTTCGTCCGTGATTTTTGAGCATTCCTTACATAGACCGCAATCGGAAAGTGAGAAGGAGAAGTAATACCCGTCTAGGAACGCCTGCCGTTCCACTTCGTAGGAAATTTTTTGGCTGGTGGGTTTGTCGGCACAGCCGATGATGATGCCCCATTGATAGCGACCAAAAACTTCTTCGTATTCCTTCATGGTAAGGGGGGATTTTTGGTACGGGCAGGTGTGGTTACGCCCGTAGTCGCTGCAACCAAAGATGCATTTGAGCACCACGCGCGGGTCAAACACGATGTCGGATATCTGAAAGCGCACGGCATTTTTTGCGCCCATGGACAGCGCTTGCTGTATGTATTTCTCAGCATTCATTTTCATTCTTCCCTTCAAATAGAATTTGGGATATGATAACACACAAAGGAGGGTTATTACATGGCACGTTTATCGGCAACCTTTTTTTCCGGTGCGCTGGGTACAACCACCCATGCGGAAATTATTTTCCCTATGCGCATTCCGCTGGAAGTGCCGCCAACGCGCGTGCTGTATTTGTTGCACGGAATGCGCGGCGGTTGTACCAACTGGCTGGAGGATACACGCATTTCACATTACGCAAATCTGCACAACTACATTGTAGTGATGCCCGAGGTGCAGAACAGTTTTTACACCGATATGGCATACGGTGCAAATTACTTCACCTACGCAGCCCACGAATTACCGCAACTGGTGGAACATATGCTTAACGTAAAGCATTCAAGCGAAAATACTTTCGTTGCGGGGTTTTCCATGGGCGGATACGGCGCGCTGCGCATAGCGCTTAACCGTCCCGACTTTTTTGCGGCAGCGGCGGCATTCGGCGGCGCGCTGGACGCACAAGGCATTTTCAAAACATTGCCCACCATGGACGAAGCCAGCCGCAAAATCGCCGTTTCTATCGCGGGGGAAGGCTTGCAAGTCCCCGAAGGGGGCGACCTCTTTTCATTGGCAAGCGCGGTTGGGAACGCGCCCGCAAAGCCGCGCATTTTTGTCACCTGCGGAGAGTCGGATTTTCTGTTGGAAGCAAACCGCGCCTTCGCCAAGCATATACAAGCGCTCCCATTTGACTTTGAATACAAAGAATGGGCGGGCGAACATACGTGGTGCTTCTGCGAGGAAAGCCTGCCGTTAATGTTCGATTTCTTTCACAAAAAAGGAGAATTTGCATGAAAAAATTTATGGACGACACGTTCCTGCTGCAAAGCAATACCGCTATCGACATTTACACCGCCATCAAGGATTTACCCATCATCGACTACCACTGCCACCTGGACCCGGAAGCCATCGCCAACAACTGGCGTTATGAAAACATCACCCATTTGTGGCTGGGCAGCGACCACTATAAATGGCGGTTAATGCGTTCCAACGGCGTACCCGAGAGTCACATCACAGGTGATGCGCCCGACCAAGAAAAATTTGCCGCGTGGTGTGCCACCCTTGAGGTTGCCATCGGCAGTCCGTTATATCATTGGTCACACCTTGAGTTAAAGCGATATTTTGATTTTGATGGGGTAGTTACCTCAAAGAACGCGGCGGAAATTTATGTGCATTGCAACACGCTTTTGGAGAAAGACGAATACGCCGTACACGGCTTGCTCAAGCGCTCCCGCGTGGAAATGCTCGCAACAACCGACGACCCCGCCGATACGCTAAAATACCACGCCAAAATTCAATACGACGAAGTGCCCGGCGTTGCAAAAGTGCGTCCAACCTTCCGCCCGGGGTTATTGCTTGACCCCGCAAACCCCGCCTTTGGGGAATATGTTAAACGCTTGGAACTCGCTGCAAACCAGCGCGGCGGTATCACGGATTGGGAAACGCTGCTTACCGCACTGGAAAGCCGTTTAGACTTTTTTGCCATGCGCGGGTGCAATATCTGCGACCACGCGCTGGACCCCCCCGTTTTCGACGCGGCGAACAGCGAAACCAAGGCGGCGCTTGTATTCCGCAAGGCGCTTCGCGGCGAAACGCTTACCCATGAGGAGGCGATTCAGTATAAATCGCGCATGTTTATGTGGCTGGGCGCACAGTATAAAAAACGCGACTGGGTAATGCAGCTGCACATGGGCGCAATGCGCAACAATAACGCACGTATGCTCGGTTTGCTTGGCGCAGATACGGGATATGATTCGATGGGTGATAAGCCCTTCGCCCGCCCGCTGGCAAAAATGTTGGATGCATTGGAGAAAAACGACGAGCTGCCCCGCACCATTTTATATGCGCTAAACCCAACGGCAGACGAAATGCTTGCGACCATGATGGGCAACTTCCAAGGACGCGGCATAAAAGGGCGCATCCAATGGGGTGCACCGTGGTGGTTTAACGACCACAAGCCAGGTATGCAAAAGCATTTAATCACGCTGGGTTCGCTGGGAATGCTGGCAAACTTTGTGGGAATGCTTACCGATTCGCGCAGCTTTATTTCCTACCCGCGGCATGAATATTTCCGCCGTATTCTTGCCAACCAAATGGGGACATGGGTCCAGGACGGCGAGTTCCCCCACGATATGGAGCTGCTTACGAAAATCGCTTCCGACATTGCATATTACAACGCGAAGGGGTACTTTGCGTAATGGATCCTGCAACGATTAGAGCGTTTTTTTCGATTATTGTTTTTGTTGGTGTTCTTATTGTCGTGTTTATTGGGCGTAAAATAAGCCAATATAACGAAGTTTTGCGCGAAGGTTTAACCAAACAGCTCTCCGCAGAAAACTCCGCCCTAAGGGCGGAGTTGGACGCGAAGTTGGATAGGTTGCGCGACAGCAACGAGCAAGCGCTCCACCGCTTTTTAAGCCATACGACGGACAGCTTGGAAAAAATCCGCACCAGCGTAGACACCAATCTCGCACAGCTTCAGCTTTCCAACGAAAAAAAGCTGGACGAAATGCGCTTAGTGGTCAACGAAAAGCTGGAAAAAACGCTGGAAGCCCGCTTGCAGCAAAGTTTTTCCGCCGTTTCCACACAGTTGGAAAGCGTAAACAAAGGGCTGGGCGAGATGAAAAGCGTCGCGCAATCGGTCGGGTCGTTAAATCGTATGCTTTCGGGGCAAAAGAGCCGCGGTATTCTTGGCGAGGTACAGCTGGGGCATATCATCGAAGACATGCTGCCTTCCCAGCTATACGAGAAGGAATATGCCATAAAACACGGCTCAACGGCACGGGTGGAATACGCGGTAAAGCTACCGGGTATTGAGGACGGGCATCCCGTTTTCCTGCCCATCGACTCTAAATTCCCGCTGGAAGCCTACGAGCGCTTACTTGACGGCTATGATGCCGCCGATACCGACGCAATTGAAGCCGCGCGGCGCGAATTATTTACGCGCATCCGCACCTTTGCAAAAGATGTAAAAACAAAGTACGTTTCCCCGCCCGAAACCACGCCCTTTGCGGTTATTTTTTTACCCACGGAGGGCTTATACGCCGAGGTAGTACGTGACGCGGCGTTCTTTGAAACCCTGCGCGGCGAGGGCATTATTATCACAGGACCGACTACGTTTTCCGCCATGCTTGGCTCGTTGCAGCTGGGCTTTAAAACGTTGCAAATCCAAAAAGGCGCGGCAGATATTGAAAAAACGCTGGGCGCGGTGAAAAAGGAATTTGCCAACTTTGAAACTGTGCTTACGAAGGCGCAGCAAAAAATTACCCAAGCGGGCAACGACCTGGAAATGCTGGTCGGCACACGCTCACGTGCGATAAGTCGCAGTTTGCGCGATGTGCAGGTATATACAGGCGATGACGCACCGCGATTATTGGGAATTACGGAGGATGATGCAACATGACAAAGATTATCGCGCACCGCGGCGCAAGTGCTTATGAACCCGAAAATTCCCTTGCGGCGTTTGCGCTTGCGGTCAAACAAAAGGCAGACGGCATAGAATTAGATGTACACCTTTCCAAAGACGGGGAAGTAATGGTCTTCCACGACTTTACGCTGGAACGTATGACCAACGGCACAGGGCGCATCTGTGACTATACACTGGAAGAGCTAAAGCAATTTTACTTGATAGGCAAAGAAGGCGCACAAACGCAGGAAAAAATCCCCACACTTCGCGAGGTTTTTGAACTGCTTGCTGCCCACAACCGCCCATTGGGCGTTAATATCGAATTAAAAACGCTGGCGGCGCAATACCCCGAAATGCCGCAAAAGCTGGCAGACATGACCGCAGAATTTTCCATGCTAAAAATCATTTATTCGTCCTTCAACCATTACTCCTTGATGGCAATACGCAAGGTGCAGCCCTCTGCGAAAATCGGCTTGCTGTATGAAATTCCGCTGGTTGACCCGCATTTATATGCGCGGCATGTGAATGCGACAGCCATTCACCCTCCGTGGCAAATCCTTGCCGCGTTGCCGCAAACGGTGGCGGATTGTCATGCCATTGGCGTAAAAGTGAATGCATGGACGGTAAACGACCCCGCAATGATGCAGCACTTATTTTCGCTGGGCGTGGACACAATCATCACCGATGTACCCGATATTTGCAGAAGTATTAAATTTTAGTTACAATACAATTACAAAAAGCTACGTATATATAGTTGCGTACAGCGAGAGGAAGAAATGGATATGATTGATACACTTCATTCAGCACTGCGGGGGCTGCCTGTATTACTTGCAGACGTAGGCATAATGGGACCGGGAACAGCGCCCGTTGTCCCCGTGGACACCATTCCAATAACGGCTGTCCCCATTGGTGACGCAGCCCCCCCCCCGCCGGAGATGGGTTTGTTTGGCGGCTGGGGCATGTTCATTTGGATTGGTATCATGGTTGTGTTTATGTATTTCTTTATGCTTCGCCCGCAAAAAAAGCGCGAGAAGAAGATGAAAGAAATGCAAGCCGGCTTGGCGACCGGCGACTATGTAATCACCAACGCAGGTTTATTTGGACGCATTGCCGCCGTTGGGGATGATTGTTTTGTAGTGGAATTTGGCACAAACCGCAGCATCCGTATTCCCGTACTCAAATCCGAAGTGGTGGGCATACGCGAACCCAAGATGACCCCGCAAATCATTGACGCACCCGCGGGGAAGGATGAAAAAGACGCTTAAAAAGGAGGTTTTACCATGCTACAACTTGCAGTAATTTTGTTAGCCATCGGCACATTAGCGCTTTTGCTAGAGTTGCTGATACCCGGGTTTGACGGTTTTATCTGCGGAATTGTGGGCATTATTGCCTTGGTGCTTTCCGCAATAATTACCGTTATTTGGCACGATTATGGCTGGTTCTTTGTGGGGGCCGGCGTTGCCGTGGTGGGCTTGTTGTGCGGTTTTGTGTACAACTTTATCACTAAACGGCAACTGCAAGGGCGTTTTTTCTTGAATGACAACTTGGCGGAGGATACCTCTATTGTGGGCGACCTTTCCGCTTGGGTAGGCAAAGAAGGTACGGCAATTAGCATTCTTAAACCCTACGGCGAAGCCGATTTTAACGGCGTTCACATGGAAGTTGCGTCTACAGGTGCGCTCATTGAACGCGGTACACGCATTCGCGTGTTGGAAACCCAGGGCAGGAAGGTTATTGTTGGCGAGGTTAATGGAAATTAAAAACTTTATATTTTGGAGGTTTTAGATGAGTTATTTATTTTTACTTGCACCCCCCGCATTTGATTTTGGAGTGGGTGATTTTCCTGTAGTTGGGGTAGCGATTGCGGCTGCCATTTTGCTTTTCATTGTAATATTCCTGCGGTTTGTACCGCTGGGGCTTTGGATTTCCGCCATTTCGGCGGGGGCAAAGGTGAGTATCGGCGCGTTAATTGGTATGCGCTTGCGCAAGGTAAACCCGTCAAAAATCGTGAATCCGCTGGTGCGTATTACCAAGGCAAACATTTCGATTCCCGTTAGCCAGCTGGAGGCGCACCATCTTGCGGGCGGGCGTGTAGATGCGGTGGTAAATGCGCTCATTGCCGCACACCGCGCAAATATCGAATTACCCTTCGAAAAAGCCGCCGCCATTGACTTGGCAGGGCGCGATGTTTTTGAAGCTGTACGCATGAGCGTTAACCCCAAGGTCATTGAAACGCCCATGATTTCCGCCATGGCGATTAACGGCATTGAGGTAAAAGCCGTTGCGCGCATCACAGTACGCACCAACATTCAGCGCCTTGTTGGCGGTGCGGGTGAGGCGACTATCGTTGCCCGCGTTGGCGAGGGTATTGTTACCACCGTAGGTTCTGCCCAGTCCCATCGCGAAGTGCTTGAAAACCCCGACAAAATTTCCAAAACCGTGCTGGCTAAAGGGCTGGACGCAGGCACAGCATACGAAATTCTTTCCATAGACATTGCAGATGTAGACGTAGGTCGAAACATTGGCGCACACCTGCAAATTGAGCAGGCCGAGGCGGATAAAAAAATTGCCGAGGCTAAAGCCGAAGAGCGCCGCGCATTAGCTGTAGCGCAAGAACAGGAAATGCGTGCCGAGGTTGAACGTATGCGCGCCAAGGTCGTAGAAGCCGAGGCGGAAGTACCGCTTGCTTACGCAGAGGCCCTGCGCTCCGGTCGCATCGTTGTTGAACAATATCTTGATATTCAAAATAAAAAGGCTGACACCAAAATGCGCGAAAATATTGGCAACGCAAGCATGGAAGTGTCGATTAACCCACCATCGAAATAAGGTCAAGGGGATTTCTAACGAAAAGCTACAGTAAAAAACGAGATTCGGCGCAAGCCAAATCTCGTTTTTTTATTTTACTAATCTTTACAACGCCACAACTACCCCGCCGCGGTTTGCATAGGTGGTGGTTACCCCGCGGCATTCCTGTATCAGCACATCTTTGGGGTTGATAAAGCTAAGAATTTCGTCCTTGAGTGCGATGGCTTTTTCCATGGCCTTTACGTGGGTAATTGAGATGATGCGCGACTCGATATCGGGGGTGTTTTCTTTGATGATTTGCACCAGACGCTTCATTGATTTGGCGTAGCCGCGCCCTTTTTCCAGCATTTTAATTTCGCCGTTTTGGGCGGTGCAAATGGGCTTTACATTTAGGAACGAGGCGATTTTGGCAATGTAGGGGTTTACGCGCCCCGTTTTTACAAGGTTGTCAAACTTGTCCAAGATAAAATAGGTGTGCATTCCGCTCATAAATTGGTTTACTTGTTCTACAATGTCGGGGCTTGGCAGCCCTTTTTTGATTAGCTCCGAAATTTTTAGCGCAATTACGCCTTCGGCAACGGAAGCGGAAAGGCTGTCAAAGACGTGGATAAATTTTTTGCCGTATTCATCTAAATACATATTTTTAGCAGATACGGCGCTTTGGTACGTAGCGCTCAGCTTGCTGGAAAGGGTGACGGCGAAGATGTTTTCCGCCAAGCCAAAGCGTTCCATGAACAAGCCGGGTGACGGGGCAGAGGTTTTTACCGCTGTTGTGCTGGCTTCCATGTGGGCGAGGTAGTTATCCAGATTTAGGTTTTCATCGTCCAGGTACACGGTTTCGCCAATTTGCAGGTTAAGCGGCACATAGTTGATTAGGCAGTTGCCGCTTTCGATATGTTCGCGGTTAACGTCGCACCCGCTGTCCACAATAATTCCGTTTTGCATGAGTTTTCCTCCCAAAGTAACGAATTTTGCGCAGTATAACACGCCCACAGCTATGAGGGAAGATGTACGAAAATAATACGCCGTGTATGGCATACTGTAATTTGGGGGGAGAGGCGTTCCGTATCCACAAATGCTTGGCCGTTAATTTCCGTTTGCAGTGCGGTGGGGGGGATAGAGAGCTCGCGGGTTAGGGTTTCGTAGTGAATATACAGGCGCCCGTCGTAATAATAGCCGTGGTGCGCCGCGCGCAGCCATTGGCGTTCGGTTTGGCGCGGGGCGTTAATAACGGAGGATAAAAAATGTTCGCAGGCAATGGCATTGCTATAGGCTTGCATAATTTCGCGCTCGCGGGTTAGGGTTGTGTCGTCCCATCTTGCGCCTATGTTTTTGCCGTCGCGGTAAATAATTGCCTTTAATCGGGGGAAGGCGCGAAGCGCGTCATAAATGCGTTCAATTTCCGCCGCCGCTTCGTGAATGTAATACGCATAGTCTATGCGCGAAAAATGGCTAACGCCAAAGGGCAAGAGCATGAGGGGCTTGTACCGTTGGAAGGCGCGGTGTATTGGCGCAAAAGATTCAGTTATATCTGTATGAAATCCGTCCCGCCCGCGTAACACCAGCGAGGGTATGCCTACCCAGTCCACCACGTCATGCCCCGGGTAAAATGCGTGCGTTGGGGAAATTTCGCCCGTTTGCGGTGCAACCCATACGAATGCTGTCTGCGGCGCATACGCGCGGAAAATGGTACGCGCCATGCGAAAGGTGCGGATATATTCCTCTGCGGTAATTTCCTGCGTGCCTGTAAGCGGGAAAAAGGCTAAGAACATCGGTTTTTCGTACAAGCCCAGCGTGCGGGCAAGGTCGGCCAGCGCATCAAAAGGGAAGGGGGAAAATTCCTCTACATGCAAATAAAAAAGGGGAACGGCGTCCGATGCGATGGCGTGTAATAGCCATGCAATGGGAACGTCGTCGCCCAAGGTTTTTTCGTAAGTAAAAATGGCATGCTGCCGTTCCGCAAGGTTGCCGAAGCTGCGCAGCGTAATATGTGTAAAATCGGGGGAAAGCCAAGCCCCAAGGTATGCGCCTTCCTCCGGCTCATGCAACGCAAGCGCCGTACCCGCAGGCCCTGCCTGTGGGAATTGCACCGTATAGGGAATGGGTACGGGTATTGCTTCCGTTTCGTCTATGGCGTAGGCGGGGACGGTTTCAATCGTCCGATGGCGCGGCGTACCTACAATGGGGGAAGGGGTATCCGCCGCGCAACCGGTAAATAAAAGGAGGAGAAACAGCAAGGGAAGGATTTTCATATAGGGATTGTTGCCGTTAAAGTAAGATGCTATACCATCGCGGTGAAAGTATTCCTGTCGGAAGACGTTATTACCCATGAATAAAGCGCAGGTTTTCGGGCTGGATTACCCCCCCC
>WQRX01000064.1 GCA_009786535.1 Defluviitaleaceae bacterium | reverse complement strand
TGTTAGCATTCGCTCTCCGCCTTGGGCTTTGGTTTGTTTCTTTATTATACCAAAAACCCCGTCCATCCGGGCAAATGGACGGGGTTTGTCTTCAAACTGAATACCCTGTGGTTAATAAGAATTAACTACAGGGTTTTTTATTTGCAATTTTTCAATACAGCAATACAGGAAAAGAAATACATCCGACGCATGATATACTTACACAATCGCAGGGAAGCGATGCTTCAAAGGCGATGGAAAAGCTAGGATTTAGCAACGCTTCACAAGCGGATGGCTGGGAATATTTAATGATGGCTGTGTAATTGAAGCAGACGATGTATAAATGGGGGATTATTCTTCTTGAAGCAATCCCCGTACATAATTAAATAGCTCCAGCCCAATTTCAACGGAGGGGGCTTCCCATTCAGCCTTGGTTTTGGCGACGGTGCCTTTCCAGCTTATATTAGCGGTGGTATCAAATACATATCCATCGCATAATTCCATGGAAAAATGGTGCGTGCCGTCATCAACGGCGATGTTGGTTGCGTTTTCGGCATTTTGCAGGGCTTTCGTTACGCCGTTGTAAATAAGGGGATAGGTTTCCCGGGGGGAGGGCGTCCAGCCTTTTGCCATATCCTTTACCGGAATGGGGATAATTTTGTCGGACAGCTCCAATGCTTCACCCATGGACGCCGCGCAACCGATATTGGCGAGGTACGGCACGTTATGGAAGCTAAGCACGGCTGAGCCAATTTCTGCTATGTGCTTGCCGTTCCAAAATAGATTCTTGATGGGCGGGGATTGTATGGTGTGGTCAAAATAGGCATTTTCTTCTCCAAAACGGGCGTGCTGCCCGACGGTGATAATCCCGAAGGGCTTTTGCTCGGCTTGCCCGCGAATACGCCGCCAGTCGAAGCATCTGTTCGGCACGTCAAAGACGCGCACAATGGGCGGCAATTTTTCTAAAATAACGTTAAATTCGGGGTTCCCCGCAAAATGCCCGTCGTAGAGCAGAATATCGTCTATACCAAAGTCTGCTGCGGCATTAACCACCGCAAGTACATCCGATGTGATACAGGCGCGTCCGTGTTCCCGCCATTCGTCTTGGCCGTTCCAATTCCATGAACGGTTTTCTTCAAAAATACCCGATGCGCCCTCCATATCGGCGGCGATTATTAATTGCTTCACTTGGTTTGCTCCTTAGTTTTTATGGTAATATAACAAAAAAAACACGAACGAGGAATAAGCATGATAAAAATCCTAGTAATAGACGGCATGGGCGGCGGCATTGGCAAGGCAATTATTGAAAAAATCAAAGCTACCTTGCAAAACACAGAAATTATTGCCGTAGGTACAAACGCCATTGCTACCACGGCGATGCTAAAGGGCGGGGCGGATTTTTGCGCAACGGGGGAGAATGCCGTGGTGTTTAACGCGGGGAATGCGGACTGCATTATCGGCGTTGTGGGCATTGCCTTTGCCAATTCGATGTTTGGCGAGGTTAGCCCCGCAATGGCGAATGCCGTTTCGCGCAGCCGCGCACATAAAATTTTGATACCCATTGATAAGTGCAGCGTAAGTGTGGCGGGGGTTACGCCCGCTTCGGTGCAGGAATATATCGCAGATGCGGTGGAGAGGGCACGGCATTTAGTTGACAATTCCCGCATAGCAGGCTAGACTACCACCAATTGCCGCAGGAAGCGGCACGACAATGCCATGAAGGTATTTGCGGGTGCGCAAATCTTTTTGTGGTATTTTTTTGTTGTTTTTATGCGATTTTGGGGGTTACATGTCACGCATTAAACGAATGGTACTTACCGCTATGCTTATTTCTGTGGGCATTGTGTTGCCTATGGTTTTTCATATTGTGCCTGCGGGGTTTGCGGGGCGGGTGTTGTTGCCTATGCATATTCCTGTGCTGGTTGCGGGGCTGGTGGTTGGGCCTTTTTACGGTTTTTTTGCGGGGCTGGTTACGCCGTTGCTCAGCAGTATGACCACAAGTATGCCCGCGCCCGGGGTTACGCTGTACCGCATGATGGTAGAGCTTAGCGTTTACGGGGCGGCGGCAGGGTTTGCAATGCGTTATATTCGTACACGCCGATTAATTGCAGATTTGTATATAAGCTTAATTACTGCCATGGTGCTTGGGCGGGTTGCGGCGGGTTTTGCGCAGGCGGTGCTTTTATTTGGCGGCGGTACATTTGCCGTTGGGGTTTGGGTTGCGGGGTATTTTACTACGTCGCTGGCGGGGATTGTGCTTCAGCTTATTTTTATCCCCACGATTATTATTACATTGGAACGAGGCGGGCTAATTCCCGCTCGGTATAAAACTACGAAGAAAGAAGGAATGCAGGAATGGCAAAGCAATTAAGAAAGTGGATTTGCGTTTTACTTGCGGTGTGCTTGGCAGGGGCGCTACTGCCGATACGGGTAACCGCGTCCAGCACCTATGAAGGCAAAACCGTTATTTTACACACGGGTAATATCCGCGGCAATGTAAGCATTTTGCCCCAAATCGTAACGGCGCGGGCGCATTTTGAAGCCCTTGGCGCAAACGTAATTTTAGTAGACACGGGCAATTTCCTACACGGCACGCGCTACACCGCCTTTAATAGCGGAAGCACCATGATTACCCTTATGCTAGCCGCAGGGTACGATGTGCTTGCCTTAGGCACATACGACTTCGCCTTTGGCACAGGGACAATCGGCGCGGCACGCATGGCAGAAATGCACGGCGACGTCATAGACTTTGGTCCCCTTGGGGAATTGCTTGAGGCACACCCCGCCCTTCGCGCTATTTCCGCCAATATTAACGGCGTGAATGAATTTTTTCACAGCTTTACGGCGAATACGAGCATTACAACGGACAGCGGCGTAACCGTTGGCTTTTTTGGGCTAACCTGTGTAGAAACGCCCAATGTCATTCTGGAGTCCAACCTTACGGGGATGCAATTTACCAACCCAACGGCGGCGGCGCAGGCACAGACACAGGCATTGGCAAGTGCGGATATTATCATCGGGCTTTCCAATGCAAATGTACATGCAACGGCGGGCGCAGTAATGGTTAATACCGCAGCTTCTGCCATACCCGGCGGCGTTACGGCGGGCGTAATTGTGATTAACAACGCTACGCTGGCATACGAAACACGCGCAATAAACCTTGGGGATTTTACCCCCGATGCTGCGCTTCAATATATCATTGACGAATTTACAGCCGAAGTAGCGGCGGCGTTCCCGCGGGTATTTACCTCTACGGTAACGCTGGATGGTTCTATCGCGGGCAACAGAAGCGGTGAAACCAACCTGGGCAATTTTTGGGCGGACGCGCTGCGCCGGTTTGCCGTATCGGGCGAGATTAACGCCTTCTTCGACGAAGACGACGTTGCCAACGGCAACGACCGCATTCATGTAAGCAATGAAAATGTTGTCGCTATTTGGAACGCGGGCAACCTACGCGATTTCCTGCACCCGGGGGAAGTTATTTTGCAGGATTTGCGGCGCATTCTCCCCTTCCCCAACACAGTTGCCATTGTGTACCTTACGGGTGCGGAATTGCTGGAGCAACTGGAGGCCAGCGCACAGGGGGTACCCCATTCTGCACAAACCCATGCGTTATCCGCTTCGTTTATGCATGTTTCGGGCATTGAGTATACGATAGATGTAAATCGCCCCTTTAACGCGGGGGAAGCCTACCGCGACCGTATTTGGCACAGGGCAAACAGTGTGGAACGCGTAACCATTACCTCCGTCAACGGACGCCCCTTTGATGCAAATGCGCTGTACGCCGTTATTACCAGCAACGCCAATTTCAACGGAATGGACGCAAGTTATGTGCTTAACGCACGCCCGAGCGACGCGGAAAATTGGAGCACAATTACCACCGCGCGGGTAGTTGACCACGCCGTAATGGGGTATATCGCAACCCTTCCCCAACAGACGATTGGTACGGCACAGGCAGCACTGCAAGGGCGCATTACGGTAACACAGCCCTTTGTACCCCTGCGCGCAACGGCAGAAGCCCTGGGCGCACAGGTGCAATGGGACGCAGAAACGGCAGCCGCCGTAATTGTTACCGCCGACGGGCGCACCCTTACCATAGACGTGCGTGAAAAAACCGTGCGCGACGGGCGCACCTATGTTTCTCCCGCATTTATTACCGAGATATTTGGTGCATAATGGACATTACACGCATTATCGCGGAGGTTGAAAAGGTTATTGTCGGCAAACGGCACGTAATTGAAAAAATCCTTACCGCTATTTTGGCAAACGGGCATATTTTATTGGACGATGTGCCGGGTATCGGCAAAACCACCCTTGCGTTGGCGCTTAGCCGTTCGCTTGGGCTTACGTTCGGGCGTATTCAATGTACGCCCGACGTATTGCCTTCGGACATTGTAGGTTTTTCCATGTACAACAAAGCGGCGGATTCATTTACTTACAAAGCAGGCATTGTGACGGGCGTACATTTGTTACTTGCGGACGAAATTAACCGCACCTCCAGCAAAACGCAGTCCGCGTTATTGGAAGCCATGGAGGAAAAACAAGTCACCGTAGACGGCGAATCGCATTCGCTGCGTAACCCCTTTATCGTTTTTGCCACGCAAAACAACGTGGGGACGGCAGGCACACAGCTATTGCCCTACGCCCAGCTTGACCGTTTTCTGGTAAAGCTGAGCATCGGCTACCCCAACCGTGAAAGCGAAATGGAGGTTATCCGCGGGCGGCAAAGGGAAAATCCCATAGACAACATAACGCAAATTTGCACTGTAGAAGACGTAGTACGTATGCAAAACGACGTGCAAAGCATTACCGTACACGACCGCATTATCGACTATATTGCCCGCCTTGCGCAACATTCGCGCAATCACGCACTATTGGAGCTTGGCATTAGCCCGCGCGGTTCACTTTTTGTGAACAAAATGGCGAAGGCATGGGCATACATGCAAAACAGGGGCTATGTTATCCCCGAGGACGTGCAGGCAATATATAAAGACACCTGCGCCCACCGCTTGCTTCCCGGCGCAAAGGCACGCATGGAAAAGCTGAGCAATGCGCAAATATTGCAAACGCTGTTAAGCGAAGTCGCCGTTCCCGATGGTTTAACATGATAAAAAATCGCGTTGCCTATACAATTTGGCTGTCGGCAACGGCGGTCTTATATATTTTTGGCAACGATGCGGGCACGCGGGTTATTTTTTATGCAAGCCTTATTATTCCCTTCATTTTTATTTGCATTGCGGGGATACTTGCGCGTTATGTAAAAATAACGCTTCATGCCCCCGAAAAGCGCACCTGCGGCGAAGCGGTGCGCGTATACATAGCAACATCGCGTACCTTGGGGCTTTTGGGGCATATACAGTACCACGTGCTGTGCGAAAATATATTTACAGGCGAACGATGGGAAAATATCAACGAATTTACCCCCGCGCACTGCGGAATACACGTATTTACTTTACCGCAGCCCAAAATGACGGACATTTTTTGCCTTAGCGCGTGGAAAATGCCGCCCCCTGTAAGCAAACGCACGCTCATTTTACCAAAGCGGCACCCCGTTTCCATAGAAATGGACGCAAACAAAGACCCCGGCGAAGCCTTTGCAATACGGGAATATATGGCGGGCGACCCGCTAAAAAGCATTCACTGGAAGCTATCGAGCAAAACAAATACATTACTTGTACGCGAAGCCGATATGCCCGAATTACAAAATGTACTTGTGCTGGTAGAAGCAACTTCGCCCCAAGGGCAGACTTTGCCTAACCCCAACGAAGTACACAATATGGCGGAAAAAGCCTACAGCATCGCCCACGCACTGCTTATGGAGGGCATACCGCAAACCCTGGGTCGGCTAAACGCAACAACCTATGAAAGCCATGAAATTTGCGACACCGAAGGGCTGGACACGGCATTCACACAGCTATTATCCAACACAATTGAACCAACCTATGCCGCGCCGGCATATGAAGAGATTTGCGCACAGTATGCACACGTTATACACATTACGGCGGTACCGCGATGATGAAAAAAAGCTTACAGGCAATTGCATTATTTACGGGCTTGCTTGGCGCACTGCTGAGTATGCTTGAATGGACAGGCGAAATTTTTTTATCGCTTTTTTCGAGTGCGGTAAATCTTGCGGGCTTGGGCGACGGATTTTTATTAATTGCCAACCGCCTTTTTACCATTAGCGAAGCGCGCCAGCTTTTTAGGTATATTATGTTCCCCGTTACACTGCCCGAGGCTTATCGAGCGGGGAATACTGCATTAGCATTGGTGATTATTTCGCTCATTTTATTGGGCATAAGCCTGTGGGCGGCGTATACACGGCATAAAATTGTTGCGTTGCTTATCATGCTTGCGGCTGTAGCAGTGCAAGTATATTTTGGGGTATTCCCCTCCGCGGTTTGGAATATTATTTTGTTTTGCGCCCTTGCGCTTGTGTTGGCAAACAGACGCGGAAATATGGCGCTTTGCACACTAGTGATGATAATTACAGCGGTCATTTTTGCCGTTTACCCCCAACAAAACCTGCAGCTTCACGCATTTTCGGAGGCCCTGCGCGACCGATTTGATACACGGATAAACCCCTTCTCCGTTGCACCCTTTACCCAAATACAGCAAGAGCCCGAGCATCGCGCCTTAGCCGTAACCGCCGTACAGGACGAAGCCCTTCACGAAAGCCCGCGCATTGCCTACAACGTAATTTATGAAGATGCTGCCCACGGCGCAGAGGTTGGCTTTTTTACCCCGCCCGATTCGTTTTTACCTGCCATACTTTTTGTTGTTTTTGTTGCGTTGGCCGCCATGTTTTTTTACTTTGCTTTGCCCTATTACAAGGCAAAAAAACAACGCACACGGTTTGATACAGACGCCCCAAATATAGCCATTAACAATATGTTTCTGCATTTGCATAAATGGCTTGGGGTCATGGGCTTACAGCATAAAAATGTCCTTTTTTCCGCCTATGCGGTGCCTTTAAGCAGTTTTGTTTCACCCAAATACGCAAGCGAATACGCGCAAATGGTTACCATTTGGCAGCAAGCCGTATACAGCCTAACAATGCCGAGCAATACCGACCGCTTGCACATGAAAGCATTTTTAACACAAACACAAGCCCATGTTTGGAAAAATGCCGGCTTGTATAAAAAATTGCAAATAAAATTTAACTATTTCTTATAATGGGGTGGCTTGCATGAAAAAACTCGCAATATTTCTATTCATTCTGCTTGCGTTAAGCGGTTGCCGTTACCGTATTTCCCTTGAAGAAAACGACGAATACACCTCCGCCGAATACACTCCCGAATATACCCCCGAACCATATATAGAAGCAACCCCTGACGAGTTTGCCCCACTCCCCATCGAAGTTGAAACCCAAGACGCCCGCAGCTACGCAGCATTACCCATAGAAAACGACGATTACGCAATAGGCTACGAAGCCCCCCCCTACCAAGAAGCCGACCACACCATTACCGCGCCGCAGCCCGCTATCACGGAAAGCGAAGTGGTATTAGGCGGGGATTACGGCATTGTTGGGTTAATCGCCGCCTATTCTACGGTATTACGGCAAGGGGTTAATACGATTTTCCCCTGTCAATTAAAAACCGTGTATGTAGAAACAACAAGCCCCCTCACCACCGTTGCGCGCGGCTCGCAAATGTATCAGCTTATTA
Organism: Defluviitaleaceae bacterium; assembly: GCA_009786535.1. Taxonomy (GTDB): domain Bacteria; phylum Bacillota; class Clostridia; order Lachnospirales; family WQUN01; genus WQRX01. Next base: position 6,314 of record WQRX01000064.1, on the reverse strand, counting down.
TTTACGCCGGCGGGCTTAATGTCAGCACCCGCCTTTCCGCCGAAAATTTGACCGTCACCGCCGACTGGGTGGTACGCCGAAGCCCCGACGTAATTGTCAAATTTGCGGACGCAGCCGTGCTGGGCAGCGGCATTTCTCACACGCATTTTGCCGCAGCAATAACGCGGGAAATAAAAGAGCGCCCCGACTGGAGCGCCCTTACTGCCGTGCATGACAACCGCGTGTTAATTTTATCTGAGCAAATGCTGGACAGCGAAGAGGCACAGCTTGCCGCAAAAATCCTCATTGCTTCGCTGCTATATCCCGAATTGTTTGAAAACATAGATATCAACTACACCGCAGCAAATTTACTAAGCAGTACATCGGGTATCTTCTTCTACCTACCCTAGCTTAAACAGCGTATCAAACTTGGTAAACAGCGCAAGTGCGCCGCGCACCTTTAGCCCGCCTATCATAAAGGCTTTTTGCGCGGTGAGTTTATTATTCAGGACATCGAGCCATAGGGACGCCTCGGCAATTACGGTTACATCGGGCGTATCGGCTATGCCGTCGGTATAGGTACATTCCTTGCTTTGAATGGTGAGATAGCCTTCAAAATTTTCATCCCCCGTGATAGTTATTTGAATCACCGCCTGTGTAGCGGCGGAAAGCTGGGGCTGGAAATAATGGGGCAAGCTTTGTGTTAGCTGGCGGGCGGTTTTGCGGCGGGTAGGCGCGGCGGCGGTTAAAGGTGCAAAGGCGGGTACGGGGTCATTATCCATGGGATTGTCTTCGCCATCGGGTTCGGTATATTTTTCCGCAAAAAGGCGGGAAAGCTCTTCAATTTCACGTTCCTGCTGCTCTGTAAAGGCATCCAGCCGTTTGCTTGCCTTGGATTCGGTCTTTTTCTCTGGTGCGGGAGCGCTCCCGTTTGCGGAAACGGGTACACCCGCGGGGATTGCCCCTGCCGCATAATCCTGCGGAATAATACGCGCACGCCCTTGGCGCACGGCACGGTAAAAATCCTCTAAATCCTTGTCTATGATATCGCGTAAATTTTCGTCTGTATCAAATGCCGCCAGGTGAATGGCTTGCAAACCAATGTGTACTACATCGTAGCCGCCCATATGCTGCACCATGCGGGAAAGGGATTGCAGCGCCGCGCGTTCGCCCCCTGTGTCGCTTGCCACAATAAGCGCGCAGCATTTGCCTTGTAAAAGCGCCGAGTATTCGGGCAGGGCTAAATATTCCAAGAAGGTTTGCATAATCGCCGAGGGCGCAAAAAACGGCGCGGCACAAAAGAAGATAATCCCCTCTGCCTCGCGCACGGGGGCAAGGTTACTGTCAAGGTGCGCATTTTTCATACCATCGAAGTAGGGCGGGTGTATTAGCCCAAGGTTTAACTCCGATGTTTCCACCCCCAGCTCCGTAAAAACGCTTTTCGTATGGGCAAGCAGCTTGTTCATCCCCTTGTCGTAATGGGGCAGATTTGCACTAATGTACGCAATTTTCATCAAATTCACTCCGTTGTGGTACATTTTTTCAATTTATAGGTATAATGATTATAACAGAATAATAACAAAACGAGGTTAATACATGAAAAAAATAATTTTAACAGGCGGCGGCACAGCAGGGCATGTTACGCCGCACCTTGCATTACTGCCCGCATTACGTAAGGCAGAGTTCGAAATTCAATACATCGGCAGCCACAACGGCATAGAGCGCGGGCTGGCGGAAAAAGCGGGACTTACATACCACCCCATCGCGTCGGGTAAGCTGCGCCGTTATTTGGACGTAAAAAATATCACCGACATGTTCCGCGTGGTGAAGGGACTTTCCGATGCCCTGCGCGTACTGCGCCGCGTTAAGCCCGCCCTTGTATTCTCTAAAGGCGGCTTTGTTGCCGTGCCCGTAGTTATGGCGGCGCGGCTTTTGCGCATTCCCACAATTATACACGAATCCGATTTTACCTCGGGGCTTGCCAACCGCTTAGCCGCGCCCTTTGCAAAGAAAATTTGCGTTGCCTTCCCCGAAACGTTGAAAAACATTTCCACAAAAAAGGCGATACTCACGGGCATTCCCATACGGGAGGAATTGCTGAAGGGCAGCCCAACGGCGGGGTTAAAAATGTGCGGCTTCGAAAATAACGGCAAGCCCATTCTCCTTGTCACAGGGGGCAGCCAAGGCGCAGCGGCGATAAATAACGCAGTACGCGAAGCCCTGCCCGCGCTAACAAAAAAGTTTCGTATAATCCACCTCTGCGGGAAGGGGAATTTATTAAACCCGCTGCCAAACGGGAACGCGCCCAATACCTACGCCCAGTTTGAATATATTTCCGACGGCTTAGCCAACCTGTACGCCGCGGCGGATATTGTCCTTTCCCGCGCGGGGGCAGGCACAATTTTTGAACTGCTTGCAATGAAAAAGCCCCACCTGCTTGTTCCGCTTTCGAAGAACGCCAGTAGGGGCGACCAAATTTTGAATGCACAATCCTTTCAAAAACAAGGCTATTCCGCTGTGTTACAGGAAGAGGATATGAACCCCGCAACACTAACGGCGGAAATTGATGCCCTGTATTGCCGTAAAAACGACTACATTAAAAGCATGGCACAAGCCCAACAAACGGACGGCATTGCGGCTGTAATGGATGCCCTACTCTTGCACGTATAACACCGTCATATCCAGCTTTGTAACCCCAAGCAAATCTGTAAGACCTGATAAATCTCCGTACTTTTGGTAATATACGTTGGCAAATAATATACGAAATGCAGTGGGGTTAATTTTATCCCTTTCAATGCCCACATTTTCTGCGATATTTTTTAAGTAAACCCCAATGCCGCGCTGGTGAATTGGGTTGCCGCGGCGTGATATAAATACAGGACCTGCGGTTATTCCTTGGTCCTGTGCATAATTGCTCAGCATTTTACATAAGCCCAAAGGCAACAGCACCTTGCGTGGTTTTTTGTGATGTATAAAGGATGCGCTGCCCACGGCTACAGCCTCTACCGTTATGTGATGAATTTCCCCCGAGCGTATACCCGTGGTTGCCAGCACACGCAGCAAAAGATTGGCTTTTGCATCTGTTTTTTCGGTATATTCCAGCATGGCTTTAAATTCATCAATGGTTATTGCGCTTCGTGCTTTCAAATACAGCTTGCGACGGTCAACTTGAAAGTAAGCGATACGTAATTCTGCCAGCCCAAGAAAGTCGAGAAACACATTTGTTTTACAAATCATATTATTGCGCGAATGGGGTGTTGCATATTTTTCGGCTATGTATGCCCGCCAATTATGTATCAGCCCATGGGTTAATTCCTGCTTGGCACAAAAATTTGCAAAAATTTGAAGATTACGGATTTTAACCCTTATCGTATCCTCGCTTTGTCCGTTTGCACGGCAAACGTCTTCATATTTAGTTAAACAACCCGGGGAAAGGTGCATATTTTACCTCAATCATATATTGTGCTATGATATTTCCACCAATTCGAGGAGGTATATACCATGCAAGATGCGATATTGTTTAATTCTGTAATAGAAGATAATATTATTCGCGTACCCGAAGCCTATATAAATTTTTTTAAGCGCGGTACTGCGGTTGCGGTTGAAGTTATAAACNCCCCCCCCCGACAAGCGGAAGCGGAAAAAAAGTTTACCCGTGACCACTTCACCGCATTAAAAATTGATACAAGGGGTTGGGAGTTTGACAGGGAGGAAGCCAATGCCCGCCGATAAAGTGTTCTTAGATTCCAACCTGCTTGTATACCTTTATTCCCATACTGAGCAAGAAAAAGCTAACAGGGTTATAGACGTGATATGCAATAATAATTGTTTTATAAGCACACAAGTGTTAAATGAATTTTCAAATGTATGCATTCGCAAGCTCGGATTTGCCATTTCGGATATAAAAAAAGCGATTAGTGAAATTGCTGCGGCTTGTCATTTGTTATATATCAACGAAAATGATATATTTTTGGCACTTCGTATTCACAATGAATATAAATATTCATATTACGATTCGCTTATGATTGCATCTGCACTGGAAAGCGGATGCAATTACTTATTTTCCGAAGATATGTCTGATGGTCAAATAATAAATTCAAGCATTACAATTAAGAATGTATTTAAACTTTAAACCCCCTCATTCAAACATCTCATTTAACTTTTGCATTAATACTTCATCTTCTTGCGGTTCGTATTCTACATAATAATTAACGCCGCTGTAGCCCATAGATGCCTGCACCGCGGGCACGCTGTTTTCTTTAATGTGTTTATCGTTATAATATTTGCGCAGTGCCTCGCCGGTAAGGCGCTCGGGGGCAATACCCACCGCCGTTGCCAACCTGCCAAAAGCGCGAAACATAGCGTTTTTACCGCAGGGGTGCCCCTGCAAGGTAAGAAATACAGCGCCATCGGTAATATGCTGTGTGTATGCGTATTGCAAAAGCTGCTCCCGTATGTCATTAGGCAGCGCAACCCTGCGCATACTATTTATAAATGCAACCTCTACATACCCTTGCTTTACCGCTTGTACCGTTACCTTTGGCAGCTCGCTTGTGCGTATACCCGTTGCGATAATTAAACGAATAATCAGCGCGGTTTTTTTATAATCGGCGATTAGTCTGCTCAAGTGCTTTCCTTTATACCAAGCGGCGTGGGGCATAGTTGTGATTCACCCTTTCACAAAACATCTGTATAATGAAGCAGCTTATTAATATCCTCATCGGTTAGGGCGGCGGTTTTTATTTTTACTTCTGCCCGATTGGGCGGAAAATAGGCTATTAACAGTTCTTCTCTGTTAAGAAATTTTAGGAAGGCATTTATATAAAAAACACAATTATTTTTACTGTTATATGTGGAATAATAGGTGTCTATATGTTGGCGGTATTCTTCTGTCAGTGCCGTATCCAATGGGCGGCTTGCCGTAAAAGCCGCAAAACGGTTTACATAACGGATATACTCCCCTACCCGCCCTTTGCTCTTGTTTTGGGTAACAAGAAAATTACGGTAGGCGGTGATTTTTTGTTGGGGGATAGTCATAGGCGCTTCATACACCAAACAATGTTAAAAAATCTTCGTATTGCCCTTGCTTGCGGAGCAGATGCTCACAAATATCTCTTACAGCGCCGTAGCCGCCGTTTTTGGAGGAAACAAAATCACATATTTCCCGTATCTCCGGCACGGCATCGGCGGGGCAGGCTTTAAAGGCACATAATTGCATGGCAGTGTAATCATTTAAATCGTCACCGATAAAAGCGCATTGTTCAAACGCAACATCATATTTTGCTAATAATTTTTCAAGCTCAATTTCTTTTTTTTCTATGCCTTGTAAAGCTTCCGCGCCAAGTTCATTTGCTCTTATTGCAACCGATTCAGCAGTTCGCCCCGTCATAAAAACCACATTAATCCCTAACAATGAGCATGCTCTAAGAATTAAACCGTCTTTAATGTTAAAGGGCTTTAATTCTGTACCGTTATTATCATATGCTATCCGACCGTCAGTTAGCGTCCCGTCAACATCAAGGATTATCAGCTTTATCTTATCCATAAAAGCCCCGCTTCAAAATAATATACCAATACTTATGCCGTCCCCTATGGGGAATAGGTTTAATCTGCCGTTTTCTTTCATATAATCATCTATAGCTTCCTTTATCCCATAATTCCCCTTATGGAAATAATCGTGTATAAGAATTACTCCGCCCTTTTCCATTTTAGGGACAAAAAATTCAAGGGCTGCTTTTGTAGGCTGATATAAATCAAAATCAAGGTTGACAAAGCAAAATGTGTCATTAATCCCCTCTGCCGTTTCGGGAAAATAGCCTTTACGTATTTCACACATTTTTGGAAACGGGAGCTTGCTTAACACCAGATTTTCGTCAGTAATATTAAGGTGCCCAAAACCGCTAATGCCCTTTGCCGTCAAACCACGTTGCTCGTCAACATCGACATCTCGCTTATCAAATCCGCTAAAGGTATCAAACAAATATATTTTTTTATTTGGGAATACTCTGTTTATTTCTTTAGCACATTCACCTTGAAAAACGCCCCCTTCGGCAACGCTTCCTTTTATGTTGCTTTGCAACTGTGCATATTTTTCAAAAAAAATAATCCTGGCTTTTTGCGAAACATATACATAATCAGTAATAATTTTATTTTCATCTACACCCAGCGATATCAGTTGATTGTATAAAGGTTCAAGCCCGGGGTGCGACGCAATAATAATGGCATCGTAATCGTATTTATTTAACTCGCATGGGCTGATTACAGGCAAGCCCTCCATTTGTTTGCCTTGCTTGTTCACGTCATTATCTGCAAATGCGAGGACTCCCCCCCCCCCC
>WQRX01000063.1 GCA_009786535.1 Defluviitaleaceae bacterium | reverse complement strand
ACTTTTTTCCTCTTTCACGCTTTTCCTCACATTTTTTTCCAAAATCAAAAATTTTACCCCCAGTCGATTGCTCGATTGGGGGTTTGTCTTCGCTCTGAAGCTACCCATTGGCGGGTAGCTTTACATTTTTGCGAACGAAATTAAATCTTTTCTAAATCCTTTTCGCTGGTTACACAGCAGCCTTCGTCCTCTTTGTCGCAGCAGTCGCAGTCTTCATCGCAGAAGTCGTCCTCATCGTCGTACAGGTCGTCAAGGTCGTAGCACAGCCCGTCGAACTGTTTTTTAAGCCACAGGTATTTTATAATGCCGATGGCTACAATAGCTACTACCGCAAGGGCAATAAGAATGCCGATTACGATGCCGCGTTTTTCATATGCGCGGAAGCGCTCTACCAAGTTTAGTTCTTCCCATTTGCATTTTAAATTGTTCATGCGTATTTCTCCTTTTTATGTGAAGTTGTAAAAACAGCCCGTGCGCCCGCCGTTGACATTTCTCCCCAAGCGTTACTTAGCTAGTTGGCTCGGGTCAAGCACCCTCGCGGCACATAAACTTTCTTGCTTAGTGCTGCTCCCTTCCGGGCCTGACACGGTTCACAAGGGCTTATTGCGCAAGACCTGACCGTCAACACCACTTTTCTAAGGCAGACCCTACAAAGAAGGAGCCGAAGGCTGGGCGTCACCCTTGCTATAGCGGATTGCAAGCGACAGGGGTCCGCTACCTCCCCGGTTGCACAGGCTAATTGTTAGTATATACCAATTAGTTGCGCCGTGCAAGCAAGCGCAGGATAAACCAGAACATATTAATAAACGCAAGGTATAAGCTTAACGCACCCGATATTGCAAGGTTGCTTGCAAGTCCTTCTTGGTCAACCCTAAGCCCCATTTGTTGTGCCGCGTTGGGGTTTAAGGCAATTTGCGCATAATGCAATTTAATTCGGTTCGCATGGTAAGCGGTTAAGCCCATGAACAGGAATAAACCGAAAATGATAATCAAGAAGTCGAAGCCCATGCTTCCGATAAAAAATACATTGGCAAGGGAAGCGATGATTAGACCAACCAAGCCCATGATAAACAAATTGCTAAAGCGCGTAAGGTCGGTTTGCGTAGTCATACCAATCACCGCCATCACACCAAAGCACACAGCCGTTATGCCAAAGGCAAGGGCTACGGTAAATAAACCGTCCATAAACATAGACGCGTACAGCACAGCAATAAAGCCAAACGTTAAACCGTTAAGCACAGCATACAGCATAAACATAAACTTGGCTGTACCGGGGTTCATGGTAGTTACGCGGGCAGAGATGGCGATAACCAAAATAAATTCTACCACCACTACGCCAATGAATAGCATAGGCGTGTTCCAAATCAAGTCTTGGAACGCAGGGCTGTTGTCCATGCCCCAAATAATTGCCAGCGTAGAAAATGCCGTAACCAGCAGGCCGATAAACATCCAGCCAAATACCCGTGCCATGTACGCATTTACCGCGTCCTCTTCCACCATACCTATGTCTATGATGGGCTGTGTTGCTTCTTCATAGTAGCCTTGTTGGGCTTGCTGGGCGTTTTGCTCTTTTTCCCACATTGCTAATATCCTCCCTTTTGCGCATATGCGCTATTATAGTTTATCGAAACATACGGAAAACTATACCACGGGGTTTGTAATATTTCAAACATATCTATATAATGGCGGCGTATTGCGACATCAATTTAGAAAGTGGTGCATTAAAAATGGCGATTAAAATGGCAATTATCGGCGTTGGCGGCATGGCGGGCTGGCACTATGACAACGTAAAAGGGCATGTAAAGGGCTTAGAAATTGTAGGCGGGTACGATATTCGCGAAGAAGCAAAAAAACGCATGACCGCCGATTGGGGTATAAAAAGCTATAATTCCCCCGAAGAAATTTATGCAGACAAGTCCATAGACCTTGTGCTTATCGCCACGCCAAACGATTTGCATAAATCGCTTTCCATCGCGTGCTTGGAGGCAGGAAAGCACGTACTATGCGAAAAACCCGTTACCCTAAACGCAAAAGAATTGGAAGAAGTTATCGCCGTTGCCAAAAAGACGGGCAAAATTTTCACCATAAACCAAAATCGCCGCTGGGATAAGGATTATCTCACCATTCGCAAAATCCTTGCCGACAAAATGCTGGGCGATGTGTATAACATCGAAAGCCGCGTACAAGGTTCGCGCCGATTGTTTGGCTGGCGGGCATTCAAGCCCAACGGCGGCGGCTTACTCCTCGATTGGGGCGTACATTTGCTTGACCAAATTCTTGACGTAATTCCCGAAAAAATTACCTCTGTACAGGCACATATCCACAACGTACACCACAAGGAAGTGGACGATGCATTCACCGTATTGCTGCGCTTCGAAAACGGTTGCTCGGTAAACGTAAGCATCACCACCAACTGCTACATCGACCTGCCCCGCTGGCATGTTTCCGGTACCGACGGCACAGCCGTTATCCTGGACTGGGAGCAAAACGGGCATGTTATCACCCTGGCAGACCCGTCTATCCAAGACTGGGAAGACGCGGTCATCTACACCCATGCAGGGCCTACGCACACCATGCTTCCCCGCCCCAAATACACCACCAAAAAAGAAGCCCTACCCACCGTTAAAGGCGATTGGGTAGATGTATACCGCAACATTGTTGATGTGATAAACGGCAACGCCGAGTTAATTATCACACCCGAGCAAGCCCTGCGTGTAATGAAGGTTATTGACGCGGCGTTTGAGTCGGAAAAAACAGGCAAAGCCATTACGGAGGTTATATAAATGCCAAGAAAAAAAGACGAACAGGGGCTAAAATTACTGGGGGAAGGGCACAAGGACTACCCAACCGACTACGCCCCGCAAATACTGGAAGCCTTCGACAACAAGCACCCGAAAAATGATTATATGGTAACGTTACATTGTCCCGAATTTACCTCACTTTGTCCAAAAACGGGGCAGCCCGACTTTGCCGAGATTATTATCAACTACATTCCGGGTCCAAGGCTGGTAGAGAGTAAATCGCTTAAATTATATCTCTTCAGCTTTCGCAACCATGGGGATTTTCATGAAGATTGTGTAAACATCATAATGAAGGACCTAAAAAAGCTTATGTCGCCCAAGTATATTGAAGTGAAGGGCAATTTCACCCCGCGAGGGGGCATTTCCATTATTCCCTTTGCCAATTATGGGGACAAAAAATATGCGGATTACGCAAAAAAACGTTTATTTGATAGTTTGGGGGAGCAAAAATGAAGGCATTAGTTTTACTAAGCGGCGGGCAAGATTCGACCACTTGCCTGTACTGGGCATTACGTGAATACGGGAAGGAAAATGTGTCTGCCTTTGGCTTTGATTACGGTCAACGGCATATCGAAGAATTAAAATATGCCCAAGCCATTTGTGACGAGTTGGGCATTTCTTTTGTCATTCAATCCCTGCCCACTGTGAGCGAAATGACCGAAAACGCGCTAACGCGAAGCGATATACAAGTAGATAATTCTTACGATGGGAGCGCGCCCCCCAATACCTTAGTTGAAGGGCGCAACCTCATCTTCCTCACTTATGCCGCTATTTATGCCAAAAAGCGTGGCATAAAAGTACTGGTCACGGGCGTAAGCCAAGCCGATTACAGCGGCTATCCCGATTGCCGCGACGTATTCATAAAATCCACTAACGTAACGCTTAGCTTGGGGTTAGATTATCCCTTCCTTATCGAAACGCCTCTAATGTGGCGCGACAAGGCGCAGGTGTGGGCGCTGGCACGGGAACTTGGTGTGCTGGATATCATCAAAGAAAAAACACTCACCTGTTATAACGGTGTGCCCGGTGAGGGCTGCGGCGACTGCCCCGCGTGTAATTTGCGCTCTTGGGGGTATGAAGGGTTTGTGCGGGATGAACAGAGAATATGACCATCTATGAAACGTCACAGCAGTATATAGATATGCGCGGTATTCATTTTAATGGGCGTGTATTAGACATTGGTGGCGGCGGCGAAGGTATCATAGGCTTGCTTTCCGGCGATAACGTAGTCGCCATTGACACGCGTAAGGATGAATTGGAAGAAGCCCCCGACTGCGGATTAAAAATAATCATGGACGCCTGCGACTTGAAATTTCTGGACCAAGCCTTTGCACATGTGACCTGCTTCTTTTCGTTGATGTATATGGACGATGAGCAGGTAAAAAAATGCCTTGCCGAAGCTTCCCGCGTGTTAAAGGGTGGCGGTTTGCTGTGGATATGGGACAGCACTATTCCAAGTGGATTGACGGAAGATGCCTTTGTTACGCAGTTAAAGATACAGATTTGCGACGAGCGGGTTGTTACCACAGGTTATGGCGTTGGGTATAAGCGAAGCCAATCTATAGCGTGGATACAAACACTTTGCGAAAATGCAGGATTTGTTATTGAAGAAGCGAATGCAAGTGGGGAAGTATTTTTTTTACGTGTAAAAAAGGGGAACGATTAATTTTGTACGAAATTAAAAAAACACTGGAAATTAGCGCGGCGCATTATCTTCCGCTGGAGTATGAATCCAAATGCACCCAGCTCCATGGACACAACTGGAACGTCACCGTGTATCTGCGTGCGCGGGAATTAAATGCGGCGGGCATGATAATGGATTTTACGGAAATTAAGCAGAAAATTAACGGAACGCTGGACCATAAAGTGCTTAACGACGTGCTGGACTTTGCCCCAACGGCGGAAAATTTGGCGCGTTACATCTGTGAAGAGCTTGCGCCGTTTTGCTACCGCGCAGACGTGGAGGAAAGCGCAGGAAACGTAGCAAGCTACATCACGGACGCGGAATGGGAGCGCTCCCATGTATAATGTCGTTGAAATGTTTGACAGCCTTGAAGGGGAAGGGAAGCGTGCAGGGGCAACCGCCACCTTTATTCGGCTTGGGGGCTGTAATTTGCGTTGCACCTATTGTGATACGCCCCAGGCGCTGGAAGCAACGGCGGGGGAAAAAATGACGCTGGAGCAAATCCTTTCCCGCGTGAACACGGCCTTTAACCGCGTAACCCTTACGGGGGGCGAACCCTTGCTTGCCGAGGGGGCGGACGCGCTGGTACGGGAATTGCTTTCCCGCGGCATTGAAGTGAACATAGAAACCAACGGCAGTGTGGATATTGCCGATTTCCGCCAGCGGGTAGGGGATGGGGCAGGGCTTTTTTTTACGATTGATTATAAGCTGCCTTCCAGCGGTGTGTGCGATAAGATGCTGGACGGCAATTACTTCGCCCTTCGCGGGGCAGATGTATTAAAATTTGTGGTGGGTAGTGAAAGCGACGTGCCCGCCATGCTTCACTTGGTGGAGCGGTTGCAGGGGCGCATTATTAACGCGGTTTTCACAAAGAATGAAGCCCCCATCGAAATGCCGCAGATTTTTATTGGCGCGGTGGCGGCGGTACAGGGCGGGAGCGCTCCCGCTATGGATTTGCCCACCCTTGCGGCGCTTATCGTAAATACGCCCATACTCAAGGACGCGCGAATGCAATTGCAATTTCATAAAATTATTTGGGGCGCAGACGCGCAGGGAGTGTAATATGACAGAACAAGAACGGCAAATAGCACAAGCCGTAGAACAGCTAATTCGTGCCATTGGCATTGACCCAACCCGGGAGGGCATGGAGGATACCCCCGCCCGCGCGGCAAAAATGTATACAGAAATGTTCGCGGGACTGCGCCTAACCAACGACGAGATAGCGGAAAAACACGGCAAAACCTTCCCCGACCCCGGGACGGAAATAGTGCAGATTCGCGACATCGACTGCTTTAGCTTCTGCGAGCATCACTTTGCGCTGATGTATAATATGAAGGCGCATATCGCGTATATTCCGCAGGGGCGTGTGATTGGGCTTAGTAAGGTGGCGCGGATTGTGGATTTGGTAAGCAAGCGCTTCCAGTTGCAAGAGCGCATTGGCAACGATATTGCATATATTTTGGAAAAAGTGCTGGAAACCCCCGATGTTATGGTGGTTATCGAAGGCGAACATAGCTGTATGACGGCGCGGGGCATCCGTGCCGCAGGGGCGAAAACCCGCACTCACACCGCGCGCGGGCGTTTTAAAGCGGACACCGCTCTTAGGCAGGAGGTTTTGGCATGAAAACGCAGGAAATAAATGTTCGCGACCCCTATGTGCTGCTGCACGAGGGTAAATATTATATGTACGGCACGCGCAGCCGCCTGTGCTGGGACAAACCGGCGGACATAAATACGCAGGGCTTCGACGTGTACGTTAGCGCTGACTTGGAAAATTGGGACGCCCCTGTAGAGGTGTTCACTCGCCCGCAGGATTTTTGGGCAGACCGTAACTTCTGGGCGCCCGAGGTGCATGTATACAAAAATGCATTCTACTTATTTGCCACCTTCATAGGTGAGGGAAGGCGGCGCGGTACGCAAATTTTACGTGCTTCCAGCCCGCTTGGGCCGTTCACCGTTCACAGCGACCCCATTACACCCCCGGATTGGGAATGCCTGGACGGCACGTTATATGTAGACAAAAAAGGCACGCCCTACATGGTTTTCTGCCATGAATGGGTGCAAATTAAAGACGGAACAATTTGCGCCGTGCAGTTGACCGACGATTTATCCGCCCCTGTTGGCGAGCCGCGAATCCTTTTCGCCGCATCCGCACCCCACTGGGCAGACAAAAACGCCCCCCGAAATGTAACAGACGGCCCCTTCTTCTACCGCACGGAAAGTGGCGCGTTACTACTATTTTGGTCGTCCTTGCAGGGCAGCCAGTATGTACAGGCGGTGGCGCGCAGCAGCAACGGCGATATAGACGGCGCGTGGGAGCATCTGGATTTGCTCTACGAAGCCGACGGCGGGCATGGCATGGTTTTCACCACAAAGGAAGGTACGCTGATGCTCACCTTGCACACACCCAACGTGAAATATACAGAGTATCCCGTTTTTATACCGTTGCAAGTGGATGGGGATAGGGTGCGCCCGCAGTAGGGGAGGGTTTTTGTGAAAACAAAGCAAGCCTTGTTTTTGGTGGCGTTGAATATCATTCTTCCCATGGTTGCGATACGCTGGTTTAACGAGTCGGCACGGCAGCTTGGGCAAATGATAGCCTATGTATCTGCGGGCGGCGGTTGGGGCGGTCAACGATGGAGCGGAAGCGGCGTATGGTCGATTACTATGTTTGAGCCAAGGGAATTAATAACGTATGCTGACCGTTTTGAGCCTTCTGCGGTAGCCGCGCACTTTACCAACTACCCCGCGATTTTATTCTTCATAATGGCGGGGATAAATGTTTTGTTAATTTTGGTTTTTCTCGTTTGGAATAATTTTGTTAAACAGGAGTGAAAAATGTCAATCTTAGCAAAGGTAGAAAATTTGCGGGTGCAATACGGCAGTAACGTTGCCGTCAATGATATATCTTTCGAAATAAGCGCGGGGGAAATTGTCGCCGTAATAGGCTCAAACGGCTGTGGGAAAACGTCCGCCATGGAATGCTTGGGCGGGCTTCGTAACCCCGGCGGGGGAGCGGTTGCTGTTTTCGGCAAAGACCCGCGAAACGAACGCAAGGAAATTTACCACGAGTTGGGCGTGCAGCTTCAAGAATCCGCTTACCCCGAGAAAATAAAAGTAGGCGAAATATGTGATTGGTTTTCATCATTTTATGAAAACCCTGTGGCGTATGAAAAATTACTCGCGCAATTTGGGCTTGCGGATAAAGCAAAAAGTTATGTAAGCAAGCTGTCCGGCGGGCAAAGGCAACGACTGTCTATCTTGCTTGCCATGCTGGGGCGTCCCAAACTATTGATTTTGGACGAACTCACCACAGGGCTGGACCCCGAAGCGCGGCGCGGTATTTGGGAAATTTTAAAGGTGATTAAAAGCGGCGGTATTGGGGTGCTTCTTGTTTCCCATTACATGGACGAAGTGGAAAACCTAGCCGACCGCATTATCTTCATGCAAAGCGGTAAAATTTTTTTCACGGGAACGCTTGGCGAATTGCAAAGCTTCGCCCAAGAAAATTTGCCTGCGGAAAAATGGAATGCCGACATGCGATTGGAAGACATATACCTAGCCTTCGCGCCCGAACAAAAAGCCATCGCATTGGGGGAATTATTATGACGGCAAAATCTTTTTCCAAGACAATGCAAATGATTGTGAAACTTTATATCCGCGATTTTGCAAGTCCTTTTTTCTCCGTTGTGTTCCCTTTGGGGGCGATATTGCTTTTTGGCAGTATCTACGGCAACGAACCCGGCGAACTGTTCAACTACCGGCTCGGCGCAATGGACGTTATGGTGCCCGCGCTGGTGGGTATGGTGATAGCGGTAAACGGCATTATGACGCTCCCGCTCAATTTGACCGAATTTATGACAAACAAAGTATACAAGCGATTTGACGCAACGCCCATGGGCAAGGAAAATATTATTTTTGTGCAAGTTTTTGTTTATCTGCTTGCGGTGCTTGTAAGCGCCGCAATTGTGATTGTTGTAGGGTGGCTGATTTACGATATAAATATAGACGGGAATTGGCTTGTAATTATTCCCGCCCTATTGCTGTCTTGTCTTGCTATATTCGCCATGGGATTTTTTATTGCCGCGGTGTTTAAAAGCGGTAAAATTGCCCAAGTGGTGAGCTATATCGTCTACTTTTTGATGATTTTCCTCTCGGGCGCGACCATGCCCTTGGAAATTATGCCCGATAATATCCGCACTTTTGCCAATATTCTACCGCTTACCCATGTGGTAAATCTGTTACAGGGTACATTCCATGGGCAGGCGATAAGCGAACAGATGACGGCGATTGTTGTGCTTGCCGGGCTTTCCGCCGTATGCGGAAGCATTGGCGCTGTGATGTATAACCGTAGAAAGTGGGCGTAGGGGGGATTACAACGCTATCCAATACCGCTCGTCCCGTTCGTCGCCTGTAATGGCAAGCCGTTCAAATACCCCGCCGCAAGCAATTATGGTCTTGCGGCTTTTTTCGTTGTCGTCGGCGCAGGTGAGCAGCACGCGGGAAAGCCCGTGTTCCGCCAAATGACCGCCTTCCGCGCCAAGGGAATGGCGGAAATTAATCATGCCCAAGATACGCGGCTCACCCTCGCGCATAAGTATATATTGGTCGGCAGATACGTACTTAGAGTCGGGCGGGAGCGTTCCCGCATTATTACGGGTGCGGACAAATGCCAGCCATTCTTGAATATTATCGAACCTACCCAACCCGCTTGTACTGTGGGTGTGGCTATCGTGTGCCAGAAATTCTTCCTTGAAGGCGCGGATTTCGTTGATGTGGGCTTCGGTGGGGCGCACCAGCACTAGCCTGTTCATGCGTACACCCAATTTAACGCCAGAAAATCACAAATAGGCGTGTAGCCGATTTTCATGTAAATGCTATTTGACGTTGGATTTGCCAGGTCGGTGTACAGCACGCATTTTTTGAAGCCCTTGTCCAACCCAATTTGCGAAACCGCCGCAACGCATTGGGTGGCATAACCATTTCCCCGGAAATAGGGTGGGGTGTACACAGGCCCAATTTTACATATGTTTTCCATTTGCATGTTAAGCCCCGCGCAGGTAACGGGCGTGCCGTCCACTTCCATGATGAAGCGGTTTTTGCGGTTGATGACATTGCGCGTGTTTTCCGCGTTCGTGGGGACGGTGAATGGCTTATGGAAGCTGTCGCCGTTAAAACCCGCGTCCCAGTAGGGGAGGAAGGCGAGGTCGCGTTCTTCGGCAAGGCGAACCGTTGTGCGGGGAATGTCGGGGTTCACTTTTTCCAGCTCGTATAGGCGTAAATCCGTTTCCGTTTCGTAGGAGTTGCCCGTTTTTACGGCGTACATCTTGGCGAATAACGTGGCAAGGGTTTTCTCCGTCATTACCCCGGGGAAGGGGATGCCCGCGGCAAGTATTTCGTCCAGCAAACATGCCAACGCCGCAGAATTTATTTTATTATCCGTGCAATACAACGTGAGCTTGTGGGGCGGTGTCATTACCGCCGTAAGTACAATGCCTTGCGCGTCTGAAACCGTTCCCATAAACCAATTTGCGGGGTCGCGCCAGTCGGTTTTGTCCTCGCCCTTATTTCCCATAATCACATTGCCCAAGGGAATTGCATTCTGTGCTTCGTGGCGCATCATAATGGTAAAGGTGTCGCGGTGGAACGCTTGAATGTCTGTATAACGTGTAAATTTCATAGAATCACCTCTGTATGTTCTTTTTACGGTGTAAATATAACACAATTTATCTCAATATTGAAAAAATGTTTGACTGTGCTATGATGAACATATAATAAAAAGGGAGGGTGCGCGTTATGACTATCCCAAGCGCCGCCATTAGCGCGGTAGTTGAAGAAATAAGCCGTAATGCGCAAAGCATAATGGGCAATCGGCTGCGTAAAATTATCCTTTATGGGTCATATGCGCGTGGTGATTATAAAGATTATTCTGATTTAGATATTATGGTACTTGGTAATTTTAACGAAAACGAACACAGGGTATTTGAAAGTGAAATTGACAAAGTAGCAAGCGACATAGGACTTGATAATGATATTATCGTTAGCGTGATGTTGAATGAGGAATCCCTTTTTATGCGTAGGCTACACATTTCGCCGTTTTATAGAAACGTTCTTTCAGAAGGGGTTGAAATATATGGAACACGCTAAGGATATGTCAAAATACAGATACGAACAGGCGTTGCAATGCCTGCAATCCTCAAAAGCGTTAATTAGTTTAGATGATTATAAGGGTGCGGCGAATCGCTCATACTATGGCGTATTTCATGCTATGCGTAGCGTGATGGCGCTCTCTAACGTTGACTTTGGAAATCACGGACAAGTCATTGGTTACTTTCGCAAATCGTATATAAAAACAGAAATTTTCCCGAAAGAAATGTCCCGTATAATTGACACGCTTTTTAAGGAAAGAAATAAATGCGATTATGACGATTTTTACGTCATAAACAAAGAGGATGTAACGAATCAATTAAGCTCCGCCGAATATTTCATCAGCGAAATAAACAAATATCTCGTTAACTTCCAATCCGAAAATGAGGCAAAAGGAAAATAAAAAGGCGGCGGGGTGAACCGCTGCCTTTTTGGGTTTTGTGCTTTTACGATAAGATAAAAATTGCTTATGCGTTATAAACGTCGTTAAAGTAGTTGATGACATTGTTGATAGCCGCACATGCGGAAGCCCTGCTAAAGCTATGTTTTTGTACGCTGCGGTTTATACTGGACCCTGCCGAGAGAAGCGCACCCACACCTACTGCCTTTAAACTCCCAAAACCCATGTACGTACTTGACCCGGGGTCGTAGTCACCTAAGCCCATTGCGTTATAATCAACCTTCATGGCTGAGCAGATTATTTTTAATTGATTTTCGATAGTGTCAATGATAGGCAAATCGGAATCCGACTTAGTCAAGCAATATAAGTACGCTCCATTATTTTCTGCGACTATAGTATAACCATCTAATACATTGACAAGATGTTTATAATGCTGGCTTCCGGATAGTTCAAGTATGTCTGAAATTTTAATGATGGACTTTAATGCCGTTACCCATATCATGCCGTTTTCTAACCTTCTAATATCGCCCTTCTTGCTTAAACCGTACGTCCATTTCAATTCAATGTCCGGTTTAATAAATAATATTGGCTCGCTTTTTTGTAGATTGCCTGGAAGATTGTTATAGATAAGGCGATTATAAGAAGCTTCAGGAATTATATTTGGTTTTTCTGTGTCTACAACCGAAAAATGATTCCAAATATCGGGAAATTCATTGGCTAAGTTATTAATACGATTTAAACCCTTCTCACTAGCGCGCCGCCCAGCAAATCTCCATATCCATCGCAAAAACATATAATGCAGAAAAAAAAAGCCGACTATAAATATAATCGCAAAAATGGTAACTAAAGCTTCTGGCATATCAATTTCCCCTTTTTCATAGTTAATGTTTTCCAAAACGTGTGCCCTTCAACCCTCCTTTTCACCCAATTTCCCAATAGGCGAAGCCAAGCCCTGCACTTCGCCTGCGGGAAAGGAATAAAAAAGTGTGCAAGGACGGCAGAAATATCTGCCATCACCTACACACTTGTATAAGCGTTCATACATATAAACAAAGCGTTGCTTCCTGCAACAACCCAAGCCCTGTATACGATTTTATTGAAATAAAAGCGTAACAATGCTAAACTGCGGTTGCGCAGTGGCAGGCTATGCCTGTGTGTGATAGGTGATGCGCTACATCCCTACACTCGCCGCGGGGGTGCTGGTTACACCCTTGCGGTCACTGTGGTTTTTGTTACGGGCGCATAATATCATAAATAATGTAATGAGTGCAAATATTAATTTTTAATTTATACATATTGGGTTTGTCCCCATCTCCACTACCTCCGTCCCCGGATAAAAATGCGCAAGCACCTCGCGGTAGGTGAACCCCCTGTCCAACAATGCCCGCGCCCCATTCTGGCTCATCCCCACGCCATGCCCATGACCACCACCGTAAAAGGTCACCGCCACCAGCGCGCCAAACACATCGCGCTCCTTTTCCATGGTAAAAAAGGCGCTGGGCATCATGCCCCAGCCGTTTAGCGTCGTGCCATTGTTTAAGGTAAGTCGGCTATTCCGTGGTGCAAGGGTGGCGCGTATTTCAAATTCCGTGAAAATGGGAGCGCTCCCGCTTGTGCCGACAATTAATAGCTCCATGATATTCCCACCCTGTCCGCGCTGTATTACCTGTAGGTCGTAAATCTGCCCAATGTTGCCCACGCCCCGTGCGTTTATCGCGGTGGTTAGCTCCTGCGCCGTCATACGAACCTGCCAGCGAAACCAGGGCAAGTCGCGCTCGAAGGCGGGGACATCGGTATTTTTAAAGAAGGCGGCGGCATTTTCTTCGTAGCGTAAATCGCCTACAGTGAAGGAAGGCTCAAACTGCGCCCGCGCCCGTAGAAAGGGCGGCGTTTCCGCTGGGAACGCTCCCACGCCCGCCCACACTTCTCCCGAATTTGCCGTTGTACCCCCCGAGGTGGAGAAATAATTCGCCAAAATTACCTCGCCGTTATAGGCAAGGATCAAGCCCCGCGTGGCGCGTACCGCTTCTATGGAAATTTCCGTTTCGGGCAGATTGTTATACACCTGGCTCATTACCGAATCGTCAATATGCGCCCCGTAAGCGCGGAAGCGCATCTCGTAAAATTGCCGATAGGCAAAGCTTCGTGCCGTTATCGCCTGTATTTTTGAAGCCTCTAAGCCAAAGGATGAAGGCATTTCGCTGGGGACAACGGCGTATAAATATTCTTCGAAGCACAGCTCATTTACCACCAAAAAACCACCGTTTTTTACGCGTATTTCCAACCGCCCACGATAGCTCGGATGCCCGTTGTTTCCCCAATTGCGCCCCAGTCCAACCAAAACCAACTGATTACAATCTGTAATCGGTTGGATGCAAAAATATTCGTAGCCTGCCATGTCGGTAACCCGCTGTAGCGAGAAAAATTCCCCCGCGTCAAAGTGCCGCTCGGTTGCGCCTTCCAATACACCGCCGCCGCGTACAACAAATGCCCCCGTTGCGGTAATGGTAACGCTCCCATGAATGCGGCTTGCAAAGTGTGATGTGTTTATAAGCACGCGAATTGATTTGCTTTCGCATGTATCTCTAGTTTCAATTAACTCTGCGGGAATTATTTTGTTTATTGTTTCATTAACAATAATGGGTTCGCTTTCAAAGGGCAGTGTGGGTAACGGTCCGCCGGCGCTTCCACTATTTCCGCACGAAGAAAGAAGAAGCAAAACAATCCCACATATACATAGAAGAAAAATGCGCATATGCACCACCCTTTCATTCATATATATACCCGTGGGACAAGATTTAGAACGCACGGCTATTGCTATTTGTTTCGCTATATGGTATATGATGGTGGGTGGAGAAAGTTAGCCATTTACAACAAGGGGGAACCGTTATGGGAAGAAAAATTATTTTCGCTGTAGACGATACCGCAACCATGTTATCCATCATCGAAAATGCGCTAAATCCTGAGCATACAGTGATTTCGCTTGATGCAGCAGAAAAAATTTTCCCACATCTTAAAAAAATTAAGCCGGATTTAATTCTGCTGGATTATTACATGCCGGGCATGACCTGCCATGAGGCGATGCACAAATTAAAGAGTGATGAAAATCATGCAGATATCCCCGTAGTTATTATGTCCGCTTCAAATTATCCGGACCTTATAGATGAAATTCAAGCCATGGGCGCAAGGGATTTTATGCGCAAGCCATTTGAAGCCACCGCCGTTTTACTCGACAAAATAAGCGAATGGACGACACAAGAATAAAAATTTTTGAATTTTTTCAATATTTTTTTGAAAAAGGTGTTGACAAGTTGTGAAGGGTTGATATAATACTCCTTACGCCCCCGAACGCGGGGGGCATGTTTTTTTAAAGA
>WQRX01000062.1 GCA_009786535.1 Defluviitaleaceae bacterium | reverse complement strand
GAACTCTATGCTAAACAAGGAAAGAAGCGGATAGTAGACGGCAAAACGATAGAACAAATGTGGCATGATGTTCGTATTCGTTTTGTTTATGCAACAATTGCTATGGAAAATAGCGAACTAACGTCTGCGCAAATATCGGATATAATTGATGGTGCGTATTCGGAACTTGCGCCAAGAGTTATTCTTGCGGTTAAAAATGCGTATGAAGCCTACAGTCAGCTATACCATGACCACTTTCACAATACAGCACACACAATTGCGTATAGTGTGCCGGCAATGCAAAATATCCACGGTGTGCTTATGGCCGGGCTGGAAGCAGGGTGCTTTGCTTCCAACGACCCGCATGGAAGATTGTATAGGGATTTTGAGCGCGTAGTTGAATGGGTAAAGGATTCAGAAGAAAATATGCTCATCAAAGCATGTGTACTTCATTATGAGATTATCGCAATGAAACCCTTCAGCGGGGGCAGTGAACATGTTGCCAGAATATGGCACATGTTTTTACTCAATCAATAAAATGGCGTATATGTATCGAATAGAATACCGATGATGAACGTTATATATGAACGCCGACAAGAATATACCGATATTTTAGCGATTGCTGACAAAGCTGTTGGTCGTACAAAATTTATTGAATTTGTATTGCAAGCACTATTAGACGCCTTGGAAAAATACGAAAAAGACCCTTCGCTTTTGTAGAAAATAAACATTAGCAGCGTTATTTCCACCCTTAATAGTGTGCGTTGTATAAGTTTATCGTAAAATCCAATAACGCTGTGATGTTGCTCCCTTGGCATCTATGAATTCGCTGTCTAGTTTTCCGCCGTTGTTAATAATTGTTTTGGCGGAGGCAATGTTGGTTTTTAAGCATGTGATGAGAACGGGGTTAATTTCAAGCTCATGGCATTTTTCCAATGCAAGCGCGAGCATTTGCGTTGCATATCCGCGCCTTCTTTGAGACGGGCGAACGCTGTAGCCAATATGCCCGCCGTCGAATCGCAACGTATCATTTAACGTGTGCCGTATGCTTATCATGCCAATTACTTCGTCCTTTATTACGGCAAAATACGTCGAACATGTAACAAAGCCTGCGGGTGCTTCCTTTTGAATGTTTATGATATCTTCAAGCCAGTCATCAAAATTATCGTATTTTGAAAACCCGCAACTGCCATCAATGTGTTTTTCATTTACATCATAAAATTCTTGCTTGTATTCTATTGCTTTATGTTTGAATTCTGCTGATGGAAAAATCAATTGCATCTGATATCATCCTTTCTCTTATTCTTGTATTTCCTATTTCATTGTAGCACATATTTTATCGTAAGTTGACATGGCTACGCCCTTTGACTATAATACCGCCCGCAAGATGAATGAAGGAGAGATGTGCTGTGATTAGCCCTAAGCAGAAGTTATCGAAAGCCCGCCGCGATAAGCGCCGCGCCCAAACTTGGAAAATTTCCATGCCTAACTTGGTAACGTGCAGCAAATGCCGTGCGCTTATGAAGTCGCATCAAGTATGCAAAACCTGCGGCTCATACGATAGGCGCGAAATTTTAAAACAAGCACAATGAGTTTACTAACCATCGCCGTAGATACCATGGGCGGCGACCTTGGGCCCTCTGCCGTTGTAGAGGGCGCTTTTCGTGCCGCGAAGGAATTTGCCGAGGTAAAATTGTTGCTGGTCGGGCATGAGGAAATGCTGGCGCAGGAAATGAAAAAGCAGGGCGCGCATAAAAATATTTCTATTTTACATGCACCAACTGTGATTACGCCCAGCGAAGTACCAACCACGGCAATACGCGAAAAGAAGGATTCGTCCATTGTTGTTGGCTTGCGCGCGGTAAAGGAGGGCACAGCAAGCGCCTTTGTTTCTGCGGGGTCTACGGGGGCATTGCTCACGGGGGCGACGGTGATTATCGGGCGCAAGCAGGGCATCGAACGCCCTGCACTGGGTACGCTTTTACCCACCGCGAAGGGCTTTGTGCTTTTGTTGGACAGCGGCGCAAATATGGATTGCAAGCCGTCGTACCTTGCGCAGTTTGGGCAAATGGGCGCGGAATATATGGAAAAAGTGATGGGCATTAAAAACCCGCGCGTTGGGCTTATTAACGTAGGCGCGGAGGAGGAAAAGGGCAACGCCGCCGCTAAGGAAGCCTTCCCGCTGCTTGCCGCAAGCGGGGTAAACTTCGCAGGCAACATAGAAGGGCGCGAAGTGCCCATGGGTGCGGTAGATGTAGCCGTGTGCGACGGATTCACGGGAAATATTGTCTTGAAATATACTGAGGGCTTTGCCAAAACCATGCTAGGCATGATAAAGGAAGAATTGCTTGCGTCTACCATCACCAAAATAGGTGCGGCGCTGGCAAAACCCGCTTTCGCGCGGTTAAAAAAGCGTTTCGATTACCGCGAGGTGGGTGGTGCGCCCTTCCTGGGGCTAAAGTCGCTGGTTGTAAAGGCGCACGGCTCGTCCGACGCGCTGGCGTTTAAGAATGCGATAAGGCAATGCGTGATTTTTAGTGATTAAAGGAGGATTCATAACATGGAATTTGAAAAAATTAGGGACGTAATTAGCGAGCAAATGGGTGTTTCTAAGGAAAAAATTACGCCCGAAACATCGTTTAAGGACGATTTGAATGCGGATTCGCTGGACTTATTCCAAGTGATTACAGACTTGGAAGAGATTTTTGGAATGCAGTTTACAACGGAAGACGCAGAAAACATTAAAACCGTAGGCGATGCCGCGGAGTACGTGAAAAAAGCGCTTGCTTGAGCTGGGGTATACATTCAAAAATGCCGCGTTGCTAACGCAAGCGTTCACGCATAAATCGTATACATTTGAGCAGAAATTAGGCGACGGCGCAAGCAACGAGCGATTAGAATTTTTGGGCGATGCTGTATTGGAATTGTGCATCAGTGATTTGTTGTTTACCCTGCACCCGAAATTACCTGAGGGCAAGCTAACCGAAAAACGGGCATCCTTGGTGTGTGAGGCGTGCCTTGCGCAGCTTGCACGGGGGCTTAACCTTGGCGCGTATTTGCGTATGGGCAACGGCGAGGAACAAACGGGCGGGCGAGAGAAGGGGTCGTTGCTTTCTGATGCGCTGGAAGCGGTGCTCGGCGCCGTGTACTTAGACGGCGGTTATGATGCGGCGCAGGCGTTAATAACGCGCCTTTTTATGCCGCTGGCAAAAAAAGCGACACTTCAACGGGACAACAAAACGGCGCTGCAAGAAATTTTGCAAAAAAAATCGGGTACAACCGCAAAATATGTGTTGCTAGACCAAAGCGGTCCTTCCCACGCGCGCACGTTTGTGTCGCAGGTGACACACGAGGGACGCGTGCTGGGCAAAGGCACGGGACATTCCAAGAAAGAAGCGGAGCAAAACGCGGCGGAAGCGGCGTTAAAGGGTGGGCTTGTGTGATTATCACGGCAAAGGGCATAAAAAGGAGCTTCCCCGTTGGCGGTATTACATATTGGGCGCTAAAAGGTATTGACCTTAACGTTGCGCCAAATAAATTGACCATTTTAAAAGGGCGTTCGGGTAGCGGAAAAACCACGTTGATGAACATCCTTGGCGCGTTGGATTACCCAACCGCCGGGGATGTTTTGTTTGCGGGCGAAAGTATTACGGCTATGCCCGAAAGAGGGCGCGACGCCTTGCGGCGGGTAAGCATGGGTTTTGTTTTCCAGTCTGTTGCACTGGTGAGTATGATGACAGCGTACGAGAATGTGGAATTTATTTTGCGCATCAGCGGCTTCCCCGCGAAGGAACGGCGTAAACGTGCGGAAGCCTGTTTAGACCGTGTGGGCCTGGCGGGGAGAATGCACCACCTGCCGCCCGAGCTTTCCGGCGGGGAGCAGCAACGCGTTGCTATTGCCCGCGCTATTGCACACCGCCCAAAGGTCATTTTCGCAGACGAACCTACGGCGGAATTAGACACAAACACAGGACTTCAAGTGGTGAAAATTTTTAAGGATCTAATCGAGCAGGAAAGCGCAACCATTGTAATGACCACCCACGACCCGGGACTAATGGACATCGCCGACAAGGTGTACGAGCTGGCAGACGGAGAAATTACCAATGAACACTGAAAATGTAATTATCGCGGAAAACTTGGTGAAGATTTACAAAACCAAGGACATTGAAGTGCTTGCCCTGCAGGGGTTGGACTTAACCATAGCCCGCGGCGAAATTATGGCGATTATCGGCAACTCGGGCAGCGGAAAATCTACGCTTCTTAACATGATTGGCGGGTTAGACAAGCCCAGCGCGGGGTCCCTTACCGTGGACGGGAAAGACCTCTTCAAATTAAACGAGCGGGAATTGGTGGCATACAAAACCGCAACCGTAGGCTTCGTGTGGCAAAATAATGCGCGCAACCTTATCCCCTACCTTACAGCGCTGGAAAATGTACAAATGCCTATGCAATTTAATACGGTTGCTCCCGTAAAAAACAAGAAGAAACGCGCACTGGATTTGCTGGAGCTTACGGGCATAGCCCATCGCGCCAAGCACCGATTAAACCAATTGTCGGGCGGGGAGCAGCAGCGCATTGCCATTGCATTGGCGCTTGCCAACCACCCCGCGGTGCTGTTAGCGGACGAACCTACAGGCAGTGTGGACACAAAAACCACCAATATGATATTGGATATGTTCCGCGCGGTGAATAAAGAATTGGGTACAACGGTAGTCATCGTAACCCACGACCGCGAAATTTCTAAAAGCGTTGAGCGGGTGGTAGCGATACGCGACGGCAAAACCTCCAGCGAATTTATCCAATCCTATGCCGACCGGCTCGCCAATATCGAAGGCTTTGGCGGCGGCGCGCAGGTCGAACTTGCGGTACTTGACCGCGCAGGTCGGGTGCAAATCCCGCGGGAATTTCTAGAAAAAATGGGCTTAGACGGCAACCGCGTGCGTATGTACATGAATGAAGAAAACCGCGTAATTATACAAGCACCGTAATCCGCAAAAGCGAAAGGAGCGCAATTATCATGGGCACATCAAATCGCCTGTTAAACAAGACCAAAATCGTTGTAATTCTTGCGTTGGCTTTTGGCTGGCTATTGTTAAGTATGTTGACAATCATTGTAGCGAACGTTGCTTTTTCTGTTAACCAACATGACAGTATCCTTTTGCTGGAAGACGCAAGCGACCGCCGTATGTTAATCGCGGAAGTTGAGACGCAAGTAATGAATGTGCGGCGCATAGCGGCAAGCCATGCACTTCATATGGGGGACGAAGCACATCTTTTATCGTTACAGCGTGAAGCGCTTTCGACATTTTCCGTACTACAACGTATGCTGGATGATTTAATCCACAGCTTTAATATTGACCCGTATATGGTTGGCGACCGCCGCGATTATTTGATAGAAACGACCTTCCATTTGAGCCGCCTTATCGAATTTTATCGTCACAATGTGTTTATGGTGTTACATGCCGACGCGTTAGCAGGGCAAGAAACTATGCCTATTATCCATGAACATATGTTGTATATTGAAGAAATTTACATTGTGCTGCATGACTTAGCCGACGCCATTCACATTACACACGAAAACCGCACAACAGAGTCGTTTATTCAAGCCAACGTATCCACCACAGCCGGTATTACGCTGGGCATCGTGAGTATTGTTATTGGTGCGATAGTAAGTATTCTGGCAATTATTTTAGTATATGAGGAAGTGAAGCAATAACCCCAAGCGCTGCAAGGTGCAGCGGATAAAATACGTAAAACCCCCATTTTACCCATGGGGTATTTATCCCGCGTTTGCCGTTATACGCGGCGGCGATGGGCACGGCTAACACGGTTGCCCCCACCATTACGTAGGTGATGGCGGCGTAGCGCACGCCCATTGCCAAGTCCCACAGCACATTGTGCCATAATAAAAGACACATGCCCGCCATTACCCATAGGAGCAGGCGCGGCTGTGTCTTTTTTGTTATGTAAAGGGCAAAAATAAACAGGACACCCATTGCGCCATAGTCTGCGGTGAGCAAATGCCCCAACGCGGCAAAGCCGACGGCGGGTAAAATGGCAAGGCTTGTAACATTCCACCGTGCCTGTACGTATTTATAAGCGGCGATACTTGCGCCGCCCAGGAAAAGTGTGTAAAAAATATTTGTGTGGCTTAAAAAATTAATGTTTTCCCAGCCATCCCACGGCTGTGCGGCATCAAAAATCGGCTCAGAAATAAGGGCGAAGGCGAGCAAGCGCAGCAAAAACTTTATGGGCGAACGCGTATGATGAAAGCCTTCCGCCACCAAGAAAACAAACAGCGGGAACGCAATGCGCCCGATTACGCGAAATTCCATGGGAAACGTATCGGGGAAAAATACGCGCGTGTGGTCAAACAGCATGGAAATCACGGCGATAATTTTAATTACAAAGGACGACATGACAATACCTCGGTAAGCTTTGCAAAATTTTCGATGGTTAGCGCTTCGCCGCGAATGTCTGCACGCAGTCCGCATTTTTCCAGCGCGGCGGTTAAAGCATTTTTACTTTCGGCAAAGCCCGCGGCAAACAGGGCATTCACCAGCGTTTTGCGCCGTTGTGCGAAGGCGGCGTGGATAATTTCAAACATACGTTGTTTATCCGCCTTTACGGGGGGTGCGTTTAACGCTTGCAGGTGAATTACGGCGGATTCGACCTCCGGGCGCGGGTGGAATGAACTTACGGGCACAGTCGCTACAATGCGCGCTTCGGCGTAATACTGTACCGCCAAGGTTAGCGAACCATATGCTTTTGTGCCCGCCGCGGCGCTCATACGCTGCGCAACTTCCTTCTGTATCATCACGGTAATTGAATCGAAATGCAACGGCGACTCCAACAAGCGCATGATTACAGGCGTTGTGATATAGTAGGGCAGGTTTGCTACCACCTTCAAGCGTTTTTCCTTGAATGGTGCAAGCAGTCCCTCCAAATCGGCTTTTAAAATATCCACTTGCACGATATCAAGCAAATTTGCTTTAACCTGTTCGTGAAAAGTAATGCCAAGCAATTCTGCCAGCCCTTTATCCAGTTCGATGGCGATTACATGCCCCGCCTTTGCCAGCAGCCCTTGTGTAAGCGCGCCAAGCCCCGGCCCAACCTCAAGCACACAGTCCTGCGCTGTAGGTGTCGCCGCCGAAATAATTTTTTGCAATATATGCTCGTCCGTTAAGAAATGCTGCCCCCATTTTTTGCGCGGCGCAAAGCCGTGGCGGGCAAGCAGCGTGCGAACGCCCGTAGATGTAAGAATGTCCGGTGCGGAAATGATAATCATCCTTTCAGATTCAAAGGTCAAGTGATAAATGATTATACACTTTGGGGGCGCCGCCCCCAAGCCCCCGCAAGCCTTTAAAAAGACTTGACCCAAACTTTATTTTTACGATTGGTATGTTATTTGACAGCAGAGGAGCTTTTCATGCAAATTCTTTCATTTTTAATCCCGCCTGTATTGGGCGCAATTATCGCACTATCTACAAACTGGATAGCAATTGTTATGTTGTTTCGCCCGCATAGGGAAGTGCGCTTATTTGGCATAAAAATTCCGTTTACGCCCGGGCTTGTGCCGCGTGAGCGGGCACGCCTTGGGCGAAAATTGGGCGAAGCGATTGGACGGCATTTGCTTACGCCCGAAGTACTTGCAGATACACTTGCCGACCTCTCGCAATGGCCGCTGCCCAATTTTACAGTGGGCGAAGCGCTGGGCAAAATAGGTCTTAAACGCACGGAACGGTTGAAGGACGCATTAAAAAAAGCCGCGGATTACCTGGTAGAAAACGCAGAAAACGCGTTAAAAGAATTCCCAACACGCTTCCCCGTAATGGACCAAAAGCTGGCAGAACTCACGAGCCGCGTGGTAAAAGAAAGCGTAAGTGGGCTTGCCTCTATGTTTGTGAAAAAGGACAAGGTGTACGGGAATATAAAGGATTGGCTCATCGAATATCTTTCCTCGGAAGAAAACCGCGAAGCCCTGCGCACCCGCATTTACCAAGGCATTGACAATATCGCGGAAACCTACCTTGCCGAGCAAGGCGCAGGCGAAATGCATGAAAAATTGCTTGCCTACAATATCCGTGAAGTGCTTAACGCCTTGCCCTTGCATAAAATAATGGCGACCATTGCAACATATGTGGCAAAAAATATTCCCATCGCGGATATGGTAGAGCGTAAAATGGCAACCTACGACGTGGCAGAAGCGGAAGCGATGATACTCTCCGTGGTGGGGCGTGAATTAAAAATTATTGTGGCGCTTGGCGGGGTTTTCGGATTTTTGATAGGGCTTTTGTCGGTGATTTTACTGTAATTAAAAAATTTTAGTAAATATCACGTAAATTCTGCCGCGTTGTATATAAATTTACCAATCAAATACGCCGTAAAGCTTGTCTGTTTTGCGTAGAATGCAATAGCCGTTGTGTTAAGTCACAACACGCACCATGCGCTTTGCGCATTTTTTATGCAAATTTCCATCAATTGCTTAGTGGCATTTTTGCCAAAAGGGTAGACAGCCAACAACTTTGCCGATACAATGCGTGGAAAATCTGGAATGCATTGATTTTCTAGCGCTACATAAAAATCTCTTGCAAAGATTTCTCCGCGCCTTGCGGAAACAAGGCACAGAGAATGATTATATTCCACATAAAGGTCGGTGTAAGCAATGTCTAACGACACGTTGCTACAAATTAAAGACTTGCGTGTGTCCTTCCGCATCGAAGGGCAGTATTATGCTGCCGTTGACGGTGTAAATCTTGAGATTAAAAAAGACGAGGTTTTTGCGCTGGTTGGCGAGTCGGGCTGCGGTAAGTCGGCGATGGCGCTCTCTATTTCCCGGTTGCATAATGAAAATTACACACAATGCGCGGGCGAAGTCTTGTACGAAGGCAAGGATTTGCTTTCTATGACGCCTGCGGAAATGAATAACGTGCGCGGCGGTAAAATCGGTATGATTTTCCAAGACCCGCTTACGGCAATGAATCCCCTCATGCGCATTGGCGCACAAATTGAGGAGACCCTTACCTATCATACCAACCTTTCCCGTGCCGAGAAAAAGGCGCGGGCGCTTGAATTGTTAGAGCGCGTAGGCATGGTAAACCCCGCGCTTACGTATGACCAGTTCCCGCATGAGCTGTCGGGCGGTATGCGCCAGCGCTCCGTTATCGCCATTGCCATTGCGGCAAAGCCCGATTTAATTATCGCGGACGAACCTACAACGGCACTGGACGTTACCATTCAAGCACAAATACTTGACCTGTTGGACGAACTGCGCACAGGCACGGGCGGTAGTATGATTCTCATTACCCACGACCTAGCCGTAGTTGCCGACATTGCCGACCGCGTAGCCGTTATGTACGCGGGTCAAATTGTGGAAACCGCAACGGTGTACGACCTTTTTGCCAACCCATTGCACCCGTATACGCGCTCGCTTTTGCATTCCATGCCCAGCGCACTTACGGAAGAAGCACGCCTTCACACCATTCAAGGCATTGTGCCAACGTTAAAAAATCTACCCCGCACGGGCTGCCGTTTTGCCGAGCGTATTCCTTGGCACAACGCCAGTTTGCACGAGGAAAACCCCACCTACCACGAGGTTACACCCGGGCATTTTGTGCTTTGCACCTGCTATAAGACATTTGCGTTAGGAGGTGGCACTCATGGCACTGCTTGAGGTTAAAGATTTGAAGGTGCATTACCCTGTGCATGGCGGCATTCTTGGGCGCGTTGTGGACTGGGTTAAAGCCGTGGACGGCGTTTCCTTCACCATTTCCGAGGGGCAGACCCTTGGGCTTGTTGGCGAATCGGGCAGCGGAAAATCCACCATTGGCAAGGCAATTTTGGGGCTTTCGCACATTACGGCGGGTAAGATTTTGTTTGACGGGAAGGACATTACCCGTTCGGTACGCAAAAATCGTTCCCCCTTCCGCAAAAGTGTGCAAATGATTTTCCAAGACGTGTATTCATCGTTAAACCCACGCAAGCGTGTGTTAGATATCATTGCAGAGCCGCTCCGCAATTTTGAAAAACTTTCCAAAGCCGAAGAGCGCAAGCGTGTAGATGAACTTCTAGCCATTGTTGGGCTTTCCCCCGACAATGCAAGTAAATATCCCTTTGAATTTTCGGGCGGGCAACGCCAGCGTATTGGCGTAGCGCGTGCCATTGCGTTAAAACCGAAACTCATCGTATGTGACGAGCCTGTTTCCGCGT
The DNA here is from genome assembly GCA_009786535.1 of Defluviitaleaceae bacterium. Taxonomy (GTDB): domain Bacteria; phylum Bacillota; class Clostridia; order Lachnospirales; family WQUN01; genus WQRX01. Next base: position 4,321 of record WQRX01000062.1, on the reverse strand, counting down.
TAGACGTTTCCGTACAGGCACAGGTGCTTAACCACTTGAAGGATATTCAGCAGGAGCTGGGCATCGCATACCTATTTATAAGCCATGATTTAGGTGTGGTGCGCCATATGTGTGAGGATTTGACCATTATGCACAACGCCCGCTTTGTAGAAACGGGCACACGCGAGGATATATATAATGAAGCAACGCATATTTATACCAAGCGTTTAATCGCCGCAATACCCGATATTGACCCGCTTAAACGCAAGGAAAATGCCGCCAACCGTAAAGAAGTAAATGCCCTCTACGACAAAGAACAAGATGTCTGGTACAAAAACGGCCGCGGCGTATATGACCTAAAACCCGTAAGCGACACGCATTATGTCGCTATGCAGTAAGGAGTAATGTATGTGGAAAATCGTTGTTAGGCGTTTACTCATATTGATTCCCCAATTGATTGCGTTAAGCCTTATTGTTTTTTTCCTCGCATGGCTTATGCCGGGGGATGCGTTGCGCGGGCTATTAGACCCATCCATGCCCCCGGGGGAAATGAACCGTATGCGCGAGGAAGCGGGCTTAAACGACCCATGGTTTGTACAATACACCCGCTGGGTGGGTAATGTACTGCAAGGCGACCTTGGGCGTAGCCTACAGCACCGCGTACCCGTAACCCGCGTAATTGGCGATAATATGATGAACACGGTACGCCTTTCTATTATGACTACGGTAATGCTGTACGCAATTGCGTTACCGCTGGGGCTACTTGCGGGGCGCAAGCACAATAAAATCCCTGACAAGGTAATTATGCTGTATGTGTTTACGTTTTTTAGCATTCCCACGATTGTATTGGCATTGTTGATGATATTCTTCTTCGCATTTGGGCTGGGCTGGTTCCCTGCTATGAATGCCGTAGACGTACGGGCGGCATTTGAAGGGGGATGGCCCGAATTTTGGAGCCGTATTCACCACTTGATATTGCCTTCCATGACGGGCGCAATTTTGGGCGGCACGGGCATTATTTACTTCCTGCGTAACCAAGTCATTGACGTACAAAATTCCGACTATATTACCACGGCGCGGGCAAAAGGCACCCCCGAACGCCGTGTATATACCCATCATGTACTGCGCAATGCGTTATTACCCATTGCGGGGGGCATGGGCGCAAGCATTGCCGCCGTTGTTGCGGGTTCACTCTTTATTGAACGCACATTTACTATTAACGGCATGGGGCAATTGTTCTTCGACTCGGTGCTTGGGCGCGATTGGCCTGTAGCGAATGCGCTGATTATGTTCTACGCGGTGGTGGGCGTGGTGGCGGGCTTACTTGCCGACATTACCATTATGTTGGTAGACCCGCGGATTCGGATTAAATAAGGGGGAATGGGTATGCATAAAAGCGGACTGCAATTGGCATGGCACGAAATTAAAAATGACTGGCTTGCATTAATATGCCTGTTCCTATTTATTGGGCTTATTGCCGTCATTTATATATGGGCGTTTGCCATTGATGAAACCGTGGCAGGGCGTTTAAGCATGTTTACCATGAACCAAGCCCCAAGTTCCCAATTCCCCCTAGGAACAGACCCCATGGGGCGTTGCATGATGCAACAACTCGTTTTGGGCGCACGTAATTCGTTGAATATTGCCTTTGTGGTAACGGCGGGGGGCGCAAGCATTGGTATGACCATCGGTTTATTCCTGGGCTATTATGCAGGGCATGTAGATAATATTGCCATGCGTTTAATTGCCCTGTGGGGTATGGTGCCCTTCATTATGATGGTGGTTATTCTGCGCACGCTTCTCACGATTGAAACGTGGTTTGGATTTTCTATGTTGCTTATTTTGGTGGGTGGCTGGTTGCAAATGTCGGGCTTGGTGCGTGTGATGACGCTCCAGCAAGGGCGGTTAGATTATGTCTCCGCTTCCAAAACCTTGGGCACACCCAATATTGTGATTATGTTCCGTGAAGTATTTCCCAACTTGGTTTCCATTATCACCAGTGGTTTAACCTTGGCACTGGCAGGTAATATTGGTGCAGAAATTGGACTAACCTTCTTAGGTTTTGGTTTGCCCCCCGGGACGGCAAGCCTTGGGCAGCAACTTTCGTATGCCCGTTCCCCCGGCACAATGCAACAACGCCCATGGCAGTGGATACCTGCGGCGGTGCTGGTATTAGTTTTAATGTTGTGTATCAACTTCGTGGGGCAGGCGTTAAACCGCGCCGCCGATGCAAGAAAGCGAAGCAGATGATAAACTCTCTACGGGTAAAAAGCCCAGAAAGGAAAGATGTATTATGAAAAAGCTATTCATGCTTTTGGCTGTCACTGCGCTGGCGCTGACGGCAATGACCGCTTGCCGCGGCGACAATGGCGACACGCCCGATAGGTTGCAAATCCCCGCTGGGCACCCCATGGAAATGTTGGCGCTCGCACAGGAAGTTTTCCCCGACTTTGAGGACAATGGCTTGCCCCATGTGGACGGCACCATTTTCCAATGGGGCTTGGCGCATCCTACGCCTTGGGTAGGTGTAATTGGTGGCGGTGGCGTATTTAGCATTGCCGCGATTGACAGCTCCGTTGCTAACTTAATTGGTTCTGCCGGCGGGTTATTTAACGGTAACGAATTAAACCAATTTGGCCCCGGTGGTGTATGGGAGCTTACCGCAAACATGGAAAACCGCTCCGTAACCATCAATCAAATGTATGATGTGTTTTGGCATGACGGGCATCCCCTTACCGTGTATGACTTATACTTCACTTTACACGTAATGGCGCACCCCGACCATGTTGGCCCACGCCACTTCCGTACCGATAACAACCAAGACATCGTAGGTATTTGGGATTATAACGAAGGCGTAACCGATACGATTGCAGGACTGGTGCTTTCTGAAAACAATACCGTACTCACCATTTATTTTGAGGAATTTGCACCCACTATCATGTACTTTGGTTTTTGGACATCACCCATGCCTGCGCATATTTTTGGCGCATATTATCCTCATAATGTAGCAGGGATGATGGATAGCCCCCATGTACGTGAAACACCCATCGGCTGGGGTCCTTTCGAGTTTGTACATGCCGAGCCGGGCGAATCATTTTTACTGCGCCGTAACGAAAACTTTGTATGGGGCGCACCCTATATCGAATACATGGTAGTGCGCCGCGTTGCCCCGGACATGATTGCAGACGCAATGGTAGCAGGGCAATTTGACGCAGTAGGTTTCCGCGCATTAGACTTCCCCTACCACGCAAGCCCCAGCAACTGGCGTTACTTTGGCGCACCTGCCCGCGTACGCCAAAACCACTTTGCTTTCCGTATGGGTTGGTGGTGCTTCGAAACCAACGAAAACGTATCCGAAATGGTATTTGGTGACGACCACCCCCGCGCAGGCGAACAGCGTTATCATGAAATGATGCGCCCCGAGGCGTGGTACATCCGTGCCGCAATGGCAAAAGCCATTGACTGGATGACCATTACCCAAGTACGTTACCAAGGGTTAAACTTCCCCGCCGGTTCTTACTTGCCTTTGTTACACCGCTATTTTATGGACTTAACGGTACCCATGTTCCCCCACAGCATCGAAGAAGCGAACGCCATTTTAGACCGTGGTGGCTTTACCAACCGCGACAGCGAAGGCTACCGTACTTGGTTAGACGGCAGCCGTATGGAATTAATTTGGGCAGCATCCGAAGGTCCCGATGCAGAATGGTACTACCAAGCCCACACCCAAGCATGGCGTGATGTTGGTATTCGCGTTTCCTTATGGCAAGGCGTTTTCCACGACATATTCACCATTTGGGACGCTATGGACTTTGATACAGACGACGACGAGGTACACTTCTGGACAGGCGGCTGGAACCATAGTTCAAACCCTGCAAACAACATGTGGAGCCGTTCATTTTTTGAAAATGGTTCACGCCACGTTAGCTACGAATTAGACGGCATCCTTGACCGCATTAATTCATCGGAAGCATGGGATATGGACTTCCTGTTGCAAGCCATGAGCGACTTGCAATGGTATATGTACAACACCATCTTCTACTTCCCCACTACTTGGGGCATTGGCATTACCGCAGTAAACAACCGCGTAGCCAACTGGGATACACGCCCCCACCACGCCCACCTGCGTGACAGCGGTTGGCATCTAACCCGCCTCACCGCCGCAGAACCTTATCGGGGGTAGTTGGTACAAAAATTTTGTTTGAAGGAAAAAAAACCCGTGGCGCGTAATGCGTGCCACGGGTCAGAGCGAAGACAAACCCCCAATCGAGCAATCGACTGGGGGTAAAATTTTTGATTTTGGAAAAAAATGTGAGGAAAAGCGTGAAAGAGGAAAAAAGTG
>WQRX01000061.1 GCA_009786535.1 Defluviitaleaceae bacterium | reverse complement strand
TTGAAAACTTCTTCATTAACTCCATAAATGTCATAATAGGCAACCCCTTTCTATTTGCCTATTATACTCCATCATTTACCGTGCGTCAAGGGTTAATTCAGAATAAAAATACGCTTATACCATAGATTTTGATGGTGCAAAACTGTAAAAAAAACATCGCCGCCATTAACGAGGATTTACACGTTTCACACCTTTCATATACCGCTACTACGGGTGCGCAACAAGGCACAGATTTTACGGTAGAAAAAACCGAAACGAAGATGTTAAAACGTTCCAACCGTGGGCTTACGTCTTATGATTTACTTGGCAAAATTACGGAAGACACCAACACTAACACGCAAAACGGTAACGGCTATCCTTACGGGCATTAGCAAAAATAAATTTTACTTATTCACCATAAACCCCGAAGATTTATTAACAAAATTTAATCAAGCACTGTGAAGAACTATGATGTAGACAGTTATGACACCATGCTTTCAATAATCGAAACATTATAAATAAGGCGTGACGGTTAAATGACACTCATAATAATCCTCGGTCCTGCCGCTGTGGGCAAAATGACGGTGGGGCAAGCCCTTGCTGCATTGACGGGCTTTAAATTGTTGCACAATCATATGACAAGCGAACTGGCGCGCCACTTTTTCCCTGTACGGGGGGAAGGCAATAAAGAGGGGCGGCGGCTGAAGGATTTGTTTACGCAGGAAATACTGGAAGCCGTGGCAAAGAGCGACAATGGGGGCATGATATTTACCAACATGCTGGATTTTGACCGCCCCGTGGGGTTAAAGTATATTCAAGATATTTTAGATATGTATGCGGCACACGGTGCGAAAACCTGCGTGGTAGAATTATATGCCGACCTTGAAACACGCGTAACGCGCAATAAAACAGAAAATCGCCTGCTTCACAAGCCCGAGAAGCATGATATTGTTGAATCGGAGCGGTTGCTTCGTTATTCCAATGCAAACCAGCGGCACAATACCCATGAAGGCGAATATCCCTTCGCGAATTACTTGAAAATCGACAATACGTACTTATCACCCGAGGCGGTGGCGGATATGATACGGCAAAAGTTTTTAGCAGATTAAGTTTTGAGGTGTAGCCATGAAAACATTAGAAAAAATGCTTCATATATGCCACGTCGTTATTGCTATATGTTTATTTATCACATTTGTTTTGGCTTCTCGTTCGTTTTACGATTTTATATAAATAAATCCCCCCTAAGGCAAGTACCGCTGCCAATAGCACAACGCCAACTACCCACCACGTTAAACCATCGGGTTCTTCTGATATGGGTCGTATGTGCGACAGCATATTCCCCGTTTGCAAATCAAAGAGTATGGAATTTCCCTCCACGGTAGTAATTAACAGCGTATTATTAAGTGGGTTATGGACGGCGCTACATATCCAATTTTGCCTTCCTGAAAAAGGGCAAGGTTCGCCTAAGTAAGTTTGACCGTAGCGCAATAATTCACTTACATGGAAGTAAAATTGCAAAATTCCTTGGTCGTAGAAGCGCATAAAACCCACATTGGGCGGCACGATGAAGAAAGTCATGGCATCGTTTGAGAAATAGAAGCGCCCCCAAAATACCCATTCGTCGAAGGGGTAAACTAGTTCCCCATCACGGTGTAAGCCCGACCGGGGGAAGCGTTCGGGCCCTTCTCCCGGGTGCGCCATATAGAAAACAAGTCCATCGCCCAATTCAATAGAAATGGCGTGGGGCGCGGGGGAAAGCGCATACACATTTGAATAAAAAACCGCCACGAGTATAATGGACAGTAGCATAACACCTAATTTTCTCATGTAAAAACCATACCACAGGAAAACCAAGGAGGCAAATTATGATTTACCGCCCGCTAGGCAACACAGGCAAGGACGTTAGTATCATCGGCTTGGGCTTGGAGCATGTAGACCGCAAGCCCTACGAACAAGTGAAGGAAACCATGGACGCGGCACTGGCGCATGGCATCAATATTATGGATGTATTTATGCCCGGCGACGAGGTGCGCGAAAATATCGCCAAGGCATTTGGTACGCGGCGGCGGGAGGTAATGCTGCAAGGGCACATCGGCGCGACGGATATTAACCAGCAATATGATATTAGCCGCGACATGCCAACGGTAAAGAAATACTTCGAAAAGCTGCTTAAATTATTCGGCTATATCGACTTTGGAATGCTCTTTTTCATAGACAGCGACGAGGATTTTAAAAATGTATTCGACACGGAATTTATCACCTACGCCCAGCAGCTAAAGCGCAACGGCGATATCCATCACATCGGATTTTCCTCCCACAACCCCGTAACGGCAAAGCGCGTTATCGAAACAGGCACGGTAGAAATGATGATGTTCTCGGTAAATCCCGCCTTCGACATGCTACCCGCCGACCGCAATGTCTTCGACCTGTTAGAAAACAAGGTGGGCAAGGAAGCCCTCCACGGCATAGACCCCCACCGCGCCGCCCTGTACGCCCTATGCGAACAGAAGGGTATCGGCATCACCACCATGAAGTCCTACGGCTCGGGGAAGCTGCTCTCCCCCGACCATACGCCCTACGCTCGCCCGCTTACGGTGCATCAATGCACCCATTACGCCCTGTCCCGCCCCGCGGTAGCCAGCGTGTTACCCGGGTGTAAAACCGCCGCGGAAATGGAGCAAATCATCGCCTACTGCACCGCAACCGCCGCGGAAAGGGATTATGCAGAAGTCCTCGCCACCGTACGCAACGACTTCCGCGGAAACTGCGTATATTGCAGCCACTGCCAGCCCTGCCCCGTGAATATTGACATCGCCGCCGTTCACCGTTATTTCGATATCGCGAAGCTGGATATAAAAAACATTCCGCCCTCTATCAAATCGCATTACGCGAGTCTACAAAGTGCGGAATGTATCAACTGCGGGCACTGCGAAAAACGCTGCCCCTTTGGCGTGGAGATAATTAAAAATATAAAGGAAGCAACTCGGCTACTTAAAGACTAAATTATTAAGACCTTGGGGGTTACACCGTCCAGTCAGTTAATTGTAAGCCGTCTATGTTTTCAAAGTCTGCGGTATTGTTAGTTACTAAGGTGTAGCCCCCTTCTAAGCAGTAAGCGGCTATGAGTAAATCTGCGTCATGTACGGTATACCCTTTACGGCGCGTACTTGCGTAGATGAATGCGGCGCGCTCCCATATGGAAGCGGTCACGGGGTCAATGGGGCATTCTGCACATATAATGCGGTATGACATTTCTTTACCATACGCGGGAGTGTAAAGGAAACCACGCATAATCTCAAAATGCACAATAGGCGGAATGACTATGCTTGCGCCACTTTCCCATGCTTTATTTCTGTGGGCAAGTGTCGTGGGGTTTTGGCGTAATAGGTGAATAATAATATTTGCGTCCAGTGCATATACGATGCCCATGCTTTAATCCTCATCGAAAGTAATAGGTTCGCGCCCCATTTGGAAGCGCGGGAAGTCGGGCATGGGTTCGTGCTTGCTGGCTTTTGCCATTTTGTCAAACTCATTCCAAAAATTTTTTCTTGTGTTTGTTGGGGGCGTGGGCGTTTCTTCTATTATGAGTATGGCATGGGCATAGCGGGGTAACGGGATATTGTTTGTAGGAGTAAAACGACCTTCTGTAACTAATCCTTGTACGGCTTGCATGTGGTTTCCCCTTTCCTTAGTGGTGTGGGCATTATAGCACAATATAGTTAAAACGCGTCTTTGTTTTGGTCGAGCTTTTTCAAAGGTCCGCAGGTATTAGGCAGCCCCCAAGGTTTTAATCCTTTGACCTTATCTCTTTAATAAAATATTTTCTTCATACGCCCTTACTTCGGCTAACCACTCGCCGTCCTGCGGGACGCTTTCATTTTTGCAATGTTGCGCCCAAACCTCCCCGAATGGGAGCGTTTTCATCTGCTCTTGCAGCGCCATAACGGTGGTAAAATCCCCTGCATCTTGCGCTTTACGCAGTGCATCGTGGGGCATGAGCAAGGCGTACAGCAGTGCCTTCTGCACCGCGCGTGTACCCATCGCCCACGCAGCAATGCGATTAATTGAAGCATCAAAGAAATCCAACCCCATTAGCACCTTATCCAGCGCGTTGTTACGCACAATTTCCATACAAATTTCTCTTGTCGTGTCATCGAAAAGGGTTACATGGTCGCTGTCCCAGCGTACAGGGCGGGTAATATGCAGGGGAATTTTATCAAAGAAGCACAAAAGCGCAGGGATTTTATCCGCCGTGCATTCCGTGGGGTGGTAATGCCCGTTGTCGAGGAGCGGGTACACACCCTTTTTGCTTGCGGCGTAGGTTACATAAAATTCGTTAGAACCTACGGTGTAGCTTTCCAAACCAATGCCAAACACTTTGCTCTCTACGCAGTCAATCACGTGCGGGAGCGCTCCCGCTAAAATTTCATCCAAAGACGCTTGCAAGCGCTTGCGGGGGGAAAGTCGGTCGGCGGGTACGTTTTTGTAGCCGTCGGGTATCCATATGTTACACAGCACCTTGTCGTTTAAGGCTTCGCCGATGGCGTTTGCAATTTCGCGGCTGCGCTTGCAATGTTCTATCCAAAAACGCCGCGTCTCGTCACAGGGGCTGGAAAGGGTTAGCCCGTCTTTTACACGAGGGTGACCAAAGCAGGTAGGGTTAAAGTCGATGCCTATGCCCTGTTCGCGAGCAAATTCCACCCAGGGCTTAAAATGCTCGAAGGTAATTGCGTCCCGTTCTACTCGTTTACCATCGGGGAAAACGGCGTAGCTTGCGTGCAAATTGATGCGCTTTTTACCGGGGATAAAGGAGATAGCCTTGGCAAAGTCGGCGGTAAGTTCTTCAAAGCTACGCGCCTTGCCCGGGTAATCCCCCGTTGCTTGTATGCCCCCCCCGGCTGCACCGCTGTCAAAGCCCGTCACATCGTCGCCCTGCCAGCAGTGAATGGAAATGGCCTTCCCCGCCAGCAATTCCAAGGCTTTGTCCGTGTCTACGCCCAGTGCTTTATAGGCATTTTTTGCGTGTTCATACAATTGCATAAAAATTACCTCCTAAACAGGTGTATTTACGTTCGTCCATAAAACCTCTATAATCATATCACAAACGTGCACAGGGGGACACCATGGAGCATATGCAAATTATTGAACAGTTTAACACACTCATTAACAACATCATTAACCGCGTAACGTTGCAAATCCTCATTATGGAACGCGACACAGGCGCAATGCTTAAAACCAACGAAGCCGCAATGGCTAAAATGTTGGATGATTTCGAGTACATGGGCAAGCTTACCGAAGCGCTCTCGCACCACGATGTTTCCAAATCGGGTGCGCAGTTTGAATTAAATTTCGAAAGCAACGGGCAAGAATTAACACTGCTTGTCATGGGACATGCCCTGCCATGGGAAGACAAGGACGCCCTTCTATACACCATTGACGATGTAAGCGAAGCCACGAAGGAAATAAAAGAACTGGAAAACTTCGCTTATCACGACAGCCTAACCAACTTGCACAACCGTACCTACGGTATGCGCATATTAAACAAGTGGCTGGACGAAAAACGCGAATTTGTACTTTTATTTGCAGACCTTGACCGCCTAAAATACATCAACGACGTTTTTGGGCACGAGGAAGGCGATAAATACATTATCAGCGCGGGCAATCACCTACGCGCATTCCCAAAAGGGGCAATCATATGCCGCCTTGGCGGCGATGAATACATGGCGCTTATCCCCAATATGACCGAAGACGAAGCTACCCAAAAAGCCGCCGCCATCGCCACCGCATTAGAAACAGACAAATACCTCGCCGACAAGGAATTTACCTACGGCATGAGCTACGGCTGCGTGGGCGTTACAAAAACAAATACATCGCCCGCAAAGACCATTCTAAGCACCGCCGATGAAAAAATGTACGTACACAAACGCGCCCGCAAGGCGGAACGAAGGGATTAAGCGCATGACACGCATTACCGAAGCCACCGAATGCGATTTTAAATTAGCCGTAGAAAAAGAAAAACCCATCAGCTGGTTAAAAAGCGTTTCCGCCTTTGCAAATGGCATAGGTGGTACGCTTTTTTTCGGTGTAAATAATGGGGGCAATGCAATTGGCTTAACCGACCCACAAGCCGATGCAGATTTTATTAGCAATAGAATCAAAGACCGCATTGCTCCCATCCCCGAGTTCACACTCACCCCGCACATTGAAAACGGCAAAAACATCCTCGCCCTTGCAATAAAATCTGGGCAAAATACACCCTATTATTACACGCCAAGCAAAGATACAAAACGCGCCTATGTACGTATCGGCAACGAAAGCGTACTCGCGCCCGATTATATGCTTAACGAGTTAATTTTAAAGGGAGGCAACCGCACATATGACATTATCCCCACCAATTTCAAAAAAGAAGATTACAGTTTCTCGTTGCTCGAAGCCACGTACCGCCACCGTACCAAGTCGCGCTTCCAACCTTCCGACTACGTATCTTTTGGCTTGGCAACGGATGAGGGTTATCTAACCCGCGCAGGTTCATTGCTTGCCGACCAGCCCATCGTTTATAACGCCCGTTTATTTTGTACGCGCTGGCAGGGCTTGCACAAAGGCTCAATTTTTGATGATGCGATTGACGACAAGGAATACGAAGGTAATCTTATTCATCTGCTGGAAAACGGATGTAATTTTGTAAAACTTCACAACCGCATGGGCTTTGCAAAAGAACCCATGGAGCGCGTAGAAAAACCCGACTACGCAGACCGCGCCGTTATGGAAGCAATCGTCAATGCCATTATCCACCGCGACTGGCTTATGCAGGGTAGCGAAGTGCATATCGACATTTTCGACGACCGTTTGGAAATTTCATCCCCCGGCGGTATGTGGAGCGGAAAAATGATTCAGGAAGAAGACATAAACAACCTAAAATCGGAACGGCGCAACCCCGTTATCGCCGACCTTTTTCACCGAATGAAATACATGGAACGGCGCGGAAGCGGACTAAGAAAAATCGTAGAAGAAACAAAAAAGCTACACGGTTTTACAAACACCTATATGCCCACGTTCCACTCATCGCGGTCAGATTTTACCGTTGTGTTAAAAAACATGAATTACACCAACGAGTTCGGTATAAAGTTCGGTACAAAGTTCGGTGGAAAAATAAATCGCACGCAAAAAGAAATAATTGAACAAATGACAACCCATCCAGAAATTAACGCACAAGAAATAGCTAACACCATAGGCATTACAAAACGCGCTATCGAAAAAAATATTAGCATATTAAATAAGCTAGGTTTAATTAAACACGTCGGTTCTACAAAAAATGGCAAGTGGCTTGTAAACAACACAACTTCATAAAGGGTGAGTAAAATGGAAAAATTGGACGGCATGAGCATGGACATAGAACAAACCGAACGTAACAAATTACAATCCCTATTCCCGCAGTGCTTCAAAGAGGGCAAGCTTGATGTTGACATGCTCCTTAATCTTTGTGGGGAATACATTGACGAGGATTTTGAAAAATACAAATTTGAGTGGAAAGGCAAAGCCGAATGTTTCCGCATTGCAGGCAAGCCTTCCACAGGTACATTGCGCCCCTGCCCCGATGAAAGCGTAAATTTTGACACCACCAAAAATCTCTACATAGAGGGCGACAACTTGGAAGTGTTAAAACTTTTGCAAACGGCGTACTTCCGTAAGGTGAAAATGATTTATATCGACCCGCCATACAACACGGGCAATGACTTTGTGTATAACGACAATTTTGCCGACCCCATCGCCCATTACAAAGAAATAACCAGTCAAGCCACCAAATCTAACCCCGAAAGCATGGGGCGTTTTCATACCGCATGGTTAAATATGATGTACCCACGGTTGCGACTGGCGGCTAATTTGTTGCGGGATGATGGGGTTATTTTTATTTCGATTGATGACAACGAGGTGCATAATTTACGGAAAATTTGTGATGAGATTTTTGGGGAAGAGAATTTTGAAGGGCATATTCATTGGCGGCGGCGTCACAATCAACCTAATGATAAAACAAAAATGATTGGACTTGTTGCGGAACATATTCTCGTTTATGCAAAAAATAGCGTAGATTTACGTATCGCTGGGGTTGGAAAAATAGATTTGACTGGCGATTTTTCTAATCCAGATAATGACCCACGTGGCGACTGGGCATCAAAACCATGGAAAGTTGGCTCAGACCAAAGTGGCAGTCGATATACGATAATCTTGCCAAATGGTAAAGTTTTAGATGAAGAGTGGATGGGTGAAGAAAGCACCTTTAAAGATTTATTAACCGATAATCGTATTGTTTTCCCACGTAAAGGCGATGGTATGCCTCGAAAAAAGTATTTTCGCTTTGAACGTGAAGCCGAGGGGCAAAGTGCGACAAATTGGTGGGAGCATACACGTTTTGGGCATAACCAAGGCGCGAATGATTTAATGACCGAGTTATTCGGAATAAAAAATATCTTTAGCAACCCAAAACCAATTGAGTTGCTTAGAGGCTTGGTTCAAATTGCAAATGTTAAAGACGATGAACTTGTGCTGGATTTTTTTGCTGGTTCATGCAGTACTGCCCATGCTGTAATGCAGTTAAATGCTGAAGATGGCAAAAATCGTCAATTCATCATGGTTCAACTCCCAGAAGTTACAAACGAAAAATCCGAAGCTTACAAATCGGGTTATAAAAATATTTGCAATATCGGCAAGGAGCGCATACGCCGTGCGGGTGCAAAAATTTTAACCGAATGGCAAGAAAAACAAAAACAGCTTGAAATAAACGAACAAGCCGAGCAAACACCGCCCGACACAGGCTTCAAAGTACTCAAACTCGACACATCCAACTTACACGCATGGGATGGCACACCCATAACCGATGGCAATGTACAAACCTTGTGGAATAGGTTCGATGCAAGAGAAAAAACAATAAAACGCGACCGCGCCAACTTAGATATCGTATATGAAGTAATGTTAAAAATGGGTATTCACCTTGACTATATAGTATCCGAAATAACCGTAGGCAGTAAAAAATGCTACGCAATAAGCAAACACCCACTTGAAACAAGCAAAGAAAATATGGTACTAGTTTGCCTCGAATTCGGTATAACCCCCGAAGACATAACCGCCTTTTGCAACCTCGCCCCAAAACAAATAATTATCGCCGAGGAAGCCTTCGAAGACAGCATCGCAATGAGTAATGCACATTATATTCTTAAAGATAGGGATATTGAGATGAAGTTATTATAAACTGCGAGGGATACTATATGAAATTTACACATTACGATTTAAAAAGATTAGCAAAAGGAGAAATTGTTGAGATTACCCTGTCGGGGAGTGCCGCAAATGTTCAGCTATTGGACAATACAGGTTTTCAAAATTACAAAAATGGAAGAAATTACAAATATATTGGTGGATTAGCAAAAAAATCACCAATTAGATTGCTAGTGCCGAGTAATGGTCATTGGCACGTTGTAGTGGATATGCGTGGTCTTGTCGGAACGACAAGGAGTTCAGTACGAGTTTTACCTTCTGCATTACCACCTATGCGTGAACGGTCTTTGGTTGATATTCCATCGCTCGTGAACAGAAACATCATAAATATGGAAAACAAAATGTCGCATAATGTTTACGATGTTTTTATTTCCCATGCATCCGAAGATAAAGATGAAATTGTACGTCCGTTAGCTATAGAACTTGCAAACTGTGGTCTATCGGTTTGGTATGATGAGTTTGAAATGAAAATTGGAGATTCATTAAGACGAAAAATCGATAAAGGTTTAGCTAATAGTAAATTTGGCATAGTTGTGATTTCTCGTTTCTTCATAAAAAAAGGATGGACCAATTATGAGTTAGATGGATTAATAACAAGAACAGTATCGGGGGAGCAGATTCTTCTCCCTGTATGGCACAACATAACGAAAAACGAAGTCGTGGAATACAGTCCTTCGTTGGCAGACAAAGTTGCAAGAAATACCGCAAATTACACCATTAAAGAGATAGCAAGGGAAATTGCCGAAGTCATAAATCGATACTAACGTTGACAAGTGAAGTATTTTAACCAACAAAGCGGAAAGTCGAGGTGGACATTATGAATGAAACCATATTACAAAAATATATCTCAACAGGGGCATTATATGAAATATTGGAACTGGATAACATTGACTTTGCCGACCTTAAACGACTACACAATGGCAACTTTATTTTTGATGCATTTTGTTTAAAATGCCAGTCGCTAAGCACGTTTAAAAGTAACTATAAATACAATAATCAATGGAAAGAAAAAGAAAATTTAACGCTGGAAGATAATCGACGTGAGTTTTTACGATTTTTGGAAGATGAGCCTTTATCATTTGAATGTGCAAGGGATTTTAACCATACAATAAATATTGTTCTTAAAACAGAACCATCGTATTCAATTGATTCAGCAGATTCAATCCAAAAATACGGTCAATATCCATCTCTCGATGAAACAATTACATCAAGTTTAGTTAAATACAACGAATTTTTACCTAATGATTCAAGAGAATTAGGGTGTGCTATAAAATTAAATAATAACGGGAAACACATAGGAGCATTTGTTTATTTACGTAGAATTTTTGAACGGCAAATATTCAGTTTGTTCGAAGAGAATATATTAACATTAAATATTGAAAGGGACGACTTTTATAAAAAAAAGAAAATGGAGCAAAAAATAGACATTCTTAGAAATTATTTGCCACAATTTGTTGTGGACAACAAGAAGGTACTATATCCACTGTTGAGCAAAGGTGTTCATGAATGGACAGAAGTTGAATGTAGCCAATATTTCCACTGTGTTTACCAATCAATTGAAATAATTTTAGATAGAATAGTTGCCGTTTTGGAAATGAAGGAAAAAGAAATAAAACTTACAGATGAAATTTCTATAATTAACCAACAAAGTGGCAAGGTGTAAGCTTTTTGCACAAGGAGCAACTATCAATATGTTGCAAAATCTTATATGTGAAATCGACAACAGGCTTGCCAAACCAAACCTTTTGGAAGAAGAGCAGATATTCGGGATTTGAAAATTGTAAAATGTTTATATTTCATATATGACGAAGTTCCTTCTTTGACATATATTGGACAAACGGGCTTCATAGGCGCAAGTGGCATTTACGGATGATTGAACACCTATATTGCTTCTAGGGTTAGTGAAAGTTCATTCATGCGTTATGTAAATAACCTTTACGATAATGATGAAAGCTTGAACAAAAAATATTGCAACTTGAAAATACTCTTTGAAAAACATATTGGCACAAAATGGACTGCCAGACTTTTGGATATGACCTCGTTTGAAAAACACAGTGCTAATTTTATGGAAAAATCATGTATACAGATTCTTTCACCTATGGCGAACGTACTTCATAACAATAATAAAGTATACGAAGCAGTCGAAAAAATACTTGAAAAAATCCCGAAATATGAGGTGTCCGAATGAAACTCAAATTCAAAACCCAAACCTTCCAAACCGACGCCGTAAACGCCGTAGCCGATTTATTCGCGGGGCAAAATAAGCAAACCACCACGTTTTCCATCGTAGAGGATAATCACGGCGCGTATACGCGCTTGGATGAAAATAAATTTGGCATTGGCAACGCCTTAACCATACGCGAAAGCGATTTATTAATTAACATGAACCGCGTACAAAAGCGTAATAATCTACCCAGCACAAAGGATTTATACCCCTTCGCCCATTTTCACGAGGGGGATAGGCGTTTTTGTATTGAAATGGAAACGGGAACGGGCAAAACCTATGTGTATACCAAAACGATTTTTGAGTTACACAAGCGATATGGTTTTACAAAGTTTATCGTTGTTGTGCCGTCTGTGGCTATCCGCGAGGGCGTTTACAAGTCGCTTCAAATTACAGCCGACCACTTTGGGGCGCATTATGACAACGTGCCGTGCCGTTATTTTATTTACAATTCTGCCAAGTTGTCGGATGTACGGCAATTTGCCACCAGCAATAACATTGAAATTATGATAATCAACATAGATGCGTTTAAAAAAGCCGAAAATATAATTAACCAAGCGCAGGACAAGCTAAACGGCGAAACGGCAATGCGTTACATACAAGACACAAACCCCGTCGTAATCATTGACGAACCACAGAGTGTGGACAACACCCCAAAGGCAAGAGAGGCAATTCAAAGCCTTAACCCGTTTGTTGTGTTGCGGTATTCTGCAACCCACAAGGAAAAAGTAAATCTACTGTACAGGCTAACCCCTGTGGATGCCTACCAAAAAGGGCTTGTAAAGCAAATTGTCGTATCTAGCAATGCGGTAGATAACGCCCACAATAAACCCTATATCGCCTTAAAATCCGTATCGCGTGACGGGGGTTTTAAGGCAAAAATTGAAATTGATGTGCTGGGAAAAGGCGGAGCAGTTACGCGCAAAACCATAACCGCCAAACACGGCGACGACCTTTTTACACTGTCCGGCAATCGAGATTTATACGAAGGTTATCAACTCACGGGGATTGATATCGCCACAGGGCGAGAGTTTATCGAATTTTCTAATACCGAAACGCTGGAACTGGGTAAAACCATCGGTGGCGTAAACGAGGATGTATTAAAACGCGCCCAAATTTTCCGTACCATTGAGGCGCATTTAGATAAGGAATTGCGATATATGGAACAAGGCATTAAAGTTTTATCGCTATTCTTTATTGACGAAGTAGCCAAATACCGCACCGCCGAAGGCGAAAAAGGCTTGTATGCCCAATTATTTGAATCATGCTATGAGGAACTAATAAACAGACCAAAATACGCTACGATTCGGAGCAAGTTTACAAGCACTGTGGCAAGTGTACACAACGGCTATTTTTCGCAAGACAAAAAGGGTGTGTACAAAAACACAAAAGGCGATACGTTGGCAGACGATGACACCTACAACACCATCATGCGCGACAAGGAATGGTTATTATCGTTTGACTGCCCGTTGCGTTTTATTTTTTCACACTCGACATTAAAAGAAGGCTGGGATAACCCCAATGTATTTCAAGTTTGCACGTTAATTGAGCATAAATCTACCTTTACCCAACGCCAAAAAATTGGGCGCGGGTTGCGTTTGTGCGTAAACCAAGACGGCAACCGCATTGAGGACAGGGAAATAAATACGCTCCATGTAATGGCTAACGAAAGTTTTGCCGAATTTGCCGATTCTTTACAAAAAGAAATTGAGGCAGAAACGGGCATAACTTTTGGCATGTTTCAAATTGATTTGCTGGTGGGGCAATCCTACGAAGAAGAAGTGATTGTAGAAAAAACCGTAACGGTTGAACAAGCCACCGAGGTAGTGGAAATATTGAAAAATAATGGCGAAGTTGACTCAACCAAAGGGTATGTTGCCAGTATAATTGACAAGGTTTCCAAGAAAGCCGAAGAAAGAGGTTGCGAAAACACAGAAATTGCGGTTGAGGCGATAATTGGTACAACATATACCGAGCAAATAATTGAAGAAAAAATTATTTCCTATGATGAGGCAGAAGAAATAATGGCAGATATGGAGAAAAGTAAACTCATCATAAAAGATAAAAAAAGTGGCAACTATAAAATGACCGACACCATGAAAAAACAATTGGAAACAGGAACGCTGGATTTAAATGAACGGCATAGCCAAGCCAAACAACGCGCAATCATCGAAATTGCCCAACGTGCCAACGCAAAGGTAATTATCCGCGATGATAGTAAGAAAGTGCGCGTAAAATTGAAAAAACAAGTATATGAATCGCCTTTATTTAAGGATATATGGGATAAAATAAAACAAAAAACCACCTATAGGGTGAAAATTAATTTTGAACAACTTTTACAAAAATGCATAAATGATTTTGCTAACATGCCCGCCATACCCAAGGCGCGGATTGTAACGCAATCTGCCGAGTTAAACATTGAAAATGCAGGCGTTACCCATACAGAACGCGGTTTGCGCACCCTCGAATTGCAAGACGATTATACGGTGTTGCCGGACATTCTACATGTTATCGCAACAGAAGCGAAGTTAAAGCGTTCGGACGTAGGGCAAATTTTGCGCAAAAGCAACCGAGGGGCTGATTTCCTCAACAACCCACAAGCATTTACAGAAAAAGCAATGGAAATTATTACACGCAACCGCCACGCCCTTGCGGTTGACGGCATCAGTTATATCAAGCTAGCGGGCGAAGAATATTACGCGCAACAAATTTTTACGGATGAAGAACTACAAGCCTACCTCGACCATGATGCACTTGCGGTAAATCACAGCCTATACGACCATATGGTTTATGATAGCGGCGTAGAAAGCCGATTCGCCCAGAGTTTGGATAATGACCCCGATGTAAAATTGTTCTTTAAAATACCCAGTCGCTTCACGATTGACACGCCCATTGGCACATACAACCCCGACTGGGCAGTTTATCTTGAACATAATGGCGACAAAAAGCTTTACTTCATAATTGAAACAAAAGGCACGACTACCCCATCCCTTCTACGAACGCCCGAACAACAAAAATTAAAATGCGGAATTGCACACTTTACGGCATTAGAAAATGATATAATTTTCCCCGCCATACCCGTTCGCGATTGGTACGAATTTAAACGTAGTATATAAATAAAAACTAGGGGTCCGCATCTGCGAACCCCGCTTCAGTTTGAAGACAAACCCCGTCCATTTGCCCGGATGGACGGGGTTTTTGGTATAATAAAGAAACAAACCAAAGCCCAAGGCGGAGAGCGAATGCTAA
>WQRX01000060.1 GCA_009786535.1 Defluviitaleaceae bacterium | reverse complement strand
AAATTATATGGGATTCCGCGCCACCCAATAATACAAATACCGAAGCGACAGCAGATACAAACACCGCAAGTAGCGTGGTCATGGCTTTGCGGGAAGAAGATAACGTCTAATCCAATCCGATTAACCGTACTCCCGGCGGCCTCAAATAACGCAAACTTGGCAAGCCTTTCCGTAAACCCCGGCGCACTTAACCCGGCGTTTAATGCGGCGGTAACAAGTTATACCGTGTCCGTGGCAAACAACGTGAGCAGTATATGAGTGCCACAGCGCAGTGAAAATATTTCTACCAAACGGAAACATTTAAGAACAGAAAAGCCACAATTTCCCGAAACCGTGAAATTGTGGCTTTTTCGTACCTGCCAGCCTAAATTATCTATGCGTTTCTACAAATTACTCACTTGAAAAAAACGGTCTTTAGACAACTTTAATAATTCAGTTGCCTAAAAATGGCAAGGTTTCACCCCTGCCATTCATTAACTGCCGCCGCTCCCGGAAGCGCGGCGGCGTAAATTTTCAAATTCTCTTTGTTTTACACAAGTGTAGTTGGATGATTATTCGCAACCAACATTTGTTTAATTTCAACTTGATTCGCATAAATTAAACCTAGCATTTGAAACATACGGCGAAAATTATCTTGCTGTATTTCTTGCGGTGTTAATTCGCGGAAATCGTCTGCTGTAAGTTCCATAATTTCAATATCGATCATATCTCGCATATGATACCTCCTATTTAATCAGCTTTTAAAAAGTTTTGCGTAGTTTCATTGCGTGGAATATTATTGTTACGCCGTTATGGTTTGCTAACACTTCTATCAATCTGCCCTTAGTATCCATACCAATGTACAGATACTTGCTTTCTTCTCTTTCAAGTATCATGCTTTTAATTGGAAAACGATAACAGTTGATAATGTCATCGTATGTACATCCATGCTTATATGCAGATTGCTTAACTTCTATTTCATGCATATGGTATTTCCGTTCTGTCCGTTCATGTTACATAGTTCCTTTAAAAAGTATAACGTAACCTGTCCAAAAACTCAATCCTAAAAATGGCAAGAACTTCACCCCTGCCATTCTTTAAACGCCGCCGCTCCTATAATTGCGGCGGCGGTTATGGGGTATGATATGAAAAATTTGCTCTTGACCGATTCGGTTTAAACGTGTTACAATTGATTTGACCGACTCGGTTCGTGTCGCAAAATATAACGGGTAGCAAGGGGGATTTTATGGATGCAAAAACATTTGAAAATTTGCCTGAAGAAAAAAAGCAATCAATTTTGAGCGCGGGTATATCGCTTTTTGGGCAATACGGATATGAAAAAACTTCCATATCCGATATTGCAAAAGCGGCAGGTATATCAAAGGCGGCTGTTTTCCACTATTTTGGCACCAAGGAAAATTTATTTTTATATTTAGTGCGGCACACCCGCAGTGCCGCAGTTGCCCTATTCCAAGAAGGTACAGCAGATTTTTTTGAAACCATGACAGGGGTTGTCCATGCACAATTTCAACTTATAAAAAAACATCCGGGCATGTTTGAATTTATGCGTTTGGTAAGCGAGATGATTAAAACAAAAGCTCTCCCTTCCCTTATGCAAATCCACGATGAACATAAAACAATGAGCGAAGATATTGTCTTTGTCCACGTAAATTGGGACAAATTCCGTGACGAATACGACCGCCCCACTATTATGAACCTTACCTCATGGGTGGCTATCTCCTGCATGACGCAATATAGAGAAACATTATCGCCGGATGAATTGTTAATCGAAGCAAAACGATATTTTGAAATATTGAAAACCGCATTATACAAGCCCGAGTATTTATAAAATACGCATAAATGATGCTGTAACTTTTATACAATCACATATATTTTAAGAAAGCGAGTGTTAAAACATGTTAAAGACCATAGTGTTTATTTCCGTTTTTATCGTTGGTGTTATTACTATTGTACTAGGGCTTACAATTTTGCGCATTGACGGAACGGCTATTAATTGGTTCGCAATTATTCCAGGGATTGTTTTAGTTATTAGTGGAACTGTAGGCGCATGTATTTACTCAAAGAAGGCAAGAACGTTCTTTGATTGGTTTTACGAAATTATATTGATGCCTTTTTTCTCTTAAGGTATCTATCGGAAGGTATTTTCCATGGCAAAATTAAGACGTTGGGTAAGAAATAGCAACCATAAGTTGGCATTCGGTGTGTTCATTTTAACCCTAATTTTGAACAATTTTTTTGATTTTCCGCGCCTTTTCGGGGTCAATTTCTTGAGTTGGATTATCACGGTGGTGTTAATCATTGTTTTGAATCTGCACTTCGTCCCTTCTAATTGGGCAAAGCTTAAAAATTGGGTACGGATTAAACGCGGCATTAGTTTACCTGATAAGGAGAATTACACCTGTAAAAGCGACTACATCCTCCCCTTTACAGGCAAGTGGTGTGTGTGGTCGGGCGGCACTACCAAAGAATTGTCTATGGATTGGGACGAACCGAGCGACCGATTCACCTATTATTTTGTAATGCTTGATGACAATGGCAATAATTATAAAGCAGACAATCCTACGATAGAAAATAATCTCTGTTACGGGAAAGATGTACTGGCTGTTGCCGATGGCGTGGTTGTAAAAGTATGTAATAAACATTCGGATTTCTTTGAAAATAAGGAAGATGAATTTATTAATTATGCAGGCACATGGGATATCGTGGGCAACCACATCATTATCAAACACAGTAAAAACGAATATAGCTGTGTAGGAAATCTTATGTTCAACAGCATTACAGTCAAAGTCGGGGATAAAGTTAAGCAGGGGCAAAGCATTGCAAAATGCGGTAATTCAGGATACACAACCGCATTGCCCTGTCTTTATTTTAATCTCCTGTCAAGCAGAAGCGTTTACCAATCAATAAGCTTGCCCATTACATTTGCAAATATCAACGCAACGCAATCAACAGCTTATAACCTGGCACATGTACACGAAAGAGAAATTCGCCCTTCGACCCAAGGCAATATAGCAGTGAAAGGAAATAAAACCTATATCGGGCGTGGGCTTGATGTGGAAAATATTGTTTAATTAGCATGACCCTTATGACAACGCTGTTGCAGAAAACTTCTTTTCATGCTTAAAATGTGAATGTACGCATCTTCACTGCTTCCATTCACGACAACATGCGCAAAACATCATCTTCCAGTACATCGAGTGCTTTTATAACACCATACGTCCTCACTCGGGTATTGATTGGCTTTCGCCAATCACTGAGAAGGGCTCAACCTAATATCCGGCCCGTTCCCATTTTATTCGGCCACTCTTATAACGCGATACATTTTGCATAACGCAATGTTTCATGTTAAACTAGTGTGCCCCCTAGAAGGCGCGATATCAGGCACTACCGCTTACGAACTCCGTGAGCATATGGAGGAATTGTTATATGCTGATTGATTTCGACAAGGGTAAGGAAATGTCATATTTCAAATGCAATGTAGTTTGTAGAACGGAGGCTAATAATGGATATTACTAGATACGACGGCACAAGGTTTATAACAGAAGAAGAAATAGACCAAGGATTCACAGGACTGTGGGTGCTTGTTAGCCTTATAGGCTTGGACAACTCATGGGATGGCGGCTATCTTGTTGCGACAGCAGAGAATGGGGAACAGGGCTATTCGGTATTATCAAGCATTGCGATTGATGAATACGATGCCAATGCCAAAATATACTACGGGTGCAGGGAGCGGGGAGGAAACCTTCATGTCGAGCTTCTCGGCTAAACTGAACAATAAAAGACCTTGCCGTTATGTTTTTGAGGCAAGGCTTTGGGATATAAAACGCGCTCAATTTGGTGCGCCTGTCAATGTATTGGTTGATACTGGGGCTTTTAATACCATCATCCACAAATTTCTTGTTCCCAAGTATGGTAAAATGCTAAAACAAACGATACTGACAAGCGTAGGCGGTTATAAAGGCGAAGCCAATATATGTATTCTGGATAAAATAAACATTGGCGGGCATACGTTGGAAAATGTCGTTGCCTTAGCCGTACCGTTTGAAGGCGAGCTTCACGACCATATTTTGCTTGGCGCAAATGTCACCAATAATTGGGAGTTTTCCTTATCTCGCAAGCGGAACATCATGGAAGCAAAAGAAGAACTTTCGGACGAAGCCATGAAACGAGCATTTCCCTATAAATTTTGTTACAACAACAAGGGGCAAGTCATGGCATTTCAAGAAATGGACGGTGAATGATGAACTCATCTCGATATGAAAATGTTATTTTCGTTTTTGTACTTATTTTATTAACAATCACGCTCAACGCCTGTGGGCGCGGTGGTTCGGACGATGAGAATGAGAACGAAAACGGCGCAACCAACCACGTCACAGGGGCGCAGTTGACTACACCTGTGCAATTTGCCACACAGCGCACCTTGCACATTGCCGCACAAGCGATGGATTCGTATATCATAAACGATGCGGCGCGGCGGATGGAAGCGGAGTTAAACGCGCAGGGCATCGGCTTTTATGCAAACATCACCATTTACCAGTGGGATGATATGGACGACCATCTAGCTTCTTTGCAGACGCGTATCGCGGCGGGGCAGGGGTACGATGTATTTACGCTTACCCATATGCATCCACTGCTTCCGTTGATTTTGCACGGGCATATGGCAGATATTTTCTCACTCATTAATACCTGTACACACACGCAACAAGATGACTATTTTATGCATGTGTTGGAAGCCTTGGCACTTAACGGGCGGTTATACACCTTCCCGCTGGCGTTTACGCACAATTATATAGGGGTAAATGTGGATTTGCCCGCCGATTTTATAACGCGGTTTGCGGCGTATGAAGCAATATCCCTTACGCAAATTGCGCAGTTTTATCTTGACTTGCAGGAGGCCCACCCCGAATTTGCGCACCTTGCCGTAATGCATAACGCGCCCGTAGTCATGACCTTGCGCGATATGCTACACCCCATCATTGATTGGAACGCCCGTACCCTAAGCGCGATAACGCCCTCGTTTACCCAGCACATGCAAACCCTAAGCACCGCATTTATTGAAAATAACCGCCACGGCGTTTTTTGGGAATCGGACATGTTCACCAACCCGCGTGGCAGTGTGCTTACGCAAGAAATGCACCAGCGTTTTGTATTTGACAATATTCAAACCAACCTAGACCCCATTAACGCATTTTTGCCACAAAATAATCCGCTATTTTTGCACTATATCCCCCTCGCGGCGGAATGTGGCGCACTGGTGATACAAACCAGCGGAATTGATTCAATGTTCGGCGTAAGCGCGACGGCAGACGGCGCGCTGGCCTTCGCATTTTTGCGGCATTTAACCGAAGCGCGGAGCGATACCTGGCGCGGGGATATGTCCCTCGCTACCCCAATACGGCGCGATTTATTCGACGAGCAAATAGAACGCGCATTACGCAACGCCCTCACCGAGCCGCACACGTTGCCTTTTGCGGGGCAAGGGAATGCGGGCATGGTGGATTCCCTCGTCCATACGATACGCCCGCAGTTAAAGGATATCGCAAGCCAGCCTGTGTTTACGCACCTAACCCGCCAGTTATTGCCCATCGAACTGCTTTCCGAACCCTTTAACCAGCAAATACTTGAAGAAATTACCACGGAACAGGCCACGCAAATTATACAAGCCAATATCGCGCATTACTTATTACAGCCCCATACGATAGAAGCCGACGCGGAATTGCTGGAAGAAATGCGCGTACAAGCCGAACGCGAGGAATTGCCCACGGTTACATTACGTGTGCTCGCCTACCGTGACTTCCGCCATATCATTCGCCGAGCAGAAGCGGAAATGAACCGTGCATGGTCGCAACTCGATAAACCCTACGCCTTTGTAGTGCAACTTACTACCCATGACATTGATGACTGGCAAACAACACAAGCCCGTGTGCAAACCATGCTTATGGCAGGGCAGGGGNATGACCTTATGTTTTTAGACTTTTTTATGCCCTACCGCACCTTTGCGCAGTCGGGCTTTTTGCACGATATTTACCAATTTATAGACGCTTGCCCAAATACCCAGCGGGAAGATTTTTTCACCAATGTATTATACGCCTATGAAATTAATGGCGGGTTATATGCCTTCCCCCTTAGCTTTGGTTTTGAATGGGCAGGTATTAACACAGGGTTGCCACAACACTTCATTAACCGTTTTGCCCAATACGACCGCGTTAGCATGGGGCAAATGATGGCAATTTACGCCGACTTGCGCGCAGGGTATGAAGCGGAGTTTGGGCACTTGCAAATTGGCCACCAATCCCGTATTGGTCACCCCGGGGTAGCACTGCCCCATGTGCTGGGCAGCTTTGTAGACTTTGATAACCGAACCGCCAATTTTACCGATGGTCGATTTGCTCAATTTTTAGAAAACTTCCGCACCACCTTTGAAGGCGGACTTGAATTTGGTTCATGGATATCGGGGTATAGCACAAATGTGTACACCACCGATTTTTTGCGACGAATGGCGGGTAGTTATGTATTCCAACTTACGCACCGCAATTTATTGCCCGCCCATATGCTATTTACCCCTGTAAACCCCATTTTTGCCCACAGCATACCCGTAAGTGATGAATATGGGCGGCTTCGTATCTTTAATGACGGCGGGCAGTGGGGAAGTCCCGTATGGGGGCCGGTCCTTTTCCCCACTGCGGGTAACGGTACGCTGGCGTGGGAATTTACCCAGCACCTCTTGGATGCCTTTATTAACCCTAGCGGCAATGCCGCAACCAACCAATGGGGAATGCCTGTATGGGGGCAAAGTACCATGGCAATCCCCATACAACAAGACCTCTTTGAAGCCCAAATGCGCGGGGCTATTAACCGTTATTTACAATACGACCACCAGCCATTCATTGGCGTACCCGACGATGTGGTAAACGCCACCAACAACGCAATAGAGCGTATGCGCCAATTCATACACCAGCCCGTGGTTATCCCCCCCGATTTTGTCATGATAGGAAGCCAAATAGAGGAAGATGTACAGCACTTCCTAGATGGCATCGCCACCGCACAAGCAACCGCCCAACGCATACAAGATAGGGTGCAGTTGTGGTTAATGGAGCAGTGAAAAATTGAGTAAAATCCCCCTGCTTGCATATACTATTAATAGGTGTTAAAATAACACCAGTATGGTAGAGGGATTTGTCGGTAAACCTGTCTAACAAAAAACCGAAAATAGTGGAGGGGTTTGTCGGTATACCTGTCTAATAAAAAACCGAATAATGTAAATTTCAAAGGACATCATGCAATACCAATCCAATGGATTAGTATCTGATGTCCTTTTTCATAACAAGGAGTGAATAGTGGGCGGATTTGTTTTTATCAGTAAGGCATACTTTAGCGAGCGGCAAAAATTTGTTGAAATGCTTGACGTGAATAATCTTGAAAAACAATCGACACGTTTCTATTTATACATAAACATAGAAATAAATGGAAATTCATTCTACATTCCGCTACGCAAGCATGTGGATATACGTATGGGCAATATTGGTTATGCCGTGCCTAGTTCAACCAAACCGTTTGCGGGGTTGGATTTTCGCAAAGCATTAATTGTAAATGACAAAACGTATATTGAAGCACCCCAACATGTCAATGTTGCATCCAGCCAAATGAAAAATATATTAAATAATATGCCCAAAATTGAAAAATTGTTTAACCAATATGTAAATGGTTATTGTAAAGCCGCAAGAAAAAAGCGCGCAACGCTCGATAGGCTATATAAATTTTCAACACTGCATAATTTTCATGAGGAATTAGGGATTGTTGTAAATAGCAAGGAGGATGAGTGATGCATCGCGTAACCACGGTTTGTTTATTTATACTCACTGTTTTATTGCTCGCGTCCTGTGGTAGCGCACCGCAGTACAATAGTAATGAAGCGGAAAATATAACCGTCAACGAACCTATCCAAATACGCCCTGTGTCGCCAACGGAGGAAGCTGTATCCACGGTACGCACCCTTTCTATAATGGCGCGGGAATGTTTTGTACCGCCATTGCATCAAGCGGCGGCGGCATTACAAGCCGAGTGGGATTTATTATTCCCAGAGAGAAATTACATTTTGCAATTGGCACTTACTACTTATAATGCAAGCAACGCAGAGGATTTATTTAACGCCACAGGGCGGTTGCATACCATGCTGATGGCGGGGGAAGGGTATGACTTATTTTTTCAAAATCATATACCCGCGTCATTTTATGCGCGGTCGGGGTTAATGACTGACGTTTACACCCTTATCGCACAAAACCCCAATACACAACTTGAAGATTTTTTTCATCAACCGCTACAAGCCTTGGAATATCGCGGCGGGCTTTATTCGTTTCCCTTGAATTTTGGGTTTGTGTATGTATTTATCAACGAAAACCTGCCAAGCTATTTTATTGAACGTTTTACCAACAAAGAAAATATAACGCTACGCGAAATGATGCGCCTATACAATGATTTAATGCACGAACATGGAAGCGAATTTTCGCACCTGTTTTTCGCGGAAGGAAATTTTCTAATCCATTCGCCTTCGTTATTGTTTCGCTCGTATATCGGTGGCTACATTGATTTGGAGAATCATCAAATAAACGTTACGGAAGATAGCTTCATCGCATTTTTGCATGATTTATACACCCTCAACCGTAATGGGCGGATTATGTCCATGTTTTCAAGTGTGCCAATTATGGGTAATGATATATTGCGGGATGTATCTTCCACCCATGTTTTTACGGTTCAATCTTCATCGTTAAACCCCGCGCTGGCTTTTATAGACGAATTACAGCATTTTGCCCACGGAATACCCCTTGCTGATAATCAAGGCAAATTAATTTTAGACATAGCGCATTTAAGCTCCGCAACATGGGCAATTTTAAACTTCCCCGCAGTGGGGGACAGCACCCTCGCATGGGAATTTACGCAACATTTAATAACGGCGTTTACTTTTCCCCAGGGGCATCTTCCATTTGGCGTGCAGGTGGGCGGCACATCCATTTTTTGGGGCCAATATTCCGTTTCCACACCCATAAAAAGACGATACTTTGAACCGCATATTACGCAATCCATCAATTACACACGCGGTTACGGGCATTCATTTTTGCAAGCAGATATTGATTTGCGCAACGATGATACAATGAACGCCATTGTAGAAAATGCAATTCGCCGGTTAGCACTTTACAATGACATGCCCATGTCCACCCTTTATGGTAGCGTACAAAGCACGGTATTTGAAAGTAATTTAGCATTATTTCTCTACGGTGTGCTATCCGTTGAGGAATTTGTATTGCGGCTAGAGAGTGCATTGCAATTGTGGTTGATGGAGCAGTGAAATATGTATAAACGCGGTGCGATATTCTTCCTGTTGCCTAGCTTATTGGGGCTTGCGGTATTTTTTATTGTGCCGTTTGGTATATCGGTGTATTTTTCGTTGATAGACAATGCCGTATCGCGGCAGTTTGTGGGACTGGGAAATTTTATAGATACGTGGAATAACCAAGCCTTTGAACTTGCGGTGCGTAATACGCTGGTATTTATGGGCGTAAGTATTCCGTTGAATATGTTGCTCGCGCTTACCCTCGCGCTGTGTTTAAAACCCATGCGGGTAGGGGTGCGGCGGGTATTGATGGTGTTTTTCTTAATGCCGTTGGTCATTCCTTCGGGTTCGGTAGTATTTTTTTGGCGGCATTTTATTGCGTTTAATGGGATGCTAAACCGGTTATTGCTTACGTATATCCCCGAAGCGTGGCTGGGTACGGAATGGTTGCCCACGGGCGGGTGGTTAAATTCCGATTTTGCCATGTACTTCGTGGTTGGGATTTTTATTTGGAAAAATATAGGGTTTAATATCATTTTGTTCCAAGCAGGGCTGGATTTTATCCCCAGAGAATACTACGAGGTTGCTTCTATTGAAGGGGCGGGCAAGTGGCGGCAATTTTTCTCCATTACGTTGGTATACCTTGCGCCTACGTTTTTGCTGGTATTTATTTTGTCGGTGGTCAACTCGTTTAAAGTATTCCGCGAAATATATTTGCTTACGGGTACGCACCCCAACCCTTCCATTTATTTATTACAGCACTTCTTAAATAACCAGTTTGCGATGTTAAATTACCAGCGCATGGCCTCTGCGTCCGTGTTTGTTTTTGGCTTTGTGCTGGTTTTGGTCTTTATTTTATATCGCCTACAGCAAAGGCAGACCTACATATGATACGGCGCGTGCGCGGGGGCATTTCCATTGTCATCATAGGCTTCTTTGCCTTACTATTCGCCATGCCCATTATAATCACCTTTACCAACTCGTTTATGACAGGGTTTGAAATACAAAACCGCTACGCGATGACGCTAACCCCATCTAATTATTTTTACCGCTTAGATGTATGGGACAATATCCACTTTGTGCGCATGGCACTAATACCGCCGTGGGTAACACTCGGGCAGTATTTGAGCTTGCTTTTCGACCCTTCGTACCTTACGGCGTTGTGGAATTCGATAATCATTACCGTACCTGCCGTGGTGGGTACCCTTGTGATTTCCCTGCCCGCGGCGTATGCGTTTGAAGTTTCTACATGGCGGCATAAGGAGAAATTATTTTTTATCTACCTCGTAATTATGCTTATGCCTTTGCCGGTAATGCTGGTGCCGCAGTTTGTCATGGCGGGGTATTTGGGCATACAAGAAAGCGTGCTTGCCGTTATTTTGCCCGCGATATTTAGCCCCTTTGGTGTATTTTTACTGCGCCAGTTTATGAAAACCTTTCCCACAGAATGCTTGGAAGCGGCAACCATAGACGGCGCAGGTAATTTGCGTATGCTGGTTTCCATCGTGCTTCCGTTAATAAAGCCCGCCGTTGCGGCATTGGCGATGCTTACCTTCGTGGATTATTGGAACGTGGTTGACCAAGCCATTGTTTTTATCACCAACCCCGCGATGATGCCCCTTAGCGTACAATTATCGCGTATCGGCTCGTTTGAAATTGTGTTTGCGGCTTCGTTTTTTTATATGCTACCCGCGCTCATTGTATTTTTGTGGGGGCAGGAGCATTTGGTGGCGGGGATGCGCCTGTCGGGCTTGAGATAGGAGGATATTATGGCGTATGAAAGAATCCTAAAAATAATCACGATAACATTTATCGCGTTGCTTGCGGGGCTTACGTTTTTCTCGCAAACCTTAATGGATATGCGTGCGCCACGGGTCAGTGTTGCGTTTATCCAAGGCGGGATTATCGCGCCCGAGGGTACCGCGTCGGGCACGGTACAACCCGCAAATACCGAGCGTATATTCGCGCCCATTAGCGGGCGCATTACAGATATGGTGCGCGTTGGGGACACGGTAAATGCCGCAAATATATTGTTCTCCATTTCCACCGACATGCGTGTGTTAAACGATAATCTTACCGCCGCGTTGCACGACCTGAGCGTTATTGAACTAAACATAGAGCGTGTGGATAATGAACGTATTGCCGCCACACAGCAATTGAATACAATCATTAACGAACCCGTGACCGCCGCAACCGCACCCACTTTGCATTTGCTGGAACACGAACTGCAACTGGAAGCCAACGAACGGGAAATGGACGCTTTGCGCCGTGAAATACAGCAGTTGGAAGTTTTGTATGCCGAGGGCGTAGTGCCCCGCCAGCAACTTATCCAACGCGAGCAGGAACTTGCGCGCCTTATGGAAGCGCGGCGCGGCATTTACGAACGCCGCTTGCAAGCCATCGCCAGCTACGAAGCCGCTTTGCGCAATTATGAAGATACCGCCGCCGCAACCTTACGCAACCGCCAAACGCAAATCCACAACCAGCAAAACCAAATCCAGCAACTCGGCTTCCAAATGCGCGGGTTACAGCTTGACCTTGAACGTACGGGTGCACGCATCGAATTGCTGATGGAACAAATCGAAGCCGGCGGCATTACCGAAGTACGGGCGGCGGGCAATCGTTTAATTTCCGCCGCCACAGTAGAAATTGGCGCGTTGGTTAGCGAAGGTGCGCCTATTCTTACCGCCGTAATCCGCGATAATCACTTCGAAGTAGAAGCCAGCTTCCCCCGTTCGGCGACTTTTATTCACATCGGGTTGGATGCCAACATAGCCATAGGTGCGGATACCTTGCGCGGTACGGTAAGCCGCATCGTTCCCCAAGGGGGGCGCAATACGGTGTTTATTACCATTCCCCCTACGCAAAACGTGGGCGCGTTGCTGGGTGGGGAATTTGCCCGTATTACCGTGCTTGGGCGCACCACACCTGCGAACGCGCTCATACCCATTAGCGCGTTGCGGCAGGATTCCATATCCTACTATGTATACTATATTGAAGCCGCGCCGCGCCGTTTTGGGTATCATCACATCGTGCGTATGGCACGGGTGCAAACCGCCGCCCGGGATAACCACCGTGTAGCCGTTATCGGCTTGCATGGGATGGAATTGCCAACGGGTGGGGTGGTCATCAATTCCGACATGCCTGTACAGGCGGGTACGCAAGTGCGCTTGGTGGGCACCCATGAATTTGTGGGAACACGGTAGCATGACGTACAAGAAAAAACTATTTTTACTGGTAAATGCCCTGTTGCTAAGCGCGGCATTGCTCACAGGCTTGTATGCCCACCGTGCGGCGGGTTTATTATTTGCGCGGGATGTAATTTACATCGCGCCCATGCTACACGAGAGCCATCTGTTTTTCTCGCAAGCCGATTTTGAGAATGCGCGGGACGCGTTCTCCCACTACACCTTCGCCCCCGAAATACGGGGAAGCCGCACGCTATCCGCCACGGGGCAGCAAGTCACCGCCACGGTAATGTTTACGACTTCGGATTATTTTTCTATGTTTTTTGCCGATTTTGTTACAGGGAATTACTGGCTTTCCCAAGACGAGGCAGACACAATTGTACTGGGCTGTGCCTTGGCGTGGCGGTTGTTTGGCAGTTTTAATGTAGCGGGCTTGCCCGTGGAAGCGGAGGGGCGGTATTACACCGTAAGCGGCGTAATACGCCAAGGGCGCGATGCATCCTATATGGCATGGATGTCGCGCCACCACGCACCCGCAAGCGCACAAATTACGGCACTGTATTTACGCGCCTATGATTTTAACCCGCTCAACGCCGTTGTGGACGTTGAAAATCTGTTGCGAATGCATCTCTTGCGCAACGTATCTGATTATGCGCGGGTCGATATAAACCGCTATGTAGAAAGCATACATATGCGCAATCGGATATTATTTTACTTGCTTTGGTTTGCTGTACTGGTCATTTTGCTGTGCAACCTTGCGGGTGCCCTGAAGGCAAAAAAATGGGAATGGGCGGGCATTTTATTAGTTGGCGTGGGCGTAGGCGCGTTTTTCCTATTTGGGGTAAACGATATTTTACAATGGATGCCCAACCCCGCGCTCACCGATTCGTCTGCTTTTGCCGATTTTACCAATATAGGCGCGTTGCCGCCAGCGGGGTATTTAACCTACGCAAAATTACAACTGCGTCAGTTAAATATGCTCGCAAATGGAGCATGGATAGTGGGCGCGATAACAGCACTGGTATTATTAATCACAGGAAAGTGGGTGCGTTTATGAAAAAATGTATAACCCTATGTATACTCATCGTCGTTGCTTTATTGCTTGCGGGAACGACGGTATACGCAAGCACAACGCGTGTGGTAACGCTTACGTATAGCCGCGCGCGCGCAATCCTTAACGGATACACCAACGCCGAAACGGAAGAAGCCCGCGCCATTAACGAACGCACACTGCGCGACGCCATAGTAGGGCTGGAAAATGCCGCATTACAGATTACCGTTGCATTGTCCCGCCTTGCGCTGGATGAAGAAAGCCTGCGCCATGCGTATATCCGTTACAATTTTGGGCTTATTAGCACAGATGCGCTACAAGCGGCACAACAGCGCGTTACCCAGCAACAAGCGGAAGCAGAAAACGCACAAGCTCATTTCCTTACCCTACACCGTGGGTTTAACCAATTGCTTGGGCTTCCCCTGCGCCAGAATACGCAACTCTCATGGACACGCACCCTCACGGGCACACCCGCAAATATTGAGCGGTTTATCCGTTCCCGCTTGCGTAATGGGACGGAAGCCGAACTCCGCATTGCCGAAAACAACTTCCGCGCCGCCTATACAAACCTTGTACAGCATATCGAGCAAGTTGCCCTTGCGTTGCAAGGGGTTGAAACCGCACAAAAAGAATTGGAAGTCGCCTACACCCGCCACGAAATGGGGCAAATTACCCGCTTCGATGTAGCCACCGCACAGCACAACTTGCTGGTAAGCGAAACCGCCTTGGAAGCACTACGCAACCAACAATGGGCGGCAGAGTTTCGGCTACTGCATCCGCATTAAATTATGAAAAAACCTAAACAATTGAGCCTATCCCACAAGCTATTATTGGGGATGTTGCTCTTTACCACCCTGGGTTTGATATTTGGCTTTGTTTTTATTAACACGCTTGTGCGAAATATTGTGCATGAGAGTATATTGGAAAGTGCCTACCGTGACCGGATGAATCACGCCCAGCATATGGATGCGTGGTTTGAAGAGGCAGTGCAAATTATAGCCAATCTGTCCGAGACTTTGCCGCTTGTGAACAGAAGCCATTATCAAGATGTTGTTGTTCATTATTTCAACCGGTATGATTTTATACAAGCCCTTTGGATAACTAAGGCAGATGGCGGATTTTATGACAGCGGATTTTGGGAGCCTCCTTATTGGTTCGTTTCGCAGGAGCGGGATTGGTGGATTATGTCTGCGGCACGAAGCGGAAGCGTCATAACCACGCCTCCGTATATATCTGCATCAACAGGAGAAATTTGGACTGCAATATCTCGTCATACC
>WQRX01000059.1 GCA_009786535.1 Defluviitaleaceae bacterium | reverse complement strand
AGGAAATGTCAAAACCCGTGGTGTATACTACGCGCAAGTCAAGAGGCACATGACCGACTCCCGCACGTTTACCCCGCGGCTATTGCAAAGACCCGGCTCTGGCGCAAAACGGACAACGTACTGACCCCCTCAAGGGCGACACTATGTAAAACTTTATTGCGTATATGTCTTGCCATATTCACCGTTGCAAAGTGCAAGTAAAGCGTGTTGCACCATTGCGGTATTTCAAAACCGTAAACGCAACGCGCTTTTGCTTGTTGCTCGTTTGCCAATTAGTCCTTCCGTTGCAATCCTTCAGGATATAACTCGCACTCTGTGGTTCCCACAGACACCCCAATAGCTTGCGACGCATTTAACGCTCGAACATTTGGAATGGAGTTTTTACTCGTCCACGATTTTTAATGACCAACATTTCCAATCGTTTGCGAAGTTGTTAGGGCGCGATAGCGAAAGGCATTATCCTTTCGTTCTGCTTCTTACGTTGGCTGCGACATCTCGTAAAGTATGCTGTTGGTATTTGTCAATGAACATGGCATTTTTTCAATTGAACGTGTTGCGCTTCTTCTCCCTTTTCTTTGTGGAGCATTATTTAAACGGACGCGAAGCACATGGTTTTATCGTACCAATTATATACTTTGTCCTAATTTTGTCAAACATTATCCATATTATGGCATTTTAAATCCCTGCATCCAGCTATTTGGGGCATTCAATGCTTTATTCATGCCTTTTTTAGACTGTTTTCATCTTTAGTGCGCAAGCAAGGCAAGGGTGATACCCGTTGCGTGCTTGTTGGGGAAACCCCAAGCCCCTAATTTGGAATGCGTTATTTTTAAAGCCTCAACTTTGTTTTCGTCTGCACCATTCGCAAGCGAATGGAAATGATGCTCCATAAAAAAGAGGAGAAGAAGCAAAAGAATATCATAACTTATTTTTATGTAATTAACCGCCTTTATGTTGTCAACTTTATTTTTTCTTTTTACCGAAGAAAATTATTAATATTAAATTCTCCCGGACCTTTTCCATTTCATTTCCATATTTTATTTCACAAAAAAATACCGCTCGTCCTTGCGGTATTTTTGTCATTTTAATTTATCGTTTCTCACCTTTTTCATTTTTCATGTGGCGTTGACATTTCATTTTCGGTTTTTGTTTTGTGTTCCGTAGCATCGTTCACTTCGGGTTCAATATTTAATAATATTGTTGCATTACCAAGCGCTTTTTTAATATCGCGTATTTTATTGTTGCTCTGATAATTTTGATTCTTCATTTCTTTTACTTCCTTGAGAAGCTGTGCATATTCTTTTTTCAAGTCATTATAATCGGGTATCTCTTCTAAGCCTAGGCTGTCGAAATATTTTTTTGCTTCTTCGCAAGCGTTAATTTCTTTTTCATTTTTACTATAGAAATCTCTGTTGCGTTTAGAGCGAAGGTACTGAGAATATACTGCGCTCGTCTTTTTGTATGCGCCAATATACCTTTGAAGTGTAGATATTTCTTTTAACTTTTTTCCAATGGTTGTTATTTTGGTTTGTACATCAGCAACTTTACTTTCTTCTTCATTAACCGCTTTTCGTAATGCTCCCATGTTGGTTAAATTATTGTTCTGTAAGAAAATGAGCATTTCGGCAGCTTGTTGTAAATTATATATTTGCACCCACTTCTTATATCCTTCGGATAATTGTGCTTCAAAACAGTTTTCAATATCAATAATTAATTTAAACTTAGCACGTAAATATTCATTGTCGTTATATTTTTTTGCCGCACTGAATGCAAGTCTATCTTTGTGTATTTTTATATCTTCATTTTTATTTTGTTGCTCATCTTTTATTTGACGCTCATTATTCCTTGCATCTATCTTTGCTTGCAACGATTCTAAACCATAACCCTTTAGTGTCTTTTCTGTAAGCCGAATATAATGTTCGCCGTTATTTGGTTTAACTGAAATGTTTTTTCCACGGTGTTTTATGGAGTAGCTTCGTTCTTTTAATCGTTGACATATTTCATTAATTGTTTTGGGGTTATCATTTAATATTATTTCATCTATGTCATTCATTAGTATAGACCGCTTCGATTCGGGTCTTGCACTTCTATATAAATATTCTTCTGCACGCGATTTTGATAGCGCAGGGTTCTCAATAACAGATAAATTATGCTCATCACATATCTTATCTGATATTTTTCTTAAATGCTTGTATGAACGAATTGGATTTCGAAATTTATTACGGGCTTCGTATTCATATGCGTTAATAATTATATGGTTATGGATGTGTTCTTTGTCGGTATGCGTTGCTACTATATATTGATGCTTTCCTTTTGTTAATTCCATTGCCAATAAATGCCCGAGCTTGTTGGCAGCTTCGGGGTCAATTTCCCCCGGCTTAAATGCTTGGCGCACGTGATATGCCAAGATTTCATTTTCATCTTGCTTTTTATTTGTCATACATTGATATTCATGTCTTACTACCTCAAAGTCTTTTGCAGTTTGCGTAACTGTACAATTGTACGCAGTAACCAATGCACCATCTTTTGTCTTTGCATAATCGGTTACATATTCAACCGCGTCGCCAACGCCTGCGTCCGAACCATTGCGGTGTATATGTATAGGTTTTATCCATGTAGCAGCCATGAATAATCGCATCCTTTCCTCGTTGCATGTGTATGGTGCCAGCCCAGCCCGTTGCTTTTCGGCATTATGAATATACACAAATATTAAACCCCTGTACATAAATGCACAGGGGTTGTGAGTTCAACCTAGAGAATAAGGTGGGGCGACCTGTTCCCACATCTCCTACTTCGGTCCCTGACCAAGGGTTACTCCGAATGGCGACGGCTGTCCGTTCCGTCCTCGTTTATTCTCCAGAGGATGCTAGCATAGTTGAATATTTATGTCAACACATTTTTCATTTTGCCTTTTTTTGCTTTGCATAGCAAACCATAAACCTTTTACATATGGCTCCACAGAAAGAATCTTATGAAAAGCAAAGTCCAAAATCCACCATAAATATTTTTTTATATTGCAGAAAAAAGGTTGACACATAAGGGCGATGCTTGTATAATGTATCTTAGAGGCAGGCATACAAGTAGCGCGGGCATGGTGCAAATACTACAACCACATGAGCGGCTTATATGCGCAGGGCAAAATCTAGAGGAGAGGATGAATAACAATGACGAAGAAGCAAAGCAATCAAATGAGGCGGGCAATGTACGCGGCGTTTATCAAAACGGAGGCGGGCAGTGAGTGGTACAACGAGCCGCAAAAAACAGGAAGTATAATCGCTTACGAGTGCAGTAATATTCAAATGCGCAAAACGCTACTATTGCACTACACAACACAGATGAACGAAAATACACTTTTACAAAGTGGATTTGACAAGCCCGAAAGTGTAACCGTAAAACGATTGTTTACAGCTTACCGTCAAACAAAAATGATTGAATTTTAATTTATCAAAGCAGAAGGGGTGATTCAAATGGCAAACTTTGACTTGGTGGGGCTTGCAAGAACGCAGCCCATTGATATGGAAGCGTTAACTTTAGAAACCGCGAACTTTTACGCAGGTGTGGTTGGCGGCGTCACTAATGAAAAACTAGCGGTCGATTATTTAGAAGTTTCACGGCACAGCGATGCTATCCCACCCATAAAACAACCGCCATGGCTTAGGTCACTATCTAATTTAATCTTCTTTGAAGCACAGCGGCGCGGAATCGTTGATGCCATCGAAGTATTGCGTTAATCGCAGAGTGACAGCCCTTTGGGGCTGGTAATGCGGGAAGCCGGTCACAACCCCGGCTACGCTAAAAGCTAGGAGGTATATGAAGATGAAAAGACTGGGAACACACGCGTGCTTAAATATCGGTGACCACGGAAGCAGGTTAATCATCAGCAAACGGTATTGGAGCGAAAACAAACATAGAAAGCTGACATCAGACGAAAAGCGTTTTCTGCGCTCTATCGGAGCAGTTTGGAATCCGGCGCGGAAGCATTATTTTGTGGACAACCCCCATCCGGTTGTGCGAATCAAATGCGCAAGGGACATGTCTTATGAAGAGATATTTAACAAGGGCTTAAAAATTGAATAATCGCAGAGCGACAGCCCTTTGGGTCTGCCCATTGTGCAAACATGGTATAGGCGGTGGCTTTGATGCTGTGCCACATGGTGCCGGGGTTGTTTATATGCCTGCCGGGTATGAATGCGATAACCCGGCTGTACCGGAAGATGCACAATGCCTTTACGAAGCGCCAGACGATTGTGAATATTTTGAACTAAGGGAAACGGGCGCAATTGAAATAAATACAAGCATGAGGTATACTGCGTATACTGGTATACCTCATGCTTAAAAGGCATTTAAGGTATGCTCGCAAATTTAAGGAGGAATCATAATGGCAGACCCTACTATTAAGGTAAAAGATGAAACGAGAACTGAACTGCTGGAACTCCAGCGCGAATACGGCTTTGGAAGTATGGACGAACTTCAGCGACATTTATCCTCACTTGCCAAGGCTGAAAAAATATCTGCAAGTGTTTCTGAACTTGCACCTGCAATTCAAGCGGTACAAGAGCTGTCGCTTCGATTGATAAGTGTTCTTACCGGCACCGGGGACAGTTTATTAACTGCCAAGGAAAAGCAGGTTGAAGTCCTTGCGCAGCAGGAAGAATCCTTTGCGAAAACACGGGAGTTGTTGCAAAGCAGAATTACTGATTTGGAGCAAGAACTGGCTGATATTAATATCGAGGCGGTACAAGCGGAAAACACTCGATTAAAGCTTGAATTGGAAGCCGTGAAACAATCAAAGACCGGGTCGGAATTGGCACATGAAAAAGCCCTGCTTGAGCTTGAAAAAAATCTTACCATGAAACATGTGGCAGAAACAGCACAACTCATAGCAGAGTTTAAGAAACCATTTACAGTGGCAAATTGAGAAATCACGAGAGGAGTGACTGGAATGAAAAATTGCAAAATTATTGCAATTAGCAACCAAAAGGGTGGGGTAGGCAAGACCACTACTGCAACAAATTTGGGCGCTGCATTAGCAAATGAAGGGCGTCGGGTTTTGTTGGTCGATTTAGACCCGCAGGGAAATCTTACAACGGGATGCGGCATCGAAGATGCCGACACGCTACCTAAATCCTTGCATCATCTAATGTATGCCGTAGCAGAGGATGGAGAACAGACCGACAGTTATGAATCATATATTCACCGTGTTTCTTCCTTCGGGGATAAAGGCATTGTTGATTTGCTGCCCTGTAATATGGAGCTGGCGGTGTGTGAGTTAAATCTGCGTGATGAGCTTGGCGGGGAAAGAACGCTTGCAGAGCTGCTGTCACCGCTGCGGACGAAGTACGACATAATCATCATCGACACGAACCCATGCCTCGGCTTATTAACCATAAACGCATTAACCGCCTGTGATGAGGTCATTATTCCCGCATCGCCGCAGGTGTGGTCAATAACCGGGCTAACGGAATTGTTGCAAACGATTTTTAAGGTGAAGCGTAAGCTAAACACGAATATAAAAATAGCAGGCATACTGATGACGCTATGCGACGACCGCACCCGACTTTTCCGCGAAACCTATGATATGATAAAAGAGATGTATGGGGATAAGGTAACTATTTTTAACACCCTTATTCCTGCTTCAACCAAAGTAGGCGAAGCGAACTACTCATGTAAGAGTTTAATCGAATTTGACCGCAATGGAAAAGCGGCACAAGCATACCGTTCATTTGCTAATGAATTGTTAGGTATATGGACGGCTAAAAAATAATCATTTTTAACAGGAGGTATTCCCATGGCGAGAACGAGAACGCTTGTAAAGCCAAAATTAAAGAGTATTGATGATATGTTCAAGTTTGACGAAAACGCGAAGAACGTGGTAAGTGTAATGTTGGACGAGCTGATTCATTATCGCGGTTCCGGCAATGTAGAAAATGGCTTCCAATCGCATCCTTTCACATTATATAGCGGTGAACGCTTAGACGATATGGTGGAAAGCATCGTAAAAAATGGTGTTATCACACCAATAATTGTGCGCCGCGTCGTTTCTCCCGGCGGGAACGGTAGTATTCTGGAAATTTTAGCAGGACATAATCGTACTGAAGCGGCGAAGCTTGCCGGCTTGGCGGAAATTCCTGCGATTATTTATGAAAATGTTCCCGATGAAGTTGCGGAAGCGTATGTAGTGGAAACAAATCTTATGCAGCGCTCTTTCTCAGATATGAAGCATTCGGAAAAAGCGCTTGTTATTGCCACTTGTTTTGACCGTTTATTTTCATCGCGTAAACGCAAAGAAATTAAAGATGAATTGAACGAACCGACTACACAAGATGTACCTGCTGCCATTGATAAAGGCGTTCGTACGGATACTAAGGTGGCTGAAGCGTACGGACTTTCAAGGGCTACCGTTGCTCGCTATGTTCGCATAAACACTTTAAACAAGGGGTTAATAACTTGCCTCGATAAAGGATTCATGCCATTTCTTGCAGCATATGAGGCAACCTTTCTTACTCCAAGCGTTCAAAACACCCTTTATATTGCCATGACCCAAGTTTCACCCTTAACAGATGAACACTATGCTATTCCTGTCACAGTTAAGCATATCAATGTATTGCGCACGCATTGCATCGAACAAGGTGAACCTTCTATGATGACCATTACGTCCATTTTAAGCAATGCTTACGGAAAGTTGGTGGAAGATGAAAGCATTGCAGAAATCAAGCCCCGCAAAATTAAACTTAAGGGTGATATATACAATAAATACTTTAAAGACTATAATGACGAGAAAGAAGTCGGTGATGTGATTGAAGAAGCCTTGCAATATTACTTTTCACATCGCAGGGCTAATCAAAGCTAATGGTGAATAAAGGCGGTTAACATGAGTAAAGGGAAAAATAGCGATGAAAAAAACGAATACCTAAAGAAGTACTACAGTGAAAATAAAGAGCGTATCGCCTTGCAGCGCAAAATGCGCAAGGAATCGCTAAAAGAAGAATTGGCGGCGCAGCGCAAGGCGCGTTACGATAACGACCCCAAATTTCGTGATGTTTACATCAGGGCTTCGCGGAAGTATGGTAATAATCTGCGCAACAGCGAAGACCCAAAATATCGGGCAAAGCATGAAGAAGTAAAAGCGCAGCGAAGGGCTAAGCATAAGTATCGTTTGGAAAATGAACCCGGGTACCGTGAAAAGTGTGCTTTGCGTAATGCACAAAGCCGTGAGCGCCGCCGGCAGCGTGAAGAAGAACAAACATAAGTTTATTAAGGAGTAGTTATGGCAGAGATGATTCAATGGTGGATAATCCGCCGCTCCGGAGACTTAGAAAGCAAGGAGTGTCCACGCTGTGGTGGCGTAGCCGAATGGCGTTCGTCACAGATAGGATTTAACGTTCTGTCCATATTGCCAATTTGGAGGGTGTGTTCGCGTCATCAATGCGTGGAGTGTCACCTTTACTGCTAGGGGTACTCACCCCAACCAAGGAAACACTAAGCGACAAAAAAAGCCCCGAATCATTGAATCGCTGTCTCGGGGCGTTTTCTGTTTCAACGCTTCTATCGCACTTCGATGAATAAATTGGAATAATCAAAACCAATAGTCTTAAGCAATTTATTAACCAGCATACCCATCAAAGCTGACGCGCCTTGATGAACGTCTACATGCAAACCTTCAACAATCATCATTGGTTTCACGACTTCATCCGGATTATCGGAAAGAAGTATTCTGGACTTCCCAACTGCTTTACCCTTCAAATCCATCAATCGCTCACAATAAATAGGGTCTTGGCAACAACGAGTTAAAATAGCATGTAAAACATCACGCCACGATTTAGCATATATACGTTCATCATTGAAAAGTACAGCTACAGGCTTTCTGTTATTAAATATTGCGGGGTTAAACGCTATTGGGATTGCATAACTGCCATGTACAGCTTTGTTTTTATCTGCAAGGTTCGAAGCAACATCGGGTACCTTCAAGCGAGCAATAATATTGTCGAAACGTGAATTGACGACCTCAACAATATTTTCACGGGCAAGCTGAATCTCAAGTAGCGCTTGGGTTGCGGTAAGGGTCTCTTGGGTTTGGATAAGGGGGGCATTACATGGGGTTGGTTCTATTCGACCTTCCCTTACGCAGACTTCTTTGGTGGCAATCCGCTTAAACAATTCTTGTATGGCGAATTGAAGTGAATCATCGGTTATGTCGGAGCTGTCGTCGAACGTATACCAATCTCCGCCGCCGAAAGCGCCAATTAATAAATAAGAACCGTTGAAAGCTCCCATAAATTTTGCCCCCCACCAATCGCCTGTATTGCTTTCAAGCACCGCGCCGTCTTCATCAAGTTCATAACATGCGGCGAACGATACTTCTTCATCGGTGTTACGGATGGCGCGAATCTTCTCGGCAAGTCCACGAGCGTCCACGATTTTTAGCGGTTTTTTCTGCATATCCATGCCTCCTTGTCAAAATAATGTATTATAATTATACAGCGGTTGCGCATATGTGTCAACCGCTGTAATTTATCAATCATTGAAGTTATGGATGATTTGGATTATATCATGCTTTTTAAATGGCACACCATGTTCTCATTTATCGTTTAATATCTGCACGTTTAATGTTTGCAGCTTCACTTTCGCTTTTTTTTCTATGTACCCCACGCTTTATGCATGGGTGTGTTCATAATGAAACGCTTAGCCATCATCATTCATTCTTGCGACAATTTTCATCGCTTTTCTTACCTGTTCGAGCGCGTCGGCAACCGACATGTGTAATGTTTCTACGTCTTTTGCGTATATGCTGCGATTTTCATTGGCACGGTGCGCCACCTGATTTACATTGTTGGAAATGGTTGCCATCAGCCTCGCTATTTCGCGCAGCTCGGTTGTGTCATAGGTGACCGTCTTTCCATATAATGCCATATTGCGCAGGTACTCTGAGCGGTTGCTAACAAGTGCGGCTTCCATATTTTTTTCAAATTCAGCATATTCGTTTTGGGTAAATGTGGCATGGGCAGATAAGGGACGGTTTTTTCTAGGCATCTTTATTACCGCCCTCCTTTTCTTGGTTGTGGTGCATTTATTTCGACCGGTTTATGCGCCGAAGTTGGTTCTTGTGTCTCATATTGAGACGCTTCGGCTTGTTGCGCACCTTGTTCATCTATAGTTGATTCAATTTCTTCGCCGGTGGATTCGGAAATATCATCTTCTTCAATATCTAACCCAATAACATCCTCGCCTTTATCGTCACCAATGTTGAGCAGTGCATCCACTTCTGCTAACCGTTGTAGTTTTTCATTTAATTCGGCTTCATAAATAAACGGTTTGCCTAACTCATTTTTAGCATCCTCAATATTTTTAATTGTTCGTTCAAGTAGTAATTCCTGTTCATTTAATTTCACTTCTATTTTTTCAAGTGCATTATCAATGCGTATTACGTTGCCTGTCGAATCACCACCTAACACAACGGAATATGACATTGCACCTTTTGCTGTTAATGCATATGCCGAATCGTGAACGCTGTAGTGAGCATATAATTCAAATCCATGATATTCACCTATTTTCGTCAGCGATACTTGAGTGGCTGTTTTTCGGCTCGCGGTTATCAGCGCTTCTCCCGCTTCTTTACGAGTGGTGTATGCAAGACCGTTTATAATCATGGGGTTTGCACCTGCATTGTCATCCCAATGGTGTGTGCTTTTACCATGTGCATTCAAGCGTTCAAGGTCAGCTTTATAACCATTTATTGATTGCCTTGATTGCTCGATTGGTTGAGTATTTAATACAATATCCTCAAGATGATATTGTTTGCTCCTATGGTCGGATTTAAGCAACTTCAACCGTGTAATATCATTATCTAAGGACATTTTTTCCGCGATGAGGGGATTTCCCGCGCATAGAGCTTTAATTTCTGCGTAACTTAATGCACTTCCATCTACATCATCACATACTCGGCTAGGCGACTTGCCTGTCATAACCTGGCCAATAAATTTTTGCTTGCGTTCCACTGTTTGAAAAAGGTAGCTGTCAAATGTACCCTTTGTTACGTACCTGTAGATATCGACTTCGGGATTTTGATTGCCCTGCCGTAGAATACGCCCAGCTCGTTGTTCTAAATCTGCTGGTTTCCATGGACAATCAAGGTCGTGGCACGCTATTAGCTTATCTTGAATATTTGTACCCGTACCGCACTTTGGCGTCGAGCCAAATAAAATACGCACCTTACCGGTGCGCATCGCCTTGAAAAGGTCTTTTTTCTTTATTTCAGTATCATAATCGTGAATAAATGCAATTTCTTCTTTTGGTATTCCTTTCTTTAGCAACTTGTCGCGGATATCCGTGTATACATTGAAGCGTCCATCTTTATTTGGTGTTGAATAATCGGAAAAAATAATTTGTGTTAGTCGGTTGGCTTTTGATTCATCCCATATTTTATATAC
This sequence comes from Defluviitaleaceae bacterium, assembly GCA_009786535.1. Taxonomy (GTDB): domain Bacteria; phylum Bacillota; class Clostridia; order Lachnospirales; family WQUN01; genus WQRX01. The sequence continues at coordinate 4,850 of WQRX01000059.1, read as the reverse complement.
GTTCTCCATGCATTGGTTAACCTTGCTACTTGGGTCATCGGGCAGGTTAGGGTCAACCATTCGTTGGTCGATGCCAATTTTCCTGCCATCCATGGTAATTTTAAGCATATTATCTTCACTCAGCGATACCGCCCTATTTTGAATAAGCGTTGCGCGTTCTGAGAGTGCTTCTACCATTTTCTTTTGTATTTCTGTCGGTTCTGCTACTACTGTGTGGAAGTGCGCTATGGGGCGCGGTAAGTCCAGCATGTCTGCCGTTTTAATGTCGGCTACCTCTCCGAAGATAGTCATAAGCTCCGGTAGGTTTTGAAACTTGGAAAAGCGGAGCTTGGCTTTGTAATTTTTGCTATCCGATGATAATTCTACCGCATTTACCACTTCCCCGAAGTTGCTTGCCCAATTGTCAAAGTGCAACATGCCTTTTTCGCGTAGAGTATTATATTGTAAATACTTTTGCATGGTATACATTTCTGCCATGCTATTGCTTATGGGTGTTCCTGTTGCAAATATAACGCCCTTTCCATCAGTTTTTTCATCCATATAACGGATTTTCATAAACATATCGCTTGCTTTTTTGACTTCTGTGGTTGTAATTCCCGATATCCCTCGCATTTTTGTAATTATTGGGAGGTTTTTATAATTGTGTGCTTCGTCAACCAGCAGTCTATCGATACCGAGTTCTTCAAATGTAACAACATCATCCTTTTTTGTTGCGTCGTAGAGTTTTTCTAGTTTAAGCTTTAAACGCTTCTCCATTGTTTCCATTTGTTTTATCGTGAATCGTTCGGCTTTTGCGTCTTTATACGCTCTTACTGCTTTGGTAATTTCCGCTAATTGTTCGTCAATCATTTGCGCTTGTCGTTCGACTGATAGGGGGATTTTTTCAAACTGAGAATGCCCTATAATAACGCAGTCATAATCTCCGGTGGCAATACGCGCACAAAATGTTTTTCGATTTTTTGTTTCAAAATCTTTCTTCGTAGCAACGAGAATATTGGCGGTTGGGTATAAGCGCATAAATTCTGATGCAATATCTTCGGTTAGATGATTTGGGACAGCCATCATCGCCTTACTGCATAACCCTATCTTTTTGCTTTCCATGACAGCGCCTATCATTTCAAATGTTTTGCCCGCACCTACCTCATGTGCCAGTAAGGTGTTGCCGCCATACATGATACGGGCTATGGCATTCTTTTGATGTTTGCGCAGTTGAATTTCCGGTGATGATTCACTAAACAGAATATGGCTGCCATCGTATTGCCGCACTCTTGTGGAGTTAAATAACTCATTATACTTCGCTACAAGCATTTGCCTGCGGTCGGGGTCTTTATATACCCATTCCTTAAACGCCTCTTTTATAGCATCTTGTTTTTGTCGGGCAAGAATCGTTTCTTTTTTATTTAAATGATATCTCCCGTCGTCATCTCTATCTTTTACCGTTATGTTGCGGTTGTTTAAGCTGTGTTCCAGTAACGTGTAAGCATTCGCCCTTGATGTTCCGTAGGTAATGGTCGCATTCACTTCATTGTGATATACACTGCGCTTCCCGTTTATATACCATTCACCCGTAGCCTCGGAGTATGAAAGTGAGCGGTACTTTTTTTGCCAATCGTTAGGTTGCAAAAGTTCATGCATGAATTTTTCATATATTTCTCGGTCAACCCATGATGCACCTAGTCGTACGCCTATTTCTGTAGCGTCTAATATTGGCGGTTGCACGGCTTCAAGTGCTGCGATATTTACCGCCAACGAATCATTACCTGCCGCGGACATTACTTTATGTGCGGCCTGTGCATATTCGAGTTTCTTGCGTACATTACCTGAGAGGTATTCGTCGGCGGTTACATACGTTTTATCTTGATTGCCTGTTGCGCCAACATTTAAAAATACTATGCCTTGCAATTCTTCAAGGATGATTTCACGCGACTTGCCAACCAATCGCTCCATAAATTCAAGGTCAACAGTCCCTTTTTCGCTTATAGACACTGCGAGCGCATCGGCAGATGTGTCAACCGCTGTAATTTCCTTTTTTTGGTTGATGGTTCGTTTGGTAAACATATCTGATTTGCGTTCGAGTTTGCCGTTTTCGTCTATTACTTCCAGCGATGCGAGTAAAAAATATGATGTATCGGGATTAAATGCACGGGCATTAACCGCTTCATTTAATAATCCATATTTTTTTGTAAATGTATCGTATTTTTCATTTAAAACTTGTCGCTGTGCCTGTAATTCATCTTCGGACGCAACGCCTAATTGCATATCAATGAGCGTGCGTACCGTATCCCTTAAATCTATCATCCCTTTGATTCGTTCTTTGGATACGTTTGATTTATCGGGTTTATACATAAATGAATTTTCACGAAGATACACTTCGTCGTTGATAAGCGTATAACCGAAATTCTTTACCGATGGGTCTGCGGGGAGAATGTCAGCTTTATCACTTTCTTTTTCATTTTCGCGTACAGGTTCGGTGATTCGTCCGTTTATGTGAATTATTGCTTCCTGCAATTGTTTTTTCAACTCTGCCCCCTCTATGGGCATACAGCTTGCGCTTGTTTCACTTCCATACATGCGATTGCCATCTTCTACAGACATTTTACCCAGTACCATATGTGGGTTCTCTGTAAAATATCTATTAATGGGTATACCATCTGCTGTTTTATCTAAATGTACCCAGCTAGGTTCTTCGACGCTCATGGCTTCACGTTTTTGTAAAAATATAATGTCGGACGTTACTTGTGTACCTGCGTTTTTTAAGAAAGCATTGTTTGGCAAGCGGATGGCACCCAATAATTCGGCACGCTCTGCAATATACTTTCTTACTTTTGGATTTGCCTTATCGAGTGTTCCCTTGGAAGTGATAAACGCAACAATTCCACCCGGGCGAATTTGGTCGAGTGATTTTGCGAAGAAATAATCGTGAATCATAAATTTATGCCGGTCATATTTCTTGTCGCTTACGCCATACCCACCAAAGGGAACGTTTCCAATAGCTACATCGAAAAAATTATCCGGTAACGAGGTGCGTTCATACCCCGTATTTAATATCGTCGCGTCGGGATATAGTTTTTGTGCTATACGCCCTGTTATTTCGTCTAATTCAATGCCGTGCATTTTTGCAGCTTTCATGCGTTCGGGCATCAACCCTATAAAATTACCTGTACCACAACTCGGTTCGAGGATGTTACCACCCTCTACGCCCAGCCGGTGTAGTGCGTCATACATTGCTTCGATAACGGTTGGGCTTGTGTAATGGGCATTTATCGTAGAGCTTCTTGCTGCGTTGTATTCACTCTCGGTCAGAAGGTCACGTAGTTCTTGGTATTCTTTTGCCCATGCGGATTTGTTTTCATCAAAGACTTCTTGAATGCCACCCCACCCTACATAACGGGATAGAATTTTTTGCTCATCTTTTGTTGCAGGTCTATTTGCTTCTTCTAATATTTTTATTAAACGTATCGCCTCTACATTATACGCATATTTTGTTTTAGGTCCGCCCTCACCCAAATGGGGGTCAGTAATTTGGAAGTTGCTTGCAGGCGATTGTTGCAGTACGTCGTTACTTGCTTCGATTTTAAACGCACTTAACATGTTTAAATAATTATTCTGTACATCGTCGCCCGATATTTTATTTTCTTTATAATCATTCATTTGCATCAATATATTTTGGGGAATATCGGCGTCACTTAAAATCTGTCCCCATGAGGTTACACCCGTAGAGGTCGTAACGTATGCGAGGTTATCCATACTCCTAACAGTATATTTAACACCGTCTTTATCAAAGCCGATAACATCATTGTCTTTGTACAGCGTCAAGTCAAAATCATGCTGTGCGTTCTGCCAATCAACAAAAAATACAGGTGGGGGGCTTCCTTCTGAATTTATTTCTTTTGCGATTTCATTGTTTGTTTCATTAATCTCAAGTGTCTCATTGTGAGACACTTCCGACATTTCTTCTGGCACAATAATTCGTGTTGTTTCTATTTCTTGTGTTTGTTCGTTGATTAATTCTGCAATAGCCACATGATGTCCATTACTTACCAGCTTATTAATGTATTCACTGCCGGTATGAATCGGCAAACTTATTCCCGTTATTCCCGGTACGCGTACGAGCGGTAGTATAGACAGACCAAGCTCTTTAGATACAACAGTCGCATGGTTGCCTAGCACTACGTAATAATCGCCAGATTGTAAGAATAGAATTGCATTTTCTGCTTTTGCAGACAACGATTGATATTGTCTCCATAAGGATTCCCCTTTTGATTCATCTCTGGCATCGTTGTTTATGGATGATTCTTTTTCAACTATGAAACTGCCATTTGCGATAAGATTTAATAAATCCTTTTGAACATTTTCCCATGAATGTATAATAACCTGATTTGCGCCGGGTTTGCTTATATGAAGCCCCTCGACGGAATATTGAAGCGGTGCTTCTACGCGCCCTGCTGCATATTCATGTCGTAGTGTTTGTGCAGCTTCGATGCTTCGCGCCTTTACAAAGTCGGTAAGAAGTGCATATATACGCACCCGACTTTCTTCATCGCCATTCCAATGCAGCAGCGCCTCTTCAATATCTTCTTGTGTTATTGCCGCATTGGTGCTTACCTCTGCATCTTCAACTTGCATAACATAATCAACTTGTGCTTCTTCGGATGGGAAAATGTCTAGCCTTAGTTGTGTGTATTGCGACATGCTTGAGTTGATTGCACGGGTATCTACATCGGGATTCACATAATGTTGTACATTTGGAATAATGACTATCCAATTAGCTCATGAAGCGTAATTTTGCGAGAAGAAGCACAGGCATTAACAAGGCGAGAAAAGATGCCCAATGTGAACCAGCGACGATT
>WQRX01000058.1 GCA_009786535.1 Defluviitaleaceae bacterium | reverse complement strand
ACCCCCCGCCCGCCTGTAGGCGTAGAAGCAACCCCAACCCCCCCGCCCGCAGAAATTATTGACGGTGACCCGCGCCTTCATCGCCACGGATTGGAAATTGCCACCGTAGACGGCGAAGAGGTATTGCGCTTCATTAACACGCAGCCCCTTACCGTAGCGGCATGGAACCGCCCTGCGCACGAGCGTAGCCCAAGCATTTCCGCCAGCAACTGGGGACAGTGGATTCGGGACGAAATGCTTCGCGTGCATAACGTAGCCGTAACCCTCGTAGAAATTCCCCGTTGGGAGCCACCCGAGGAGCAAACCCTTGCGGCATTACTTGCGGCAAACAACGCACCAGATGTTTCCTACACCTTTAGCATGGCAACCATCGACAACTTTGCAGACATGGGCGGCGTACGCGATATGTCCCCCATCCTTGCAGAATATATGGACTTTATCCCCAACCTGTACGAACTGTACGGCATGGAAATGCTTACGTGGAACTTGAACCACGACACGGGGCAAAACTGGGCATTAACAGGTCCCCACCCCGATGCCGACCTGCGTAACACCACCTTCGTGCGCGAAGACTGGTTAAACACCTTGGGCATTGCCCCCCCCACTACGTTAGATGAATTTGAGCGTATGTTAGAAGCCTTCCGCGACAATGCGGAGCTGCTCTTAGGCGCAGATGCGGACCAAATGGTACCCTTCCGCCTAACCGAGGACGTGGGCTGGACGGGTGACCTCATCTTCACACCTTTTATCCCCGATGGCATTACCGACCGCGACTGGTTTGTTTACGGTTTTGATGACCGCCGCTTTACCCAACCCAATATTAAAGAAGGTATCCGCGTATTAAACCGTTGGTTTAACAACGATTTATTATGGCGTGACTTTTCTTTACACACAGGCGGCGACCCCCGTGGTAATGATATTATCCGCCTTGGTTTTGTTGGCTCATTTAGCGCAGGTTGGGACTTACCCTTCCGCGCGGCAGATGGTTTGACCCTTCACATGCAAGACAACGTAGGGGAAGAAGCCAACTGGATTGCCATTCAACCCTTCCCCAACGACGCGGGCAACCGCCGCCAATTTGTAGCACAAAATACCGACCGCCACATTTTCTTCCCCGTCACCAACAACAACGTAGCGGCATCGTTATTGTACTTGGATTGGCTTGCACGTCCTTCAACCCGCCAATTTATGATGTTTGGACCGGAAGGTATAACCCATACCAGAACTCCCGACGGTGCATTTATGACAATCCATAACGACGATATCGAAGACGATTTATGGACGTTCTCTATCGCACGTAACTACGACTTACTCTTTATCATGGGGCATAGCGTAGTATTTGGTAATCCTGCGCAAGAAGCCGCATCCCTTGCGTTGGGCTTCCCGGGTATTGAACCGGAGCGCGTGCTTGCATCTCGTCAAATGAACGTGAACTACCTGTTTAGACCCGCACGTGCCGTTGTTCCAACGCCGCAAGCGCAGTTAGACTTCGGTAGCCCCGGCTTAAATGCCGAGGCACGCGCTGTGCTAAACCGTGCCGTAGTAGCCCCAATTGCAGACTTTGATGCAGTATTTGACGAAGGTATGCGCGGATACCTTGCCATGGGCGGACAGCAAATCATTGACGCCCGCCGCGCCGCATGGATTGCTGTATACGGCGATGTAGACTGGGTACCCAGAGATTAATTAAAATGTAATTAAATTTGCCCTCGGCACAGTGCATAGGATTTATTAAACATCATATGCACTGTGCGGGGGTTACTTTTACATAAAAAGAGGTGTAGCCAATGAAAAAAGGGAAAAATATCATTCCGCTCCTTGGGGGCGGCGCACAGGAAAAACACATTTACACGCTGGGCAGTAAAACTGCCGAGGGGTTTTCGAATAAAGAAAAAACCACAGCAGGCTTTGCCGTGCTAAGCGATAAAAAGCTGTATTGCAAGGGCGGTTACTATAACGGCACAGGGAAAAAGCACACAAAAATCACCAAAGAGGAATCATTTGCCATGACGGAGTACGACTTTGCAAAAGTGGTACACACCAAGCCCTTGTGGTTATTGTGCATCGCATTGGTTGCAACGATAGTGGCTATTTATTTAGCCGTTACCACCTTTAATGCATGGGTACGCTTCGACTCAACGGGAACGCAGTGGTTATTCTTTTTAATTAGCTTTGTGATAACGTTGGTCTTGTTTTACGTGTACAAAAAATTAAAGCGTTCATGGTTGGAAATTGTGTTTAAAAACGGCGATTCGGTCTTTAACATCACGCACATTGACCCGTTGGAAGTGCAAAATTTTCAACGTGCAATGCGTATGGTAAATAACGGCAAGCAAGTAGATTTGTAAGATTTTTGCAGTATAGGGGCGATTAGCGTGGTAGGAAAAATTATTGAAATTTGGCCAAGACTATTGGTGATGTTTTTAATTGCTGCGGGTTTTGTTGCGTTTATGACGTTGCGCTCCGACGATTTAAATTTGCGAAGCCGCGACGGTTCTCCCGTTGCGACCACCATCACACCCGTGGAAGGCAGTTATGCTGCATTTTTGCGCTATCATACCTATACGCGTTTTGGCAGTGAAGACATTATTGTTGATATCTTTAACCCAACGGGCGAAGGCTTTTCCATTTATAACGATTTTGAGGGCGAAGCCCGCGTACTGCGCACGGAAGAAATTTCCGATGTCACCTTTACCGTAACTGTACCCGAACGGGGTTTGTATAATATACATATCGAATACTTCCCCGTTGCGGCACGCGGCATAGACATTGCCCGCAAGGTGCTGATTAATGGGGAAGTGCCCTTCGCAGGGGCAGAGCTGGTAACGTTTAGCCGTGTTTGGGGTTCCGGCGATATTGGCGTGCGTGTGGATAACCGCGGTAATCAAATCCGCCCCCCGCAAGTTGAACGCCCCCGCTGGGAGCAGTCCTTTTTAATCGACCGTTTGGGCTTTTTTAGCGAACCCTACCGCTTCTTACTAAATGAAGGTGTAAATACCATTACGCTGGTCGGCATTAACGAACCGCTGGTAATGCGTAGCATGACCGTATCCGCAATTACTCCAACGCCCACGTTTGCGCAATTTATGGCGCAGAATACCTTGCCCACTGTAACCAGCGATTTTTCGTTAATTGTGCAGGGCGAGGATTCGACCGTGCGTTCGTCACCCAGTTTATTCCCGTTGTTTGACTCTTCCAGCGGTATAACCGACCCGCCCAGCGCTTCGCTGATTACCTTAAACATGATTGGCGGTCAGCCTTGGCGCATTGCCGGACAATGGATTGAATGGGAATTTAACGTTCCCGCCGACGGCTTGTACCGTATTTCCCTTTCCGCACGGCAAAATTATAACCGTGGGTTTGTAAGCAGCCGTTCCCTGTACATTAACGGCGAAATGCCCTTTGCAGAAGTTGCCGCAATTCCCTTCCGCTTTAACAACAGCTGGGAAATGCTCACTTTACAAGACGCACAGGGCAATGACCTGCTGTTCCCCCTGCAAGCGGGTACAAACACTATCCGTATGGCTGTGACATTGGGCGATTTAGGCGAAATTATTGATAAATTGCTTGCAAGTGTAAACCGCTTGAATATTGTCTACCGCGATATCCTCGTGCTTACGGGACCAAATCCCGACAATATGCGCGACTACCGCATCGAATACCGTCTGCCCCACGTAATGGAAATGATTTATTACGAGGTAGGCATCTTATACACACTACATCACGAATTGACCGAATTCTTTGGCGAGCGTAATGAGCACACGGGCATTATCACAACATTGGTGCGCCAGTTAGACCTGTTTTATATGCGCCCGGACCGTATCCCCGTGCAGTTGACTAACTTCCGCCAAAATATTTCCTCGTTTGCAGACTCGGCGCGCTTTTTAACCGAGGGGCAGCTTGATATCGACTATTTTGTAATTAGCGGTACAAATGCAACCCTGCCCGTAGTGCGTGAAACGTTTTTCACACGCGTAGCACACGAGGTGCGCGGTTTTATCGCCAGCTTTACCATGGATTTTGACAGCTTGGGCGACGTACACGAAGGCGACGACGTACTCACCGTATGGATAACCACAGGGCGCGACCAAGCCACCATTGTAAACGCCATGATAGACGACTCCTTTACCCCCGATTCGCGCATTGGCGTTAATTTGCGCCTTGTGGCGCATTCCGCGGTATTACCCGCCGTAGTTGCGGGTATTGGTCCGGACGTAGTGCTGAGTATGCCCTTACAAGACCCTGCAAACTATGCTTTCCGCAACGCCGCCGTTGACCTAACGCAATTCCCGGGTTTTTGGGAAGAGGTGTACCCCCGTTTCCATGAAAGCGCATGGGTACCTGTGCATTTCCAAGGCGGATATTACGCGTTGCCCGAAACGCAGCACTTTAATTTAATGTTCTACCGCCACGATATTTTAGATGAACTGGGCTTAGACATACCCCAAACGTGGAGCGATGTGCTTGCAATGATGCCCACCCTCCAGCGTAACAATATGGCGGTAGGCATTCCCCCCGTAGGCGACCCAATGAACCCCGATATCACAGGCTTTTTGACCCAGCTCTACCAGCGCGGCGGCTTTTTGTATAACGAAGACTTGTCCCGCACGATTTTAGATAACGAAGAAGCCGTAGCCGCGTTTGAAGCATTTACCCGTTTCTTTACGCACTTTGGTTCGCCCGAGTTCTTTAACTTTGCCAACCGTTTCCGCAGTGGCGAAATGCCCATCGGCATCGCAGACTTCCAGCTGTTTAATACGTTAAGCGTATTTGCGCCCGAAATTTACGGTCGCTGGAATTTCGCCCTTATGCCCGGCTACAAACACCCCGACGGGCGTATTGACCATACCGTACCCGCATGGGGTACCGCCGCAATTATGATACCCGCAAGCACCATGCATAACCAAGCATGGCAATTTATGACATGGTGGACTTCATTCGAAACGCAATTACGTTTTGCCCGCGAGTTAGAATCAATTATGGGTGCGGCAGCGCGTTTCCCCACGGCTAACTTGGAAGCATTCCAAAGCCTTCCTTGGAATACCGCGCAATTACAAATATTAAATGAGCAGCGTTCGTGGGTATTAGGCACGCCCGAGGTACCCGGCGGTTACTACGTACAGCGCCACTTAATTAACGCCATCCGCCGCGTTGTAAACGACAATGTAGACACGCGTGAAACCCTGCTGGACTTTGCCATTGTAATTAACCGCGAGCTTGCTAATAAGCGGCGCGAGTTTGGATTGGAATAGGGGATAGTCATGGAAGGCACAAATTTTAGCCGTTATAAGGCGAAAAAGATGCGAATGCTCGCCTACCATTGGAGCGAGGCGAAGAAGCATAAGGTGTTGTACCTGTTTTTGCTTCCCTTTGCGCTGGTGTTTGGGGCATTTGTACTTGCGCCCGTAGGTATTTCCATTTTTTTCAGCTTTACGTATTTTAACGTGCTGGAGCCTGCGCGTTTTATCGGCTTCCAAAATTATTTAAACCTGTTTTTGGCGGACGATGTTTTTCTTATTGCTTTGCGCAATACCCTGATTCTTGCGGTAATTACAGGACCAATTGGGTATATATGCGCGTTTTTATTCGCTTGGTTTATTAACGAATTGCCGCGTTATATACGTGCGTTTGTTACTTTAGTTTTCTACGCGCCTACCATTTCGGGTGCGGCATTCCTTGTGTGGGCGCTTATTTTTACGGGAGACGAAATGGGTTATTTAAACGCGATTCTTATCCGTTTTGGCATTATTCAAGAACCGCAATTATGGCTCACCAACCCCGACTTTATGATGCCTGTAATCATCGTAGTTGTACTGTGGATGAGCCTTGGCGCGGGCTTCCTCGCCTTTATTGCAGGGCTTAGCACCATCGACGAAACGCTGTACGAAGCAGGGTTAATGGACGGCGTTAAAAACCGCTGGCAGGAATTATGGTTTATCACTTTGCCCAATATGCAAGGGATGCTTATGTTTGGCGCCGTTATGGCAATTATGGCGAGCTTTGCCGTAGGGCAGGTAACGCAGGATTTAGCGGGTTTCCCCTCTACGGACTACGCCGTACACACGATTGTAAACCACTTGGTAGACTACGGTGCAATCCGTTTTGAAATGGGCTACGCTTCCGCCATTGCGACCATTTTGTTTGTAACCATGATTTATACAAAAATTTTAGTAGGTAAATTTATTTCCCGCATTGGTACGTGATAATTAACTACACCGCTTTTTATTAAATGAAGTATAGATAGGACGTGTGGTACGTGACAAAAGTAATGGGAAAAACCAGCCTTCGGCAAGGGGAAATTACCCAAAGAGCGAAGCGCAAACGGGTAAACCGCAATGTGCGCCGCCCCAACCGTTCGTTAAGCGGGGATATTTTTATTGTGTTTCTCTTGTGTGTGTTTGGCTTTTTTTTCGCCTTCCCGCTAATATTTGCTATTAATCACGCATTTAAACCAATGAATGAGTTATTCATGTTTCCGCCTCGTTTATTCGTCATTAACCCCACTATGAATAATTTGAGCGACCTTTTTATACTTATGTCGCGCTCGTGGGTAACGTTTTCCCGTTATGTGTTTAACACGGTGTTTATTACCTTTGTGGGTACGGTGGGGCATTTGATGGTGGCTTCTATGGGTGCGTATGCGGTAAGTAAGTACACCTTCCCGGGGAGTAAAGCCTTTTTTAATCTGGTAATTATTACGCTTATGTTCAGCGGCTTTGTTACGGCGATACCTAACTTTCTTATTCTTGCGCAGCTGGGTTGGATAGACACCTTTTGGGCGGTTATCATTCCCTCGTTTGCATTTCCGATGGGCTTCTTCCTGTTAAAACAATTTATCGACACCGTACCTATGTCGCTGGTCGAATCTGCAAAAATTGACGGCGCGGGCGAATGGCGTATCTACACCCGTATTGTTATGCCGCTGGTTAAGCCTGCAATGCTTACGGCGATGATTTTCTCTGTACAAGGGCTGTGGAATAACCCGCAAGCCAACTTAATTTACACCGAACAATTAAAAACTTTGCCCTTTGCGTTGCAGCAAATTGTGGGTAGCCCCCATACGCCTAATATCGCCCGCGCGGGCGTAGGCGCTGCGGTGGCTATGGTAATGATGATTGTGCCTATTATACTTTTCATCGTAGCGCAAAGTAATATTTTAAGCACCATGGCAAATTCGGGCATTAAAGAATAATTTTAAGGGGGCGCAACTTATGAAAAAATTTGTATGCATTTTACTTGCGGCATTACTTGCAATTGTTTCCGTTATGCCTGTTGCGGCAACTACATCGCATTTTTACACATACAGCATGAACGAGTGGAACATCCCTGTTCCCTCGCCCGATGCGTATTATGTGTCCGATTTTATCTTGGGTGAGCATTTGGGCATTGGGCATTTTCGTAACCCACGGGATTTAAATGTTTTTCAAAATTACCTATACCTCGCAGACACAGAAAATAACCGCATTGTAATATTAGAGTTTCATGCCGACGGCACATTCGACTTGGTAGATGTAGTGTACAGCGTTAATTTACATGGCGAAGTGTCCACATTTTTCCACCCCAACGGTATTTTTGTATCCGACTGGGACGCAAACCGAGGCGAAATTTGGATAGCCGACACCTTTAATAACCGCATTTTGCATACCGATGCAGACTGGAACGTTATCACCGTTATTGACCGCTCTAAATTGGAATTAAGCGCGTTAGAAGATAATCAAGCCTTTTTACCGCGCAAAGTAACGGTAGATTTTTCGGGTCGTATTTTTGTGCAAGCAACAGGGGTAAACCGTGGGTTAATGGAGTTTGACCGTTCGGGGTATTTTGCAGGGTATATGGGCGCACCCGATGTAGTGGTAAGTGCATGGGAACGTATTTGGCGCATGTTATCCACCCGCGAACAACGTGAACGCGGCTGGTTGTTTGTACCTGTGGAATATAACAACGTTTCTATAGACCAAGAGGGTTTTCTGCTTGTTACCACCACCAGCATAGATGTAGAACCTGTGCGCCGTTTAAACGCAATGGGTTCAGACATTATGATACGCAACGGCTTTACCTATCCCGTTGGCGATACATGGTGGGGTACGGGCGGGCATATTTCCGGTGCAAGCACCTTGGTTGATGCAACGGGGCTGCCCAACGATACATTTGTTGTCTTTGATAGTAACCGCGGGCGTTTGTTTAAATATGATTCGCAGGGAAACATGTTATACGCATGGGGCGGACCGGGGCACCGCGAAGGTTTCTTCATGCAACCCAGTGCATTGGATAGCATGGGCTTTACATTATTCGCGCTAGATGCAGGCACAGGTGCAATTACCCGATTCGAACTTACCGAGTTTGGCCGTTTAATTAACGACGCACTTGCCATGTACCAACGCGGGCAATATGAAGAAGCCTATTATAAATGGCAAGAAATATTACGTATGAACGGTAACTTTGGCCACGCTTATTTTGGTATTGCCCGTGCGTTGTTGCGCCGTGGTTATTACCGAGAAGCGATGAATTATTTCCGCCTACGTAACGACCAGCAAAATTTTGGGCGTGCATTTGGTTTCTATCGTAGGATATGGATGGAAGAAAATTTTTGGATGTTTGTATTGGTTGTGGGCGTGTTAATAATCGTGCCCCCCGTCGTTAAAACCGTAATCAAAGTGCGAAGGGAGATACGCGCATCATGACAGCCGAAGCCCGTACAAGAAGTTTCGATTTTAAAGAATATCTAAGAACACTAAAGTTTTGCCTGTATACCATGCGCCGCCCGTTGGATGGCTTTTGGGATTTAATCCACGAAAAACGCGGCTCTTTGGCGGCGGCACATACGTTGGTAGTTATCGCAATACTTGTGGAAATTATGTGGGTTGTACTTACCAGCTTCCAATTTATCACCGTTAATATGGAAACCTTTAACGCATGGTGGATGGTGGGTATGACTGTAGCCCCTATTTTACTATTCTCGGTAGCCAATTGGTGCTTAACTACGTTGTTTGATGGCAAGGGGCGCGTTTCGGATATTTATATGGGGTACGCCTACGCACTTGCGCCACAAATTATTATCCGTGCAATTCAAATCCCGTTAAGTCATGTGATTACCCATAGCGAAGGCGCGATTTTTTGGATGTTATCCGCCATTGGCACGGGCTGGTTCTTCCTGCTTATCCTATGCGCAATGAAGGAAATACACGATTATAGTTTTGGCAAGGCAGTTTTAACCTGTTTATTGTCCATTCTTGCCATTGGCATTATGGTATTTATTTTCGTCATATTTTTTGCGGTGGTAAGTGATGGGGTTGCGTACTTTGTTTCCATCGGGCAAGAAGTCATGTTACGTGTACAACGAGGGTAAGGAGGTCAATATGAAAAAGTATATCGCATTGTGCTTATTTGCTTTACTGTTTTTATCTGCGTGTGCCGCGCGTGAGCGGGACTCGGGGTATGTGCGGCATTTCCACCAAGCTGCGGATGCACCCTATGTGGTGTATATCGAAAATGAGTATCTTCGGTTGGAATTTTTGACCCGCACAGCAGAAATTGTGTTAACGGAACGCGCAACAGGGAATGAGTGGCGCTCCACCCCTACCGATGCGGCAATTAATACCGATTCTTCTATGATTGAACGTTTTTACATGCAAAGTTTATTGTTAGTGGAATATCAAAACCGCGCTTCCAGCACATGGACAGACGACGCCTACAGAAATGCCGTGCGTAACCAAAGTTTTACGCAAGAAATTGTAGACGGCGGCATTGAAGTATACTTTACCATTGGTGATATACCGCGCATATTCCACGTCCCTAATGCAATTTATGCCGAGCGACTTGAGTCATTTACCGCAGAAATGGGGCGTTTAGACCGTTTGCAAGTATTAACGGTATACCACCCCATTAGCTTAGCAACCCTACGCGCGGGGGACGACCGCGCAGCACTTATCGCGCAGTTTCCTACGTTGGAAGATGGTCATACCATTTATGTGTTGCGTGAAGGCTTGTCCGACCACTTGATGGAAACGGCGCAAGAAATTTTCTACGGTGCGGGCTATACGTATGAAGATTGGCACGCCGACCAAGACCACTTTAATGTAGAAACCACCATTAACCGTGCATCATTTAACATAACCATGCGGTTTGAATTGCATAATAACGAAATGATAGTACGCATTCCCTTTGACGAAATTACCTACCACCCCAGTTTTATGCCTACAAATTTAACGGTAATGCCCTACTTTGGCGCGGCGCGGGCAACGGAAGAAGGGTATCTCTTTGTGCCTGACGGCTCGGGCTCTGTTATTTTCTTTGACAGCAAGCGTTATAACCAAAATGCCTTCGAAAGCCGTATGTACGGCTGGGACGAAGCGATAATGCGTACCATGCTAATCCGCGATAACCGTTCGCCCTATCCCGTATTTGGCATATATAAAAACGGCGCAACCTTTGCCGCTATTATTGAAGAAGGCGCTTCCTACGCATCTATCCGCGCTGAGGTTGCGGGAATGCGTGCGCCGTATAACCGCGTTTTCCCATTTTTCCGTATGTTACACGGTGCAACGTTGGACGTAGCCGGTCGTGCCGATACGGCACTTATGATGCACGAATGGGAACTTCCCGCCGGGGAAAGTATTGTTATCCGCTATGTGATTACGCCTACGGCGGGGTACGTGGGTATGGCAGAAGCCTACCGCGAATTTTTGCAAGCGCGTTACCCATGGCTAAGCCAGCGTGTGCAAGAACCCGTTCACGCAATGGTAGAAATTTTGGGCGGCGCGTTATCGCCCCAGCATATTTTGGGCTTTCCTGTTGACCGTCCTGCAGCGCTAACCACCTTTGACCAAACCACGGAAATGATAGAAACACTTACCGCCTTTGGCTGGGAAAATTTGCACGTTAAAATGCGCGGTGCGCATAACCGTTCTATCGACCATCGCGTACCTTCCGGCTTGAATTTAATTTCGCAGTTGGGCAACCGCCGTGCGTTTAATAATATGAACGATACCATACAGCGCCTTGGGCATACCTTCTATTTAGAAGGGGACTTCATGTTTATGCGCGATATTACCACCTTTGATGGATTTAGACCTTCCCGCGATGCGGCACGCCAAGCCAACCGCCAACGTGCCGAGCATACGGGCTTTAGCCCTACGTATTTTGGACCATTGGGCACGGGGAGTGTATTGGCCGCGCCCGTTGTAATTGCACGCCCCGAGGTAACGATAAACCTTATCCGCAATTTTGTGGGCGAAGCGGCAGATATTGGCGTAAATAACATGGCGTTCCGTTGTATCGCAAGCGCATTGTCGGGCGACTTCCACGAAGACCGTCACGTATCGCGTGAGGCTTCCATGAATATGCGGACAGACCTGCTTGCCGATTTACAACAAGGCGGCACAGGCATTTGGTTAAATTACGGTTTTGCGTATGCCGTGCCTTTCGCAGATGTAATTACGAGAATGCCGCTGGATGACCAAGGTTTTGGCATTACCGATATGCATGTTCCGTTTTTCCAAATTGCATTGCATGGACTTGTGCCGTTTGCGGGTGCGCCGTTAAACTTGGCGGAAGATTATTCCCTGCACTTATTACGCTCTATTGAAAGCGGCGCATCGTTATTCTTCAGCTTTAAGCATGTGCCTACGCGGGATTTGCAGGTTACCCGCTATCTGCGTTATTTTGCCAACGAGTTTGACCGTTGGGTGCATGTTGCCAACGATTTATACCAAAGTTATGTGCAAAATTTTGGCCATTTATATAACCAGTTTATTGTTGACCATCAAATATTGTGCCGCCGTGGTGTAACGGTAACCGTGTATGAGGACGGCACTCGGGTATATGTAAATACCACCATGGCCGATTTTACTGAGGGTAGCGTAACCATACCCGCAGGGCGTTATGTTGTGGTTAGGGGGTAAGCATGGGTAAAGGATTTTTTAACATGCGCAGAAAGAATGCGATATCGGGGTATTTGTTTATTGCGCCTTTTGTGCTGGGTTTCTTAGCGTTTATGGCGTATCCGCTGTACCAGACGTTTCGTATGGTATTTTCTACCGTGTCGTTAGATTTTGCGAATAATGAGTTTGCTATGCGCTGGATAGGGATTGAAAACATAAACCGCGCAATACGTATAGACCCATTTTTTGTGCAATACATGACCGAGGAATTAATTGCAATGGCGTTGCTGGTTATCCCCGTTATTATATTTAGCCTGTTTGTTGCGATTCTTTTGAACCGCAAATTCCCCGGGCGGGGCTTTGTGCGGGCGGTATTTTTCCTGCCTGTTATCCTTGCCAGCGGCGTAATGGTGGGCATTGAAACGAATAATACCCTGCTTGCCATGGTTTCTGACCAAATACAAGAGCAAAATGCCATGCGTGCAAATATTACAGGCGTGGTGGAAAGGCTTTTGAGTGACCAGTTTGGCGCAGGCGTTGGCGAAGAATTTATTGAATATATTTTGGAAATGATTAACCAAATTTATGCGATTGCCATGGCGAGCGGTATTCCTATCGTTATTTTCCTTGCGGGCTTGCAAACGATTAACCCCAGCATTTATGAAGCCGCAAGCATTGAAGGCGCAACGGGTTGGGAAAATTTTTGGAAAATTACCTTCCCCATGATTAGCCCCATGATTTTGGTAGTAGTTGTGTACGCCATTGTGGACTTTATGTCACGTACCGACGGGCAAGTAATGGAAATGATTGACGAGCAAATTAACTTGTTCCGCGATTTTGGTTATGGCTCAACCATTGCCGTTATATATTTCTTAGTAATTGCAATTATTTTGGCGATTGTTGGGTTAATTATTTCAAGGTTGGTGTACTATTATGACTAGAATGCGGAAGTATATGGCGCGTAACCGCGCGACCGATGGGTACTTATTTAAACGTGATATTGGGCGCGTATTTGTGGGTATATTTACCGTTATTTTGTTGTTTGGCTTGTGCTTTGTTATTTTACAACCGCTGTTGCACCAATTTTCCAACTCCATTATGTCGCAGGACGACTTGTTTGACCGCACGGTTATTGCTATTCCGCGCTATCCGACATTTGCCAATTATCGTTTAGCGGTAGAATTGATGGATTACTGGGGTTCGGTTTTGCGTTCGCTTGGGGTAACGTTTGGCGTGGCATTGTTGCAAATTGCGGCATGTACGTTGGTTGCATACGGCTTTGCACGTTTTGACTTCCCCCTAAAACGTTTTTGGTTTGCTTGTGTAATACTTACTATTATTGTACCTCCGCATATTATCCGCTCTGCATTATTTTTAAACTTCCGCTTTTTTGATGTTTTTGGCATGATTAATCTCATACGGGGTGACCCGCTTAACTTGCTGGATACTTTGCAAGGGTATTTGGTGCTTTCTGCTACAGCAATGGGTTTGCGTAATGGTTTGTATATTTTTATGCTGCGCCAATATTTCCGTAATATGCCGAAGGAGCTGGAAGAATCCGCTTGGGTGGATGGTTGCGGCAAATTGCGTACCTTTATACAAATTATGCTGCCCGATGCAGTGCCGATTATTATCTCGTGCTTCCTGTTTGCCTTTGTTTGGCAGTGGACAGACGGTTTTTATTCGGGTATGTTTTTAAGGCATTTTAATATGATGTCGCTACAAATGGGCAGTTTAGGTGATATGTTTATCACCCATTACCGTATGACCGCCGTTGGCGGCGAGGGTATGCTTAACCCGCCCTTGGCAACGATAGAGGCCATAATTTCTACGGGTGTGTTAATGGGCATTGCACCTATTATAATTATTTATCTGTTTGCACAGCGTTTCTTTGTGGAAAGCGTTGGGCAAAGCGGAATAAAAATGTAAGAAGAGCAGTAATAAGAAGGAGGAGAAAAAGAAATGAAAAAGATTGTAAAAATCTTTGCCGCGCTCGTGTTAATGGCGTTTGTGGCAACCTTTAGCGCTTGTGGTGGTGGCAGCGATACCCCTGACCCTACGCCAACCCCTGCAGCAACACCCCCGGCGGCACCCGGTAATGGTGGAGGCGGGCAGCAAGCACAAGCCCCCGAACCCACCCCACCCCCACGCGACTTGGGCGGGATTGAAGTAGTTATTGGGCAGTGGCACCAAAACCACTGCACCGAAACCTTTGATTTTGCGGGTGCAGACATTCTTACACGCATGGCGTGGGAAGAACGTGCATATCTTGAACAGAAGCACAATTTCCGTGTAATTTACCGCCGTATGGGTAACTGGGACACGGTACGCGACATGATTCCCGACATGCTTGCCGCAGGCAGCCGTGAAATACAAGTATGGCAGCTTGCGCCTGCGTGGTTCTTGGGCCTGGTAGGCGACGGTGCATTTGCACCCGTGCCCGATGAATACCTAACGCCCGAGCTTACGGGCGGTACGCCATGGCGTGCAGGTCATACGGAGCTGGGGCGCCGTAACGGCAATGCCCATGGTTTTGCACAAGGTGCGGTGGCCACCGCAGGTATTTACTTTAACATGCGTTTGTTTGAAGAGGCGGGCTTCCCCCGTGAGTATTTGTTTGACTTGCAAGCTGCCGGCAACTGGACGTGGGATAACTTCCTGCGGGTGGCGCGTGCGGTACAACAGTTTGATGCGGAAGGCAACATCACCATTTGGCCGTTGACGACCTTCCACCAAGACTTTTTCCAAAGTGCAATGCCTTCTAACAATGCTTCCCCTGTAAGCATTGACCCGGTAACGGGGCGCTTTATTAACACAACGATGACCCGCGAATTCCAAGAAACATTGGAATTTATGTTCCAACTACGTGACGAAATGCTTGCAATGCATGAAATGGACGTAGATGGCGAATGGGACGCATTTAGAACCATGTTTGCCGAAGGCCGCGGCGCAATGCGTGCTGCATCCAGCTATGTTGCCACCGAGATTTTTGAAAACTTAGCCGACGAATGGGGCTTTGTTGCCTTCCCCCGCGGACCGAGTGCGCCATGGGATGGTCATATGAATGAAGTAATGGGTGACTTTATGGCAATCCCCCACGTGTTTAATGCGCAAGAAGTTTCGGACATTATGTATGCCTTGTCGTTGTGGTACCGTCCATTACCCGACAGCGAACCTGATGACTGGAAAATTGAAGAATTTGCACGTCACCGCCACCCCCGCAGTGTAGATGAAACCATGGCACTGTACACCCGCAATACCGAGTGGCAACGTGTACGTGAATGGGCAACGCTTCCTATTAACATTAACTTTGGCGACAACTTTGCCTTCCGTGTATGGACGGGCGAGCATACTCCCGCCATTGTTACCGAAGAAGCGCAACCCGTTATTGACGACATTATTGCGCGCTCTAATACGCAGTTGTTCGGCAACTAATTTTATCCCCAATGCAAGAAAATTGCAGAAAATGTTAGGAAAATGTAACAAAAGTGTAGACATTTATGAAATTTTTGCTATAATCTTACACGCACGGCGATAAAAACCATTAAATGTGTTGCCGTAGCAAAACAATAAGTAAGACAATTGAGAGGAGAAATTTGTAATGAAGAAGTTGTTAGTTGTAGTTTTGATGGCGTTTATGGCTTTGGGTGTAGCCGCTTTAACCGCTTGCGGTAGCGACGACCCCGCACCAACCCCTACGCCAACCCCCGCACCAACCCCTACGCCAACCCCCGCACCAACCCCTGCACCAACGCCGGAACCTTCCCCCGAACCTACCCCTGAGCCCGACCCAGAGCCGGAACCCGCAGAAGTAGAGCTTATCAACTTCCCAACGGGTATTGCGTACTCGATGCGGTTAGACACGTTTATGCAAAACATTGACCGCAACGCATTTGGTCAAGACGGCGTTTTTGTAAGCCCTTACCTTAACCCCGCCGGCGGTCCCGAGTTTGATATCGTAGAAAGCCCCGCCGGTCGCCCGGGTATTCGCATCTCTAACCGCAGCGAAAACTGGCACGCAGTAGACCTTGACACAACCCTTATTGGTTGGGACATTGCAAACCATGATTACATGGTAACCTTTGTGGGTCGTATTCCTTGGGGCGGCACGGCGCAAATCGGCGGTGCTGACAGCCCATGGTCTGCTTTTGTAGCACAGGAAGTAGATGGCTTGTTTGTTATCCGCCACGTATTTACCGCCGCCGATAACCTGGGCGACCGCGGTTGGATGCGTTTCCAAACCGCCGGTGACAGCTCAACCGCAAACCTGCATATATACGACATTATTGTACAGCGTTACGTTCCCGGGGCAATGGATGTTGTGTATTCGTTGGCAACCGACCCCGCCGTACAATTGCTTGACCGCGGCGCCTTTGGTCCAAGCATTCTTGATACACCTTTCTTAACCACCGCGGGCAGCCCCGAGTTTGACTTTGCACAAAGCACGCAAAACGACGGTCATGCAATCCGTATGACCAGCCGCAGCGAAAACTGGCACGCCGTTGACCTTAACCTTGGCGCGCTGGGCTTAAACCTTGAAGACAACACCTACACCCTTACCGTACACGGCGAAATTCCCTTCGGCGGTACCGCGGTACTTGGTGGTGCAGACAGCCCATGGTCTACCTTCGTTTCTGCTGATGTAGACGGCGAGTATGTATTAACCATGGAAATTAACCAAGAAGTATTCGAAGGCAGTGGCGAGCGTAACCAATTGCGCATTCAAACAGGCGGCGACAGCAGCACCGCTAACTTGATTATCCATGCTATCGAAGTTGTGCGTAACTAATCCGCTAATTTAAAGCACTTACACAGGGGACTGTATTAGTCATATAATACAGTCCCTTCAGTTTGAAGACAAACCCCGTCCATTTGCCCGGATGGACGGGGTTTTTGGTATAATAAAGAAACAAACCAAAGCCCAAGGCGGAGAGCGAATGCTAAC
>WQRX01000057.1 GCA_009786535.1 Defluviitaleaceae bacterium | reverse complement strand
TTCCGTTCCGAACTTCTCCATATACTCCAACATATCCATTTTTCAACTCTCCTTTGGGGTATTATCTCATATTATGAACTAAATAGATAGTCGTTTTTATTTTTCTAAACATTTCGCCGCGCTTACCCCCGCTAAATGCCCCGTCGAAAATGCGATTTGCAGGTTAAAGCCGCCTGTTAGCGCATCAACGTCTATACATTCGCCCGCGAAAAATAAGTTGGGTACGAGCTTGGACATAAGCGTGGAAGGGTTAATTTCGCGGATGGAAATGCCACCGCGGGTAATTACGGCTTCATTGTAAGAGGCGGCAACGGTGGGCATGATGGTGATATTTTTCAGCGTGTGTACCAGCGTTGCGCGCTGAGTCTTGGTAATGGCGTTAATTTTTGTTTCGGGGGGGATTCCGCAAATTTCTACGATTGCGTTAATTAAACGAGCGGGCAACAGCTTGCCCAGCGCGTTGGCAAAATCCTTGTTGGGTTGTTCGGCAAAATCACGCAGAATACGGGCGTCCAGTGTTTGGGTATCCAGCGCGGGCTTAAGGTCTAGGGTTAGAGCGGGGCTTTCGTGCATTTTGTCGGCAAGGTAAGCGCTTGCGCGAAGCAACAATGGACCGGATATGCCCTCGTGGGTAAAAAGTATTTCGCCCTGTTCTTCGTATAATACCTTATTTTTTATGCGCGCGGATAGACGTACATTGCGCAAGCTAAGCCCCGCAAGGCTGGGTATCCATGGTTCGGCGGTAAGTAACGGCACAAGGGACGGGAAGGTAGGTACAATGCTATGCCCTAATGCTTGTGCATAAGAAAACCCTTCCCCCGTTGCGCCCGTGGAAGGGTAGGATAGCCCACCCGTGGCAAGGATAAGGGCGTTTGCGTCCATCGTACCTTGGTTGGTGCGTATGCAAAACAGACCGCTTCCCGTGATGCCGTTTACCATGCATCGCAGTTTTACCGCAACGCCTAGCTTTTGCAAATATGCGGCTAAGGCTTGATTTATGTCGTTTGCTTTATCACTTTCGGGGAAAACGCGTTTACCGCGTTCTATTTTTAACGGGACGCCAAGGGACGTAAAAAAATCCATAAGCCCTGCGCTGTCCAGCGCATCAAGTGCGCTGTATAAAAACCGCGGGTTACGCAGGATATGTCGCATATGCTCTGCGTTGTCGCTTGCATTGGTTAAATTGCAGCGGCCTTTGCCCGTAAGGTGCAGTTTTTTACCTAGCTTCTCATTTTTTTCCAGCAAAATAACGTGTGCATTGCCATGGGAAGCGGCGGCAATGGCTGCCATCATACCCGCAGGTCCGCCGCCGATAATGACGATGCACGGTTTTTTCACGCGAGGTTATCCCCCGTGGAAAGGGAGAAATTTCCGATGATTTTCGCTAACTCGGCGCGGGTGGTTTTCTTGTAAATATATTTGTGCAGAATTTGTATCATATTTGCTGCGTCTTCCGTTGCGGTATCAAATAATTCGGGAAAAGATGCAGTGCTTTCGTTCCAATGCAGGCGGGAAAGATTTAGATGGTCCTTGCCGTCGGCCACTTCTTGCATGTGTACCATAGAGGAAATGATATGCGCCTGTACAGTTTTTTCTTCCAAGAACTCAGCAAACCGTTTGCGCCGCCCGCCGTTGGAATGCAATAACCGCGTTAGCGCTGTCATATGTCCCATAGCGTGGTACACATCTTGAGGGCGCATATTGCAACCGTATACCTTGCTTGCCGCCGTTGCAAAAGCGGCAGAAGCAATGCGCTTGTGTAATGCGGGCGCGTTGATTAAATCCGCTTGGTTGTAGTCGGCGGGCTTTTCGCCCCGAAGGCGCGCAAGCATTAATACGTCGATAACCGTTTCCAAATGGCGGTGCGCGGCACTGCGCTGTATTGCGGTTTTATTTTCTTCCTGCGAGTGGGCGTTGACAAAGGGGTGGGCGTTGACATCTAAACAATAATGCACCAAAAAACCCGCGAGGTACGCAAAAAGCACTTCCTTTTGCTCCGCATTGGTAATGTGCTTGTTAATGCGCGCCATGTACATAAAGAAATGTGCAAAGCCACTGTCGTGTATGTTCGTACCTATACCGCGTATGCGCGCACGCGCAAAGCCGGGCGCGTAGTAGAAGAAAATATCAGGTCCTTGCGCACCCAGCGTAAATATTTGTTGCCGTTCGCCTTTTACAATGGCGTTTATCTCATCGGGCAGTTGAATAAGTGCGGCTTGCCCCGCCAAATAATGCGTGAGAAACCCGGGCATAGTTGCGTTCCTTTCGTTTATAGGTCAATTGTTTTATGCATACCACCAGATATCGTTTGCATCTGTCCAGAAGCGGATTTGCGCCGCGCCCGTTTCGGGCTGCGGGGCTACAATGTAGCGAATGCCGTCGCGTACAGACAAAACCGTTTCCGATATCGCAGAAGAAGACGAAACCACAAAAATCCGATGCCCTTCGCCTTCCAACATACGCAGCATGTTATGGAACAAGTCCTGCGTTGCCGTTGGGAAGGCAAGCGGATTTGCGTTCATTAATATAACCACATTTTCTGCACGGGCGTTGCGTATGTCGCGCTGCAGGTATTCCCATTGCCTGCGCTCGGTTAAGCCTGTGCTGCTTGCGGACAGGTGAATTATCGCCATATTGTCCGCCCGTTCAAACCGATAGGTACCCGCCGTTGCGGGAATGTCAAACTCAAAGCTACCCCCGCCCGGAATGCCCGTAAACGCGCCATGGGTTTGCGTCATATCGCGGAAGCGCGCGCCTTGGGGCACATCAGGCATTGCGGGCGGCGCGTACAGTGCTTGCAGATTATAGAAAAATACCGCATGGGAGGACGCTTCGCTTGCACCGAGCGTCACCATCCAAATTCTATCTAATTCGAAGGGTGCGGGTGCATTGGCAGGGAGTTGTGCGGTTACGGTTTCCCAGCCATAAAAATCCGCATTGCGGGTAAAGTCAATGTTATGCAACGCCCCGTTGCCGTCACGCACACGGGCGCGCAACCAATGCCCCGAGCCATCGCCATATACCTGCATACGCAAGGCAACGGGGGTTGCATCTGCCGTTACGGGAATTTGCAGGGGTGGGTAAAACGCCATATGCGCGGCCTGTGTTTCGTCTGCAATAAAAATATTATATGCAAGGCGGGGAATGCGATGCGTGCCGATATTGTCCACCCGCACCGAGCCGCTTACAAAAGCGGGATAACCCGAGAATTGCATCGCCCTGTCGCTCATATTTATGGGCAAAGACGCCCCGCCAATACTCACAGGAACATAGGCAACCACGTTGCCCACCCATGCGCGGATATATCCCGTACCCCCGCCGTGGGCGGCGGCGTAGAAAATACCGTCATCCACACGACCAAGCGATTCGGGTACAACGGTAAAGTGCAATACATTTACATCGCGCAAGGTTGTGCCGTCCATTGCCGTCCCTGTGAAGCGCAAGCGCGTATCCTGCCCTTCCAATAACGAAACGGGCGCGGCGTGCAGTTCGGCAATTTCTACCACATACAGGACTTGCGATGCCCACAAATGATTGTACCATACCTGCACGGTATGCATCCCTGCCTGCAAGGGATGATAATATCCGTCCTGCCAGAAGCCCATGCTCCTATCCAGCACCATATAAGCTACGTTTGCGTCCTGCGGCATAGGCAGGCGAAAACCCAGCGCATCTCGTGCCAGCACGGTTGCGGCAACGGGCGTACCTACAGCGGCGCGGGTTTGTGCCATTTCAAGAATGATGCCCGTCATTTCGCCCGGTGTTGCATTATCAAATACGCCGAGGGCATTCGCCACCCGTCGCTGCGACCCGTCGGAAGGCGCATTTAACACGTGATAGCGACCGTCCAATTCCTGCGTTACAAGCGTTGATGAACCGCCGCCGTCAAAATGCATGGCATTAAACGCCCCTGCGTCACGCATGAGTATTGCCATTTCTGTATGTGTAGCACCTACGGAAATACCCCGCCCGTCAACCACCATAAGGATTACATTTTGCCCCGTTCGGCACACGCCCACAGCACTGCGCGGGTGGCGACCCGCAATAACCAAGCCATCGTCCTCGGCAATTTCGCCGTTAATAAGCAGCATACCGCCGCCGCCAATACCGCTGCTAATGCGCGACAGGTCAAGGTTTAAATTATTTTCGACAGCCAATTGCGCGCTTTGTCCAAGGCTAAATTGGAACGATAAAATGCGGTATTCATTGGTGCTTGGCAT
The DNA here is from genome assembly GCA_009786535.1 of Defluviitaleaceae bacterium. Lineage (GTDB taxonomy): Bacteria > Bacillota > Clostridia > Lachnospirales > WQUN01 > WQRX01. The sequence goes on along the minus strand of WQRX01000057.1, from coordinate 12,769 downwards.
AACCAGCACAAACCCGTCTTCGGGGATAAATACCGTTTGCCCGTCCTGTGTGATTTGCGTAATTACCCGCCCGTCGGAAACGATTTTAATCGTATCGGGGAAGCGTGCGTCCAGTACGCCGGTATCACGCATTGCAGCGTAGGTAAACACCATCAGCTCGTCTAGTGTGTTGCCGATATTATTAATAAAATTTATGCGGCGGTTGCGCCCGCCGTTTAAATACAAATGCACATCAATGTTCATGTATTGGAAAAAGGGGTTATTGTCCGCATCAATAAAAAAGCCCGCAAGCCCATTGCCGTAACGGTTTGCTTCCAGATTAGCCGCAAGCAGCTGCCCGTTATAAATCATAGGTCCAAGATGTACGGCGTGGTTGCCGGGCACCACGTTAAAAAAGTCGGCATTAATGCCCGCCACCGCATATGCACCCGAAAGTAATGCGCTCGTGGTTTCGCGCAGCCCTACATTGTCGCTTGCCACGGGGGCAATGTGTATGTAGGGGTCATTAAGCGGAATGCGCAAAATATGTACATCGCGCATTCCAACTTCTGTCATTTGCAAAAGCCGTTCGTACGTAACACCACGCGTGGGTGCGCGCGAGGTAGAATATTCGAAGAAAACTTCGGCTGCATTTACGGTGCTTGCTAAAAGAATGGAGAGGAACAAGACCGTACATATGGAAATGAATTTTTTCATAATAAAACCCCCTATTTTTCGCGGATATAATAGCGAAAATACGGGGGTTTGTCCAATTCTAAATTATTACAGTTTATTCTGCCTCCGGTGCGTCCTTGGTAAACTTACATGCACTGCACGCAACCACGCGGTTTTTGCGCCCTTTTATCATTAGGTAGCCCTCGCACTCGGGGCATTTTTCGCCTGTGGGAAGGTTCCATGAAATGAAGTCGCACTCGGGGTAGGTGTCACAGCCGTAGTAGGTGCGACCTTTTTTGGATTTTTTAATGACTACCTTGCCATTGCATTGGGGGCAGGCGACGCCCGCTTCTTCTAGGATTGGCTTTGCATTACGACAGTCGGGAAAGCCGGGACAAGCAATGAATTTGCCAAATCGCCCGAACTTTATCACCATTAAACGCCCGCAGTTTTCGCACGGGATATCGGTTACCTCGTCCTTTACCTCAATGTCGCCGATAAGCTCTTCGGCGGCGGCAATACGTGCGGCAAGCTTGGGGTAAAAGCTGCGGATTACGTTTTTCCACTCGGTTTCGCCGTCCTCCACGCTGTCAAGTTCGCTCTCCATATGGGCGGTAAACTCCGTGTCTACAATGTCTGCGAAGTGTTCGGACATAATTTCGTTTACAATTTCACCAAGCTCCGTGGGGTACAGGACTTTATTCTCCTTGGTCACATAACCGCGATGCAAGAGCGTGGTCATGGTTTGGGCGAATGTTCCCGGGCGCCCAATGCCAAGGTCCTCCATGGTGCGCACCATACTGCCCTCCGAGAAGCGCGGCGGCGGCTGGGTAAAATGCTGTGCGGGCAAAAACTCCTGCGGCTTTATCTTATCGCCCACGTTTAGCGCGGGGATTTTTACATCCTTTTCCGCGTCCTCATTTTTATGATATACGGCGAGATAGCCGTCAAATTCCAAGAGCGAACCGCTTGTGCGCCACGTAACTTTGCCTGCGTCCAGCTTTACGGAAAGCGTGTCGTACACTGCCGCCGCCATTTGACTGCCGATAAAGCGCTCCCAAATGAGCTTATACAGCTTAAATTGCTCGCCCGAGAGGGACGCCTTTACCGCGTCGGGGGAACGGTTGGCAGACGTTGGGCGAATCGCTTCGTGGGCGTCTTGTGCGCGTCCGCGCGTTTTATAGGTTGGGCGCGCGGGGGGCAGGTACTTCTCGCCATGCCGTTCTGTAATATAGGCGGTTGCGTCCTCGTATGCCGTGTCGGAAATGCGGGGCGAGTCGGTACGAATGTAGGTAACCAAGCCTACCGCGCCTTCGCCCGCTACGTCCACCCCTTCATATAATTGCTGGGCGATGCGCATGGTGCGTGAGGGCGCGTAACCAAACAGGCGCGATGCTTCCTGCTGGAGCGTGCTGGTGGTAAAAGGCGCCGGCGGTTTGCGCGTGCGCGTGCCGTGCTTTACTTCGCGCACGGTAAACTCGCCTTTGCCCGTTTTTTTGAGAATTTCATTTACATCGGCTTCGGTGTGCAGTTCAAATTTATCATTATCCGCCGCGTTGTAACGGGCGTTAAATTTGCCAAGCTTGGCTTCTAACGTCCAGTATTCCTCGGGGGTGAATAGTTCGATTTCTTCTTCACGTTCGCAGATGAGCTTGAGCACCACGGATTGTACGCGCCCTGCGGATAAGCCTTTGCGTACTTTTTTCCATAGTAACGGGGAAATGCGATAGCCCACTACGCGGTCCAGTACGCGGCGCGCCTGTTGCGCGTCAACAAAATCCATGTCGATGGCGCGGGCTTCTTTAAGGGAATTTTTTACTGCATTTGGCGTGATTTCATTGAAGGTGATGCGCTCGGTATTTTTCTCGTCCAACTTTAACGCGTGCATGAGATGCCAAGAAATTGCCTCGCCCTCGCGGTCGGGGTCGGTGGCAAGGTAGATTTTTTTAGCCGTTTTCGCCAGCTTTCTAAGGTTTGCAAGGATATCGCCCTTACCGCGAATGGTGATGTACTTCGGTTCAAAATCATTTTCAACATCTACACCCAGTTGGCTTTTGGGCAGGTCGCGCACATGACCTACACAGGCTTCTACCTTATAGTTCGCGCCCAGGATTTTTTTGATGGTCTTAGCTTTTGAAGGGGATTCTAAAATCACTAAGTTTTTAATCATGTTTACCTCACATAGACTTAATATATCTCGCGCCCGGTAACTTTTTAATGTACTTTTTGAGTTCCAGCGCGATGCAAATAAGATGCAGTTGACCTGCCGTTAGCCCTGTTGCTTCTTGCAAAGAATCAAAGCTAACCGCCGCCAATGACATAGTATCATACACACGTTTTTCATCGGGCGCAAGAATTTTTTCTGCGGGCTTGTCATTTTGGGGCTCGGCTTCTTCGGAAATGCCCAGCGCAAAAAGCGCGTCCGTGTAGTCAATTACAGGAAAAGCGCCGTCGCGGATTAGGCGGTTTGTACCTTCGCTTAGCTTACTGGAAATATTACCGGGTACCGCCAAAACCTCGCGCCCTTGGTCATTTGCCATATCCACGGTAATAAGCGTACCGCTTTTGCGCCCCGCCTCCGCTACAATTACGGCGTGGGAAAGCCCGCTGATGATACGATTCCTTGCGGGGAAAAAATGCTTCTGCGGTTTTGTATTTGGCGGATATTCCGATAGGACGCACCCGTTTTCAATAATTTGCTTGCGCAGCTTAAACGCTTCCGAAGGGTAGCAGATATCTACGCCGCAACCCAGTACAGCGATGGTTTTCCCGCCGCCTTCCAACGCGCCCTTGTGCGCGGCAGAATCTACCCCCCGCGCCATGCCGCTAACAATAACAATGCCCTGCCGCGCCAAGGGCGTTGCCAGCGTACGCGCCGCCATAAGCCCGTACTCCGAGCATTTGCGCGAGCCGATGATACTTACTTTATGCAAATTATTGCTTGGCAATTCACCTATGTAAAAAATGCCCGCGGGCGGGTCGGGGATTGCAGCAAGCAGCATGGGAAAATCCTCGTGCTTGCGGGAAAGATATTTGATATTTTGCGCCTCCATTTCTTGCAGCAGCTTTTCCACAGCGGATAAATCGCGGTTGCGCATTATGCGGTCCGTCAAAAGCGGCGTAAACCCCGCTTCGCGAAGCGCCGCAGCGGGCGCGTTAAAAACACATTTCGCCGCGCCAAAATAGGAAAGCAAGTCGTTTAGCTTACGCGAGCCAAGGTAGCCGACAAAGGTAGAAAGCCATAGCATGTAAAGTTCATCGTTCATTATTCTGCGTCCTCGTCACGTTTAAGTTCATCTAATTTGGGTAGCTTACGCACGACGGGTACAAGGAAAAGCAAAATGCCAATAATGGCATACCCCGTGCCCTGTAGAATGAATACATGGTCTACCACTTCCACCGCGCGACCAATAAAGCCGCCCGCCAGCGCACCCAGCGCAACAAAAATGGCAGCAAATGTGGTAAACAGCGTATCTACACGACCTACCTTATCCTTGGGCGGGAGTTTTTGCATCATGGAGCGGAAGGTAATACCTCCGATATTTAACAATAACGCATACGTAGCCAACGCAAGCAAACCCGCAATATATACATTGGGCAGTACAAGCACAAATATGATGCGCGATACGCCGCCCAGCACCGTAAGGGCAAATAAAATCCAGCCCACGTTTAATTTTTTCCCCACAAGCCCCGCAAAAAAGGATGCGAAAATGCCGCTTACCAGCGCCACCATGGTAAAAACTATATACCCTTGCGCCCCTACGTGGGTTTCCGCGAAACGGGGCATATTTACCGCCCCCATTTCCGCCACAAACATACGCGCAATAAACGCCAGCGCAATAAACCTAAGCACATTGCCGCGCAAAAAGGAAATGCCTTCCAGCAAGTCCTGCTTAAACCGTACAGTTATAACTGAATCTTTTTCCTTTTTCGCAGAAGGGTCACGCAGAAATAACGCGCTTGCAAACGCCATCGCCAATAATACTGTGCTTAGCCCGTAAATATAACGCAAGTTCATATCCTCGCCCAAGGCAGTAAACAAAATTACTGCAATGCCAATCCCGCCCGTTAGCGCAGCGATTTGTATGAGCGAATTAGCGGGAAGAATCTCATCCTCTTTTACAATTTGCGGGAGTAATGCGTTGCTTGCGGGGTTTTCGAACAGTGCCGCCGTGCAGTAAACAACAATTACGCCAAACATAAAAATAACGCCGATTTGCTCCATCAGCGGCGTAAAGGTGACGAGGGCTAACACAAAAAATTCCAGCAGCGTGGTAAGCCGCATTATCGTGACTTTATTTTTCCTATCTACCAGCGGACCAACGGCAAAGGAAAATACGGCGGGCGCCGCCATTAAAAAACCCGCAATGCCTGTATACATCGGGTTTTGATACAGCAAATGGATAGAAAGCAGCATAAACATGCCAAACACGCCGCCACCAAGACCCGAAAATATTTGATACGCCAGCAATATACGAAATTGGCGGTTGGATTTGAAAAGGGAAAGCATATGTATCAACTCCTATTTTTTAGGGTAGCGCGAAATTTGGTAGGTGTCAAATATTGCCTTCACGCATTTTTCACGTGTTGCTTCATATATATAACAACGGAGGTGCGCGTACCCATGAGTGATATTTTTGCGTTGTTTTGGTGGTTAACGGTAATTGCAATAATAATGATGGCGGCAGACTATATTATTACGGCGTACTTTGAAAAGGAAATGGCGGAGCGTATAACAAAATTCTTCTTAATTGCGGGGGCGCTTGCGGGCTTTGTTGTGCTGTTCCAATTTGTGAATGAGCATCTGCTGGCAGAGATTATGGTCTTTTATGAAACATTTTTTTAAGAATTTCCCCTGCGTATGATATAATCGCCCAAAAATCCTATATTGGAGCGATGTACCATGGACTATAAACTTTCCCTCGCACAGTTGCTTGCACCCCTTACCATGCTTCCCGAAAATGAAATTATCTCTTTCATAGAATCCCCCCCCGACCCCAAGCTGGGGCATTTTGCCTTCCCCTGCTTTCGGCTGGCGAAAACGCTGAAAAAGGCACCGCCCGTCATCGCGCAAGATTTGGTTGCAACAATAACGGACAAGCCCCCGTGGTTGGGAAGCGCCGTAGCAACGGGTCCGTACGTAAATTTCTTCTTGGACGGCAAGATTTTTGCCCGGCAAACGATTGAAGCGGTGAGTGAAGCAGGTGCGGCATATGGTGCTTGTGCCGAAAACGCGGGTACGAAAGTATTAGTAGAGTATTCCTCGCCCAATATTGCCAAGCATTTTCACCCGGGTCATTTTGCCAATACGATGATTGGTAACGCCCTTGACAGGCTGTTCCGCCACCTTGGGTATAACGTAACCAGCTTAAATTACCTTGGCGATTTTGGTACACAGTTTGGCAAGCTCATTACCGCGTACAAGCTGTGGGGCAGTAAGGAAGAAATTGAAGCGACGGAAATTGATGGTTTAGTAAAAATATATGTAAAATTCCATGACGAAGCGGACACAAGCCCCGCCCTAAATGACGAAGCCCGTGCATGGGTGGTAAAAATGCAGGACGGCGACGAGGAAGCCCTTTCCTTATGGAAATGGTTTGTTGACCTAAGTATGCGTTCCTTTGAACGCTTGTACAAACGCTTAGATATCCATTTTGACCTATACCGCGGGGAAAGCTATTACACCGACCATATGCCCGCCACGGTGGAAAAAATCCGCGAAAAAGGCTTGCTTCAAGAATCGGACGGCGCACAAATCGTTGACCTTGAACCTTACAAAATGCCGCCCTGCTTAATCCTGCGCAGTGACGGCGGCACGCTGTACCCCAGCCGCGACATTGCCGCCGCCATCGACCGTTACGAAACCTTCAAATTTGACAAGAGCATTTACGTGACGGGCAACGAGCAGGATTTGCACTTCGCCCAGTGGGTAAAAGTGGTGGAGCTGATGGGCTTCCCATGGGCAAAAGACATTGTGCATATTTCCTACGGGCGGTACACCTTTGAAGGGGGCGTGCTTTCCACCCGCCGCGGAAAGGTGGTAAAAATCGAAGACCTTTTAGACGAAGCCGTGGAAAAAACCCGCGCCATTATCGAAGAAAAAAATCCCAACCTGCCCAACAAGGAAGAGGTCGCCGAGCAAGTGGGCATTGGCGCGCTCATCTTTAGCCGCTTGTATTACGGGCGCGGGAAGGACCTCGCCTTCAACTGGCAGCAAATCCTCAACTTCGAGGGCGAAACAGGACCCTACGTGCAGTACACCCACGCCCGCGCCTGTAGCGTATTGGAAAAGGCAGGGGGTTACACCGCAGGGGATTTTAACCCCGAATTTCTGCAAGAAGGCGAAACCTTCGATGTAATACGCTTGCTCTACGATTNCCCCGCCGCATTAAAAGAAGCGGCGGAAAAATACGAGCCCTTCCTCATCTCCCGCCACTTGGTTGCGCTGGCACAGGCGTTTAATGTGTTTTACCACAAAAATATCGTGCTGGTAGACGATCCCGAAGTGCGCAACGCACGACTTGCCCTTACCCACGCGGTAAAGACCGTGATACAAGGTGGGTTAAGGCTGCTGGGCATTGCCGCACCCCGGGCGATGTAGATGGGGTTGCGAAAAGAAATTTCATAAACATGTAAAAACACCTTGTATACACATAAAAAAACTGCTACTATACCCATGTAACAAAAAACCACAACGACCTAAAAGCGTTTGGACGCGCTTTTGGGCGAGTGTAGGGATGAGGCAACATCACCTACAAACACAGGGAAAACCCTGCCGTTGCAGTGAGGTAAGTATACACATTTCCATATCTACCCGCAATAATGGGGTGGGTGTTGCTTGTGTTTTGCGCGGTAATGGATTCAACTTGTTATTCGTCAATTTTGGCGTGTAGGTGATGACAATCATCTGACCATGGTAATGGTCTCGATTGTCGTCCCGTACACGCCTTTTTCATTGTTCATCCGAGGCTTGCCTATTGCATCTTGCGGGCAAGCCTTGGGGGAAAGGGCAAGATGCAAAAAATTTAAGGAGAGAAAACATGAAAAAGAAACTCGTATGCGCGTTATTAATTATGGCGGTACTCGCCGCATTCATCCCGTTCACGGCACAAGCCAACGCGCAAATCCCCGCCTTTACCCATTTCGAAGCCACGGAAACCACCGTAGAAGCGGGCGAAGAAATTACATTTTCCATTAGCACTTTAACCGCAGTAACCCATGTATTCACCGAAGTAGACGGTACTCGCGTACACGCCACCGAGCGCACCCGCCCAGCTCCCGCAACGGGTACAAGAAACTGGACGCTCACCATCACGCCCGAAGAGTCGCAAACTATCACGGTATACGCAAATACATCCAATCGCACAGAGGGAGCGGCGGCAATTTCCATACCCGTAATAACCGAAGGCGAAATTACGGGGGAAGTAACAATTAACAGCGTACGCACCAGCGGAAATAATATTGTCCAAGGGGATGCAATTACTTTCACTGTACTAACCAGTAATGCGGTGGAGTACGTTTTCACAGAAGTAGACGGCAGATGGCCGCGGGCAACCCTTGCCGATACCAACACCCGCACGGGTGAAAAAACATGGCAGTTGGTTGTAACCCCGCAGACATCACAAACGCTAACGATTTATGCCAACTCCAGTTTTGTTAGAGATGAAAATGCAATATCCAACAGGCAAGTGATTGAAGTGCGGCAACCTACACCGTTGTTTGAGGCTTCACCTATTTTTGAAAGTGGCGGCGTTTGGCGAAGACATAATTGGCAGAATGTTTATTTTAGACCACAATTACAGAATGAAAATATGCTTGGCGTTTTATATTCTAATACACTCCAATTTAACATATTAGGTGATGTTGGTTGGACGCATCAAAATCTTGATAGACAAATAAACACCATAACTGGTTTAATTGGTCGTATTGATGGTTCTGGGTCTGGCGGCTCAAGAATTACATTCATAGGCGATGGAAGAACATTGGCAACATTTCGAGTAGATGGAAGCACCACACCTACACCTATTTCTGTGGACGTAAGAGGGGTTCAAGTGCTTAGAATTGAATTTGACCAACCCAGCGGCGGCGCACAAATTGCCTTTGCTAACGCAATGGCAAGATAACCCCATTTTCCCAAAAGCAAAAACACCCACAGCACTGCTTTGTGCTGTGGGTGTTTTATTTTGCATTTGGCATCGTGCATTAATAAACTACCCTAATTGCGCGCACAATGCATTATATATTGCATTTACATCGGGAAAAATAATCCGCACGCCGCGTTTGGCAATAGCGAGCACCTCCCGCGCATTAGAAACAACATCGCGAACAATTCTGCCGTCAATTTGAACCGCTACCCCTTTTTTGTCGGTATACACTTCGCGAATATAAGATTTTGTAACGGGACACATATTTTGAATAAGAAATGCGGCTTGGTTGCCCAACACTTTTCCAAATCGAATGGTATTGCATTTACCGTATCGTGCCACTTTTTTATCGTATATTGTTTTATATTTTTCATATTTAGATGAAATGGGTACAAGCCAGTAAATTTGTGGGTTTATGCTATCTTGGAACACAAAAAAACAAGGACGGTCGTGGGCAATGCCATCTACGGTTTCCTTGTTTTGCATTAAATGTTCGTCATTAAAATCACGGTAATACTGGTCGCTTAGAAAGCAAAATGTTCCATTTTCCATATCGTTCTCCTAAAAAACAAGGCTTCAGCCGCGTAGGCGAAGCCTTGAATCATACATTTTTGCCCCGACCATTTATAAGCCGCGTATCGGGAAGCGAACAACATTTTTGCCCCGACCATTTATAAGCCGCATATCGGAGAGCGGGCAACATTTTTGTGCCGCATGGCACGTTCATAGTATATGCAACTTCTCTATAAATAGCAACATTTTTTTCACGCATCCACCATCCGATGCATCTCCTTCTTCAACCGCCCCATGATTTTCTTTTCAAGTCGCGAGATATAGGACTGGGAAATGCCCAGCATATCCGCGACTTCCTTTTGGGTTTTTTCTTCGCCGCCGCCGAATAAGCCAAAGCGCAGCTCTACAATTTTTTTCTCCCGTTTGGTGAGTTTATCCAGGGCGATTCCCAGTAATTCTTTATCGGTTTCGTCCTCTATATCGCGGGAGATAAGGTCTACTTCTGTGCCCAAAATGTCTGAGAGCAGCAGCTCGTTGCCTTCCCAGTCGATGTTTAGCGGCTCGTCTATGGAGACCTCGGTTTTTGTGCGGGTGTTGCGGCGCAGGTACATAAGAATTTCGTTTTCGATACAACGGCTGGCGTAGGTGGCGAGCTTTATTTTACGGTCGGTGCGGAAGGTATTGATGGCTTTGATAAGCCCAATCGTGCCGATGGAAATTAAGTCTTCTACGTTTATTCCCGTATTTTCAAATTTGCGGGCAATGTAAACGACTAAGCGCAAATTACGCTCAATGAGTACCGCCTTAGCGGCGTTATCATCTTGCGTGCCGAGTTTTGCCAAGTATACAGCTTCTTCGTCTACAGGCAACGGCGCGGGTAGCACCTCACTGCCGCCTATGTAGTAGACCGTGTTTTCGTCCCCTTTAAAGAAACGCAGTACGTCAAATGCTTCCCGCGCTAGCGCGCGCGCCCTCGTATAAATTGTTGCTAACATATATATCTCCCCTTCATTTAAATGCGGTTTAATTTACAAGTTCTGCGCTAAGAAGCCCTTGGTAGCGCCCGTCGCGGGTAAATTTGTCGTTATAAATGCCGATAATTACATCTTCCCGCGAATGCGGTTCATTTTCATCTTGTACAATCACCTTGTCGGGGCGGAAGCCCACAAGCATTCCGTTAGCGCGTCCAATGCTGGTAAACGGTATCATGCGCAGGCGCGTGTAGAAAATATTTTCCTGCCCCAATAACAGCGCGGTAAGGTTGCTTTCTTTTTTTTCGTAGAAGATTTGTTGAAGTCCCTCGGGCAGGAAAGGCTTTACCCGTTCAAATTCCGCTACGATAACGGGCGCATTGCTTAACGGCTCACGCAGGGAATGCCCCGTGTCTACCAATGCTTCGAACGCAACGTTAGTTTCGTCCATAAAAATTTGCACGGGGCAAAGCAATTGCTTTTTTAAATTGCGCCGTTCGATAAAATACTGCCCCAGCTTGATTAAGATATAACTTAACCCCGTACCCGCAAACACCAGCCATAGGGAAACAGACTGCGAAAATACCCCAAGGTCGCCGGCAATATAATGCACCGCATAGGGCAAATCCGTAAGGAAAAACAGCGCCATGCCCAGCCCGCCTACAACAAAGGTCACCATATACGCCGCAAGCATATGCTTGGCTATTGCCTGCGCTCCCCGCGGAAAAAACGCAATCATTACCCCCGCCGTAAGTATTACAGCCTGTGCAATAAACAAATTAACCCCGCGCAGCGGCGTTACCGCAAGCACCAGCGTGTACAAAAACGCCATTAATCCCGCGCCCGATACCCACCAACGGCGCTTGCGCGTATTACGCAATAACCGCGCCGTTACATACAGCACAAAGGCATTCATGGCGAAGTTAATGATAAAAAGCACGTCTGCGTATAGTGTCATGCGCAACCCCCTAAGGAAGTATAACGGTAACGCCATGTCGCATTTTGTACTATTGCCGTATTTAGATAAATATGGTAAACTGCGTTAAATTTGACAAAATCTTATGGATTGGAAGGAGTAATTACAGTTGGAACAGTTTAGCTATGTAAAGCGCGGGTACTCCCCCGAAGAGGTTAATAAATATATCGCCACGCTGGAGCAGGTGATTAAGAGCTATAAAGAGAAGGACAATGCTATAAAAAACGCAATCATCAGCGCACAGGTAGCTGCGGACAATGTGGTACGCAACGCACACATGCAAGCCCATGAGTATAAGAAGAAAATTTCCCAGCAGCTTATACAAGTTTCTGCGGCTATTGACGCGGAGCGTATGCGCCTTCAGGCATTCCACGATGTATATACAGGCTTAATGCGTAAATATTTATTTGAAGTAGAAACCGCCGATATGTTTGAAATGAGCCGCCGTTTGGACGATATGGAAAAGCTCATTGCCGACTTATTAGAAATGGATGTACCCCCAACGGGCGATGGTACGCCGCTTCTTCCCGCCCACGAGGGCGAAGTAACCCCTGCACCCACTATGGATGCGTCCCCATTCCCTGCGCCCGACCATACCGTGGAAAATGATGCCCCACTTCATTTCGTTTCCCCGGAACCGTTGCCCGACCCCGACATGTCCCTGCAATTTGCTTCCGACAGCGAAAACACACAGGAACAAAACCAAGACGAAATGCCCCCGGTCGCACCCCCACCAAGGTTTATTTAGGGGTAGGGGGTTAAGGTTGAAAAGAGGGGGGCGCGAATGCGCATCCCTCTTTGATTTGGCGCATTAATTTGGACCCATGATAAATGCAAATATTTACACAAAAATGAGGGTAATATATGTGCAGCGCAAAAGGCACAAATCCCAACTTACCCGCTTTTCCCGAACATAGCCTAAACAGCCATAAAAATAATAAAAGGAGGATGTCTTACTAAGAAAAAACAAGACATCTCTGTTTTTTGCCGTATTCATGTCGTTATAGCGAAATAATTCGAAATCGGTCTTGTCTTTCAAGACCGTTTCTCATTTATTTTGCTATATATGTGCCGGTTTTTGGGTTGTAGGGTACGTTTTCTCGTAGGTGTGCGTTGGTTTTGGATTTGTGGGTTTTGGATTTTTCGTAGTTTTGGGGCTTGATGTAGGCGGATTGATTGCGCGCCCTTAAGGTTTTGTAGTTTTCTTCGCTTTCGTAGTTATACCAATGCCTACGATGTACTCCCCCGTAAACGCCAGTTGCAAGTTGTAACCAGGGTTTAAGCTAGTTTTTCATCATACGGTCATCTTTCATGCGCATGAAGATTGCGTTGGCATCGACCTTGGAGAAGCGGTTTTGGTCGCGGAAGGTTTTATTGTAGACAGTATATTTTGTTTTGCGCGTGATGGGTATGCCGATAAGACTGAAATCCGTAAGTATGTCCCGGTGTTTGCGTCTGAAACAACGAAATTTGATGCGTCCAAAGTGGATGCCGTGATCGAGTTAATGCTC
>WQRX01000056.1 GCA_009786535.1 Defluviitaleaceae bacterium | reverse complement strand
GCAAGCATAAGGTACACTTCATCACTGGAGCAACCGCTAAACACGGTGGCTACTTCCTTTGCTAATTGTGGTGCGTTGTTATTCACCGAATCCATTAAAATATCATTCGGTGTGGTGTTAAGCGCGTTACATAAGCTAACCAAGCAGGGTAAAGACAATTTAGTCCCGCTATTTTCAATATGGCTAACATGTTGGGGCGAAATGCCCGACTTATCGGCAAGGCTTTCTTGCGTAAGCCCCTGCGCCTGTCGCAAAGATTTAATGCGCTTGCCCACTAACTTGTAATTCAATGTCATTATATCACACTCCCTGCCCATTGTGCAGAATGCGCCTGTGATATATAATGGCTTGGATGTAGAAAATGCCCACCAGTGAGAATCGGGGGCAAATAAAAAACCAAGAAAGAGGAATGAAACATGAAAAGTCACAAAATGTTACCACCATCCCCCCACAACTTTAGAAGGCTAATCGTCGCATTACTATGTGTTGCGCTAATGTTGCCTATGGTGGTTGTGCCAGTGCGGGCGAGTGTACCACTAAGTGAACGGGTACTCACGCTTGAAAATAATGGTATGACATGGGAAATTACACATTACATTGGTACGATAACATATGATGGGATTTTAACATTACAGCATATGCATAGTCATACATCTACGGAAATACGCATATTTTTAATGGAAAATGACGAACAACGTCTATTACGTACAGTCTATGTATCTGTACCGCCGAATGCATATGAGTTATCGACAGGAGGAGATAGCCGTGCCGTTTCTTTTCCTGACAGCGGGGGATGGGGCGACCGCTTTTATATAAATGCAGACGAGCGACAACAACAGTATCCAAGTACATTTCCGTTACATTACATTGGATTGGACTGGCAACATATTTGGCATGGCTTTCACGACGAACAAGGCACAAGATTTGCAAATATGTCCATCTCAATGACATATATAGTGCTTACACCAGCAATGGCAAACGCAGTTGTCGAAACAAATGTATTTACTGATGTTTTTCGTGACGCGCGTGGCAATGAAACCATCACAGAAATAACTATTCCCGGCTTGCGTGATTTAATATTAACCGCACGGGGTATAACCATTGAGCCAGAACCAACACCAGAACCTACACCCGAGCCAACACCCGAGCCAACACCCGAACCAACCCCAGAACCCACCCCCGAGCCAACACCAGAACCCACACCCGAACCTACTCCACAACCCACGCCCGAACCAACCCCAGAATATACCCCAACCCCACAACCCACACCCACGCCAGCCCCTACACCACAGCCAACGCCTACCCCCACCCCCGAACCCCCTGTAAGCGAAGAAAATATATCCATAAGTGAAATTGATGCCACCGTTATTATTGACGAAACAAACGCCATCATTTCATTAACCGAAAGCGAAATAAACGAAATTATAGCAACCGTAACCGCCACTTATGATGCCATTGTAACCATAAACTTAACAGAAATGACAAACATTACCACCGCCATTTTACCCGCAAGCGTTTGGGAAAGTTTTGGCGAAGCGGGGCTAATCGTGGAAATTGTACTACCCACAGGCACGCTCACATTCGATGCAAATGCAACATTATCTATTGGCATAAATGCAGAGAATGCAGACGTTTCTGTTACAATAAACCCCGTATCACACAGCGACATTCCACCCGCGCAGTTAATCAATGTACGCGAAAACGACACCATTGTACGCGCAACACTTTCCGTAAATGATGAATATATCACACACCTTGGCGGGTGGGTCGAAGTTACCGTTCCCTATGAAGGACAGCACCCCGCCAGTGCATGGCGCATAGCAAACGACGGAATATTGGTATTGCTGGATTCGTGGTATAACAACGACGGCACAATTACATTTGAAACCAATCGTTTTTCATTATTTGTAATTGGATATGCACCCGCGCCTGTTCTTCCGTTACCACAACCTACGCCCGTACCCGTGGTGGTTGCGCCTGTGGTAGTACCTGTACCCACGCGACTTGTTACTACGGAACGTCTTGTAACCACCATTCCCCCTATGCCCATCGCAGGGCATGACTTGCAATACACCGTACAAGCAGGGGAAACGCTGTGGAGTATTGCGTACAACTTCTACGGTTCTATGCAGTCCCCTGTAGTGTACCGTATTATTTCTGCCAACCGTTATGTTATCCCCGCAAGTGGCATTGTACACGCGGGCATGGTAATTACCCTCCCCGCCCAAGGCTTGCGCCAACCCGTTATGCAAGCCCACCTTGCCAACGCCGAAGGGGTTTACCTTGTACAAGCGGGTGACACATTGGGCAGTATTGCCCTACATTTCTACGGTTCGTCGGCGTACTGGGGAAGAATTTGGGAAGCCAACCAACCCCGTATAGGCGCAAACAACATGATATTTGAGGGGCAATGGCTCATTATCCCACGATAAACACGATTATTGTATAAAAGCATAAACCCCGCTTCGTCAAATGCTCCGACGGGGTGGGGTTTTGCGCCTGTGGAAAATTCTTAAAAAATAAAAAGAGGTGTAAATATGCAAAATAAAGACGAATCAGTATGGAAAAGCTATGAAAAATTCAAAAAAGATTATGATTTGACATTAAAAAATAACAAGACATGTAGCGAAATTGTGCAGGAAATTATGAAAGATAGGGGATTCACAATCGAAAAATTAGTAGAAAAATCAAAATTGAGTACGCAAACCGTTCACCGCTTACGAAGCGGAAGAATGAAAAATAACAAAGGCATGGAAACAGAGTATTTACCGAACCATAAAACAATAATCGCTTTTAGCATAGCATGTGAATTAGACATGTTAATGACTATCACCTTGTTAGAATCGCTAGGATATGGCTTTAGGCGAACCAGTGAAGTACATTATGCCTATTGTTATTTAATCGTGCATTGCAGAGGTGAATCAATAGACGAGTGTAACAAAGCATTAGAGAAATTAGGAATAGCAGAACCGTACCATCTACGAAACTTCACAAGGTAGAAAATGAACTAACCAAAATAACGCTGTGCATAAATCACAAATGCACGGCGTTATTTTTTTGAAAAATAATAATGCCATGGAGTGGAATAAATCCAATGAAAACAATGGGTTTTTATTGAAAAAAATATAAGAAAGAGAAAGAAAAAACCAGAAAATAAGGCATTAAACGCNCCTGCCACTTCGTGTTATTTTTAGAAGATGCATTACATATTAGACTTTGCACACCAACCTAACAACGGAGCAGGCGCAGCGACGTTGAAAAACAAAGGGTTGTAACGTCGGCGTTCTCTTTAGGGAGAGCATTATGAAAATTTATCAAGCTGAATACGGCTGTGGAAAAAAGTTTAACCGTTTTAGCAAAAACGCGAATTACGTCATTACTACAAACAAGCTACCGAGTGGTAAATGGCGAATAACAGAAATTATCTACCATTTCGTAGACGGTACACACAAAAAAGAAGAAATAAATGAAGCAACAAGTTCAATTCTATCAAAAGCAAGAAATGCCGATGAGTACCGTTTACGGAAAGAAAGTGAAAGGAGGAAAAAGGTTTTACAGAAGTGCCTTTAGACGATACCACATACAATGCGTATAAAATCAACGACCCACTCTATGAGCATTTTGTAAAAAAGGAAGAAAGCGAAGAAATTGCATGTGCCATTAACCAATTAACCGAAAAGCAACAAAAAGTTATACGCATGAAATTTTATGAAGAATTAACTAACAAAGAAATAGCGTTAGTAATGGGGGTTGATAAATCAGCAATAACCCACTGTGTACAGAGAGGCTTAAACAAGTTAAAAGAAATTTTACCAAACATCAACTAAATATAAAAACCCTACAGTTATAAGGTAGAAAGGCAAATGCATCTTTGGTTGCAAACGAAATGCGTTTACTTTCAAAACACGCCGAAAGTAAAATTCGCGGTTTTACTAGAAGCGAAATCATATACCGAAAGGAGCAATACCATGTTAGCAACATTGCAAGGAATACGAACATTGGACTTCACCGCCAATAATGGCGAACGAGTACAAGGCACACAGCTTTTTGTGTCTTTTGAAGAGGCGGGCGTAACGGGGTTTGCAACAGACAAGCTATTTGTGCGGACAGACGTACACCTACCCGATAAGCTAAAACCCAACACACAAATCGAAGTTTTCTTCGATAGGAAAGGAAAGCCCGAAGCAATAATACACGCACGGCAATAACAAGGCAATTTGTCGGCAAGGTGGGCATCAACGCCCACCTTGCTGACGGCTTGCCACCTAATCGAAAAAAGGAGAGATTAAAATGAATGAAACAAACAAATTGAAAAAATATGTGAGAATTAAACGGTATTGGCGATTTATGCAGGGGATAAAAAAACCACATGGCTACATTCTGTTTATTATGCTAACCGTGGTTTTCATAATCTCAATGTACATGTATGTGGGTGCGGTGGTTAAATTTATTATACATGATAGCCCGTTATCAACTGCACTAACTGCCATAAACAATATTTTGGTGCAACCAAATGATGTGCCAATAATGAGCCACTTCGTAATGATGCTACTAATATTGTTCGCAGTATATATGTACAGCATGATTATGTTTGGGACAATGGTAGTTATTGGAACGCCTTCCCGTGCAAAGTATATTGATGAAGGTGTTGCATCAGCATTGAGAAAGAAGAAGCGACACACATATGAAATACCCTTCATAATTTCCACCAAAAGAATAGCACCAAATGTAAAAGAATATGTGTTTTGGTCGAAATATGTACCCTTAACGATATGGCAAACTGACGAAATAAAAGCATCAATTAGCACCGTTTTGGATTGTACGCGCATAGGTGAACCCAAAAACGGAACGCGCCGAAAATTTTATTTATTCGGAACACCCGTAAAAACCTACCACATAGTTGTTTTTCGTGCATATGGCGGCGCGGAAGTAGCAACAAGAAGTGGGTTGATTGATGATGCTCTTTGAGAACTCTAAACCAAAACTCACACTAGGCTACGACCTAGATGCATGGAACGGTTACGGGGCGAAAATTCCCGTAACCGCGGATGTGTCGCAAGATACAAATAGTCACACTCTTTTGTGCGGGATGAGTGGTTCGGGGAAAAGCTATGCCACGCAAATGCACATTGCAAAATTGAAGCAATTGCAACCAAATAGCGAATTTTACTTCGCAGATTATAAAGGTGAGGATGCGTTCCATTTCCTAAAATCCAGCCTTCGTTATTATTCATATAAGCAAACGGTAAATGCACTGGATGCAGTGTATGATAAGTTAAATGCCCGTTTGTCGGGGGAGGATTCAACTCGCCACCCTATTATATTGGTATGGGATGAATACATGGCAAACATATTGGCACTAATTGGCGAGGACAAAAAGGTAGCCACAGCTACAATGAATAAAATCTCAGAATGCCTCCTGCTAGGGCGTTCGATGAATGTTCGCCTCATCTCAACTTTACAGCGTCCAGATGCAATTGCATTTCCTGTTGGCTCACGATTAAATTATGGCATTATTGTTATCTTGGGAGCGTATATCCGCTCGATATATGAGATGCTGCTTCCAGACCACATGGAGCAAGTAAAAGGACGACAATTCGGACGCGGTGAAGGCGTAGCCTTATTGCAAGGTTCGGAATTGCATTTTATTAAAATCCCGCAGGTACGCGACTATGCCCGTATGCAAGAATTGTGCATACAAGCGTTATCCTAACCACCAAAACGGGGCGTGTGCGTGGTCGGCGTGGCGAAGCCGTAAGCCGACCACGCACTCAGCCCCCGCCACGCGCTTGCGTGGCGCAAGATGGCGTTCAAGTATTACACGCCATCTGTAGCAATGGCTATCAAACCCGCATTTTAACAATGCTTTAACCTTGCTACATGAAAATGTGGCACATGTAACCACGTAGCACAAAAAAGGAAGGAGCAAAAATATATGAATGACCCCAAAGGGCGTAAATGGCAAATAACCATAAATAACCCACTTGAACATGGCTTCGACCATGAACGCATACGCACAGCACTAGACAATCTTAAATCTACTCTATATTGGTGTATGGCAGACGAACAGGGAGCAGAAGAACACACGCCACATACGCATATATACGCGCAATTTACCTCACCTGTAAGATTTAGCACATTAAAAAATGCCTTCCCACCCGCCCACCTAGAACGCGCCTATGGCACAGCGCAAGTAAACCGCGACTATATCGCCAAAACAGGCAAGTGGGAAAATTCCGAAAAAGCCGAAACGTCAATAAACGGTAGTTTTGAAGAATGGGGCGAAATGCCCATTGAACAGCAAGGCGGTTTTTCTGTCGAAGCTATTATAATTGAACGCATTCTTGATGGTGCAACAAACGCCGAAATATTGCGAGAATTTCCCGATTATCTGCGGGGTATGCGTGATGTGGAAAATGTACGCCAAATGTTAAAAGCCGAAGAATATCGCAACAAATGGCGAACATTGGAAACAACATATATCTACGGAACAACGGGCTTGGGTAAAACCCGCCACGTAATGGAAGGTTACGGATATTCCAATGTATATGCTGTAAATAACTACAAGCACCCCTTCGATTTATACGCCAATGAAAACGTAATGTTATTTGATGAATTTGATTCAAAAATACGCATTCAGGACATAAACAACTATTTGGATGGGTACCCTATATCTTTACCCGCACGATATAACAACAAGCAAGCGTGTTATGAGCGGGTGTACATCATCAGTAATTTACCTTTAACCGAGCAATACAAACATGAGCAATCCATGTACCCCACAATATGGGAAGCATTTCTAAGGCGCATTCATAAAGTGTTGCATTTTATGCCAAACGGTACACGTCGCGAATATTTAACGGCAGACTACATCAATGGCGCAAACAATTGGGTAGAATTGCCTGCCAATACACCCGTACCATTCAATAAAAATAACGAAGGGAGCGTTGCAAAAAATGCAAAAGAGTGATATAATTATGTATACGGTAAAGGAAATACAACACATTTTCAAGTGCAGTCTTTCCCAAGCCTATGGCATTGTAAATGCTAACGGTTTCCCTTCAATCAAGGTCGGCGGTAAGATATTGGTTGAAAAAATGGCACTAGAGAATTGGCTAGATAAAAGCCGAGGGAAACAAATAAAATTGTAAGACATGCCCTATAAGGTACACATAGGGTACACAACCGAAAAATATAGCAGACAAAACCCAGTGATTAAGCGGTTTACAGGCATTTTGATGAATGACTTGCCAAGGCGAGGGTCGCCAGTTCGAATCTGGTTTCGCGCTTCACAGGTAACGCCCCGCAAACCCGCTGAACAAGCGGGTTTTTGCTTGCTTTGAGATAATTTTCCGCTGGTAATTCATGGAATAAAATCATCATTTTTACCCCCTAAAACCGCCTAAAATTACCCGCGTTGCTGTCAAAATTGCTGTCAAATTTGAGAGCCTACAAACCCGCTAAACAAGCCGCTTCCGAGGGGTTTTGTTGGGTCAAGCTTTGGTACACATTATCCAAAGTTTTTGCGGTAGCATCAAAAACAGTGGCATCAACAATATGGCTGTACTGGTCTAGGGTAGTCTTAATTTTAGAATGCCCCATTAACTCCATTACGATTTTTGGGTTTTCTCGTTGCTCCAGTAAAACGGTTGCAAATGTGTGGCGTAATGTATATAACGTGATACCCTCATTTTCCAAACTGTGCTTGGCGATAAACCGCCGAAGTAAACTGCGTAGGCTTGAGTAGGTTCGCATCTCGCCTGTTTTCATGTTTGGAAAAACAAAATCGCTTTTCATGCCATTTTGTTGGCAATAAATTTTCCACTCGTTTAATACATGTGCTACGGTGTCGGGCATTTTTATTGTTCGCACACTTTTTTTGGTTTTGGTTGTGCCAATTTTTGCCCCACGTTGGATAACATTCCAATCGTCATTAAACTTTACAACCCGCTTCATTGCTTTTTTTATGCTCAACGTCTTTGTTTCAAAGATTACATCCTTCCAATGCAATGCAATTGTTTCTTGTGGGCGTAAACCTGTGAGCGTACCAATTATCAACACTGGGCGTAATAACGGATTTTCCTCAACCCAAGCAAAAATAAATTTGCGAATTTCGGGACGAAGTGCCTGTCCGTTACGCTCGTTACCATCAATACAATCATCCACTTTTTTTGCATCTACATCTTCCATAGGGTTAGCTTATATGATGTGTTGTTTAATGGCATCCTTGAAAAAGTTATTAAGCAGGTTTTTGCCTTGCCTATGAAGTCCGCAGAATATCCCGCTCGCCCCTTTACATCCGCCGTTTTCATGCCGTTGAAAAACCGTTGTAAACGCTTAAAATTTACGTCCTTTACATCAAGTTTTCCAAAAGCAGGTAAAATGTGCTTTAAAATCATGCTACGGTATTTTTCATCAGTAACATCTGTGATGGCGGGGGCTTTTCGCAGCTCGTACCATTCCCGAAATAAATTTTCAAAATTGGTATCGCTACGCGCCGACTGGGTAGTATATCCCTTTTGAAATACCTCGCTAGACATGGATGCGACCTTTTGCGCGACTTCGTTGCGGGTTTTTCCGTATACATCCTTGCGTATTAACGCGCCGTTTGTTCTGTAGCCTGTGGTTACAGAGCCACACCAACGCCCATCTTTCCGCAAATATATACTTCCTTCGTTGTTACCTCGTCGCCCTGTTTTGGGCTTCGGGTCTTTTAATCGTGGCATATAACATCTTCCTACATGTTGCACCACGATACTTTTCTGTACAAAAGTATACTTCGTGGGGATAATCGCAGTCAATATTTATTGCATGGTTTTTAACGACCAAAGAGCCAGTGCAATAGAGCTAACCACTTTACGGTTGCCAATTTGAATAGTAGGGAAATCTATGTCACAAAATAACTGCCGTGCATTATTCATTCCAACGCCAATAATTTTTGTTAAATCCTCGGCATCGAAATAATCTTTTCCATATTTTTCTGCCAGTCTGCGGGCTTCCATTGCCACGGCTACGCTTACATCAACCGTGGGTTGCATTGGGTTCACCTTTACTAACAAACGGCGTGGGTGTATTGGCGGGTAATTCCACCCAATTGTCTACACCGTTAATAAAATCTTCCCTCGTGTACTCGCATTGCTTGCCATCTTGCATAAATTGCACTACCTTGTGAATGCGCCGTAGAAACGCTTGCCATATTTCGGGGTACAGGGTTTGCTCGGTTTTGTACTGCTCGTGTAAAGGCAAATTGGAAACTATATACACTCTTGTATAACAAGCCACTTTGTCTGCGTAACGACTGTGCAACATTGTAGGATAACCTTGTAATATTGCGTTGGCGTGAAAAATTGGAATTTGGCTTGCAAACTCATCAAGGCACAATACATCTTGCGCGTTATTATATGAGTCATAAATCATTGGATTTCTATAATGTGCGATATGGCATGCATTTTCATAACCATATTTTTCCAGCACATATGATGTTTTTCCCGTATTTGGAAGCCCCGATATGTAAACGACTTCCAGTTTTCTGTATATATTACGGTACTGTTCTTCTTTTATATCCTGCCGTGTTTTTTCGATATGGTTTTTATATCGTAAATATTGGCTTGGAAATAGAAACCGTATTTCCTCATTCGTTGCACCATCTTCTATTAACTCAACCATTCGTATCATATCGGAGCGTTTACCTTGTCTTTCGAGAGGAAGCATTCCCCATTGCACATATGTCCCCTCAACGGATGTTTTCTCACCTTCGGTTTCTTCGTGTGACCCTTCTTTTTTGATGTATTCTATGCAGTCACGAACGCTTGTTTTTACTGGTTCTACATCCGCTTTACCATTAAAAGCGTTTCGCATTGTTGAGTGGCGAATGGGGGATTCAGAATATATAACTATATGCGTGTGTGGCGTTCCTTCTTTTCCAATTTCATCTGCCATAGCCCAAAATTTTACGCTTGCCAACCCTTCAAGAATGGATTTAATTTTTTCGTGCGACAGGTCATGCTCCAATGGATTGTTGCATGTAATAAAATATTTTCTTCTCATTGTGTCCATGTAAATCCTCCTGCTATTATTTATTTTGTTACAGAGGTGGTGAAAGTAATATTAAGCATTTCACCACCTCTACACGCCACGCAAGCGTGGCGGGGGCGTGTGCGTGGCGCTCTCGCTTCGCTTCACGCCACACACACGCCCCTAGCTTGCTTTTTGCGGTTTTTTATTTGCCTACATGCTTTGCGATAACGCTTGTAAACATAGGGTTTTCATACGTTCGGGTTCACGCACGGTTGGAATTTTAATAAAATGCAAGTCCGTACCCTGCAACAGTGCTACGCCTTCACCCCTGCCGAATTGCCTACCTTTTACCTGCTCTATGTGGTCAGGCATAAGCATTTCGTAGATGGAGCGTACCGCCGCGCCAAGGATAACCACCACGCCATAATTTAAACGTGAGCCAACGGGAAATGCGATAGCATCTGGACGTTGCAAAGATGATAAGAGGCGAATATTCATGGAGCGGCCGAGCAGGAGACATTCCGAAACTTTACTCATTGTGGCTGTGGCTATTTTTTTGTCCTCGCCCATTAGTGCCAATATGTTTGCCATGTACTCGTCCCAGATTAACGTGATGGAGTGGCGGGTTTCATCTTCACCCGATAAGCGGGCGTTAAGTTTGCCGTACACTATGTCGAGTGCATTTACCGTTTGCTTAAATGAGTAGTAGCGCGGGCATTGGCGTAGGTAATGAAAAGCATCTTCACCCTTATAATCTGCGAAATAAAACTCGCCGTTTGGGTGTGCTTGCGCTAACTTGGCGATATAGACTTGCTCTAGATACGTTTTTCCCGCGCCGGACATGCCGCAAAGAACAGCGTGGCTATTGGTTGAGGGCGATATATCCACGGTTACGGGGATTTTAGCCCCGTAACCTTTCCACATGTCTAAATTGTAACCCAATACAAGCGAATTACAGCTCTGCATCGTACAACTCTCCACGCATGGTATACGCAGATTCGCTTCCTCCGACGATAAAGCGTTGTTCCACGCTAACAATATGGTTTGCCACATATTCTTGTGCCGCAACATCAATCAACGGAACTATGATAATTTCCACAAAGCCGTTACTGGACTTTAGATGCAATGGGTAAACAAGAATATTCATGCCCGATATAAGCACTTGTTCAGACAAAACAAGGTGGACTCTAAAATTTAAGATGCCCAACACTTCCTCACATGTTTCAATGGCTACGATTGGTGCATTAGGCTGTTGCTTATAACGCAATACAAGATGCGTCACGCCTTTATCTTCGTAGCTTCTAATCGAAATAAACCCTTTGTTGTCGGACGGAAACAAGTGAAGGTGTGTTTCAAGTCCTGCCAGTGCTAGGCGCATCATTTCAACTGCGTGTTGTGCCATTTGTGATATTACTTGCGTTGCTTGTTGTTGTTGCGATTGCGTTTGAATCGCTTGTGCTTGCTTTTTGTCTGTCCACCATTCCCATGCAAGCCAGATAACCACAAGAAACATTAAAATTTCCATGCGAAAAATAACAGCTAGTGCAATGACTGCGAACAACAAAACGAAAAACGTTAATGCGATTGCCCATTTTTTACTAACAGACAACGCATTAAAAATAGCAAAGTGTTTTGATAAAATTTCTTTTAACTTCATATATTTTCCTCCTTGTATAACCCCGCTAAAAGGGGCAAACCCGCCCCTTTGCGGTGATTATTTTTACTGTGGGGATTATATTCACCCTTTAGATGGTGTTGCTGATGTTGGAGCGAGGGTCATAGAATAGGTTAAAATATCCCCAACGGCATGTTTTCCCTCAACTTTAATCACCCTGTCACGTTCGCAGTTTGCGAAAGCGTACCCTGCACCATTTTTGCTCACACCTTCGGAAACAGGCGCAAGTGAACAATAGTTCTTATTGTCCTCCTTGCTCGTCCAATATCCAAGGCATACGTATTTTGCATGTGTCATGTTCTTTCCTCCTTTTTGATTAGATTTTGTATGCTATATTTCAAAATAAAGCGGTGGACTTTTGTTTTTGCTTTTCATGGTATACCTTCCTTTCTTGCAACTTGTTCTAATAATATTTCGCCATATTAGTGCGATAAAAATGGACAACCGTTACAAGCATTATTTTTATTTTTATTTTTGTTATAATTAAATCGAATGGCATTGGATGATTTGATTTTTTTGTTTCCGAATATTTCAGCTCTTATATCTGGAAAAGACAGTCCAAATGAACGCAAGATACATATTGCACAGACGCTTCCTGTAGGTGCGAAGTCTGTAAAATCTTTCCTTTTTTTAGAGAGATAACGTTCTATCATTTTCCGTATTGAATCCATCGTATCTCTTCTATCCACTACACTTGACCATTTTTTTCCTTTTTTTATTTCATCTAATATAGGTTTTATATGGCTATCTGCCGTATTTACAAGTTCATCAATTTTGCTAATGGTTGCTCGCATATTTCCATAATACGATTCAATATAATTTGCTTTTGTTTCTGTTAAATGCTGTTGTTTCATATTTTTTTCAATCGCCTCCATGCATAATTGTAGCTCCCAATACGTTCTTACTATTTTTACATTCATTTGAACCACTCCTTTTAGTGGCTATCTATGAATGTGAGCTGTCGCCTCCTTCAGCACAGCATGTGGGCTTTTCTTCTCGCCTCCTTGAAAAAAGCCTAAAACTAAGAGTTAATCATTACGTTTATACATAGATACTGCTTTAATAATCCCTTAACTCTTAAATTTCTCAATAAAAAAAGCCGCTTTTTAACGGCAATTTATGTAGTGCAACTTTTCGCGCTGTGGTATAACTACGTTTCTTCAAAAAAAGAACACCCCAAACTGCGGATGTTCTTTAATAATGTGTGCGGGTGTTAGTCTATCTCGGCTAGAATTTCTGCTCGTCGCGCTTCCGTTGATGATAATGATAGAAATTGACTCACGCCCGTGTCGCCCCATATAGAATCGGTGAACTCTATGCTAATCATAGAATAATATTCCACCCCCATTATTACTTGGATTCCCCCCTCAAAGAGTATTATTTCGTTATGAGGTACTATCCATATTTCCGTCGAAGAACCCATTGGCCACCATGCAGGGCGGCCAAAAACATTGGTATTGATTAATTTTAAACGGTTTCTTTCGCCCTGTGGACAGTAACTTACATACATCCGTGCCGAATACACGGGCTTTTCCCAGTCAATAGAACCACGAATCCAATTGCCGCTCATATCATACGCATGACTTCCGAACGGACAAATTCTGTCGCTTTCAGTAACTACAATGAACTGTGAATCATCCATAAATTGTACCCATACATGTGCAATATCTGGCATGGCTATATTTCGTGTATACACGCGATTCACGTATTCATTTGTATTAAGATTTAACCATGAAAGGTACAAATTGTTACCGCGTAATTCAAATGCTATATCCGAGTGCGATTCCCCGCAACATATACACTCACGCGCAATTATGCCATCATATAACGTAAAATTGTAGCGACGGTAACTTCCGAAGTCTAAACGACCACGAATAAGTACGTCACCAGTAAATCTAAGCGCATGTACTTCGCTAGCAGGAAAATTCATCATGTATGTTCTATGCACATAGTGCCAAGTTCCCTCTAACAATGATGCGGAAAGGGTTGCCACCGTTTCTGTTGCATTGTTGGCAGGTTCGGGTTCAGTCGTTGATTCGTCAAGTGGGTTGCCTATAAAAGCAGCCGCATCAATTTGCCTGATACTGTCAGGGATTATTATGTTTGTTAATTGATTGTTTGCAAACGCATACCCTCTAATAGATGTGCCGCCGTCAGGGAGGGTTACGTTTGTTAATTGATTGTTTGCAAACGCGCTAGTTGAAATAGTCATAACACTGTCAGGGATAGTTACGCTTGTCAATTGATTGTTTGCAAACGCATAATCCCAAATGTGTTCGACACTATCGGGGATGGTTACATTTGCAAGTTGGTTGTTTTGGAATGCCCTGTGCCCAATGCTCGTAATGTTGTCGGGGATGCTTACGCTTGTCAGTGGATTGTTTGCAAACATATCTGGGGGAATGCTCGTAACGCTGTCGGGAATTATGACGCTTGTTAGTCGGTTATTCGAAAACGCACCTATGCCAATATTAGTGACACTATCGGGGATTGTTATGCTTGTCAGTCGGTTGTTCGAAAATGCACCCTGACCAATGTATGTGACACTGTCTGGAATTGTAACGCTTGTAAAATAGTTGCGAAAAAACGCTTGATGGCCAATATGCGTGACGGTATCAGGGATTATTACACTTGTAAATTGGCCGTTTGCAAACTCATGACGTTCAATATGAGTAACCCCATAAGGAATTACCAATGGATTTGTATCATCAACCACTTGGGTGGGAGTTTGGTTGCCTTGGGGTGGTATTGCCGCTTCAGTTTCTGCGGGCAAGCCTGTTGGCGTTGGCGTTGCTTGCGCGGTGGTTGGCGTTGTGTCGTCAGCACCACAGGCGGTAAAAATCAACATGGGTAGCAAAATCATTGCAAGTAGTAGCTTTTTCATAAATACGCTCCTTAGATATAATGAAATTTGTAGAATTATATCAACAAATGAACTCTTGTGCAACGCCTTAGTGCTACACATGTGTGGCAGATTGTAGCGCAATGCAAATGTATGATTTCAATTATACATTTGAGTTGCGAGGTGTCATGCGTGGCAAAATTTAAAATCCCTGTTATTCCCTCTACGGTTAATAAAAGTATACGATTTCCTAACGATATAGTTAATGCAGTAGAAACTGCCATTAAGGGAAAAGAATGCACATTTACAGCCTTTGTTGTTGAGGCGGTTAGAGTGGCTTTAAAAAGTCTTGATGAATTGGAAGAAGATTAAACAAGAGTCCGACCATTCCACTAAAAATGCTGTCAAGGTAAGATGCGCCTTGACAGCATTTTTTCGGTACGCGCCCCCTGTTATGCCCGATTCCGTAAACGCATATCGCCCCTTGGGAGTATCGGACTTTTCCAGTATAGCGTACCGACCGCTTCATTAGTTATGACAAAGCGGTAATGTAAAACCGCGCAGTGCCTCGCACCCCGCCCTTAAACCGTTCCGCATATCGGGGGAGATTTTATTTACATTAAATATTATGTATAATAGAATGCGAACACTAAGCAAAGGACGGCATACATGGCGCGTGAGTTTGTTATGACCCCTACTTTCGATAAAATATGGGGTACATTAAAATTAAATGATGATGATTTAAGAGAATTACAAACGCAAATTCTCAAAAATCCCTACGCAGGGGATATAATAACGGAAACTAGCGGGGCAAGAAAATACCGCTTCGCGCTACCCGATACAGGAAAAAGCGCGGGGTTGCGCGTTATATATTTTGACGTAGCCCATGTACAAATGACATTTTTGTTATTATGTTACCCCAAAAGCAAACAAGACAATTTGACCGCCGAACAAAAAAAGCAAATCAAGCGTGTAGTAGAAGCCATAAAGGGAGCGTTATAATTATGGAAAATGAATTGTTTGACGATTTAATGCAATCACTGGATGAAGCCTTAGCATATGCACAAGGCGATAAAACCAAAGGACGTTCGCAATTTATTACCGTGTCCGATAATGAATTAGCGCAACGTCAATTATTATGGCAAAAAATTGACCGCCTTCCTGAAGCGCGGTTGCAATTGGTGGATAGGTATATAGATACATTGATTGAAGTATAATTTAGAAAAGTATCGCGGTACATTTTTGTGATAATTGCTGTCAAATTGCTGTCAAACTAAAATTGATAAAGTGAAATAAGGCTTAATCTAAAGGCTTTTCGGCATTTCGTGAGCGATTTTAAACAGCCTTGCCAAGGCGAGGGTCGCCAGTTCGAATCTGGTTTCGCGCTTTACAGAAAGCCCCGTAGAATCAACATCTACGGGGCTTTTGCTATTAGGCACGTATACGGTTTTGGGTCGCTCGGTCGTCTATGGGTCGTCTGCGCGGACTAGAATTGAGCGCGGACGTTGCTGTCATTAAATCGTCCAACATATTCGCGGCGGCGGTATCCCTGCTCTTGATAGCGTGGGTATAAACATTGAGCGTGGTCGCTATCTTCGCGTGACCCGCTCGCTTGCTTACGGTCGGTATGTCAACATCATTTGCGATAAGCAAGGTAATGTGCGTGTGCCGTAATTGGTGGAATGTGATGTGCGGTAAACCGTTTGCTCTTAACCACTTTCGTAGCCAATGGCTAGGGGTCTGTGGGTTCATGGGTACGCCATTCCATTGTGTTAGCACCTTGTCGTGGTGTTGCCACTGGCAACCCAACCTTAACCGCATTTCTGCTTGTTCTGCCCTGTGCCGCCTTAGCAATGACATGGCTATCTCTGGCAGGGTGATGGTGCGCTTGCTCCGCTCGGTTTTGGGTTCTTTGTCGTATGCGGGCATATTGGGTATATGCTGGCGTGAACGGCTAATGGTTACGCTATTTTCGGTGAAGTCGATATCGCGCCATTCCAAACCGCAAACTTCCCCAACGCGAAGCCCGCCAAACAAACCAAGATACACTGCTACTTGATGCTTCGTTTCCGCGCTTGAAATGGATTCCAGCAGTTGTTTGACTTGTTCTTCATCATAGCAAACAGACTCAAACTGTGCGCCCTTGGGTGGCTCTGCTCTGTTCGCAACATTGGTCGTGACTAATTGCCACTTGTAAGCCTTGGCAAGTATCGCGTGGATAAGTCGGTGGTGTTTCACGATGGTATCTGCATGTAAACCCGCCTTCCCGCTTTCCATTTGAAACGCCTTTGCTAATGTGCTGTCTAATGCGGTTGCGATTTTACATGCCGTTTCCATGGTCGTTGTGTTTCCCTTCAATAGATTGCGCAAGGTACGCACCCCAACCCTTGCTTTAGTCGCTACCGCTTGCTGGTCGGCTACAATCAGCCCGTAGAGTTGGGGGCATAATCTGTAACTCCCATCACGGCGGACGCCCTTTTCTGCCAAGTTGGTGTACAGCGCGTTCAAATGGTGTGGCTGTAGCTTTACAAGCTGTATATGCCCTATCGCATGATTGATGCGCCGTAGGCAGTCCTTGTATCTTGCGATGGTTTTGGGCTGTAGTTGCTTCTCGGCATAATCGGTTAGCCACTTTTGGGCGAACTCTGCGAAGGTCAGCTTGTCGCCATCAAGATACATGCCTGTGTCTACCTCCCGTTGCCATTTCTCTGCTTCTGCCTGTAGGTACTTCTCCAAGCGTTTGCCCGACATACCCGTGGGCTTGATGGTTTTGGTCTTGGGGCGCAGTTTCTTTCCTTGGCTGTCGTAGCCGCAATACGCAGTTAGCGTATATGAACCGCTACCCTTCCGCTTTTCTCTGTATGAACCCATTGTACATACCTCCTATTGGTTTTGGGGAACGCAAAGAAAGCCCACACATCCGCATGTAAACGGTGTGTCGGCTTCTCGTTATTCCGCTATTCTTCTTATACCTTCAAAGCTAACGACGTTGCTTTGCTCACCGCAGTCCAGTAGGTTGCGGCGGCTTAGATTGCCTACGGCGATTTGGAACTCCTCATAATCAATGAGGAACTTGCCACGGGCATTGATTTGAAACGCAGGAAACAGACGTGCGTTAATTCCGTTACGTATTGCTTGCTGGGTTAATCCTGTAACCTCCGCAAGCTCCTTTGTTGTCAGGATTTGCTTTGTTTTCATGTCTTGCTCGACAAATACATGAACCCTCACCGCTACCATGTGTATACAGTGAATAGTGAACGCTAATATTCCTAGTAGGTTTCCCGCAGGCTAAATGCACCATTGGGCTATAAATGTTCGCAACTGTTTTGTTCATATCCTATTTGGTTTGATTGGTCGATGCCTCCCTTCTTTTATTGGCGTACTTCTGTTACTGTTTGTGCTTTGCGAGTGCATCTGCATTATTGGGACATCGCATCCCAATTTGATAAAACCATATCCAGTTCATCCATTGCGGTATAAACATATTGTTGCACATCGGTCATCACAACGTTTGCAACATCAGCGGGCAACTTGCCACGGATTGCATTGTTTATACTTTGCATACATATTATGAACGTTTGGTTAATTGCTCCTTTTGATTTAATAACCATGCTTTCTACGCGCCTACTCGCATGGGTCTGCATTTCTTCATC
The DNA here is from genome assembly GCA_009786535.1 of Defluviitaleaceae bacterium. Taxonomy (GTDB): domain Bacteria; phylum Bacillota; class Clostridia; order Lachnospirales; family WQUN01; genus WQRX01. The sequence goes on along the minus strand of WQRX01000056.1, from coordinate 443 downwards.
GCTTCGATTGCGGAAGTATCGTTCCATCATTGCCCCCGTCGCTTTGATATACGCCTGTGCATTTGGCGACAATTCCGCAAACTCCTTATCGAAGTCAATGTTTCCCATCGTATTCGACAATGACTTGGGGACGATGGGGTCGGTCTTAACTAGGTCGGCAACGCTTACGCGAAATGTCCGCGCTATTTGGTCAAGTGCCGCCAGTGAAGTGCCACGGTTCTTCTCAATATTGGTGACAATTGAGCGCGTAACGCCTGCCGCGTTGGCAAACTCTGTTTGCGTCATGCCTCGGTCTTTCCGTAAGTCACGGATATTGTTCGCTATGGCTGTGTTCATTTGCATGGAGGGTAAGGGATTCGAACCCTTGCGACGTTTCCGTCAAACGGTTTTCAAGTTTTCCGTAATGAGTGGAAGCTGTAAGAACATAGTGGAAGTTACCCGAA
>WQRX01000055.1 GCA_009786535.1 Defluviitaleaceae bacterium | reverse complement strand
CTTTTTTCCTCTTTCACGCTTTTCCTCACATTTTTTTCCAAAATCAAAAATTTTACCCCCAGTCGATTGCTCGATTGGGGGTTTGTCTTCGCTCTGAAACCCTGTAGTTAATTCTTATTAACCACAGGGTTTGCAAATTATTCGAAATTTTACTTTGCGTCAGACTTTGTCCGCACCTCTTCTATTACCTCAACCAAAATTTCAAGTGCTTTTTCACTTTCGCCTTTTTCTAATAAGGCTTTTAACGGGAGCAATATTAATAATAATTCGGGTTTCGTCATAATATCCACTCCTATAAAATGTCCGACATATCCATTTAATTGGATATGTCGGACATTTTGACATTCAATAGCGGAGAAGGGATTTGAACCCATGACCCCACGGGTATGAACCGTGTGCTCTCGCCAACTGAGCTACTCCGCCTTGCCTGCTTGTTGCTTAAAAAAGCCTTTAAAATTGCCCCGCGAGTTTCCCCGTGGGGCAGTTTTATGGGAACAGATGGACTTGAACCAACGACATCATGCTTGTAAGGCATGCGCTCTCCCAACTGAGCTATGCTCCCGTAAAGCGCGAATTGCGTTGCAATTCGCTATACTCGGCAATCCGCGCTTGGCGGCTTCACCGAGGGTAATTGCTCTGGGTGACAAGATTTGAACTTGCGACCTCTAGACCCCCAGTCTAGCGCGCTACCAAGCTACGCCACACCCAGACAGTACAGACACTCACCCCCGACTCGCGAGGGCGAATGCCAGTATATACACCGATTTACAGCTTGTCAATACTTTTTTACACTGCGCGGGTTACTTTTTTCGAGCGAAGGCAGCGGGTGCATACCTTTGCGCGGCGTACCGCGCCGTTTGCTTCGCGGATTTGTACTTTTTTTACATTCGAGCGCCAAATTTTATTCGCACGGCGCGAAACTTGGCTACGGGTAATGCTAATCCTATGTCCCGTTTGAATGCTCTTATCGCAAACTTCACACTTAGCCATGAATAGTACCTCCTTATTCGCTTACGCGAAGGGGATTTACCTTCACGCCGGGCCCCATGGTAGAAGCCAGTGTAATGCTTTTTAAATACGTGCCCTTAGCGGCAGAAGGCTTTGCTTTAATAACGGCGCTCATTAGCGTAGAAAAGTTATCTGCCAGCTTTTCTGTGCCAAAGCTTACCTTGCCCAGCGGAACGTGGATAATGTTTGTACGGTCTAAGCGGTATTCGATTTTACCCGCTTTAACGTCGGCTACGGCTTTGCCTACATCGGCGGTAACCGTACCCGCTTTGGGGTTGGGCATAAGCCCTTTAGGCCCCAGAAGGCGACCAATGCGACCGATTAAGCCCATTACATCGGGGGTGGCAATCATTGCATCAAATTCAAACCAGTTTTCGTTTTGAATTTTTGCAATCATGTCTTCCGCGCCTACATAGTCGGCGCCTGCGGCTTCCGCTTCTGCGGCTTTGTCGCCCTTGGCGATAACCAGCACGCGCTGTGTGCGCCCCGTACCATGGGGCAACACTACCGTGCCGCGTACCTGCTGGTCGGCGTGGCGCGAGTCTACGCCAAGGCGAATGTGTGCCTCTACGGTGGCGTCAAATTTCGTGATGCTGGTTTTCTGCACCAAATCTACGGCTTCTTTCACGTCGTAGAGGGTGTCTTTTTCCACCAATTTGGCGGCTTCGATATATTTTTTACCTTTTTTCATCTCGTGTGCCCTCCTATTCCTGCACGACAATGCCCATGCTGCGGGCAGTGCCTGCTATCATGCGCATTGCGGAATCAACATCCGCGGCGTTTAAGTCGGGCATTTTAAGCTCGGCTATTTTGCGCACTTCGTCCTTGGAAATGGTGGCAACCTTTGCATTGCGGTTTGCCTCGCCCGATGCTTTCTCAATGCCGCAAGCCTTTTTCAAAAGTACGGCGGCGGGGGGCGTTTTGGTGATGAAGCTGTAGCTTCTGTCGGCATATACCGTAATAACTACGGGAATAATCATGCCTGCTTGGGACTGTGTCCGCTCGTTAAATTCCTTACAGAAGTTAGGAATTGCCAAGCCGTGTTGACCAAGTGCCGGCCCAACGGGGGGCGCGGGGGTTGCCTTACCTGCTTGAATTTGCAGTTTGATTAAGGCGGCTACTTTCTTTGCCATTCGTTTTCCTCCTTGTGGTATGGCGGTGCTTGTACAGCACCTCCCACGTACTTATCTCAAAATCACGCTACATACGTTGCAGCACGTGATAATCGAGTTCTACCTGTGTTTCGCGCCCGAACACGCTAAGCGATACGGTCACGGTTTTCTTCTGGTGGTTTACCTCGCGCACCATACCGATGGAGCTTTCGAAAGGTCCTGCGATAATGCGCACGGTCTCGTCTACGTTTAAGTCCAGCTCAAAGTCGGGGACTTCTACGCCCATTGCAATAATTTCTTCATCGGTGAGGGGCACGGGCTTGCTCGCAGGTCCAACAAAGCTGGTAACGCCCCGTGTGTTACGGATAACATACCACGTGTCCTCGTTCATTACCATTTTTAATAGTACATAGCCGGGGTAAATTTTGCGCTGCACGATTTTTTTAACGCCGTTTTTCACTTCCAGCGAATCCTGTACGGGAACAACGGCTTGTATAATCACATCGTGCATACCGCGGGTTTCTACTATTTTTTCGATATTTGCTTTAACCTTATTTTCGTAGCCCGAATAGGTGTGAACCACGTACCACTTCGCATCGGGGTGTACGGCATCTACCAATTCATCGGGTATCAAATCGGGATTGATGGTTTGCGTATTTTCTGTCATGTCGCCCCCTAATTAACCAGTTGAATGAACTGGCGCAGGCCGAAGCCAAACACACCATCCATCAACGCGATATACGCGCCGAATATGGCAGAAACGGCAATAACCGTTACCGTATGTTTAAATAATACCTGTCTTGAAGGCCAAACAATACGGCGAAACTCGGCTTTATATTCCTGTGCCACGCTTGTGATTGGGTCTGCCCCGCCGTCGGTCACTTTTTTAGGCTTTTTATCCTCGTTCAAAAGAAAGCACTCCTTTCCTTACCGCTTAGTTATCTTGTTTCGCGGTGTTCGGTATGGGAATTGCAAAAACGGCAAAACTTTTTAATTTCCATGCGGTCGGGGTGCTTCTTCTTGTCTTTGGTGGTGTTGTAATTGCGTTGTTTGCAAGGCACACATGCCAGCGTAATTTTTGTACGCATTGTAATTTCCTCACTCTCGTAAATTGCATTAAAAAAACGCGTAGCGCGCTTCGGGCGGGAGAATAACATACATTCTTAGAACTTGTCAAATTTTATTTATATGGTAGTGTTACTTTAGTCAGGAGTGAGAAATTTCATGGAAGAAACCACAGGCGCGTTTTTAAAGCGGCTCATTATACTCGCATTGCCGTTGGTAATGCAAAACTTAATTAGCGTAAGCGTTGGGCTTGCGGATAGTTTAATGGTTGGCTCGTTTTTGGGGGAATACGCCATTGCGGGCATTAATCTTGCCAACCAAGTGCAAGTGCTGTTGCAAATGATGATGCTGGGTATTTCTGCAGTATTGGTAATACTTGCCACCCAATACTGGGGCAGGCGCGATATCAAAAGCATAAAAGAGATTATTGCCATTGCGGTAAAGCTGTGCATCGGCTTGGGCGCGCTCATTAATCTTGCGGTATTTATTACGCCGCAGGGTGTGCTGCGTATTTTCTCGGATAACCCCGAAGTAATTGAACAGGGTGTTATTTACATACGCATTGTTTCGTTTTCGTATTTGTTTTTCTGCTTAACGCAGGTACTTATGGCTTCCATGCGGTGTGTAGAGGTAGTGCGCATCGCGCTGGTGGTGGCTATCTCTACCTTAATTATTGCGGTGGGGTTAAATTACCTGCTTATCTTTGGCAACCACGGCTTCCCGCAGCTGGGTATACGCGGAGCGGCGGTGGCAACGCTTACGGCGCGGATTATTGAAGCGCTTATCATGATAGTGTACGTTCGGTTTATTGATACGCGCTTGCGCCTTCGTTTTAAAGAGCTGCTGGGCATCAACCGCGTGCTTTTGAAGGATTTTGCACGCTACGGCGCACCCGTACTGGGTGGTGATATTTTATGGGGCTTGGCAATGACTATGCAGGTGGCAATTATGGGGCGCATGGGCAGTGCGGCCATGGCTTCGCAAAGTGTGACGGCGGTGCTGTTTAATGTAACGATGGTCGTCGTGTGGGGTGTTTCCTTTGCGGCGGCGATTCTTATCGGCAAAACCGTGGGTGCCGAGGAATATGACGCGGTGAAGCGCTATGCGCGTATATTGCAGGGCGTATTCCTTGTGCTTGGTATATCAACGGCGCTGGTTTTCCTTGGCTTGCGGGACTTTTTTCTTTCGTTTTACGACTTTACCCCCGAAACCCTTGCCCTTGCGCGGCAGTTTATGACGGTGACGGCGCTGTATACGGTCTTTACCGCCTACCATGCGCCGTGCTTTACGGGGATTATCCGCGCGGGCGGCGACACAAAATTTGTACTTAAAGTGGACGGCTTTTGCGCGTGGTTTATTGTGCTGCCTTCGGCGTTCCTTGCGGCGTTTGTGTTTGGTGCTTCGCCCATTGTTGTATACTTTTTCCTGCGGATTGACCAATTCTTTAAGTGGGTAATTGCTATTTGGAAAACCAATAATTTTTCATGGATTAAAAATTTAACACGTAGTACAACATAAATGGGAATAGCGTTCGGCATATAGTGTAGCAACCCGATAAATAAGGATGTGGGTCGTGAAACGGTATACACTATATACCACACGCTATGCGAAGCAAGTAAACGAATGCATAAAAATCACGCAAACACAAAAGTGCGGGAGCGAATACGCGCTTCACTTTGCGTGGGAAGGAGGCACAGAAGCACTTGCGCACGCGTTATTTCCCATACTTGCGCGCGCCGCGCAGGGCGAACACGCCATATACCGTACTTCCCCCGCTATGCGTAAGCTGGCACAGGCACTGCGCGAAACGCGCTTGTATGAAGTGCAGGTAAAAGGTCTTGCGCTATTTCTACGGCACAATCGCAATTTACATATTGAAGGTTATGTACGCTTCCGCATGGGGGATTATATCGAAGGCTTGGATATGCTGTCGTATCGGCTAATAAAACAGATGAATTTGTATGCAAAGAAGGACTGGCTGTAACTGGAATAAAATGGTATTCTTTGTGCGGGTGAAAATTACATGCGTGATGTTTTAAATGAATTGCTGGAAATGGAGTACGCCGCGCAATCCGAATATGCCGAAGCGCAAAACCCTCCCGACGAGGATGACGCGCGTTTGCAAGCGGAAATTACGCAAGGCACAGCCAAAATAAGGCAGGACATGGCGCGCTTTGTATCGGAAGCATCTTGCCGGGTTAAGGCAGAAACGGAAGCGCGTTTGGCACAAATCGCATGGGAGTACGCACAAAAAACGCAAGCGCTGGAGGACGAATTTACCCAAAATCATGAAGTTTGGTTAGAAAAAATTGTACGGGACGTACTTTACCCGTGAATTATTTTGCGTTAAACGCAAAGGTCCATGCCATGTATGGCTCGGCAAAAAGCGGTGAAGGTGTATCCTACGCGTTTTGCCGAACGCAAATTTTACGGTGGGTGCAGGATAAGAAATTGCGGAGTTTTATTGCCGATGTATTCCCAATGGAATCTGTTTGGCGTGACATTGCGCATTTTATGCATGTATGGGCGCGGCTGCACCGACTGGACAGGGCAAACCGTAATGCACTAATTCCCGCGATGGGAGCAGAAATTGACTTGACAAATATCGTGTGGATGTACCGCTTAAAAAAATTCTACGGCGTTACGGGGAGCGAGGTCTTTGGGCGGCTTATTCCCGTGCGGTATCGGCTTAGCGAAGGCGAAATGCGCACCATTGCGCAGGCAAAGGATGTGGAGGTCCCAAGCATGTATGCATCTGTTTTGCAAGACTTTACGCAGCCCGAGCAAAAAATACGCCGCGAAATTGCGCGGTTATATAAAAAGCAAGCGCGTTTGCACCCGCAATCGCTGGCAAATGTGTGCGCATTATTACGGATGATGGAGTAATTATATGGTGGAAAAAATGAAATACATAAGCTTAACAGGGCATATCAGCCATTTAAACCACGCCGTTAATCGGTATTTAACGCGGTATGATATTCAATTAGAGCGAACGGCGTTGCATCCGGAAATGCAGCCCTTTACCACCCGCAACCCCTATGCGGTTACATTGCAAAAGGCAGAACGGTTTTTACAGCTATTTAACGCAGTGCCGCAGGTATACATGCCCATGAGCGCCGCCGAAGCGATAAACCGTGTAGAGGACGCCCACCGTTTATTGGAAGCGCATACCCAAGAAATGCATGAAAACGAAGGCAAGCTAGCCGAAGCTGAGGAAAATATTCAGTGTTTAATGCCCTTTGCTTCATTGGAAATGGATGTATCTGTCTTGCGGAATTCTGTGTATTTGCATGGCTGTACGGGGCGGCTCTCGCACGCGCATTACAAGCAATACGAAGCATTTCTGCGCAGCGACGAAAAAATTATTTTCATAGAAACACAGCGCGACGAAGCTTATGTTTGGGGGGCGTATTTTACGCCAAAGGTACACGCGCAACAGGTAAATGCGGTATTTGCGTCCTTAGAATTTGTGCCAATTGCGCTTGCGGGGCAGGGAACGCCGCGCGATTTGATTAAATTTTGGCAGCACGAACGTGCGCAATTATTGCTTGCAATTAACACGCAGTCGCAGGATTTACTAAAGGAAGGCGGCATTGCGCGTTTGTGCATTGCCTGTGAAAAAGTACGCGGTTTATACGCTCGTTTTGATGTAAAAAAATACGCATCGTTAAGCAAGGGACGGCGCATTTTTACCTTTGCCGGGTGGATGGGTGCAAACGATGCGGACGCACTGGCAGAAGAAATTGAAGACGATTCGCTCATTTTATTCACACGCAATGCCGATGGGAGCGATACCATTGCCGCGCCTACGCGCCTTCGTAACCCGCCGATAATACGCACATTTGAATTTTTTACGCGGTTATACGGATTGCCCACCTATGGTGAAACAGACCCGACTTTTATACTTGCGGTTACGTATACCATGCTTTTTGGGCTTATGTTTGGTGACGTTGGGCATGGGCTGTGCCTTGCCGTAGTTGGCGCGTTTATTGGGCGGCGGTATAAGAAGCCCCTCGGCTGGATTATCATGATTGTTGGTATTTCCGCCATGGGGTTTGGGTTCTTATATGGGAGCATTTTTGGGTTTGAAGATATACTTCCTGCGTTGTGGCGCAGGCCGGCGGCGGATATTACGGGAACGCTTATATTTGCGGTGGGGCTTGGCGTTGGTTTAATCGCTTTCTCCATGGGTTTGCATATGTATAACGCATTACGGCAGGGGCGTATAGGGGATTTTCTTTTTGGCGCAAACGGCGCGGCGGGGCTGGTTTTTTACGGCACGGTTGTATTTGGAACGGTGCGTATATTGATGCAGGGGCGAGCCTTTCCGCTGTGGTTGGCAGCGCTCCCATTCGCGCTGCTTGCGTTAAAGCACCCCATTATGCGGTGGATGCAGGGGCGTAAATTACTGGACGGCGGGGTAGGGAAGTTCTTCTTTGAAACGTTTATGGAAATGTTTGAAACCTTGCTGACCTACGCCACCAATACCGTGTCATTTGTACGGGTGGGCGCGTTTGCTGTTAGCCACGCGGGTATGATGCACGTAGTGGTGCAAATGGCGCAGGGAGCGAGTGTTTCCGGGCGTATTGCTGTGCTGGTGGTTGGCAATTTGCTGGTGATTGGCATTGAGGGACTGCTGGTGGGTATTCAAGTGCTTCGGTTGGATTTTTATGAAATTTTTAGCCGCTTTTACCATGGCGGCGGCAGAAATTTCACATCACATAGGATTAAAGGAGCATAGGTATGTTAAAGGGAAAACGAGGCAAGCGGCTTTTGCTTGGGCAAATTGCGGTATTTACGGTAGTGTGGCTGGTTGGCGTATTTTTCGTATTCAGCGGTCGCGCCGAAGCCGCCGAAGCCGCCGCAAGCGGGAATGAAATAGCCACAGCGGCGGCGTTTATTGCGGCGGGCTTGGTTACGGGTATGGGCGCAATTGGTACGGGTATTGCGGTAAGCTCGGCAGCAGCGGCGGCGATTGCCGCCGTTAGCGAAAACGAGCAAAATTTTGGCAAGTCCATGATTTTTGTCGCAATGGCAGAGGGCATTGCTATTTATGGCTTGCTGGTCGCCTTTATGATTTTGGGGAGGGTGTAGCGTGGGCATTGAACAGAAGCTGGATTATTTTGCAGAAGTAATGATGCAGGAAGCGGCGGACGCAAAGCAACGGACACTACAGGAAAAAAACGCGCGCCGTATACGCGGCCTTTCTTTGGCATTGGAAGAAACGCGGGAAACCCTTCACGCACATGCCCTTGCGCAAACGCGCGAAATAAAAAAAGAAAGTTACAAGCAAATCGCCAAGGCGTTGGCGGAAGCGCGCCAAACCCTTTGGGTGCGGCGGCAAACGCTAACCCGCGCCTTGTTTGACGAAGCCGCAGAAAAAATACGCGCGTTTGCGCTTTCCGGCGGGTATGACGATTATTTGGAGACAGCCATACACGATGTAAAAGCAGCAAGCGGGCTTACCGAGGTAATGCGGGAAGCGGATAGTGTCGGCGGGTTTGTACTGTACGATAAAGCGCAAACGCAGCGGATTGATTTTACCTTTCAAACGCGGTTAAATGACGCAATGGTCGCGTTTATGCAGGGGCAGGAAAACCATGGCGACGGGTAGCATTTGGGGGATAAACGGGGCGGTGATTCACGTATTGCCCGAGAAAAATACGGGGGAATTTTTTATTTCGGAGCGGGTGTGTATTGGGGAAAAACAACTGGCGGGGGAGGTTGTGTCGCTTCGGCGCGGTGCATCGGGCGAGATGGCGGTGGTGCAAGTGTATGAAAGCACTTCGGGCTTGCGCCCCAATGAAAAAGTATACGGCACAGGGCAGCCGTTATCTATCTGTCTTGCGCCTGTATGGGTGGGGCATATCTTTGACGGTATTGGGCGACAGTTGGATAAAGTACAGAATGGGAGCGTTCCCGGCGAGAAAAAATGGGCGGTACGCTTGCTGGTGAAGGAAGGTGATTATGTACCCGAGGGGGGCATTTTTGCAGAAGTAACCGAAACGCAAGCAATTACATACAGGGCAATGCTTCCGCCGTATATAAGCGGGAAAATACGTGCGGTTGCAAAAAACGGAATGTACACAATTGACGAAAATTTAATTGAAATTGAAGGAGCGGGAGCGTTCCCGCTCAAGCAGGATTATCCCGTGCGTACTTCGCGTCCTGTGCGTGAGCGGTTGCCCCTTATACAGCCGTTAATTACGGGGCAACGCGTAATAGACAGTCTTTTTCCTATTGCAAAGGGTGGCGTTGCCGCAATGCCCGGCGGCTTTGGCACAGGAAAAACGATGACCCAGCACCAGCTTACCAAATGGTGTGATGCGGATTTAATAGTGTACATAGGCTGTGGCGAGCGCGGTAATGAAATGGCGCAAGTATTAGAGGAATTTGCACAGCTCACCGACCCGCGCACGGGGGCGTCCATGCTTGCGCGCACTATTTTAATTGCCAATACCTCCGACATGCCCGTAGCCGCGCGGGAAGCCAGTATTTACACGGGTTTAGCCGTTGCCGAGGGGTATTGCAGTATGGGTTATCACGTGGCGGTGATGGCGGATTCGACCTCTCGCTGGGCGGAAGCACTGCGCGAAATTTCGGGTCGTTTGCAGGAAATGCCCGCCGAAGAAGGCTACCCCGCGTACCTTGCCAGCCGTTTGGCGGCTTTCTACCAGCGCGCGGGGTATTTTGAAAATAGGAACGGCACGCGCGGTTCGATTACGATTATTGGCGCGGTTTCTCCGCAGGGGGCAGATTTTTCCGAACCCGTTACGGTGAATACAAAGCGGTTTGTGCGTTGTTTTTGGGCACTGGATAGGCGGCTTGCGTATGGGCGCCACTTCCCTGCAATTAATTGGAATGACAGCTACAGCGACTATGTTTCGGCGGTTTTGCCCGCGAATGTGATAGAAAATCGCCGCCGAATATTAGAAATATTAACCGAAGAAGGGCGCATTCTTGAAATTGCAAAGCTGGTAGGCACACAGGATTTACCACAAGCGCAGCAAGAAATTCTGCACGTAGCCAAAATAATACGCGAAACATTTTTACAGCAAAACGCCTATAATGCTGCAGATGCCTACACTCCGTTTGCAAAACAAGTAGAAATGCTTGATGCGCTGTCAAGCTTAATTGCAAAAGGGGGCGCGTTATGAACATTAGCAAGCCCCCGCTCCGCCATGAATACCTAAACACGCGTGAAATACGCGGAAGCCTTGTAATATTAGAAGGCGTACAAAACGCCGCCTACGATGAAATTGTAACGATTAACGGAAAAACAGGGCGCGTAATTGAAATTAGCGGGGATAAAGTAATAATACTTGTTTTTGATGGCACGCAGGCGTTTACGCTTGCCGATACGCGCACACGGTTTACAGGGCAATTAATGAAAATGCCCCTCTCGGTTGAAATGTTAGGGCGCACGTTTAACGGCGCGGGGTTGCCCATGGATAGCATGGGAGCGCTCCCGACAAACGAATGGCGTGAAATAAACGGGACGGTGATTAACCCCGTACAGCGGGTGTATCCGCGTTTTCCTGTGCAAACGGGCTTCTCTGCCATTGATGGAATGGCGACCTTGGTGCGCGGGCAAAAGCTGCCCATTTTTTCCGCCGATGGGTTGCCACATAATGAACTTGCTGCGCGTCTTGCGGTAAATGCGCAAACCGTAGTTTTTGCCGCAATGGGCGTAAGCGTTGACACTATGCAATTTTTCCAAGAGGCGTTTGATGAAAATAACGCCCGTTCGCGGGCGGTATTGTTTATAAACCTTGCAAGTGACCCGCCCGCCGAGCGGTTAATTACCCCGCGCCTTGCCTTAACCGCGGCAGAATATCTCGCCTTTACCCATGGGCATGATGTGCTGGTAATTCTCACCGACATGACAGCCTATGTCGAAGCCCTGCGTGAAATTTCTTCCGCGCGGGGCGAAATACCGGGGCGCAAGGGCTACCCGGGTTACCTGTATTCCGAACTTGCAAGCCTATACGAGCGCGCGGGGTGTATAAAAGGCAAAGGCGGTTCGGTAACGCAAATTCCTATTTTAACCATGCCCGGCGACGATATCACCCATCCCATTGCCGACCTTACGGGCTACAGCACCGAGGGGCAAATTGTGTTAGACCGTCAATTACATAGGCAGCATATTTTCCCGCCCGTTGCCGTGCTTCCGTCATTATCACGCCTAATGAAGGACGGAATAGGTGAGGGGAAAACTCATGCAGTCCACGCGGATACGGCGAATCGGCTTTTTGCCGCATATGCCAAGGTAGCGGACGCACGGGCGTTGCTTTCCATTATCGGTGAAGAAGACATGACAGAAGAGGACCAAAAAATTCTGCAATTCGGCGAACGCTTTGAAACGGAGCTTATACACCATACAGCGGGGGAAGTGCGTACCTTTGCACAAACGATAGAGGTAGGGCTTGCATTGCTTGCGGGGTTGTGATTTTATTAGGGCGCAGCTTTTGTTTAAGTGAAGGCAGGTTATGGATATGTCGCTTATTAACTCCACCAACAATTTTCGCGTAAAGCAATGGAGCAAATTAAAAATGCGCCGGCAGCGGGACGAGCAAAAATGTTTTATAGCGGAAGGCTATCACATAGTGGCGGAAGCATTCAAGCAAAATCGCTTGATAGAGGTAATCACAACGGAGAAAAATGCGCCGTTTCCCGTGCCTACATTTCACGTAACTTATGAAGTAATGGAGAAATTAACCTCCATGGCTACGCCTACCAAGGTGCTTGGCATATGCCGCCAGTCGCAGGAAGGCGAAATTGGGCAAAATATTTTGCTGGTGGAACAAGTACACCACCCGGGCAATTTGGGTACGATTATCCGCAACGGAGCGGCGTTTGGTATTGATACGATGGTCGTAGAAAACAGCGCAGATGTGTACAACGCCAAGGTTATACAGGCATCGCAGGGCATGTTGTTTCATTTGAATATAATTAAGCGCCCGCTTGCAACCTTTGTGGCGGAAATTAAGGTACAGGGCTACCAAATAATCGGCAGCGATGTACGCGAAGGTACACCCCTCCATAGCGCGCGGGTACACGCAAAACGCGCCTTGCTGCTGGGCAACGAAGGCGAGGGCGTAACGGAAAATTTACTTTCCCAATGCGACATGAAGGTACATATCCCCATGAATGCGCGGTGCGAATCGCTAAATGTGGGCGTTGCGGCGGGGATTATATTGTATGGACTGCAACACGCGGAAGCATAGCGTCAAACCCTGCGCGGTCGCACATGCGCGTGCCTTCGCGGGTAACGGTTGCTGCTGCGGCTGCCATAGCACAGCGAAGCATTTCGGCAGGGGTTGCGTGTTGTCGGGAGTGCATGGCATACACTAACCCCGCTACCATTGCGTCGCCCGCGCCTTGCACGGCTTTTACTTCCAATGAAAGGGCAGGGGAGAAGAACGCTTCGTCTTGTGTGACGAATAACGCCCCCTCCGCACCCAGCGAAACGCAGACCATTTCAACGCCCTTTTTTATCAAAGTACATGAAAAATTAACAATCGTTTCCTGCGTGGGCAACTGCACACCGAAGGTGCTTTCCAACTCAAATAAATTTGGCTTAATGAGAAACGGCGGTGCGCTGTCAATGGCGGTTTTTAACGCCTCGCCCTCGCAGTCCAGAATAACCTTACCCTGCCATTCTTTACATAGCTGCGCATAAAAATCCACAGGTACACCCGCAGGACGGCTGCCGCTAAGCACCAAAACATCAAAGTTTTGGTCAACCTTTTTCAAAAGCTCGTGGGGTTTGGGGCTGCGCCCCACGGTTTTAATCTTTAAATCTTCTATCGCTTCAGCTCCCACAGCCCCGCCCGCTTGGTTCAGCTCCGTCATTTTTCCCGAATCATCGTACAGCTTAATATTTACGCGTACCGCGCCGTCTGCTTCTACGAAATCGTGTGCAACGCCGTATTCGTCTAGCTTCTGCGTAATCGCCGCGCCGTTTTCGCGGTAGTTAAAGCCCCTGCACACGGGCGAAAGTCCTAAGCTTTTAAGGGCTATACACACGTTTATTCCCTTGCCCGCCGCATCTTGGCGTGTGGAAGTAACGCGGTTCATTCCGCCGTGGGTAAACGCGCCAATGTGCCACGACCAATCAAGGCAGGGGTTAAGATTAACCACCGTTACATTTGCCATTATACAAACCTGCGGATAAGCTCTTCCCGCGTTACGGGCAGCATATGCGCGATGGGAATTTCGGGCAGTGTATAGCAGCCCGCGCCTTGGCGAAGGGACGCCCGCGCCGCCGCAACCATAATTTGCGCCGTAAGCGCAGGGTTGTTAATGCGCATATCGAAGGTAAACAACTGATTATCCGCTGCGCCGGAAACGCCCTTACGCTCCATGTGTACGCCATGCCCCATGTCCTGTAGCGCGGAAACGTCTTCTACCTGCATTACGTGGGTTTCGTCCTTTACGAAATAAGGGTCTTTTTTTATACGCGCGGAAACTTCGCTAAATTCATGCCCCGCGTGTAACTCAATATATACCATGCGGCGGTGCAAACCCTGCCCCAAGGGCACGGTTACAGAAAGCGCGTTCTTTACCCCTTCGATGGCTTTTACCGCCACGGTATGCCCCATGCTCATGCCCGGACCAAAGTTGGTATAGGTTAGCCCCCGCGGTGCGGAAAATTCAAAAATGCCGCGTATCATCGAATCTATCCCGGGGTCCCACCCTGCGCCAATAATGGCAACGCTGTTGTGTTTTTTGCCTGCTGTGTCCAATTTTTCGCAAAGGTTTAGCATCGCGTCGCCATGTACATCAAAGCTGTCTATCGTGTTTATACCCAGCGCCAGCAAATGCGCTGCCGCATTTTTTTCATTCGCATTCGGCACGGAAAGCGAGGGGATACAAAGCAACGCAACATCTACGCTATTCAGTTCGCGTATATCCTCCACCACCGTTGCGCCCGCAGGTACGCCCTTCTCTTGTGCTTTAGTCTTATCACGCAGTACCACGCCTGCAATCTCCATATCTTTTGCCGCTTCCAGCGCTTCATAGGAAGCCTTTCCAATATTGCCGTAACCAACAATCGCCGCTCGTACCATACATACCTCCCAGGGTTTAATTTCTTGACTTTGACCTTGCTTCCATTAACTCCTATAATGTAATATAAACGAAATAATAAAATCACACAACGGAGGAACCCCACCCCATGCACCTCCTCTTAGCCGATGCAGATAAGGAAAATTTAAAAAATTTCCGCACTTACATTAAGGGTGCGCACGCACATATCAAGGTCGTGGGCACCTTTGACGACCCCGCAAAAGACATCATTCCCGTAATACGCGAAACCAAGCCCGACTTAATTTTGGCGGACATTCGCTTCTTTGGGGGGATGCACTTTGCGCGGTTTAAGGACGTGCAAGACCAGTTCCCCGGTGTGCGTTTTGTCGTATACGGCACGTATAACGAGGCAGAATATATGAAGCGCGGGCGCGAATTTGGTGTGTTGGATTTTATGTACCGCCCCGTAAAACCATCGGATTTAAACCGTTGTTTGGAACTCGCCACCAAGCACTTTAAACGCGAGGCGGAAAGCCGACGCCGTACCCAGCTTATGGCAAAGGATTATCAAGACCGCATCTTCCAATATGAAGAAATTTTTTTGCGCAGCTTGCTGGAGGGGCATATGTCCAAAGCGCGGGAAATACAGGACGGCATCAATTATTTCAATTTGCCCTTCGGCAAAACGCCCGAAACGCAGAAGGGCTATTCCGTTTTTATTATCCGTATCGACCATTACCGCCGCATGGCGCTTGCCATGACCGAAAATGAAAAGCACCTGCGCGTGTTCGAAATGCTGGGCGTAGTAAAGGCAAGTATTGCCGATTATCAAGCGCGCACATTTATCTATGGCTTTAACGAAATGCCCATCATTTTAAACGGTCCCTTTGTCACCGAGGAGAAAGTTTTATTGGCAGATAAAATTAAACAAGCCCTGTTGTCGGAAACGGACACCCGCGTAACCATCGGCATTGGGCGCACCTACGATACGCCGTTAGAATGTTCTGTGTCCTTCCGCGAAGCGGACGCGACCTTCGGCTATCGCTTCCGTATGGGGTACAACGCTGTCATTCCCATCGAATTTGTTGAACCCCATAACCATATCACGTACCGCTACCCGTCCAGCCGTGAGCGCCGCCTTGTGTACGCCGCCGTTGTAGGCGATTTTGCGTATTGCCGCGGAATCCTTACGGAATTATTTGACGCGCTGGGGCAAGCGGGAACGCTCCCGGAAACGCTGGTTGCCAAAACAGTGATGACAATTATCCTGCGCATCAGCCGTTATATCAGCGAGCAAAATTTACCCTTTGCGGCGGAGGTATCGCGGTTTTTCCCTACCACCAGCATATTAAAGCTTGTTACCGTAGAAGACGGCTTTACCTTTTTAGAAAAAAGTTTAGAGGAATTTTGCGCATATATCGTGGCGCATAACGGCAAGCTGTCCCTTCAATTACACGCTGCAGCAAAAAAACACGTGCAGGAAATTTTCTACGAAACCTTTTCCGTAACACGCATTGCCGCCAAACTGGGCACAACGCCCGAAAACCTAAACAAGGTATTCATGGAGCGCGAGAAGGTCATGCTTTTCGATTATGTAATGTGGGTACGTGTGAACCAAGCGCAGAAAATTCTGCGCGAAACAGCGACAGACGAAGAAATTATTGCCGTACAAGTCGGCTTTGATGATGTGAAATATTTCCGCTCTATTTTCCGCAAATACATCGGCGAAATGCCTGCCGAATATCGTATGCGCGAACGCGCAAAAGCCCCGCCGCAGGGGGAATAAACGCGATTAAATCCTTGACATTACCAGCCCTGCGCCGTAAAAAACGCGTTTAACAGCGCGTTGTGGTGGCGTACATCTACTTGGGTTGCCCCGTGGGCAAAACTACCATGGAAATGCAGGCAAAAATGACCGTTTACGTTGTTGCGGTGGTTGGTGACAATGCCGTGGGGCATTCCGTTAATGGATGCGGCTAGCGTTCTGCCGTTGTAAACAACCAGCACCGGGCGAGGCTCCCACGTCCACGTATAGTTGAAAACGTGGTGCATGATGGCAGTATCTTCTGCGGTAATAGTTTCCACATCGGCGTGTAATTCGCCGCCAAAACGCGCCACCTGCCACGAAATGCCCGTGCGTACGTCGATAATGGTCAACGGCGCGTGAAGGGTAAGCAGCGTATTTGCCGTTTGCCAGTCAATGAGTTCCACCTGCGCCAGGTTGCTGATATCGGGCGGGGTGAAGGACGGGGTATTTAATTGTTCCAAAAATTCCGCAAACATGAAGCCCGTAATGCCGTTAAATAAAACAAAATACCATTCGTCGTTGTAGTAATCCAGCACTTGCACTACCGCACCCTGCGGGGCTAGCGCGATGCGCGATACAGCCGTAGAAGGCGCGGGGCGCAAATTTAAGGCCGCAAGCGTAAGGTAGGGTGTGCCTTCTTGGGGCGTTTGCGGGTTCTGTTCTTCCCAGCAGCGTAAATCAAGTGCAAAGGCGTGTGCCGTGGTGGAAATTGTACCCATAAATACCGCAAGCACAAGGGTAAATAAAATTGCCTTTTTCATATGTACGTCCTTCTTTCCTACCAATATTTTACGTGCGTAGGCAGAATACTATTCGCCATGCCGAAACTTGTCAACCTATAACCGCAAAATGTAATCAAAATGAAAAAAGCCCATTCCATGTATACATCGAATGGGCTTTGCTAAAACTATACCGCGTTATGGTGCGAGTGGTGCGGGCGGCGATGTTCGGCGGTATCCACGATGTCGCGGGTCCTTCCGATAAAGCTAAGGCAATAAAGCCCCGCCAGCGCAATAATTACGTAAATAATACGGCTCATTACGCTCTCCATGCCACCAAATATTACCGCAATTAAGTCAAATCTAAACAGGCCAATAAGCCCCCAGTTGATAGCGCCCAAAATAACCAGCGACAATGCAACCCAGTCCCATGTTCTGTATCTCATTTGCGTGCCTCCTTCCTCCGTTATTCCTGCTTAGTATTACGCGAGAGGAAGAATTTATGCACGCTATGCAAATAATTTGCTAAGCGCGGGTGGGTATGTTTTGGGAAGAAGGCAGTAATTTTTTATACCCATTAATCCTGATTGGACTATTTTGCCACTATTGACACAGCTTCTTGGTCGTTTGCTATAAATTCCTTGTGAAATGAGTATGCAATTCTCATATTTATTTGTAAGGCAAAAATAAAACGATGCAAGGTATGTAATTTACTTTGCATCGTTAATGATGGCTCAAAAAATCCTTAGTGGTGAGGTTTAATTCAATCCCATAGACATAGTAGATGAAACCGCTCCATTTGTAAATGTAACTGTACCCGATGTAAAGTTGGCATTAGTCCACGCTACTGTCGTTGAAGTCATGCCCATAAATTCCGCTACGGTAACGGAGTATGGGGCACCTAAAATTTCAAATACCTCAAGTTCACTCATTCCTGACGACACTTGGTTAAAATCGTTTGCGGAAATACGACTTGATGCGTCTGCGGTCGACATGACAGAAGTGGCGTAGCCATTGGTAAATGTCACCGTTTCGGATGTTGATAAGCGGAATAAATTAATCGTCCACCATGATTTGGTGGTTGATTCGACACCTAAAATATTCATGGTCATGGAAGAGGAAGGTGTTCCCATAATGACCAGTGCATCGTCAATGCTCGTGCCTAGTTTAATGGTAGTAAATTGATGGAAGCCTATGAAGTCGGCAAAGATAACATCGTCATTTTCATTAGCTTCAATGGTTGCCGGTGTGGGGGTCGGACTCAATGTTGGTGCTGGTGTTAGTGCGGGAACAGTTTCTTCGCGTTGCGTTTGGGCAATATTAGGTCTATTTTGCAGTTCAACATCATCATAGTTGTCACCTGTAAACAAACCTATAATACCAAAAAATATGATTGTACCAACAACCCAAATCCACCATTTTTTATACCATGCTTTATTTTCGTTTGGCGAGGGATTAGAATTTTCATTCTGCATACTTCATTCACCTTTTTCTGCGAAATTTGTAATACCTTGGCAAACTATATCACATAGTTTTTAAATATGCAAGCAAAATTGTTTGCTGTATGTGTTCTTATGCGAACGCAAGTACCCCCATATACTGTGCATAGGGGTGATACTCATGAAAGATAAATTTGTGATAAAGCCAAAAACGGCGCGTTCCGTAACAATGACGATACGTATCGACAGTGAAATTAACGAAAAGCTAGAGGAGCTGGCATTAAAAAGCAACCGCTCCCGCAACGAATTAATTAACATGTCATTACGCTACGCGTTTGAAAATCTTGAATTTATACAGGATAAATAATTCTAGGCTTGTTTGCCTCACTATACAATGTACAACAACAAGCAAATATAAGTGTTTCCCGTTGAGCGTTCAAATTTTCCATTCAATTTGAACGCTCTCGCTTGTCGCTCGGA
>WQRX01000054.1 GCA_009786535.1 Defluviitaleaceae bacterium | reverse complement strand
GGCGGGCGTTGTCCATGGATTTGCGGTGGGGGCGCGACCATCCTCTCTTGGCGGGGTGGGCGCGGGGGTTGGGGTGGGAATGTTTGTGGCGATTTGCGCACCGTTATTTGTTGTTCCGTTCTCGTCATTACCGCAAGCGGTCATTGTCATCGCTCCTGTCAAAAATAAAAGTAGTAGCATTGCCTTGCATAAATTTTTGTTGTTCATTGTGCCGCTCCTTATTTTCTATGAATTTTCCGCGTGATTATACCGCAATGTGTTATACTTGGCAAAATTATATGTGAAAGGAAGTTTTTCATGAAAAAAATCATTAACACAAAGAACGCCCCCGCCGCCATCGGCCCCTACTCCCAAGCCACCGTGCATAACGGTACGCTCTATGTTTCCGGTCAATTACCCATTGACCCGGGCTCGGGCGAAATTTGCGGCACAGACATTAAAGCCCAAACCACACTGGTAATGCAAAACCTAAAAGCCATTGTAGAGGCCGCAGGCGCGAAATTGGAAAATATTTTAAAATGTACGATTCTGCTTACCGACATGGCGCACTTTGCCCAAATGAATGAAACCTATGCCGGCTTCTTCCCCAGCGACCCGCCCGCGCGGATTTGCTATCAAGTGACGGCATTGCCTAAAGGCGCGATAGTGGAAATTGACGCGATAGTGGCGCTGTAATTCCGCGGGCAGGCGGGGGGCTTTGGGCGCGCACCCCGCCCCCACTCGCCCGCTGCTTACGACAAGGCGGTAAAAGCAGGGCAGTTAGCTTGGGAAGTGTATAGGGGGACTGTATTATTCGACTAATACAGTCGGGGATATTTTCGGAGGGTGAACAGGTTGTTAGGTATTCAAGGCAAGCTGTAATAATGTATGGGGATGAATTGACATGCATGAAGATGTATATTATGAATTACAAGGGTATCGCTTTGTTTGGGATAAAATAAAGGCAGAAAGCAATCTGGCGAAACACGGGATATTATTTGAGGAAGCCGCGTCTGTTTTTGTTTTGGATGAACAGGAAACATTTATTGATGATGAACATTCAGACGATGAAGAGCGCTGGATTGTTATCGGCGTTAGTCAAACGCTTCGCCTTCTTACCGTTGTTCATTGCTGGCGCGAAAATGATACGGTTATTCGAATAATTTCAGCACGTAAAGCTACACAAGTGGAGCGCCAATTGTGGAGGAGGTAGATGTATGAAAGCAGAATATGACTTAACGAAATTAAGGAGGGTAGGTCATCCTTTGCAAGCTAAAATAGATAGTGGTGAATTAAAGCCCATTAGCATTTTTGATATACCGAATAGAGAAGAAAAACTAGCCGCCCTTGACCCCGATGAACGCGAATTTATATTGGAGCTGTTTGCCCGTAAGTCGGCAAGCGAACTTAATAAGCCTCTTTCGCAAGCCCTTTAATACCACAGAGTGGTATGTGCGAAAAATTTATTATTGTGGAGGTATTAGTTTTATGAAAGGCATAGGCGTATTTCCGGCATTTAGTCCCGATTTGCCCGCCGAGGAAAAATATCGGCTGATTAAAGACGCCGGATTTGAAGCGGTTAATATATATTGGGGCGACGAGGACAAATACGCGCAATTAAAAACGGCTAAGGAATTGGGATTAATAATTGATAACATTCACGCTCAAAATGATGACGCAAATGAGATTTGGCTCGGAGGTGTTGACGGCGAAAATCGGCAAAGTGTACTTATATCATGTATTAACGATTGTGCATCTTATAATATTCCAACTGTTGTCATTCACCTCACAGGCTTTCCGCCTTATCCTCCGGTATCAGATATAGGGTTAAAACGAATCGAAGAACTTGTTCATCTTGCTGAACAAAAGAATATCAAACTCGCCTTCGAGAATTTGTGGACATTTGAACATCTTGATGCAATATTAGCGCAGTTTCCTTCACCGAATGTTGGTTTTTGTTATGACATCGGACACGAAAATTTGAACTTACACAAAGATTGTCTTGTTTCGTATGGCGACAGAATATTCGCACTGCATATAAATGATAATTTTGCAGACGGTTATGATGCACATGTTTTACCATTTGACGGCGTAATAGACTGGGATAAAAAAATGGCTCAGTTAAAGCAGTACAAAAACGTTGACTTTCTCACCGTTGAAATTTACCAGTTGCACGCCGGTAAGCACGAAAAAAGTTGCATTTACAAAAATATATCAGCGGAAGAATTTCTGATGTTGGCTTATAAAAGAGCAGTTAAGCTATTGGAAATATACACCCCTACGCCTAAGCATATAAAATGAAAAGGAGGCGACCCAAAGTGTATACAGAATCCGCATGGGTACGTTTTTTACGCATTTTGTTGGTGATACAGTTACTCTTTTGGCTGGTGGTTGGGTTTATTTCGGGCTTCCTTGGGTTTTTGCTGTGCGCCTTTATTGGCGTATTTTTGTTGGTGCTGGGTATGACCATTGCGGAAATGGCAGAAGGTGTTCGGCAAAATCGGGAAATTTTGGATAGGCTAAAGCAAGCAAGTGGTGCAACTGCGGCTACAGTGGTGCAGTGTAAGAAATGTGAGAAGCATTATGACACAGGGTATAATTCCTGCCCGGAATGCGGGTACAGGGGCGACGCCCCCAAGCCTTCCCTTGCCAATATTGCGGCAAATATAGCCGAGGGATGGATATGCGTATGCGAGGAAAAGAACCCCCGCGCACAGGTGCTGTGCCGAAGCTGCGGTAAGCGTAGATGAAGGGTTTTCACAAAACCATAAAAAAGTACGGAATGCTGTCACAAAATGATGGCATTATTATTGGGCTTTCCGGCGGGGCGGATTCGGTAGCGCTGCTTGCGTTGTTGCGCGGGCTTCGCACGGAATATGCCCTTTCTTTGTATGCCGTCCATGTGAACCATGGATTGCGTGGTGCCGCGGCGCAAAGCGATGAGGCTTTCGTACGGGGATTGTGTGAAGCGTGGGAAATTCCCCTGCGGGTGGTGCAAGTAAACATACGAGACGAAGTGGCGCGGGGGAAAATAAGCATCGAAGAAGCGGGGCGGCGCAAGCGGTATGATGCCTTCTACGAAGGGTTGGAAAAAATAAACGGGCAAAAAATCGCCGTGGGGCATAACAAGGACGACAACGCGGAAACGGTGGTAATGAACCTGTGCCGTGGCGCGGGCTTGCGCGGGTTAAGCGGCATCGCCCCCGTAAGCGGGCAAATTATTCGCCCGTTAATCGAAACCCCGCGGGCAGAAATTGAAGCCTATCTAATGAAGCAAGGCATAAAATTTGTGCAGGATATTTCCAACGCGGGGTATGATTATACCCGCAACCGCATACGGCATATTGTGCTGCCCGCCTTGGAAAAGCATGTAAATACCAATGCGGCGGTTAATATTACCCGTAACTTGCCCTTCCTGCGTGCAGACGCGGATTTCTTGGAGGAAGCGGCACGGAACGCCTATGCGGAATGCTTACAGGATAAAAATGCCTTACACATCCCTGCATTATTAAACCAGCCCGTGGCGTTGCAGTACCGCATCATTCGCGAAGCGATTTATCACGCCCGTATAACCTATCAAATTGACGCGGAGGATTTTACGGATATCCACGCCATTCACATCACCGACGCACTCAACCTTGCCAACGGGCGCACGGGCAGTGAAGCTCATTTGCCTTCCCTTATTGTACGGCGGGAGTATGCGGTGCTCCGCTTCCTTCCCGCAAGCAAAAACGATGATAAAAACGCCGAAAACACGGGCTTTTGCTACCCTCTTGTGCCTAACGTGCCCCGCTTTGTCCCCGAAATAAATAAAACAATTGCCCTGCAAGTGTATACGCAGGTAGAAGCGTGTGATATGCTTAGCGGGCTGTGCGTGCGCACGCGGCAAAAAGGCGACAAAATTTCGCGCACTAAGAAGCTGCAAGACTATTTTGTGAACGAGAAAGTGCCGCGGCATGTGCGCGATTCGATTGCGCTTGTAGCGGCAGGCAGTCAAGTATTGTGGATTTTAGACGCAAAAAATAAAACGTACCCCCACCCAATTGGAGGAGAATCCATGGCAGTTAAAGGCGAAAGTGTAGAAATTCTTTATACCAAAGCACAAATTGATGAACGACTGGAAAGCTTGGCAGAGGAAATTAACCGCGATTATGGGGACAAGCCCATTGTGTTGGTGTGCGCCCTTACAGGCGGCGTATTCTTTTTAGCCGACCTTGCGCGCAAACTGGGCAACGCAACCACGCTGGATTTTATCCGCGCATCCAGCTACGGCGACGGCACAACCTCCAGCGGCACGGTGGCGCTTGACTGTCACCCGCGCTTGGAATTAAAGGGCAAGGACGTAATTATTATAGAAGATATTATTGACACAGGGCGCACCCTTGCGCATTTGCAGGAATACTTTGCAGGGCTTGGCGCGGCAAGCTTGCGCATTTGCGCGTTGCTGGACAAGCCCTCCCGCCGCGAAATTGAAGGCATACAAGCCGATTATGTGGGTTTTTCCATTCCCGACGCTTTTGTAGTGGGTTATGGGCTGGATTATGCCCAGCGCTACCGCAATTTGCCCTATGTGGGCGTGCTAAAATTCACCGAATAAATAAGTAAAGGAGCGCATTATGGCGCTACAACGACGTTCAGGTAACTTCGCCTTATTTATGTTAGTAATGGCGATTATTTTAATGATAACCATGCTTATCCGTATGGGGCAGCCGCAGGAAACGGGCGAGGTATATACCTACGCCCATTTGGTGCGTGACCTGCAAGCCGACCGTGTAGGGCGCATTGTGGTTACCCCCGATACCAACGTACCGGGCGTAGGGCAGGCCGAAGTAATGCTTGTCAACCCTATGGCAACCCACACGATAAACATCCCAAGTACGGAAATATTTATGGCATTTATCCATAATTACCTAGGCGGGCGGCAGGGCATCTTGTACTTCGATGCCAACGCCCCCGTGCGCCCACATTGGATTATCGCCGCACTGCCCCTGATTATGATTTTGGGCGTGAGCGGGTTAATCCTATTTTTTGTGTACCAGCAAACCCAGGGCGGCGGCGGGCGTAACATGAACTTCGGCAAAAGCCGCGCTAAGGTCATTTTGCAAGACAAGCGCAAGGTAAACTTTAACCAAGTGGCAGGGCTGGACGAAGAAAAAGCCGAGCTTGCCGAAATTGTAGACTTTTTAAAAACGCCGCAGAAATATAACGACATCGGGGCGCGTATTCCCAAGGGCATATTGCTGGTTGGACCGCCGGGTACGGGTAAAACCTACCTTGCCCGCGCTGTAGCGGGGGAAGCGGACGTACCCTTCTACAGTATATCGGGTTCGGATTTTGTGGAAATGTATGTGGGCGTTGGTGCGTCCCGCGTGCGTGATTTGTTTGACCAAGCCAAGCGCAATCCCGCAAGCATCATTATCATCGACGAGATTGACGCCGTAGGCAGAAAGCGCGGCGCAGGTCACGGCGGCGGGCATGACGAGCGCGAACAAACCCTTAACCAGCTACTCGTAGAAATGGACGGCTTTGCGCTAAATGAGGGCGTTATCGTACTTGCAGCCACCAACCGCCCCGATATTCTTGACCCGGCACTGTTGCGCCCGGGGCGTTTCGACCGCCAAATTGTGGTAAACCGCCCCGATATTAAAGGGCGCGAGGCAGTGCTTCACGTACACGCAGAGGGCAAAAAAATAGCGGAGGACGTAGACCTGCGCGTGGTGGCACAAACCACGGCGGGCTTTACCCCTGCCGACCTTGAAAATCTGTTAAACGAGGCGGCACTCATTGCCGCGCGGGAGAATAAAGCGCAAGTAGACATGGACGCAATCCGCAAGGCATTCATAAAGGTGGGCATCGGCACAGAGAAAAAGAGCCGCGTCATTACCGAAAAGGAGCGCCGCATCACCGCCTACCACGAGGCGGGTCATGCCATTTGCCATGAAATTTTGCCCGATATGGACGCGACGTATATCATTTCCGTCATTCCCACAGGCCGCGCGGGCGGTTATGTAATGCCGCTCCCCGGTGAGGATAGAAATTACGTGGGCAAAAAATACCTCGAACAGTCCATCATTGCTTTACTCGGCGGGCGTGCTGCCGAAGCCCGTGTCCTTGGCGATATCACAAACGGCGCGGCAAACGACATTGAACGCGCTACCCAAACCGCGCGGGATATGGTGGTAAAATACGGCATGAGCGACACATTGGGTCCAATCCAGCTCGGCAATGCAAACAACGAGGTATTCCTGGGGCGCGATTACCACAATGTGCGCAACTACGGCGAACAAGTCGCATCCCTTATCGACAACGAAATAAAGTCTATTGTAGAATCCAGCTATAACGAGGCGCTAAACCTTATCGACACCCACATCGACGTCCTGCACAAAATCGTAGAGCTTCTCATGGAAAAGGAACGCGTTTCGGGCGAAGAAGTACGCAGCCTGTTCCCGCTGGGCACGCTGGTGCCTAAGGATAATAAGGGCGGGCTAATGGGCGAGGTGCTGTAAGGGCAAGGTCGAAAGATTAAATGTAAGACCGCCATTTATATCAAAAACCTGAAGCCCGCGTATGCGGGCTTCAAAATTATCAATAAAAACAAGCCAAGGTTTTAATCTTTCCCCGCCGTACATATACATAATTGGTACATAATAAAGGAGCGAAATATATGCACAAAAATTCATTTATTACAGGACTTGCCGTCGGCGTGTTTGCCGCATTCATCGTGGTGTTTGCTGCAAGCGCGTTTAATGCGCGGCGTATCTGGGGCGACGTTACGCCGCCCGACGCAAAAGTGGCGGAAATTGTGGGGCTGCTGGAACGGTACTCGATAATCCCCTTCGAGCGGGAAATGTTATTTAACAGCATGTACAGAGGGCTGCTGGACGGCGTAGGCGACCCCTACACGCAGTATTTTGACGCAGTAGCGCTGGAAGCGTTCACCGCGCGTACCGAAGGCGTATTTGGCGGCGTGGGTATGAGCAGCATTATGTGTCCCGATACGCGGCTGCTTACGATTAGCACAGTGTTTAGGGGTTTGCCCGCAGAGGAAGCGGGGTTGCTCCCCGGTGATATGATATTGCGGGTCAACGGTGAGGAAATGCTGGGGCGCCCGCAGGCAGAAGTGGTTGCGCTAATCCGCGGTCCTGTTGATACGCCCGTAAGGTTGGAGCTTCTGCGCCCGTATGACGGCAGCACCTTTGAAGCAGTGCTGATACGCACGAGGGTGGAGGTGCCTACCGTTTCGCACGAAATTTTTGACTGCAGTACAGGATTTATCCGCGTCGATGCCTTCGACCGTATTACGCTGCGCCAGTTTAACGACGCGATGGCGGCGCTTGCCGATGCGGGTATGACAGGGCTAATCATCGACGTGCGCAATAACCCGGGCGGGTTAATGCCGACGGTAGTTTCCATTGCCAATCAGTTTGTGCCGGAAGGCACGCACATTACGTTTACCGAACACGCCAACGGAAGGCGCGAATACCATACGGCAACGGGCGCGGCGCTGGATATTCCCCTTGCAGTGCTGGTGAACGAACGCAGCGCAAGTGCGTCGGAAATTTTAAGCGCGGCAATACAGGATACGGGTATGGGCGTGATTGTAGGCGCGCAAACCTTTGGCAAGGGCATTGTACAAAATTTGATGTATCTCTCGGACGGGAATGCAATAAAAATGACGGTTGCGAAGTATTTTACCCCCAATGGTACGTCCATACACGGGATTGGCGTTACGCCCTGCGTGTACGTTGCCATGGAAGAGCATTTGGCACGGCGCATTGGCACGCTTCCCTTAGAAGACGATATTCAACTGCAGCATGCGCTGGAAATTGTAGATACTATACGCTCCCGGATTCGTAGGTAAAGCCTTTACCGTGTACGTCGGTTACGGTGTCGGTTATCATAAATGCCTTGGCGTCGTGGGTGTTTACAATTTCCAATAAATGCGGGTAGCTTTTTTTATCCAGCGTAACCATAAGCATGGGCTTTTCCTGCTTTTCATACGCGCCCATGGCGGGGATAATGGTAACCCCGCGCCCAATTTTGGTTTGGATATCGGCGCTGATACGCTCATACAGGTCACTGATGATGTATACCATTTTCTTCTTATTTGCGCCGTTTTCGATATAGCTCATTACCGCCGAGGTGATAAAAATAGAGGCAATGGCGTAGAAAAAGGCGTCGATATCAAACACAAGCAGGCACAAAACCACCACAACGCCGTCGGAGAAAAATAAACCAATCGACGTATTCAAATTAAAATATTTTTTAAATATCAGCGGTGGGATTGCGGTCCCGCCGCTGCTTGCGTTATTGGAATAAAGAATGGTCACCGCAACGCCAAACAACGCCGAGCCAATGACCATGGAAAGCATGGTATCGTTGACCAAGGTAAAGCGCGGTACAAGCCCAATTACCACGGGCAGCATGGTTGCGCCAATTACGGTGTTGATAAAGACCTCTTTGCCAAGGAAAATGAGCGTAACCACAAGCAACGCCGCATTGCCGATAAATATTACCATGGTACGGCTAAGCCCCAGCCATTCTTCCAAAATGATGGCAAGCCCCGTGAGCCCGCCCGCCGCAATATTATGCGGCGCAAGAAACATATTTACACACACGCTGATAATCACAATCGCCAATGTTATATACGTCAGCTTCCGCAACCAGTATTCGAACATAAAACCACTCCCTATTAATCAACACGCCCTCATATTTTGGCAGAAGGGCGGGGTTTTTATGCACGGAGGTAAATAAGAGAATCATTTGTGCGATAACACTATTTATAACAACATAAATCGACAACGAAGTATAAAAGTCCCCCACTTCCACATTAAAATAAGCCCACCCGTTTGGACAGGCTTATTTCAGTATGGGAGGTTTTCTTTCTCCCCTTTGCCTTGTATCACAAGAAAGTTCCAGGGTAGCGCCTACTCCGCGACGCCTATCACCAGCCCTACGGTGCGCAGCTGTGCGGGGTCGTCAATTATTTTTGGCGCGTAAGCGGTGTTTAGGGATTCCAATTGAATTGTGCCTTTCTTGTGGTTTATGTGCAAGCGCTTGCAGTAGGATTCGCCCTCGTAAATAAAGATGCCCACGTCCTCTGGTTCAACTTTTGGCGCGGCTTTAACAAAAACCGTATCGCCGTCTGCCATTTTTGGCTCCATGCTGTCGCCTAATATCCTTACGCAAAAGTCTGCTTTTTCGCTTACGGGCGTTTTTGCAAAACGCACCAGCTCGTAATCGGTATCGCTTTCATCGCTTAAATAAAAGCCCAGCCCCGCAGACGCCTTCGGGTTATAGGTTTTTAATATTACCCATTGGTTATCCACCACTTGACGCGCGTTTACCACTTTTTGCGTACCGGGAAAGTTTAGGCGCTCCGTTTCTTTTTGCAGTACAATGTCTACCAAATCGCGGCCGTGGGCGTCTAATGTGCGGTACTGCATAATGTGCGAATGCTCTGCATCGGTTAAAACGGCAATTTCATCGGCGCGCATACGGTTTTCTGTTGCGCCTATCAGGTAGTCTATGCTCACGCCAAAATAACGCGATAACGTTTGCAAAACCTCGGAGTTAGGCTCGCGGAAGCCCGACTCGTAATTAGCATAGGTGCTGTAGTTTAGGGGAAGCATGTTCACAATTTCTCGCTTGCTCATGTTTTTTTCCCTGCGTAATTGCTGCAAACGTTCGGCGATTATCATTTTTTATCCCTCCACGCATAGTGTATAGCACATGTGTTTGTTACACGGATTATACATGGTTAATGCGGGTGCAGCAACCGAAACTCTGCCGCCCATTGGCGGTTGCGTAGCGTTTCCAGCGCTATTTCGCTTACAAGAAGCTGGTGCTGTGCCATTTCTACGTCAAATCGGGTAATTTGCCCCATCTCATGACGGGTAATTGCGGTTTCCAGCTCTTTTACTGCATTTTCATAGGCCTGCTGCGCCAGGGTTGCCTGTTCTACAAGCTGTACTAAGGCGGTATATGCGGCGTGGATATTATTCTCTGCGGTACGCCGCGCGGCTTCCATTACACCATCGGGGATAAAATGCTGCTCCTGCAACGCCCGCAATTGCGGGGCATTGTGCATACGGGTGCGGATAAACCGGTCAATATTTTCCGGCGCACCTGTGAGGGTACGCGTCCACGTGAGCAGCGTATTTTGCCGTATGGGTAAGCCAAGCATCTGGTTAAACTCGCGCTGCAATGCAAGGAAGGACGCTTGCGCATTTTCCAAATCCGCCTGTTGCTGGGCTAAGCGCCGTTGCGCCGTTTGCAGCATATCCGCGCTTATTAAGCCAAAGTTATACCTAATATACGCATGGCGCAGGCTTTCTTCCTCTAATGTAAGGCGAGATTGCGCAACAATTATTTGCATTGCGGCGTTTTCCATGTTAGCAATAAACTCACGCAGGGTGCGCTCGTTTATTATACGCGCGTCTTCGGTTTCGGCACGGGTGTATTCGTTAAATATCGCCCGCGCACGATTGTAAGTAAGCGTAACCGTGCGCACCGTGCTTGCGTACACGGTGGTCCCCGCAAGTACTAAACATGCAGCGGTTAATACACATAACGCGATAAATTTTTTCATAAACGCACCCACTTTCCTGTTAATAAAAGATTTATACATGCAATTGCACCCAATAGCCAAACGATGTTTGCCATTTGGTTTATAGTACGGAATTGCTGCTTGGCATAGGTTAAATATCCCGAGGGCGGCAACGCCCCTATATTGGTAAAATCGGCAAACGCCGACGAATCACTTAGCGCGGGGTTGGGTATCCACTGCAAAATGTCATTCACCCCAAATAAAACAACGGCACAAATACCCGCCCCTATAGCAAATATACTCACCCAGCTCCATTGTCGCGTTTTTACTGCCCCTGCAAGGTTACACAGCAAAATAACCAACACACAAAACCAAAGCAAATAAAACAACAGGCGGTTGCGGTAATGAATACTTTCTACGTAGCGGTTAATATCCACTACTGCGTATTCCAAAGAATTTCGGAAAAAATGAGTTTGCAAAAGGGCTTGCACATCTATATTCACGTTTAGCGTATTAAAATGATGCGCGCGCATGTACAGCGCCGTTACGCTTGCATTGGCGGGTGCGTTTTGGCGCGGCATCCACGCCATATAAGCGCTATCATTCCCTTGGCGTACCACGCCGCTCACCGTAAAATAATGCGAATCCACATCTACAGGCAGCCCCACCACGTCAAAACTGCCGAATAACCGCCATGCTAAAGCGCAGCCCAGTACAATTTCATCTGCCTCGTGCCGGGAAAGCCAGTAGTTCCCCATAATAAAATCGGTAAAAACTATGGAAAAATAATTTGCGTCGGTATATATCACCGTGGCTTGCGCCTGCTGCCCCGTGGCGGATAGCAAGCGGCTTCCCCGTATTTCCGGCGCAAAATCGTATAGGGGAAAGGCGTCGCGCGCCGTATCAAATTCAGATTGGGAAAAGAAAAGGCGGTCTTCGTGCAGCATGGGCGCAATGTAAATTACATCCCGCGCAAACAACCGCCCCGCCGCATTATGGGCATACAAACCCGCAAACAGCGCTATTATCAGCAGCAAGCCATTCGCGAGTAAAAATAATTTTTTTCCGCGGTTCATATTAACGCGTTCCTACAAATTCGTGCCCGCCAACCAGCCGTACCTGCGTACCCACTTGCACGGGCATATCGGTATTTACCACCACCGCACCCGTAGGCAGCTCCATACCATGTAGCCCTGTAATGGCTACGCGCTGGTTATCACGGGCGGCGGGCTGCACCCGCGATATTTGCACAATGTGGTGATACCCAAAACGGCGCGGCACAGCCTCGATGTAATATACATAGTACGAAAAATTATCTTGCCGCAGTGCGCTAATGGGTATTATTGTGCTTGCGGGCGTGGTGCGCCCTTGAATGGTTACCCGCGCAAATTCCCCGCCTAATAAAGCACTCACGTTCTGCGCTGCGGGAATGTCTATAAACACCACATTGCGCCCCCCTTGGGGGACAATTCGGCTCACCGTACCGCTTAGCCTATCCGTACCTACTATAATATCTGCATTTAACCCCGCATGGATAAAAGATGCACTGCGCGGAAAAGCCGCTTCCACTTCAAAAGTATTATCGCGTATTACGGTGGTAAGTATAGGGGCGCCTTCGCTTACCATCGCGCCAATGTCTACCCCCGCCGTTATGGCGGAAACCATACGGTTAGTCGCCGCCCCTGCGGGCAGCCGTACTTCGGTAATGCCGTCGGCTTCGATTTGTGCCATTAATAATTCAATCCGCGCTTCGGTACGTTCGAGGTCAAGTAACAGCCCGCGCATTTGGAAGCCGATTTGCAATAGCTGGTTTTGCTGGCTGCGGATTTGGTTTTGGCGGTTGCGTGCCGTTGCTGCGGTGGTATCCTCATAGGCACGTAAAGCAGCTTCGTAAGCGGCGATTGCCTGCAAGCGGCGTTCGTATAATCCGCGCCGCGCTTCGGCAAGCCGTTCCAATTCGTTTTCCCGCTGGGTGAGCTGCTGGCGGGGTACTACCCCTTCGGCGTATAAAATTTCTAACTGCTGTATATCAAGGCGAAGGGCGTTCATGTCCCGCTCGTTGGCGTCTAATTGCAAATCATGCTCCAATAATTGCAAGGTTGGCGCGGTTACGGCGGTTACGGGTTCATTAATAATGGCGTTCAGTTGCTGCTGTGCGGTAGTGCGGTCATTCTCCAACCGTTCTATATTCAATTCTGCTACGCGTTGGTCATGCATTGCGGCGGTTAGATTGTCGTTTAGCACGCGCATGTCGGTAGTGATGGAAAATAACACAGTCGCAGCGTTAACCGCATCCCCCAGGCGCACAATTTCGGTAATGCGCCCGCTAATCGGGGCAAAAATACGCTCGGTATTTACAGGATTTACCGTACCCGACGCAATAGCCTGCGGCGCGATAACCCCGCCTTGAATAAATTCCACACTTACCCTTGGCGCGCGCATATCCATCAACGTTTGCGAGAAAAACGTAAGCCCCGCAAGCAGCGCAATAAACGCTATCGTTATTATTTTTAATATCCGTTCGTAAGCCATAAAATCCTCCTTCAACTACGTTAACGCAAACCGGACAGGCGCATCCCTGCCACTAAATGCTCCTGCCCCCACAAAAATACAATTAAGGCGGGCAGCATATAGAAAAACGAAGCCGCAAAAACAATTTCGAACGAGCCAATGCGCGATAACTGCACGCTAAGGGGCATCATCGCGGGGTTGGTGATAAACACAATGGCTTGGTCTACCACGTTCCAATAATCCACAAAGGTAAGCATTGCCAACGCCGCAACGGCGGGCTTAATTAACGGAAGCACGATGGAAATTAACATGCGAAAATTCCCTGCGCCGTCAATGGTCGCCGCTTCCAAGCATTCCGTGGGGAAGGTTTTCATAAACTGGCGCAGCAAAAACACGCCAAAGGGGCTAAATATTGCGGGCAAAATAACGGCAAGCACGCTTTCTTGTATGCCCAAATACCCCGCCATAACAAACTGCGGTACAAGGATTACGGGCAAGGGCATAAGCATTACCACTAGGTAAATAAAAAACAATTTCTCCTTATGCCGCCAGGCGGAAACTTCAAAGGCATACGCCGCAGGCAGGGATACCACTAATGTACCTATAACAGCGGGTACAGTAATGATTATCGAATTCCACAGCGCCGTTAAATACGAAAGGTCAAACAACAACGATAAATACTGCCCTAAGGTAACCCACGGCGGTATCAGCGCCATGCGCACAAAGTGGATATTGTCCCATATATCCAGCCGATAAAAATAGTTTGCGGGCATTACCTGCATAGCATAGCGGCTCTGTATTTCAAACCCCGTCATAAACGAGTTGGTAAAGGTAATTACAATGGGCATTGCAAACAATAAGGCAAAAAAGCCCATCAGCAAAATGGATACCCCACCGCGTAAGCGCCGTATCATATGTAACTCTGCCTTTGCTGTAAGCGATATAAAATAAATACCAGCACCAACACAAATCCAAACACAAACACCGAGGCGGATGCCATACGCTGGTAATTTAACATCGCAAACTGGTTATTCAAAAAATGCTGTAATAAATAAATGGATGGATTGGGGTGCGTACCCGTTAGCAAATAAATTTCCCTAAACACTTTAAACGAGTTGACCACCGAAAGGATAAATACCAGCAAAAACGTAGGCGCAAGGTATACCAGCGTAACAGAGAAAAACTGCCGCCAACGCCCCGCCCCTTCAATAGAAGCCACCTCGTAATACTCCTTAGGGATAAAATCCAGCCCCGCCTGGAATAAAATCATATTAAAGCCTACATTTTTCCAAATAAAAATGCCCACAACGAAGTACATGGCAATATCGGAGTTAAGCCACCCGCCTGTGGGCATCCATTCCGTACCTATCCACGCCTCGGGGACATATGTAAGAATTAGGCGGTTTAACATTCCGTTAAACGCCACAAAATGCCGCCAAAAAAACACGACCGACCCCGAAGGAATAACCAACGGCATAAGGAAAAATACCATCAATACCCGCCGAATAGCTACCCGCATGGGCTTTAAGCACAGCGCAAGGGTAAGGGCAATGAGCATATTTAAGGGAATACTTACCCCCATAAACACCAGCGTATTGCGCACCGCAAGCTCAAAGGCTTGGTTGTTCCACGTATCAATAAAATTACCAAGCCCCACAAACTGCCTCGACACGGCATTATCAATCAACGAAAAATACACCGATATACCAAAAGGCACAATAAAAAACACCGCAAGCCCAAGCAAGCTGGGTAAGAGGAATAATATTGCACCGCGTTTATACATTAATGTCCCCCGTTCACTGCTCCATCAACCATAGTTGCACCCTATCCTGTATGCGTTGTGCGGTAGCTTGTGCGGTGGCGATGCCGGCAAGGAAGTTTTGTACGTCTTCTACGGCTTGGTTTTGCACCATACCCAACTGAGCGGGAATGACCACAGGTTCGTGAATGAATTGGCGCATACGGTCGATGGCGGCATCGGTGGCATTTACAACATCATCGGGCACGCCTACGAAGGGGTGATGCTGATGGCGCAAATAGGTGTTGATGCCCACACGCATTTGAGCTTCAAACATATCTTGGCGTATGGGAATAGCGAGGGAATTACTGCCCCAGCCCGGTTGCCCGCCCCATTGGTTAGTGTTGGCGCGACCGCGGGGGTGAGTAAATGCATCGAGCAGGTGTAATGTAAATTCCCAAGCCAATGTACCGTTGCCCGCCGTAGGAAACATAACAGGCCCCCACACAGGTGAGCCAAAATACCCCCCATTAACGGGAATGCGCAAACGCCCATATTCATCACTCACGGGTATGCTGTGGGTGAAAATGGGGTCAACAGCAGTAAACAGGGCATTGGTGGGACGCGTATTGGTTTCCGTTAGCAGGAAAACATAGCTGTCGGCCAATTGATTTAAAAATGAAGTGCTGTATGTCGTTGCCATAGTGGTGGTTATCCACGAATCAAAATCAAGCCCGCCTTCAAAAGTGGCGCGGAAGTTTTCTAAAAATTCGGCAAAACGTCCATCGTTGAAGCTGGCGATTCGATTTTCGAAATCGACAAAGCTACCTACCACATGGGGTAATGCCACATTCGGGTGACCAATACGACCTTGGGAGCCTATTTCCAAATGCCCAAACTCCGCCTCATGCACCGCGCGCAAATCGGCATAGATGGCCATCATTTGCCCGATGCTAATGCGGTCGTAGGTGGTAAAACGGTCGATAAAAGGCTGTGGTAAGCGGGTATTAATCGCCGCCCACTCAAAGCCAAAGCTAAGGGGGAAGCGATATAATCGCCCGTTTATTTCATAAGCCGCCAGCACATTTTCAAATAAATCACTGCGCTGTGTGTGGGGGCAAGCTTCGATGAAGGGGTTAATATCATGCAAAAAACCCGCCTGCGCAAAATTGCGCTCCATGTAGGAAAAATCGCAGGCGAATATTAAATCATACCCCTGCCCCGCCATCAGCATGGTTTGCAAGCGGGTGCGCACCGTTGCGGCGTCTTCCCAACCAAAGGAGGAAAGTTCCACCACAAAGGCGTAAGGCTTATCTATTTCTGCCCATGCGCGGTTCATGTCGGTTTCTGCTTGATGTATTACGTGGCGGAAGTTTTCGTTGGCCAATACCCGCAACGTAACAGCGGGTAACTCGCCGCGCTCGGTTTGCACGCGCATTTCTTCCAGCAGGCCGGCGTCGGCTTCCAGCGCATGGGGTTGCAACAGGAAATGGGCGATATTCGCTTGCATGGTGCGCGCCGCATCGGTGGCCGTGGTTTCGCCCGTGCGGTATGCGTGGAAGGGGTCGAGGACATAGGACGGCGGCAATAACAAGCGGGTAATGGGCGCGGAAACAGGCTGATTAACCACGCGCTCAATCTGCGCAATGATGGTGTGAATCAGGGCATCCACCGCTCCCGCACTGCCTTGGCCTTCGAAGGGCACGGTATGGGGCGCAGTGAGGGCATAACGCAAGGCGGTTTGTTTATTTCCTTCAAAAAGGTCGCGCCGAATGGGCGTAGCGAGGCTCGTTTCTGCCCGCCATGTGTCGTTGCGGGCTTCGCTCATGTGCCGCAGGAAGGCAAAAGCCAGCCCGCCGTCGGCGGTAGCGCTGATGGCATACACCATATCCATGCCGCCCACCTGCACCACCAGCGCACCGCATTCCGCCGCCAAGGGCACATAATGTACAAATTGCGGGCTAATCTGCGGCAGAAAAGCATTCACCGGGTCAAGGCTGAATTGCAATATATCGAAGACAAAACCCTCGGCCAACGCATCAGTAAGTGCCGCCCCCCGCGGGTTGGAAAACATAATATCTGCGGGGGAGAATTCCATGGGCGGCCGGGCTTCCATGGCCGCCGCAAAGGTTTGCATCCGGTCGATAAAGGGCGCATTAATGACGGTCATGGTGCGGGTGTTCCAGTCGATAAGGGGGTGCAGCATGTCATACAGCGCGGTAAGCACCGGCACGGGCTGGATAGAGGACAACTGCGTGGCCTCCGCTTCCTTCACATCAAGGAAAAATTGGGACAGTTGCAAGAAATTTACCGATTCATAGGCCGCAAAACGCGCCAAAAAATCAACAGGCAACCCGGCATTCACCCCAATGTACGTATGCATAAACGCCAGCGGGAAGGTATACAACCGGCCGTTAAGCGCCAGCGCTTCCAGCACATGCATGAAATAATCTTCCCGCTGCGTGTGGTTGCAATCGTTAATCAGCGGGAAAATATCGGCTAAATGCCCGTAGGTTATCAAGCCCATCAGCGGGTGCATGGGCGAAACTCCAAACACATCATAGCCCTGACCTGCCACCAACCGCGTTGAAAACTGCGAGAGATGCGCGTCCATCCCCTCCGATGTAAATACCGAAAGGTTCGCATTCAAACCAATGCCTTGCGCGTTAAGTTCTGCTTCCAAACGGCGAATTGCGTCATTGGCGATATACGCGTCGATAGACGGCACGGCTATGTTAAGGGTTTGCGTGGTGGGGAAGTGGGCGGGGGTGATTTCGCCCGTGGCTATGGCGGGGGCGCTCGCTTCCTCGCGTTCGTCTGCGGTATCGTTTGTGCCGCGCCCGCAGGCGGTTAGGGCAAGAAAAAAAATTATGCCAACGTATAGGAGTCGTGTTTTCATGAAAAACCTCCCAATTCTAAACTAAGCTTGAATTACATTGCCCGCATTGGGGTTCTTCAACATATAATTTTGCCCTACTGCTCCATCAACCATAACTGCACCCTATCCTGTATGCGTTGTGCGGTAGCTTGTGCGGTGGCGATGCCGTCCAGAAAATGTTGTACATCTTCCTCTATCTGGGCTTGTATCATACCAAAATCGGCAGGGATAACCACGGGCTGGTGGATGAATTGGCGCATACGGTTTATTGCGTTGTTGGTGGCGTTTACTACATCATCGGGTACGCCAATGAATGGCTGGTGGTCGTGTTGTAAATAACGGTGAATAGCCGCACGCATTTGGGCTTCAAATAGGTCTTGTTGTATGGGGATTGCCATGGTATTTTGCCCCCATACAGGCATTCCCCATTGGTTGGTTGCGGCATTGCCGCGAGGGTCAACAAAAGCATCTAAAAGGTGTCGGGTAAATTCCCACGCCAGCGTACCGTTACCCGCAGTGGGGAAAACGACAGGCCCCCATATGGGGTGTCCCCATTGCCCGCCGTTAGCAAAGATACGAAGCCGCCCATATTCATCACTTACAGGTATGCTGTGGGCAAAAATGGGGGCTACAGGGGTAAATAGTACATGGGCGGGCAATAAATCGCGGTGCGTAAGTTGGAAGACATAACTGCCTGCCATTTGGCGTAAAAATTCTGTTGTGTATACGTTAGAGCCGGTGGTCGTTATCCATGAATCAAATTCAAGCCCGCCTTCAAAGGTCGCACGAAAATCTTCTAAAAATTGGGCAAATTGTCCATCGGTAAAATGGGCGATTCGGTTATCAAAGTCTACAAAACTGCCCAACACATGGGGCATTGCTACCCCGGGGTGGCCGATTCTACCTTGCGTACCGATTTGCAAATGCCCAAACTCCGCTTCATGCCCTGCGCGCAGGTCGGCATAGATTGCCATCATTTGCCCAATGCTAATGCGGTCGTAGGCGGCAAAACGGTTAATAAAGGACGGGGGAAGTGCGGTATTAATCGACACCCATTCAAAACCAAAGCTAAGGGGGAAGGCAAATAACCCGCCGTTAATTTCATAAGCGTATAATACGTTGGTAAAAAAATCTTCCCGTTGGGTATTTGGGCAAGCGTCTATAAATTGGTAGATATCGTGTAAAAAGCCCGACTGTGCAAAGGTGCGGTAGGGCATAAAAAAGTCTAAAAACATTACATCATANCCCTGCCCTGCCATGAGCATGGTTTGCACACGGGCTTGCGTCGCTTCCCAATCATCAAATTCATAGGTAGAAAGTTGTATAACAAAGGCGTAGGGTTTGTCGAGCTGTAACCATACACGGTTCATCTCTTCTTCTGCTTGGCGTATTACATGGCGGAAATCATGGTGGGCGAGTACACGTAGTGTAACGGCGGGTAATTCCTCACGTTCGGCTTGTATGCGCATTTCTTCCAACAATTCCGCGTCGGCTTCTATAGTATGGGGTTGTAATAAGAAATGCGCAATATTGGCTTGCATAATTTGCACTGCTTGTTCTCTGGTAATTTCTTCAAGCATTTGCCGGTTAAAGGGTTCGGCAAGTAGTTCGATGGGCAATAAATGACGGGTTAGATGCGTAAACACGGGTTGGTTTGCGATATGTTTTAACTGTGGGCGTACCGTATGGACGAGCGAATCCACCATGCTTGCATTCCCTTGCCCTGCAAAGGGTAAAGTGTGTGGCTCGGTGAGGGCATTGCGTATTGCGCGTTCCATTTGCTCGTCAAATAAGTCGCGCCGAATTGGGGTAGAGAGGGACATTTCCCCGCGCCATGAATTTCCCCGCGCTTCGGTTAAATGTCGCAAAAATGCGAAGGCAAGTGCGCCGTCTGCCGTTGCGCTTATGCCGTACATTGAATCAATTCCGCTGGTTTGTATAACCAGTGCGCCACATTCTGCCGCGAGGGGGATATAGTGCAAAAATAGCGGGCTGTTTTGTGGCAAAAATGCGTTAATGGGGTCTAGGCTGGCTTGTATATTGTCAAATACAAAACGCCGATGCATTTCTTGCGTAAGCACACTACCGCGAGGGTTGGTGAACATTTCCGATTCCCAAAAAACGCCGTGGCGATTATTGTCTGTAAACGCCGCGCTTAGGGTTTGCATGTGTTGGGTAAAAGACGGCGTTATTGCACTTAGGGTGCGGGCGTTCCAATTGATTGTGGGGTGCAGCATATCACGTAAGGTCATGACCACAGGCGCGTTATGCATTACGGCAAGGTGGGCAAATTCGGGGTAGGTTTCCTGTAAATCAAGATAAAATTGCGCAATTTGTGTGAGGGTAATTGCTTCATACGTCGCAAACCGCGTTATAAAACCAGCGGGCAAATCCACATTTACCCCTATATAATTGTGCATAAACGCCAGCGGGAAAGTATATAGCCGCCCGTTAAGTGCCAAGGCTTCTAACACATGCATAAAATAATCTTCTTGTTGCGTGTGTGTACAGCTATTTATGAGCGGAAAAATATCTGCCAAATGACCGTGTAAAACCAATGGAGGCAGTGGATGCATATGGGTTAGCGTAAATACATCGTAGCCCTGCCCTACTGCAATACGCGTTTGCAAAGAAGCCAGGTGGTCGTCCATATCTTCCCACGAGTAAATTGTGATATTTGCCTGTAGCCCAATGCCCTGTGCGTTTAGCTCCGCCTCTAACCGCCGTGCCGCGTCGTTTACTATGTAGGCGTCCATTGCTTGGGCGGCGATATTTAACGTTCGCGATGTAAGGAATTGAGCAGGGGCAGTTACGCCGGTAGCAACGCCGGGGGGGGGGGGCGTTTCTGCGGGGTCGTCATAATTATCTTGCGTACCGCGCCCG
>WQRX01000053.1 GCA_009786535.1 Defluviitaleaceae bacterium | reverse complement strand
GTTAGCATTCGCTCTCCGCCTTGGGCTTTGGTTTGTTTCTTTATTATACCAAAAACCCCGTCCATCCGGGCAAATGGACGGGGTTTGTCTTCAAACTGAGAGGTTGCCGCGGAATGCGGCAGCCTCTTTTTTAGTCTCCGTGACGCCGCTTCGAG
Source organism: Defluviitaleaceae bacterium (assembly GCA_009786535.1). GTDB lineage: Bacteria > Bacillota > Clostridia > Lachnospirales > WQUN01 > WQRX01. The sequence continues at coordinate 20,418 of WQRX01000053.1, read as the reverse complement.
GGCGGTAGCCAGCAACGTACCCTCGCGGAAAAAGTGCAAGGGTGGATTTTTACGTATATAAAAGGTATGATAGAAGCGGAAGCACCTATAAGTGGGAGGAAGCCCAAGCATGTCCCTATTTGAAACCTGGCAAGTGCTGTCAATGGCGGCGGATAAAAAAATGCAAGCCTATGTTACCGCATTGTTTGACGGCGCAAAAAACGCGGCGTGCGAAATGCTTGCGCAGGACGCGGCACGCTTCTCCCGACTTGGGGAGAATGACGAGCGCATGTTTGAGCAAACCGTTCGGCTTATGGGCGCGTACAAGGAAGCGGCAGGCATTATCGAAGCGACCGTTGCGCCGCACCCTGCGGTAAAGGATTTGCTGGTGGGCATTGGCGATGTGTTAAGTTCGCGCTTAAAAGAATATGAAGATACGCTGGCAACAGAAGCTTCCCCCAATCCTGTAGCGGACGAAAAGCGCGGCATTATTGAACGCGCAAAGGTATATACCGGGCGGCAAATTGAAAATATGGCAAGCAAATACCCCGATGAAGATGCGCCCGAGCAATGGGCAAATTTACGCGGGGCATTTTTAATGGGCACAAACGATTGGGAAACGGAAATAAAAAACGAAATTAACGGCGAAAAAATACAGCAGGAAATATATACCCACTACCAGGACGGACTGCGCTTTTGTTTGCTGGGGCTGGACGATTTGCACGGTCGTACCGCCGCGCGTGCCTATACCGAGTTGATTGAGCGGGAATGGGAAATGTTAGAAGCCGTAATCCGCGTGCAGGTACAAGCCTTCGAAATGGCGTTAGAAGCGCATCCGTGCCAATCAGCCGTTGAGGTGCTTGATATACTGCGCGAGGCGTATCAGCAAACAGGACCGCTGGTGGAAATGCTGCAACGGCTGCCCAAGGACGGGCGAGCATCGCAAAGCGTATGCCGTTCGTTTGACGAATTTTCGCAAGCGCTGGAAAAAGTCGAACTGCCCGAAATTGACGAAAACGAAGCGGACAAGCCGCTGGATGCCGCCCCTTTCCTGGCAGCGCTGGGCGAGGAAACGGCAAACCTGTTTGGTCAGCAGCGCATTGAATTTTTAAAAGCGGCGTACCGCTTGCAACGCCTGGTGGGGGACGAAATTCTAATGGCGGAAGAAGCGGCAAAATTATTTGTAACGGCGCACACCTTACTTTCACCCTCTCCAGCGGACGCAACGGAAATTGAGGCGCAAATCATCAAAGGCGTTGCGGAAACGCTGGAAATTAAGGTAGAAAGCCTAAAAGACAGCATCATAGATTTTAACGGCGACAGCGCATCGCTTTTGCAATCCTTCGCGAAAGAGAAAACCGATGTAACCGACGAAATAAAAGACGCGGCGTTTATCGCCGTGCGCAATGCGTGGTTTGAATCGCCCCCCGCAGACGAAGCGGGCGTGGCAATTTTCTTTGAGCAATGCCGCGAAAGCGAGTCCTTTGCGCCCTATCGAGTAGATTATGAGAAGCATGTTACGCAATATTCTTCCAAAATGGAAAAGGCTGTCGCGCGTTTTAAATGCGACATTCTGCTGTACGAAGTAGGCACATACGAAGAGATTTTGAACCACAGCGTATCACGCCTGCGTGAAGCGGAAAGCCCGCAGGTGCAAATGCTGGCGGTCAATTTACATGAGGTGTTTAACGCGCTTGAGGTGCTTCTTAAAAAGAATAACATTATCCCTATACGCCCCGCCCCTCACGATGTGTTTAACGGCAAGGAACACGAGGTGCTGGTAGCAGAAAAGCAAGAAGGCTTTAACAAAGGGGAAATTATTAAGCTGGTGGGCAGCGGCTACCGCAATAACGATGTAGTGCTGGTGCGCGCCAATGTTATTGCCGCAAGGTAATTACGCAACGACGTTTCGTATAAGGGAGCGCTCCCATGCATTGGAAGCAGTTTAAAAACCTGCCTGTCGAACAAAAAAAGGACGAGGCAAACTATATCATCGGGCTGGACATTGGCAATGATTCTTCGGGCATTGCTTATTTTAACATGGCGGAAAACGCCCCCGAAGCCATTGATTTAAGCGGCGGCTACGGCAAGCCCTCTATCCCAACGGTGATGCAATACATTGCGGAAACCAAGGAATGGGTGTACGGCGAATACGCCATTCTAAACCGCGGCGTAGGTACGGAAATTACCCTCAGCGATTTAATGGGGCGCTTAGGCAACTCCGATTATATCGACATCGCCCACAAGCCCATGAGCGTGGTTTCCATCCTTGCGTTATTCCTTAAAGAAATCCTGTCCAGCGTAAAAAATATTAACCCAAAGGCGGAAATTGTGGGCATTGTTGCCGCAGTGCCCGCCTATTTTAGCGAGCAAGCCCAACTGGAACTAACCCGCGCCTTTAAAGCGGCGGGCTACGAACGCGCCCTTATTGCCCTGGTCCCCGACCGGGAATGCGTTTTCGCCCACCACTACCACAGGCATACCCTGCGGGAAGAACGGGCACTTCTCTTCGACTACGGCAGCCGCGAGGTACGGGGCGGGCTGTACCACATCATGCCCCAGGGGGATACCCTGCGGGTAAAAAGTATTTCCAGCTTGTTTGACGATGCCATTGGCACGGGCAGCGTCATCAACGACGTAAACGACTTATTCGGCGGCTTTTTGCTCGCACAGGACAATATCTCCCAGCTTACCAAGCAAATGCACGAGCAAATATACGCCTTTGTGTACCAGCATAAGGATATGCTCTTCCAAAAGGCGATACGCACCAAACCCGCCAAGGTATATTTCAACTTTGCCTACCCCCCCTTCCAGCAAAGCCTTTCCAACGAGGACGCGGAAAAACTGGTCAAGCCCTACCGCCAACATTTCCACCGTTTTATGCGGGAGGTACTGGAGAAAAACCTCTACGAAGAGGAAATACGCCCCGCGGATATTTCCGCCGTGTTATGCGTAGGCGGCGGCTTCGAAATGTTATGGGCGCGGGAAGCGGTAAGCGACGTATTTACCCAAGCCCAGGTGCGCTTCCATAAAAACGCAAAGCTGGTCACCGCCGAAGGCGCGGCATTGGTTGCCGCCCAGCATTTGGGCATTGCGGAAGGGCCTACCGTTCAGTTGGAGGACAAGCACCAGCTCACCGCCGACATAGGGGTAGCCGACGGCGAAAACTTCCTGCCCTTGGTAGAGCGCAACGCCTTCTGGTGGCAGAAGCATACAGACAAACTCCTGCTGGTTAACCGCGCCATCGGCGACCCCAGCGACTGGACAAAACACGGGCTGGACGCCATCCGCCTGCACCTAACCCAGCGCACCCCCGCAGGGGAACTGCTTCCCCTAAGCGAAATAGACCTAAACAGCCTGCCCGAACGCCCAAAAGGCACAACCCGCCTAGCCATTTCCCTGGAATTTACCTCAAACATAGACGCCACCGTAACCATACGGGACCTGGGCTTCGGCGAGCTTTTCCCCCAAACAGACTACGAAGAAACCTTTACCATAAGGCTGGAATAACCATGGAATTTGCAAAAGTAACCGACCTGCCCTTCGATGCCCGCCCGCAGGTAAGCGCCATTTTTACCGAAGGCTTTTACGAAGGCGGGTTTAAGCACATTGACCGCGACAAAGCCGTAATTGCCCGTGCATTGGCGCATATGTTTATCCTCGACCATTTTTACGCCGCCATAGAAGGGGAGGAAATCCTCGCCTTTATCGCCATCACAGACAAAAAGCCCCCGCCCATTCGGTTAGACAAAGCGCTTCTGCGCCGCGAGTTGGGTTTTATCCGCGGTAGCATTGTACATTGGGCGCTTGTGAAGCAATTAATAAACAGACCATATCCTTTTACCGTGACACAGGACATGGGTTCTGTCGAGTTTGTGGCAACCGCCCCCAACCACCGCGGAAAGGGCATTGCAAAGGCCCTGCTTTCCCATGTAATGGAAGAACGGCAGCTACCCTACACCAAATATGTGCTGGAAGTAATAGACAATAACAGCTCGGCGATTAAGCTATACGAAAATCTCGGATTTAAAGAATTCACCCGCACCAAAGCGCCTTCGCGGTTTTTGGATTTTAAATATCTTTTGTATATGAAGCGGAGTGCATAAATGCTTCCCACCCGTGAACAAGCCCGCGCCCTGCTGGAATGGGGCAACTGCGGTACAAATATATATAACCTCTTTCGCGAGGGGATAAGTAAGGGGATTTTTATATGACCTTCTCCACCAAAACCACCGACCTAATCAAAAAAATCACCGCACCCCACCCAAATATCCAACTTACCATCGGCATCCTACACAAGGGGCAAATGGCATTTCACCTATTTAACCATACGGGGGAAATCCCCTACGTCCCCCACATATATGAAATGGGTTCTATCGGCAAAACCATTACCGCGTCCTTATTCGCCAAATATGTACATAGCGGGAAAATGGCGCTAGAAGATTCGATGGCAAAATACTTCCCCGCCCTGGACGAAGCCCGCTACTTCCCCAACTTGCGCCGCCTTGCCACCCACACGGCGGGCTACCCCACCCGCTACCCCATGGATGCATGGGGCGATGCCTTTCGTTATGTATGGACGGTACTGCGGGGGCTTCCCTCGCCCAACCCCAGCATGGACGAAAAAAACATACTAACCCTCGTAAACGAGACAAAGCTACAGGACAAGGACTACCCATGGAGCTACGCCAATTTTGGTATTGCTTTGTTGGGGCAAGCTGTGGCACAGGTGGCGGGCAAGGCGTTTTTACCCCTCGTCAACGAATTTATTTCGCAGGAATTAGCCCTATCCAATACCACAGTGGGAGCGCTCCCAGCGGGTTTGTTGCAAGGTTATACGCGAAAAAACCGCTTGCAACCCCCATGGCTCGTGGACGAAAAGGAACTCATCATCCCTGCGGGGGCGGGCTTTACCACCACCGCACAGGATTTACTGCACTTCGCCAAATTAAATATGGAAAACGCGTTGCCCTATCTACCCCTCTGCCATGAAACCTACGCAAAAGTAACCGACAAATTCCATATGGGATTGGCGTGGTGGAAAATTGTCAACACAAGCGCATTTACCTTCCACCATGCAGGGGATACGGACGGATTTTCCACCGCCCTTGCCTTTTCCAAGGAAAAAGAAATGGCAATCGCCATTTTATATAATAACGAGTCCAAGGATGCCCAAGGGCGGTACCATTTAACCGCCGGCATTTCGGAGGAGTTGGCAAATAAATGACAAAATCTTTTTTATTTCTTTTTGCTGTGTTATTTTTGCTAACAAGTTGCAATACCCAAGAAACCCAGCAACCAACCCAAACCGTAGTTGAAGCCACCCCTATGCCCACTTTACCGCCAACTCCTATGCCAACCCCTACGCCTACCCCCGAACCTACCCCAACCCCCGAGCAACCCCCCTACGCAACCTTCACCACCACTTTGCAAATTAATGAGAACCTGCCCGCCTTCACCTTCCACCGCATCATCGGCGACCCACCCCCGCAGGAATATATCGAATGGGGGCGAGAACGCGAGGTGTCCATCATTATCCAAGACGAAGCGGGCGACACCGTACAGGAAATCCATCATTTAATACAAAGCCCCGTAGCCACATGGGACTTTGACAGCGATGAATTTCAATTACAATTTGCGGACTTTAACTTCGACGGATATTTGGATATGCACCTCATGCACTTCCTAGACCAAGGCAACGCCATGATGGTAACGCGCTATTATTGGTTATGGGATGCCCAACAAGGGCAATTTATTAAAAATGAACAGCTCAAACGCATCGGCTCGGTGTTTTCCGTTACCGCAAATGCGGACACCCAGCGGATACACGTATGGCATAGGATACATGCCACCATTCACCTGCATGAGGAATGGGCGTATATCGACGGCCAATTTGTCCTCGCCTTAGAAACGGAATACAACGCTTGGTATACCCCCGCACCCAACCACCCTATGAAAAACGCCCGATTTAAGCACAACCCCCAAACGGGGGAATTTTGGCACTGCGTATACCATAACGGCGAATACGTCCCCGTTGCATGGGTAAGTTCCGTTGATGTAAATACCTTCCAAGCCACCGATGCGATACAAATTACCATCGCCCATACCGCCGAGCAGACCATTTCTTTCTCTGTAAACGTGCCCGTAAACCATATGCGCTACATCGTGCTTAACGGCGCAGTCGTGGAATATGTAGTGGAAGAAACCCTTATACACAAGCCCATTTTTTTGCCCGAATCCCCGTTATATGTACAATGGTTCCCCGCAGGTTCAAATATACACCGTGGCATTTCCTTTGAGGATGAAAACGGCGTTACCCGCTACTTCGCCTTCCATTACAACGCGAGGCACCCCATCGCATTCCGCTTCTTCGAGTTTACGCCGTTAGAAGAACCCTACGAATAAAGAACCGCAATAATTAACAAGGAGCGTGTTTTATGTCCTATTACGGAGGTTACGCGAGTTACACCAGTTATTCCGCCACCAGCTACAGCACAAATTACGACTACAACACAAGCTATGACGCTACGTCTTGTTATGCCACGGGGCAATATATCCAAAACATGGCAAATTATAACCAAGAAGTACGCTACGGTAGTTACGGCAACCAATGCAGTAACTGGCAAAACACGGCATCCACCATCATGCTATGGCACTTGCTCATCCACCAAGACAATTGCCGTACATGGCAAGCCCCCACCGACAAAACTATAGACATTTCGCTGGAAGTAGACGTAGAAGAATCCGCAATTACGGGCTTTACCGACGGCGTGCTTGCTTTTATGGAACAAATTGGCGGGCATGTATGCCTAAATACACAAACCGTGAACATCACAATCCCCGAAACAATTACCCAAATAGACAGTGACTTCATACACGGCTTGCTGGCTTTTCTCATAGAACCGCTGGGCATGGAAGAAGCCACCCGCCGAGTGGTTATCCATTCTCCCCACGCCGAAGTCCGCGCCGTATACGAAAGCTTCCCCACCCAATTCGCCGACTTGCAACAAAAAAACCAAACCCGCGTGGAAGTGATTCGCAAGTTCATCGCCCAAACCCGGCAAATCGACACAGAAAATACCGTCAATTATTTCAACCGCCAAAATAGGGTGAAGATAAGTTTACCCTTATCCGCGTTGGCTACGGCGGGCGCCCTTGCCTTCTCCTGGCTGCGATGGGAAAGCCTGTCCGGTGATTGGCGTTTGTTAATGCTGGGTATCGCCGCCTTCTTTGCCATCTGCACCGTATATGACTTGGTTGTATGGTCAACTCCTAATGACACCCTATGCCGCACCGTGTTAAATAAAATGGCAACACAAGAAACTTTGCTGGAGCAGTTACGCAAATTAGACGAGGTGTAGTATGGATTTTATCCTCATTGTTATTGTATTTTTGGCTTGTGGGCTTACCGCTATCTTTGTACACGAGCTGGGCCATGCTTTTATGTCCCGCCTGCTGCATGGGGACAAAAACTGGTATATTGTTATCGGCGCGGGAACAACCCTATTGGAAACCAAGTGGCTTATGTTAAACACACGCTTCTATGCTGGGGGCTTGTGCCGCTATTCCGCATCCCAGCCTGAAAAATGGCGACTTATTATGCGCAGTGCCGGGGGTGTTTTAGCAAATATTATTTTTACTTTAGCATTTTCGGCCGTAATTATTTTTATTATGGTACAGCAGCAGGGGGCGTTTGTTTTTATGCATATGGGTTTGCTGCCCCATATGCTAATCGTCGCCAATGTTTTTATTATTATTTTTTCCTTGCTGCCCATCCCATACCCCTTTGGCATAATGAAAGGAATGCCCAGCGATGGGCTTACGATTATACGCATCCTGCGGGGTGATGAAGAAAGAAGCAGTAATTAAAATAAAAGGAGCGCAAATACATTGATGCTTGAAAAATTAAAAACCCAACACATCGTTGAAGCCCCACTAAGCAACATAACAATCTACCACGAGCAGGAACAATCCGCCGCTCAAGCCGTCATCGACCTATTAATCACCGAAAACCCCAAAATCGCAAGCCAACTTACCTTAACTGCCCCGCCCCAAATTCACCTATTCATCTACGACCACCTGCAAACCCTGCATGAGAAATATGAAGTCCTGGTAAACCGAAAACCCGCAGAATGGGTGGTGGGTACCTGCGAAAATAACATTATCCTCACCGTTTCCCCCGCCAACCCGGGGGACGACCACGACTTTACCTCTATCATGCAGGTAGCCATCCATGAAATGGTGCATGTATATAACCAGCAATTAAACCCCGCAATGCCCCTGTGGATAGACGAAAGCCTAGCCACCTACCTAAGCAACATGAACCCCCGCAGCTATAATTATCAAATCGAATACATCCCCACCTACGAAGAAATGCAGCTAAACGACTCGGAAGCATTTGCCAATGCAGGCGGGTACGAGTTATCGTATTTTTATATAGAATTTTTATGTAATACCTATGGTTGGGATGCGGTAATTAAACTCGTAAGAACCAGCGATTATATGCAAGCATTTTCCCTTAGCCCGCAGGATGTGTATGAGAAATGGAAAACTATATTATTGGAGGAATTTAAATGCAACTAAAAACCGCCATCAGCTATAACTTAGACATGTTATGCTTTCTTAACATTATGAACGCAGACGATTTATTTATGGACATACACAAAGAAAGTTTTGACCAATGGCATCCCACGCTAAGTGATGAGGTTAAAGCAAATTTAAACGATTGGATAACCCAGCTTTGTGAAAATGAAAAAACGCGCGCACAAACTTTTGAAAATTATTTTATCGAATTTGTAAACACATTACAGTAAAAGGGGTAATTCACATGACATGGGAAACCTACCGCAAGGAAATAGAAGCAAAAGGCACATTACCCGAGGATTGGTACATCCTGGGCATTGACCTGGGCACAACCCACTCGGTCATCAGTTATTGGGACAATACCAACCGCCGTCCCGAGCCGATTGACATTTCCAACGGCTTTGGCAAAATCCCCTTGCCCAGCGTGGTGCAATTCCGTGATGGGGAAGGGGACGACGGGGACGAATGGGTTATCGGTGAGGAAGCCTACCGCAGCATGAAAATGTACCCCGAAACCACGGTGCGCAGCATCAAGCGTAAAATGGGGACGAACAGCACCGTGCGGCTGGGAGGCGTGGATTATCTCTCGGAGGAAATTTCCGCCAAAATATTAAAAGAGCTTACCGACCACGCGCAAAATCTCAACCCCAAGGCAGAAATCGCGGGGCTGGTGGTTAGCGTGCCCTACGACTTCGATGACGCGGCACAAAAAGCCACCATGCGCGCCTGCGAAATGGCAGGTCTTGCGGACAAGCTTATCTGCCTAATCAAAGAACCCAACGCCGCCGCGCTGGCGTACAATTTCCGCAATAATCTCAAAAAAGATGAGAAAATTATGGTTTTCGACTTTGGCGGCGGCACGCTGGACATTACCCTTTTCCACGTTGCGGAGCGGGACGATGCGCGGATTAAGCTGGCGGTTATCTCCCAAGGGGGGGAGGCAACCCATGGTGGCGACGACGTAGACGCAACCTTAGTGGAAGCCTGTGCCCAGTTCATTCATGTCAAAACCGGGCAAGCCCTGCATGAGCTGGCTATAGAGAATCAAGTCGAACTGGTTGCCCGGGCGCGGGAAGCCAAGGAGCGGCTCAGCGGCGTTCAGCGTTTTCGTATTCCGTTTACTTTCTGTATCCCGCCCTTTGTTGAGCAAATTACCCGAGAGGATTTTCATAAATTAATCGACCCTTTCATTAACAAAACCCGCAAGCTCGTGCTTAAAGCCCTGCGCGAAACCTATACCGGCAGCCTAACGCCCGACGATATTGACCGCGTACTGCTGGAGGGCGGCTCGTCCCAAATGCCTTGGGTGCGGGAAATGCTTTTGGATATTTTTAGCGACGAGAACAAAATTTATTCATCGGAACGGCCTGCCTTGGATATTTCCCTTGGCGCAACCTATTACGCCGCCATGAAAATGGGTCTCCTCGCCTCCCCCGACATGGAAAGCGAGAAAGTAACCGTAGACTTTGAAGTAACCGTACCCCACGACATTGGCTTAGAAATTGACAACGGCACAGAAAAGAAATTCTTCGCCATGATACGCCGCGGCACATTCTACGCCCTGGCGAAAAAAAGCCACGTCTTTACCCTAAGCGGAACCGCGCCCGACGATATGACAGGCCTTGCCCTAAAAATCCTGGAGCGGGTGCAAGCCGACGACCCCTACGAAAATTGCAAGGTCATTGGCGAAGTGGCAATTAGCGGCCTGCCCGAACGCCCCAGCGGAAAAACTAAGCTGAAAATTACCCTGATGGTAGAGGAAGAAGGCGGGCTGGTGCGCGGGCAGGTAGAGGATATGGGTTTTGGCAGTGACTGGCCATCCAGTGGGTTTAAGGAGAATTTTGCGCCCGAACGGTTTGTTAAGACGGAACTTTCTGGTGGGCAGTAATGCGCGAGCAGGCGCGTTGCATCATCCTTCGCGGTACACAAATACTGTTTGTTAATCAAATGGTGAACGGGCAATTACGCCAAGTTTTCATCGGTGGCGGTATAGAGGAAAACGAAACCCCCACACAAGCCGTCCTCCGCGAATTACAAGAAGAGGCCCACGTACAGGGGGAAATCATTTTCGGTCCCGCAATAATACAAACCGCCACCGCAAAGGAATACATCTTCCTCGTTTCCATCCCCGAAAATACACAGCCCATCTTAGGCAACGACCCCGAATTGCCACCAGACAAGCAAGATATGCAAGGCTTGCTGTGGCGCGACGCGATAGCGGAAGTGGAGCAGTTTAACAAATACGACCGCCAGTATTTTCAAGCTATGTTAGATACAGGTAGGAAAAGTGGCGTACACGCGCCGTGGGCAAATGTTCTAGAGAGTATTATAACGTATAATGCTAACTAATTTTCGGAGGCGCAAGCATGAAATTAATAGTAATATTCGGCGCAAGTGCGGTAGGAAAAATGACGGTTGGGCAAGAGCTGGCAAAGCTAACCGATTTACGGCTGGTTCATAATCATATGATTATCGAGCCTATTTTTGAAATATTCGGCAGGCGCGACGAGGAAACAGAAAAGCAATTCACAGAACTCATATTTGAAAGAATCGCGGGTTCTGATTTAGGCGGATTAATTTTCACCCATTATTGGTCGCTTAATAAAAAAGTCCACTGGGAATATGTCGAACACCTCGTTGATATATTCAAACGCAAAGGCGCGGATATTTATTTCGTAGAATTAATTGCTTCGCAGGAGGTAAGGCTTCAGCGCAACGGTACGGAAAACAGACTGCATCACAAACCCACAAAGCGAAATGTTGAAGCATCCAACGCAAGGTTGATAGAACTGGATAAGAAAATTCGCATCGAAACCTTCGACGGAGAAGTACCTTATGAAAATTATGTGAAAATTAATAATACCGATTTACTGCCAAAAATTGTTGCACAAATGATAAGGGATAAGTTTTTATTATAACGATATAAGGAGCAACCCATGAAGTCCATTTCATCCTTGGCGGAGTTAAACATCCCCAAAAAGCATCAATTATTTATCACTAATTTTCTGCGCCAAGCAAAGGAGATTAGTACCTTTAACCAAATTGATGCTTTTATTTTGTTTGGAAGCTGCGCCCGTGGGGATGCCCACGAAAAAAGCGACGTGGATATTCTGGCAGTGGGGGATGGAATTGGTGATGAGACCTTGTTTGATTTATATGATTGTGAGTGGTTTCCCGAGCGTGAACACAAAGAATATTTTGTAAATAGCGATGTGTTTGTAAATGATAAAAATTATTTTGATGAGCAAAAACAAGTTGTGGGAAGTTTCCAATGGCGCGTAAATAAAGACGGGGTGAACCTTAATGGATTATTTTAAACTCGCCGGGGAGGCAATAATGGAGCATACCCGATTATTCGCGGGCGCGTTTTTGCGGTGGGAAAATGAAGTTATCTTAATTAAACGCGGCTTGCATAAAAAAATTGCCCCGGGCTTATGGTCGGGTATTGGCGGGCACATAGAGCAACATGAAATGAACACACCCAAACTCGCCTGCCTACGGGAAATAGAGGAAGAAACGGGTATTCGCGCAGCGCAGATAAAAGGGCTGGACATGCGGTATTTCATTTTACGCAAGTCGGCGGAAACACTGGATAGCATCTATTATTTTGTGGGTGAGCTGCAAAAAAAATGTTCCCTCGCCCAAACGGACGAAGGGGTGCTTCATTGGGTAACGCTGGAAGAGGGGCGTAGCTTGGAAATGACTGCGTGTATAAAAAAGGTGTATTCCCATTGGATAAAAAATTTGGATAGCGAAACATTGCATTGTTGGGTGGATTCGACCATTCCCATGCTTAACGGAGGAGAGAATGTACCTATACTATTATTTTGAAAAGGGACGGGGTATGCTCCCTGAGGGATTTTTGATTCGGCTCGCCTTATTTATTTTTGCGATTATTTTAGGCGTTCAACAAATAAGGCGTCCCCATCTTTTTATACGGGCATATGACTTTATGACGCCCGACGAACGGAGTTGGCGGGTGGTGGTAACCAAAATATTAGGCGTTTTGTTTATAATCGTGGCAACGGGTATGATGGTGGCTTATTTGATAGATGCATTTTGTGGTTATTAATAATTACATTCATGCCTAATAAAAATATCCAAAGTAAGGAGGGGTAACCATGCGAAGCATAGATAATATCCAAAGTGAATTAAATGACTTTATCGAACGCGTAGCGGTATTCCCCCTTATCGCGCAAATTTACTTGTTTGGCAGTTATGCGCGGGGGACGGCAGGCGTAACCAGCGATGTAGACATCGCCATCATCAAAGACGAAGCCCCATCCCCCCGGGAGGAAAATCAATTCCGCAAGGCAATCGCCATTGCGCGGAGCGATTCGCTCATAGAGCCGTTTAATCCAAAAATCACGTATGTTCTCACCAGCGTATTTGCAACCGATGAATACGCCTTTAACATATCATCCTCCATTCGGCGGGAAGGGGTGCTTTTATGGCAACGGTAGGCTCGTATTTATATTTGGCGGAAAAAGACTTCCGCGCGGCGCGAAATTCCAAGGCAAGCAAGGACTACGACGTTAGCGGGCGGTTGTTAGAGCAAGCCGCAGAAAAATCCTTAAAACACTACCTCCATCACCACGGCGACCCCACCAACCCCATGGACGAAAAACTGCTTCGCTCCCACAAACCTTACAATATTTACACCCGTTGTGTGGATTTGGGGCTAACCCTCGCGCTGGATGTTGGCGAAAAATCCACGTTAAAAAGCCTTGGCGATTGGTATTACGACACCAACTACCCAAATAATAACTACACCGAATTGACGCTCCCCGATATTGAAGAAGCAGAAGGGGTAGCGGAAAAAATTTTTACCTTCGTTACAAAAATTTTCGCGTAAATAGGAGGAAATATGCTCATCGCAAACAACATATTAAAGCGCAGCTTGGAAAACGTCTATTTCTTTGTGGGGACGGCGTGCGGGGGTAAGACGACAATGTGCCGCGCGCTGGCGGAGAAATATGGTTTTATTCATTTTAACGATAATTGGAACGAACCGAATTGGAATGACTGGGAAGCCCTGCGGGACCCTGTGTATCAGCCCTATTCCACCAAAAAACACGGGGTAAGGGATTGGGAAGCCCACTTCTCCCGCACGGTGGAAGAGGTGCTTGCCGACGAGGAAGAAAATAAGGACGCGCACCACGCAGAAGCCATGGAGAATATTGCCTTTTCGCTGGTGGAGATTATTAAGCTGTCCCAGCACAAAAAAGTGCTTGCGGATATTTGGATAGAGGATTTTGACTTTTTGCTGGAAATTTCTGACCGCAGCCACATCGCCTGTTTGCTTGCCCCGATTGAACTGATTATCCGCGATTATTACCAGCGGGCAGACCATGCAGACTTTACACGGTGTATTCAAGGGTTAAAAAACCCCGAGGAAAAGTTTAAAACCCAGAACGAGCTATTCCGTATCGGCGCGGAAAAGACAGTCGAAAAGGCGAAATCGGCGCAATTATTTACAATTTTGCGCAGTGAGGACAGCACCGTGGAAAAAACGTTGTTGCAATTGGAAAAATATTTCGGATTGGAGAAATAACATGAAAAGCATTCACACACAACGGTTGCACCTTAAAGCCACCGTCCAAGCCGATTTGGACGCCGTAGCCGCCATTTGGGGCGACCCCGAAGGCGGTAAATTTTTGCCCGACCCGTTGTATAAAAGCGGCGCGGAAATTGCGGAGATTTTGGAGGACGACCCCCAATGCCCCGTTTATTATTTTGCGGCGCGGTTATTGGCATCGCCTAGTTTTCAGGGGCTGGAAAAGGGCGAGATTATCGGCACATGCAGCCTGGGGCTTGAAAACGCCGCGTCTCGGGAATATTCTATCGGCTACACCGTAAAAAAAGACCATTGGGGCAAGGGCTACGCGGGGGAAATGGTTTGCGCCTTAATCGACCTCGCCCGCGAGCTGGGGATTAAAGCATTGCTTGCGCCTATTGCCCAGGCAAACACGGCATCCCAACGGGTGGCGGAGAAATGCGGCTTTTCCGTTGCGGGGGAAAGCGCCTTCACAAAGAGCGGTACGGATATAATTTTTCCCACGTTTATTTACAAATTAAACTTATGAGGTGCAATTATGCAAACCACCCTATATTTTATCCGCCATGCCGAGCCTAATCGGGGAAGCGACCGCGCCCACCGTTATACCGATGGGGAAATTCCTTTAACGGACAAGGGGCTTGCCGACTGCGGGCTGGTCACCCATTTTCTGCGGGATAAAAACATTACAGCGGTCCTTTCCAGCCCCTACAAGCGGGCGGTGGATACGGTAGCCCCTTTCGCCCATGAGGCGGGGTTAACCGTACATACGGTACACGACCTGCGGGAGCGCAAAATTACCTACGAACATACTTGGATAGAAGATTTCCGCAGCTTTGGGGAACGCCAGTGGGCAGATTTTTCCTATAAGCTGGAGGGGGGCGAATCCCTACAGGAGGTGCAAAAACGCAATGTAACCGCGATACAGGAAATATTGCGGGAATATGCGGGGCAAAATATCGCCATCGGCACCCATGGCACGGCACTTTCCACCATTTTATTTCACTTCGATAAAAGCGCAATAACCCACGAGGAGTGGAAGGTGATGCCCATGCCTTATGGGGTGAAGATGACATTCACCCACGAAAATGGCGACGGGAACGCCCCCGCTACCTGTGTGGGCATAGAAAAATTTGACCTCTTCGACCAAGGTCAACTGGTTACAAGTTGTAACCGGTTGAATAGTTTCTCTCCCGCCACTTATTACTTTGTCATTATTTGTGCCCGCCGCCCCAACGCTGTAGGCGGGTGGGAATGGCTATTCGTACGGCACAAAAACCGCGCATGGGAAATACCCGGCGGGCGCATAGAAGGGGGCGAAACCCCACTACAGGCCGCCAAGCGCGAACTCTACGAAGAAACGGGGGCAACAAAATACTACCTATACCCCGCCTTCGATTTTGTCTTTTACTGGCCCGACCCGAAGAAAGCCGTACAGGATGGCAACAAGCCCGCCCAGGTTTTCCTGGCAGACATTATGGAAATGGGAGCGCTCCCAGCAGGCAGCGAAATTGGGGAGGTTCGCGCCTTCCCTACCCTTCCCACGGAGGAGATGACCTTCCCCATCCCCCACACCTTCGTATTTAACACCATGGAGAAATGGCTGGAGAAGAACACCCCCACGGAATTTTGGGACTTGCTGGACGCAGACCGCAAGCCCTTGGGCATTACCCACCGCCGTGGTATGCCCAAGCCCCCCAACACCTACCATACCGTTGTCCGCGCCTGGGTGATGAATGCCCAAGGGCAAATTTTATGCACCCGCCGCGCCTTCACCAAGCTGGGCAGCCCCGGCCTGTGGGAAGTGCCCACGGGCAGTGCCTCCGCAGGGGAAACCAGCTTAACCGCCGTATTGCGGGAGCTGCGGGAGGAGTCGGGCATAACGCCCCCGCCTGATAGCGGCACGCTGATACGCACGGTGCGGGAGGAGCGTTCCTTCTGGGATAATTGGCTGTTCCGCTACGATTTTAACCTTGCCGACGTTGTGCTACAGGAAGGGGAAACCATAGACGCAAAAGCCTTCACTTTAGAAGAAATTGAAGAAATAGTGGCACAAGGTACGTATATAGATTTCGCACGGGACGAACTGGATTTGCTAAAGGAGCTTCGCAACCATGAATAAAAACGAAGATAAAAATTGCAAAAACGACGGAAGCGACACCTATATGATGGAAGGCATGATTTTTGGAATGATGATTGGCATGATGCTGGGTACAACATTTTCCAGTATCACGGGTGACATGTGGGGCATTGCCTCCGGGGGCGGCATTGGCATAGGCATGGCGCTGGGTATGTGCATTGGCATGTGTATAAAAAAGCCGAAGAAAGACACGCCCCCCGAGGAACCCACAAAGGACGATGAAAATGACCTATAAAATTTACCTCACCACTCCGCGACTCACCCTGCGCCCCCTCACCATGGAGGACTTTGCCGCTGTCCATTCCTGGGCATCTAACCCCGAAAATGTGCGGTATATGTCCTTCGGTCCTAACACAGAGGAAGAAACCCGCGCCTTCTTGGAACGCCAACCCAAGGAAGAAGGCCGCAATTTTGGCGTAGTCCTTACCGAAACGAGGGCGGTTATCGGTAGCTGCGGCATCTACCCCAATGATAAAAATGATACAGCCGAGCTGGGTTGGATACTCCACATGAACCATTGGAAAAAAGGCTATGGCGCGGAGCTGGGTGCGGAACTCATTCGCTACGGCTTCGAGGATTTGCAACTGCGCCGCATTTTTACCCCCTGCGCGGCGGTGAACTACGGTTCCTACCGCATTATGGAGCGCAACAATATGCGCCGCGAAGCCCTGCACAAAAAAACCTTCTGGGCGCGGGTGGATAAGGAATGGGTGGACGAGGCGGTGTACGCGATATTAAAAGAGGAGTGGGAAACATTGCAATAAGGCACACGCTGTAATACACTAGCGATATAATTAAAATGGCAGAAATATTTACGGAGTATATATGATGCAAATAATCGACATTAAACAAATCGTTTCATTAGTAAAAGCAAGTAAAATTTTGTGGACAGAACATGTTGCAATTCGGTTGCGTGAGCGTAATATTAAACGCGCGGATTTAATCCATTGCGTTTGCAATGGCAAAATAATCGAACAATATCCGACGGACACGCCATACCCCAGTTGTTTAATTCTTGGATTTACACAAAATAATGAACCCTTGCATGTAGTGGTTGGGTTAAATGTAAATGTGATATGTAGCATAATTACAGTGTATCATCCTGACAAAAATCGCTGGGAACATGCTTTTTCTAAGAGAAAGGACGGGTAATATGAACTGCTTCCGCTGTACAGGTTACATGGAACCTATGAAAAAAACCCATACCGTGACATTGAAGGAATGTGTGATTATTGTAAAACAAGTCCCCGCACTGGTCTGTAACCAATGTGGTGAGACCTATTTCACAGACGAAGTAATGCAAAAATTGGACGGGATTTTTGATAAGTTGGAAAACCTTATAAAAGAAGTTGCCATTGTAGAGTATTTAGACACAGCCGCATAGATAAATAACCACTGCGCGAATCGCCTGCGCTAATTAGGAGGAAAACTCATGGGCTATTTAGGCATTGACCTGGGCACAACCAACTCGGTTGCCATCATTTACAACGACAAGAAGGACATTTTAGATGTGGTAAAGGTGGACGGCACAGACGAAATTCTGCCCTCGGTGGTATGTTATTCCCCGGAAGGCACAATCGTAGGGGCGGAAGCGAAGGCAGGGGCAATCGTGTATCCCGAATCCACGGTGCTAAGCGTTAAGCGGATGATGGGCAGCGGGGATGGCATTCACTTGGGGGATGTGGAAAAGACCCCCGAGGACATAAGCGCGGATATTCTGCGTAAGCTAAAGCGCGCCGCAGAGGAGCAAGCGGGGGAAGCCTTCGACGAGGTGGTAGTCACCCATCCCGCCTATTTTAACGACCGTCAAATTTTCGCCACCAAGCAAGCGGGCTTAATGGCGGGCTTTAAAAATGTGTACCTCTTGAGCGAACCCCTTGCAGCGGCTATCGAGTATGGCTACCGCCAAAGCTACGCCCAAACCTTGCTGGTGTACGACCTTGGCGGCGGCACCTTTGATGCCTGCGTGCTTCAAGTTTCCCAGGACGAGAACGGGCAGGAAACTTTTCAGGAATTATCCGACGTAGGCGACATGAACTTAGGCGGCGACGACTTTGACGCCGAGCTGGTACGCTGGATGAAAAACGCCTTCACGGAAGCCAACGGCGTAGACTTAGATGCGCTGGATACCGCCGAGCGTAAGCGCGTAATGCAAAAGCTCAAGCAAGAAGCGGAGCAGACCAAGAAGAAATTGTCGGCGACAAATAAAGTTTCCGTACGGATAAACCCGTTGGTGATTATCGACGGCGTACCCAAGAACTTAAACGCAGAGATAACCCGGGAAGAATTTGAAGCCCTTATCCGCAAATACGTAGACCGCTCCCGCGACATTATAGAGGAAGCCCTAAAAAGGGCGGACAAGCAGGCGGACGAAATTTCCAAGGTAGTTTTAGTGGGGGGAAGTACCCTTATCCCCATGGTGCGCCGCATGGTGGCGGGCTATATCAAAGAGCCCTACCGCGCCACCGACCCCGCAAAAAGCGTGGCAATGGGCGCTTCTATTTACAATTATTTGATTCACCTCCCCAATTCCAACGTGAAGGTGGGGCAAATTTCCCGCCTTATTTTTGGTACGGAGGCGGTAACCAACATCGCCACCATGGAGCGCCGCCCCATCCCCATCATTCCCATGGGAAGCCCCATTCCCAGCCAGTATTCGGATTCGAACTTCGCCAGTATGTCGGGCGCGACCCGCGTAAATGTGGACGTATACCAGTGGGAGCAAGACCGCGAGGACGACCGCAAATACATCGGTACGGTAGCCCTTTCGGGGCTTTCTGGCACGACCCAATTGGAAATTACCTACGCCATAGACGAGAACAACATCTTTGAGGTATTTGTAAAGGACCTTGCCACGGGGCGCAGTGAGCGGGCAGAATTTGACCGCACCAAAACCGCGCCGCCCCCACCCAAAGACATGCGGGGTGTGGCAGGTAGCGACAAGGTAAACGTGGTTTTCCTTATCGACACCACAGGCAGTATGGACACCTACATCAACGGCGTAAAGGATCGCGCCATCGAGTTTTCCAATATCCTCGCCTCCAAGGGGGCGATGTACAAGCTGGGCTTAATCGGCTTTGGCGACCTGGGGGAAAAAGAAAAACCCAGCGTGTACAACTTCACCGACGATGTACCGAAATTCCAAAAGCAGGTGAAAAATATCCCCCGTACCTATGGCGGCGATATTCCCGAGTCCTCCCTTGATGCGCTGGAAACGGGCATCGAGTTGCTCAAGTCCCACCGCGACGATGGCACGGCGCGAAATATCTTTATCCTCATCACCGACGCGCCGCCCCATGTACCCACTATGAGCGGGCGCAGCGTTGCCAATATTTGCGAGATGCTGGAATCCCACGCCGTAACCACCTATGTAGTAGCGCGGAAGGACCGCGAAAGCATAGACGCGTACGACCCCGTGACCAAGCCCAATGGCAAGTATTACGATTTGAATGACAAGTTCTTCGATATTTTGGATAACATTGCCATGAGTATTGCAGAGTTGATACGGCTTTAGAAGATTAAAAGATAAGACCGTGGGGACTCCGTCCCCACCCCCCTGCGAGCTTTTGAAAAAGCTCGACCAAAACTTTTATTATTACGCTTGGTTTGTTATCTATCGCTTAAAGTTAAAGCCCGCAAAATTTTTGCGGGCTTTGGTGTTGAAGATGTTATTATTCTAGGGTAGCACCGCCAAATCCCCATGTTCTAGTGCTAGATGTTGAATTTGAATGAATTTCTAGGGTGTTTACGCCGGATACATTTATTGAAATTGGCATAGCTTCATCTGTAAAACGCATACGAAATGTCCGTAGTACTTCTCCATCCCCTACGAATCTAAATGTTGTATAAGCAACTCCCGACCCACTAACTCCCCCAATATGTCCAGAAAGCGTGTTAAATTGACCTTGTAAATTATGTGTTGAAGTCGCACCATCATTTCCTCCTCTTAATAATAACGCTTCATCAAATGTACGATTTCTTATTGTTGTACCTCCATCAGGCATCCAAACCGTGCCTACTGCATCGGCTATAGGCGCAAGACTTAGGAATGAACCCGTTATAGCACTTTAACATAACGTAGTTTTGATATATAATGTAATCAAAGGAGTGGATTACATTGGCAAAACCAATATCAAACGATAAAAGAGAAGCGATAATC
>WQRX01000052.1 GCA_009786535.1 Defluviitaleaceae bacterium | reverse complement strand
TCCACTTCATCTTTGGTGCGACCTTTTTTCTCTGCTTTTTGGATATACAGAGGGTAGACCTTGCTAAACGCCATTTTAAAGGCAAAGTCGTTTCTGTTCTTCATTCGATTTCTCCCAACAGCCGTTTTAGCTCTGTGATTTCTGCGCCAGACAGCGTTACGCCTTTGCCCATTTTGGCACGTTCCGGCGACCAGTCGCGGATGTCGTACTTGGGTTCACGGTCGTTCCAGCTGATGAGGTTGAGTTCCTTTTGCCAGCCTTTCGAGCCTTCGGACAAAACCCCGATGTGCTTGGTGACTTCAAATTTAATTTCTGCCATAACTTTCACCCTTTCATATGATTTTGTTTAAGTTCCTGCAATACCGTCAAATCGCGTAAAGTCCACGGAATCTCCGGGATGTCTAACAGCTTTTCATTTGTTGCAATCGTACAATCAAGGGACACAAGAATGGGTTCATACCCATATTCAGCTTCATAACCGTCATCCGGCGCAGGTGCAGATGGCTTGTTTTCATCCACTGTGCATATATAGTAGAAGGACTCCTGCTCAAATATCTCGTTTTCGCCCATTCCCTTGAGTATTCGGAGGGTTTTGCCATATTCATTTATGCTTTCAGGGAGAAGCCTGTATCCTGTTTCTTCCATAACTTCGCGAATAAGTGCCGCTGCATGAGTTTCATTGCCTTCAATCCCACCACCGGGAAATTTATACTCGCCATATTTTTGGCTTCGTACCATGAGTAATTTACCATCAATGAAAATAATCGCTCGCACACTGTCGCGTTTGAATTTTGTCCAATGAGGCTCGTAGTCGGCAGAATCGAAAACTTTAATCATTCGCATTGCTTCACCTCAATATTTCCGTAGCCCTCTCGTTTTGCTTCGCAAAACTGGCCGGGCGGCCTTCGCTTCGCTCACCGGCTTCGCCGGGGTGTGTTTTATCCGTGAATAAAATTCCATCCAAATGGTCGATTTCATGTAAAAACGTAGCCGCTAGAAAGCCCTCGCCTGTTATTGTGATGGGTTCGCCGTGTCTGTCAAATGCGGAAATGGTCACTTTGTCGGGTCGCTCCACATAACCGCGAGGCGCGTCTGGTGCAATTGAGCCTTCCAACACACGNTCCATTTTTTCGCTTGTTTCTGAAATGGATGGATTGANGAGTTCGATTACGCCATCTTTNTCAAGCACGACAACCACACGCCGCAAAACCCTGACATGAACAGCGGCACAACCGTACCCCTTCACTTTTTCGAGGGTTTCGCGCATATCGTCCAGCAAAGTCCACAAGCGGTCATCGAAATTGGTGACGGGCTTGCTTATTTTGCGAAACAGCGGGTCGTTCCAATCTGTGAGGTTTCTGATTGCCATTAAAAATCCTCCAGTGCGACGCGCCTACGGCGCATCTTCAAGTATTGCGGTAATATATTTTAAATTTCTTTAATGCCAATCGATTTTAAATATACATAAATCCCGTCATAATATTCATGTGGTCGTGTTGGGTCTGTGTCGCTGCCGGGAGGGAGGAAAATGACCATTCCTTGCCTTGCCCGCGTTAATAACACCCGATACGCATTTTTAAGGTAGAGCACATCTTCTTCTTTGCGAATGGTCAGCCACTTTGCCCCTTGAAATTTATAATGTTCAAATCTTCCATTAACAAAACGTAAATTAACATCCCAGCACATAATCGTCCAGTCAAGTTCTAGCCCTTGAATATCAAATTCAGTTGCTGTGTCTTCCAGGAAATATGATGAGCGAACATCAGTAATATCATTAAGAAACCACTGCGCAATATTGTCACTTTGGCTTTGAACCCATACCCCTAGCGCGCGCAATCTTTTTGCCCCAGAGCTTGCGACAAGACCGTATCGCTCGGTCCCATTTGCTTGAGAACGCACCCAATTTTTTGCTTTTTCTAATTCACGAGTGATTACTATTGGATAATCGTTGTGTAGGGTTTCATATAACGACTTTACAGAGGAAATATCGACATCTAACAGTGCCTTTACAAAACCTGCGACATTTTCACTTCTGAATGAGCGCAAGGAAACCGACAAATGAAGCGGTTCAATAACGGTGCAACGAAGGTTTTGAAATAATTTTTCTAGAGATAATCCGCGTGTATATTCGCTGTCAGTAATTTTATTAGAAACATAGACATCCCAATGTGAAAATTTATTACGTAGCGAATTAAACCATTCAATCAAGCCAGCCTCTCCAGTATTAATTTCTTGCCCGCCACCAATTAGGCAAACAATAACTGCCCAATCATCGTGCCTATTCATTACATCAATAAGAAACTCTGGCTCGGACATGATAAAGTTAGAGCGCCCCTTTTTTCTAGCCATAAAATCAGTCAGCTGCGCTTGGGTCCATGCACGCTGTGCTTCGTCAAAAATAGCAACTTTTTCATGAGGTGCTACCGTTGT
Organism: Defluviitaleaceae bacterium; assembly: GCA_009786535.1. GTDB lineage: Bacteria > Bacillota > Clostridia > Lachnospirales > WQUN01 > WQRX01. The sequence goes on along the minus strand of WQRX01000052.1, from coordinate 19,068 downwards.
TGCGATAGCGTCGTCTCGGAAATGATGGATAATTTGAATAAATGATTTAGCTTTTCGCATTGCTTCTGTTTTTTTTATATTCATTCGTACATGTTCATCTCGCGCCAATGCTTCTTGCAGGACAGTTACCAGTGGCTGGTTACCTGACAGAAATACAGCGTGTTCATTTTCATCAAATTTTTGTCTTTCATTTGCGATATTAAGACCGGCTAATGTTTTTCCTGCGCCAGGAACACCACTAATAAAGCAAATGGACTTTTTATATTCGCGCTTGCTTTTTTCTATTATTTTATTAACAGCGTCTGTTGTTTGACTTAAATTAATCGCACTTGCGTCGTTGCGGGAAATATCCGCAACATTATGTTGCCGGTATAAAACTTGGGCGGCTTCAATTATTGTTGGGGTAGGGGAGTATGAAGAAGCAATCCAATTATTTGCATTTATTTCTTCTCCTGTCCAATGTAATAATGAGCTATTTATTGCATTTTTAAGCGTATCTCGGTTGCAAACAAGCACTTCTGAAATGCCAGGTTTCATATCCGTTAGCCGATAGGGAACATCTGGAGCATTCTTCGATATAGCGATAGGGACAAGCAAACAGTCGCGACTTGCTCTGTGAAAATTCTTAAGGTCAAGCGCATAATCGGTTACTTGCTCTATTGCGTACCTTGTATGCTCGTGGGCCCCTATTTTGAACTCCAGCAAGAAAACAATGTTATCAACAATATAAATAATGTCAACACGATTTCCAATGCGTGGAATTGTGTATTCAAATGCAACATGCCCTTTGCCCACTTCCCGCACAACTTCTTTCATGATGCGAACTTGCTCCACCCACGCATTGCGTTGTGTATCTTCTAGCGCAAATGGATTGTTCATGGAGAGCTCTCCAAGAATCGTCTCCTCAGATTTCAATAAAAAATTTTGCGCATTATCGGAATAAAATGCACGCTTCATCTAATCACCTCGATGTGTTAGCGTTAAAAATTTTCTAGGATAACGGTAAAAGGGCCGGGATTTACAATTTCAATGTCCATTGTTGCGCCGAAAACACCGTGTTGCACCTTTGCAAATTTACCATTGGAATATTCAATAAAATACTCGTACAACTCCTCCGCCAAAGCGGGCGGCGCGGCATCGGTGAAGCTGGGGCGGTTGCCTTTGCGACAATCGGCGTACAGCGTGAATTGCGACACAACCAGCAATTCGCCGCCTACATCTGCAATGGATAAATTTGTTTTGCCGTTCTCGTCTGCGAAAATTCGTAGCTTTTGGATTTTATCCACGGCTTTTTCGATTTTAGCCTTATCATCCCCTGCACCAACGCCAAGCAGAACGAGATAGCCCATGTTTATGCTTCCGACGATTTCGCCATCAACGGTAACGGATGCGCAGCTTACACGTTGCAAAATGATTTTCATAGGGTAATTTCCTCGTTTGGTTCGATTATCAATTTGTTTGGCGCATCCCATTGTTCGGCTAATTCGCGGTCAAACAGGGCTTTGGGCTTCACATGGATGATGATGTTGTGTTTCGCGCCGATTAACCTCGCACATTCAGCGGCTTCTTCCAAACCCATGTTATAAAAACCATCGCCGCAGAGGATGGCGTAATCCAAGCCCATGTCGGCAAAGGTTTCCATTTGCGCGGTTTTGGATGTGTCGCCGCTGGCGTAAATTTTCACGCCTGAGAACCCCGAAGATGCGGGGCGGCCATCGGCCGGTTTTGCCGAAGGCAAAACTTCTGAGTCTATTGTGATGATGAAGCCCACACACTCTGCCGGGTTGTGGTTTTTGTTGTAGGCTTCCACCGCTTGGATTTGTATGCCATCAATATCGAATGTGTTGTGTTTACCGCCTTGCAAGGCTTCTACATTGGAAATGATTTTGCAATCCGGCTTTTGGGCGCAAAGGTCTATTTGATTATGGTCACCATGCTGATGTGATACCAGAATTAAATCAGCGGGCAGGTCGTAGCCTTCGCCTGCATAGGGGTCAACGTACACCACTCGCCCATCAGCGGAAGTTAGCCTGAAACTTCCGTGTCCTTGATAAAATAACTTTGCCATGTGAATCCTCCGTTCGTGGGTTATACTTTTTTCTTATGGAAGCCGGATGGCACTAGCCGATAGGCTTCCTTTTTATCCATCTTTGTCATGTATCGTGTGGCGATGCGGGCATTACAGTTGGGGCAAAATATTGCGCCGTGGTGCTGTGAAAAGTCTATAACACCATCAATAATGCGGTCATTATACATTTTTACGAAATTGCTCTCGCCCACCTTTTGGTAGTGAGCAATGAATGTTTTGCAATGGGCGCAGGTGACCGCCAATATGTGGCTACCACGGACTTTTTTGCAATTTGGGTTTGGGTAAATGGTTATGGTAAACATCCTTTAAATTTATTTTGAATTTCTTTCGATGGCATTAATTAAGGGCTTAAATGCTTTCACTAAATCGGCAACACTGTCCGCGAGAAACTCAATGGCACTATCCCAATGCTCCTCGTCAGTTAAGCCGTATTCCGTAAATCGGATACCTATATTGCATGTTTTTGGGTTTTCATTCCAATCCCAAGCCCTTGCAAATTCATGCTTTTCCTCAATTTCTGATTTTTTTGCTTGCAATATTTGATAAATGCGCTTGGTTCGTTCGACATCGGCAGTACGAATAAACAACTCTGCTCGAAAACTTTTCATATTTGCAACTGCGCTAAATACAAGTCCGCTGTGTCCGCTTGCACCCTGCAACCAAAAATCATTTGTTGGAGAAACATTATTGTACAATCCTGTTTTTTCTCGTAAAACAGGCAATGCCTTTTCCCAAAAGCGGTAACGAAGTTTATGTCGTGCCACCTCTTCATTTGAGGTTACGGTTTCTTCTTGCTTTTTTGCTGTAAGTCGTATTTGATAATCGCCAACATCTTGTATTGGAATAATTTGTTCGACATCAAGATATAATTTTTCTCCATCTTTGTAAGGTGCTACCTTTATGCACGTTATATCGACGCTGTGATAATTGCGAAGCCAAAGCACGGTCGATGTAACTTCCTTGCGGAAATTTGCCGCGACAAGAATAATGCGTTGGTCGCCTTCAACGGAATTTAAACGGATGCTTCCATAATCTTGCCCATCATAAAACTCTGATATTTTTTCTGTAGCTACGCCGGATGTACCTAGATATCGTTGATATATTTCGCATATCTCACTTTTTGTAAGGGTTGCACAATAAGAGACATATTTTAGTGCTTGCCACGCAACATCCTTCCCGGAATCATCAAGTTTGTTTTCGATTACAACAATCCTTCCATTTTCATCAAGTGCAAGCAAATCCAGCCTTTCGCTTGTGTCAGAAAATCCATCAAATTCCTTCTGAATAATCAACAAGTTTTCGCCCAATATATTGGGATTGTCAATAATCCACTCTTGTAAATCGTAGCGTTCAGAAAGTCGCAATTCCGAGAATGACTTTTTCTCCAGTGAAACTGCTTTTTTATTTTGCGTGTCGATTAAAAACATACAGCTACTCCCTTCGAGTGAATTGCAAATATATTTTAATGCTCGTTCCTTGGCAATATCTCCACAATATCCCCAATATCGCAATCAAGCACCCGGCATATCCGCACCAGCACATCCATCTGCATATTTTGCGAATGGGTCAACTTGGACATGGTGCTTGTGCTTAATTTTGCGGCAAGTTGAAGGTCTCGTTTTTTCATATCGCGGTCAATCAGTAATTTCCATAGCTTTTTATAACTAACGTCCATCTGCGCCTCCCTTGTAAAATTGCGCTTCATCTGAGATGTCCTTATTGTACCATGTGCCTGTCGAAGCAACAACATGAAAGTTCGAGAAATCGAAGTAGCGAATTTGTTTTTTTGCATAAAAAAATCAACCGGGATTTCCGATTACTACGATTGGTTTTGACGAGAGACATCCCCTTGGGGACTGTGCGGTCTCGATATTTTGTTTGAGCCTGTTAGTTGGCGTATTCGCCGCGCCTGAATGCCCAGTTTGTAATATGGGTAAGATGTTCTACCAAATACCCTGCGCTTGCAACGTTGCACAAAATCCGCTAGATATAGAGCCATCCGCGTACAGTGTCGGACGGGCATGAAGGGAATACAATGGGTGAAGGCCATCATTATTTTTTTATATAGTTGTTCAAAGATGCACTCTTTTGCCTCCATTACACATGATGTAAAGGTGAAAAAAAGTCCTTCTACCCCTTCCAAGCCGCATATATGCTGGGATTTAGACCTTCCATTTGACCTTCCTATGTATTGCACTGCCCTTCATGATTGTCCGAAAAATAAGTACATATCCAAAAGTTCCGGATATCCGAAGTTATAGTATATATTCTTTTCTATTTTATTAACTTTCTAATTGAAAAAGTTTCTACACGCGATAATTTCAAAAAAGTGGATATATCGGCTCACGCCAGTATTGGCGCGAAAAATTTGACTTCAAAGCGGCTCAAAAACGGATAGTAACCGGCTAGGAGACAAAGGAATAGCCGAGTGGCCGTAAACGAACATCAAGGCGTATATTTTGCCTTTTCATCATCAATTCTTGCGAAGGGGACACGTTTGGAGTGTTGAAATAAATCGTTTGAAATGAGCATGAAACCTCAAAAAATAGCCTGTCTGCACATGCTTTTCGATGAAAAAACGATGAAAAAAATGGACTTTTATAACTTGTTCGCATATGTTTTTTGATGAAATCGCCGCATTTTGCTTCAAAAAAATATGGCTACAGGCAAGCAATTAAGCCTTGGGCAATTCGTCCAAAAAATAAAATTGGATGTCAAAGCGTGTTCGTATCCACATTTTTCTCCCGTCGACCACACCTCTGGTTGGTGGTCGATGGTAGCCTTTTTACGTTGCAAACAATGGGAGTTTCGAACATGCCCATTTTCCAAATATCTGAAAATTCGTCAGCCCGCATGGGGACAAGACGCACCGCAAGAACTTCGCTGTGGGCAGGGAGCTGTACTCATCCCCTTTACAAACGCAGGGGCAGTTCTAAAAACCGTTTCCAACTCAAATGAGCCGCAATCCGGGCAGGCGATTTGCTTTTCGGATTTTTCCTTCATGCTGGCACGGATGTTATGTTCAGTGTTGCAATCTATGCAACGCAAGTCATAATTTGGCATTTGGTTACACCTCGGCTAATTCAATAGTAATACATAATACGGATACTACGATTTATTGGAATTTATAAATGATTGAAGAAATCTATCCAATTATCACGACTTTCTTTTATTGCATACAATAAAGCTACCTCCATAGAATTTATGCTGTACGTCTCTACTGATGATTCAATAAACAAATCAACCTCAGATTCAACATAATCTAAAGCCGAAGATTCATCACTATCTATAATTTTTCTTGCAAATATCTTATTCAATATTCTAAGGTAACAACTAAGAATCTGTGTTGCCTTTTCTGCATAAGAACCTTTTCCATTTTTAATTTTAATAAGACCTAATTTGTCAAAGTGGGATTGTAATAATAAACCCTCTGATTTGTTAGTACAATTGTCAATATCAATATAAAACTTTAAAGATGGAATTTTGTTTCTACTAAGATTGTCAGGGGTTAATTCCGCTTTAATAAAACGTTCTTCCAAAAAATTGTGTATAAATGGATTAAAAAAAAGGGGGGTTGTGACAGACCATTTATCTTCTTTGATTTTGTTGCAGCCACTGCAACTAGGAACTAAATTTATATTTAAAAGTGAATACTCTGGAAATCTTGCCTTCGGAATATAATGATCAAGTTCCGAAATGTTAGATATAAAACAATAAGGGCACATTTGAACTTCTTCTTTGTACTTCTTCCTTAAATCCTTAACTGCTTTAGGATTTTTATTATAGGCCAGTTTCCACGCATCAATGTGCGATTTGTTAAGTCTAAGTTCAGGAGTAAGTGTATGTAGCTGATAAATGTTTTTATGATATTTGTCAAAGCAGTCAAAAACATAGCTAATGGATTGATTTAAGTATACTTTATCCATATTACAAGTGCCATCATTTAGCAAATTACGTTGATTGTTAATTATTTCTTGAGTAAACAGCTCGCTACCTGCTGCGGTAAAAGTATACTTATTTAATGTTTTCATCTGAATTTCTTCCCTCTTCATTGGATAATAGTGATCGAATAAAAACGCGGGCATTAAAACTAAGCAAATTATCAAAAAATGAATTTATAACTTCATCCTTTGTTTTACTATAGTCATAGATAAAATCGTCATTAACCATAGCTTCAAGTATAGATTTATAATTGCTATGCCTAATATCTACATCGAAAATTTTATCAACAATTAATGATAATTCATTCCCAAATGTTTCAATTGGCAGACTTAGTGTAAAGCTACTGTTCTCGTCTCTATCCATGATTTTTACATACTTTCTTGGCATTTCTTGTACGATTATTGGAGAATGAGTAGCTACTATGCAGTATGAGTTATACTCTTTTAAAATTGAATAAAGGATTTTTAGCAAATTTGATGTAGCATTCGGGTGTAAATGCATTTCAGGCTCATCAATAAGAATAATAGATTCTTCTTCAATATTTGCAATCACCTCAGAAATAATCAAAAGTAAAAAATACTGACCCGAACTTAGCCCTAACTCTTCAAGTGATTTTTCGTTAAAATCTAAGATTAAACGTCTTGAGCAGTCACTGGATTCTATTAATAAATTTTGTATTTGTGTTGCAAAAAAAGAGCCACGGCGTTTTTTTTCGATTAAATCACAGGCTTGATTATAATTCTTTTTCATTTCATCAATGGACATTACGCCATTTCTTCCAATAAGACCGCAATAAACATAATTATTATGTTTCCGTGTGTCATTATTTTCTCGCAATTCAAAAGGCTTTTTGAATGAATCAAATAAACTATAGCTTATGACAATAACATTATTAAATTGCAATTCCAGTCCTTCAATTCTTTGATTATCTGAACCTTCTATTTTCGCAAAATAATTAGCAAGCTTTGAAAGGCATACTGTTTTTCCGCAACCATTCTTTCCAACCAAAACATTTATTCTGTTTGGAATATGCTCATTAATTTCGGTAAAATCAAATTCAGCTTCGACAGAGCCTTCATTATCTATCCCCAAGCATGAAAAGAACTTAAATTGGAACTCTCGCGGATCATCGGTGATATTGTTGCTAAACAAATCAAACCATTTTTTTAACGAAATGAAATTTCCATCTCTATTTAGCGAATCGCGAAACCCTTCTGCATACCTGAAACTTTCTGCTATTTTATCATCATAAATGCAATCACATAATGCAGTCAGAACATAGTAATAAATTTCCATGGATATTTCTTTTAATTTTTTATAATAATGTCTATTGCCTACGGAGCAATACTCCGTACTTAGTCTTTCAAATTTATTATCTAGTGGCGTCCTTCGCTCGCCACGCTTTAAGATTTTAATTGCACCGAGCTCAATTTTATTCATATCAGCACCATAGTAGTCTGCGTAATAAACTGTATAAAAACCGAAATCGTTCCAATTATCGCTTCTTAGGCACATTGCAGGAAATGTAACTGGTTCTACCGAGTAGAAGGCATTACCACAAACATAAAATAACATGGAGCACTCCTCTTAAAGATTCATTATGTGACTCAAGGTTACGCAAATCGTAAATAATGCAACTTGAGAAATCTCCATCAGCAACCCTTTGTCACCCTACCAATTCAAGCATATGTATAATATCAGGTCTGTTTCCAAACTTCAACAAATTGACAGTATTTAGTAATGATACGTAAAGATATTGTAATGAAGTTGGCGTCGGAAGCCCATAGGTCTGCTTATAAAAACGTTACAAGCTATAACAAAGACTAAGCAGGTAGTCGCATCAAATCCATAACTATTCTTCCCCAAACAAAAAAACGCCATCACCTTAGACGACGTTCTTTCTGCCCATGCATATCCGATACATATAGAGCCATAAAATCTCAATTTCCTCAGTTTTTGTAAAGTCGCATTGCCAATAAACCCCGTATTTCCGCCATTCTTTGTGCCTTCCCAATCGGTGAGCGTTGGTAAAAATCCGATTCAATGCAAGTGAAATTTGGCAATAGATGTTTGCCTCTAGTGCGGCGGCGGGCCAAGTGGCATAGATTTCGTGTGAGCAAACGTTTTTAATATAATAAGAAAAAGGGACGCGTACATTGCGTGCGGCTTGGGTGGGGCGACCCAGGTGAACGGTGATAAATTCGGGGATAATGGCTTCGGAAAGTACACGCGGCGTAAACGGGCCCGGGCGTTCCATATGCCGCTCTTCGTCATTGGTTAGGTTGTGGTCGCCTACGAAAAATTCATCCACTTCGCCGTCTTCTGCGGCGGGTATCATGTTAATGGGCAAAATGCTGGTTTCCGTATCCAAAATTTCTACACCTTGTATGAAAATAGTGGCAAAACCGGTCGCGGTTGCTTTTACATCTACCAGTGAATAAGGTACGCCTGTAAAGTCTGCTTCCATGGTAAGTGCAACTTCGGGTGCTTGTATGGCTACGACTTCGCCTATGCCGCTTTCGTCGGTTTCTAACTCGTGCAATACATTCCCGTTTTGTGAAACGGTTATCTTCGCGCGGGGCAACGGCAATGCGCCTATGCCTGTGGTGGTTGTTACTTCCAAAAAGCCTGTTCCCATGCGTAACCTCCTGTTTTATACGAATTTTGCAAATTCGCATTTAGTGTTCGTACCATCTTATGAAGGTTGGGGGAAAGCGTGACAAAGGTTATTACATTCACCATTATGTCGTGTTATAATCAAAATGTGATTTGTTTTTCATATTTAAGAAACGAGGATTTACATATGACAGATGCACAGCAACGCACCAACGCGAAGAAGTTCGCCGATTATTGGAAATGCAAGGGCTACGAAAAAGGGCAGAGCCAGCCCTTCTGGTTATCCCTATTACGTGACGTATTTGGCATAACCCAACCCGAACAATTTGCCGAGTTTGAAAGCCGTGCGCATATAGACCACAGAGGTTTTATCGACATTATTATTCCCGCAACGCGGGTGCTTATCGAGCAAAAAAGCTTAGAGATTGACTTGCGCAAACCCATAAAACAATCCGACGGCACATTGCTTACGCCCTTCCAACAGGCGAAACGCTACATTACGGAGCTACCTCTTTCAAAGCACCCGCGCTGGGTCATTACATGCAATTTTAAGTCCTTCTTGGTATACGACATGGAGCGCCCAAGCGGTGAACCCGAAGAAATTTTGCTAGAAAACCTGCACACCGAATTTTATCGCCTAAACTTCCTAATCGACAGTGGCAACGAGCGGTTAAAGCGCGAGATGGAAGTGTCAATTACTGCGGGGCAAATTGTGGGCTTGCTGTACGATGCTTTCGCAAAACAATATGTAGACCCTACCAGCGAACGTGCATTAAAAAGTTTAAATGTGCTGTGTGTTCGTCTCGTTTTTTGCCTGTATGCGGACGATGCAGGCATATTTGGGCGCAAGGCAATGTTCCACGAATATTTAGGAGAATTTGATGCAAAGCATCTACGCAAAGCCATCATCGCATTATTCGATGTGCTAGACACGCGTGCAGAAAACCGCGACCCCTACCTTGAAGAAAACCTCGCCCGTTTCCCCTACGTAAACGGCGGATTGTTTGATGAAAAGGAAATTGAAATCCCCCATTTTACCGACGAGATTAAAACACTGCTCCTTTCCAACGCCAGCGAAAATTTTAACTGGGCAGAAATTAGCCCCACCATTTTTGGCGCGGTATTTGAAAGCACCCTTAACCCCGAAACCCGCAGAAGTGGCGGTATGCATTACACCTCGTTAGAAAATATCCACAAGGTAATAGACCCGCTATTTTTTAACGAACTCAAAAAAGAGTTTGAAGAAATTACTGCCACCCCCGTAGAGAGAACAAAAATGCAAAAACTTGCCCTATTCCAAACAAAGCTCGCCTCCCTCACCTTCCTAGACCAACCTACTTCAACATTGATACAATTTTAAGAAGCCTCGACTCTGCCATTTTGGGGGTGTGCATTTTCCAAAAGTGGTGTGCAAGTAGCGTAGGGGTATGCAATCCTTGTAAAATAGTGTATTCTAAAAAAAGAACATATGATGGGGGTAACGATATGCCGCAACAATTAATTTCAGAAACCCAAGTAAAGAATGCCTTGCAAATTGATAGTTTTCGCAATATCACTAAAAGCAGAATTATGGAGTTTGCATCTCTGATACCAAACATGGACAAAGATGTGGCTATGGCGATTATAAATCAATTTCCAGCTTATGCTTCTGCCGCTACAGACATGGTTGTCCAGTTCAAGGAAATGTGCGACAGTGCGTTAAAGGACAATAAGGAAAGCAGTAAAGAGGCTATTGAAGCCTACCGAAAAATACTCGATGACCTAGGTGAACTTCTAAAAAAAGATGAAATTTCTCCCGAAGAAAGAGCCTCTATAACAGAAAACATGATAGCCATTGCTGACAAAATTTCGGCAAAAGATACTGAAAACAAAGAGTTCCTTGATAAGGTAATTAAACATTGCGCTCATATCGTTACTGCTGCTCTTATATTGGGAAGTGTGATTTTAGGTGTAAATGCAAAGGGTGCAAAAATTCCTTTTCTCAAAAAATAAATAAAATCCCCTGCGAAAGCGAGTAGTTCCGCTAACGTGGGGGATTTCAATTAAGCCTGAATTTCCAGCCCATTCTTAAAGGTGAATCGCACATTGTTCTCGGTATAAACCGTGGCAAAGTCCACCAGCGAAAACCAAAGCCGTTCATCAAATTCGGCAATCAAACCGTCTTGCATGGCGAGTGCGGTAATAAATGCTTCCACCCGTTCTCCCTAGCATTTTTATCCAAGGCAAGCTCGGAAACTTCCTCAAACCGTGCCTTGGCGGTTTCAAACCGAACTACCAGTTTATCGTAACGTTCTTGGTATTCCCGCTGGTCGAGGGCAAGAGCTTCGTTGCTTAAGTAATGCAAATATGTACCTTTTCTACCACCAACCATTTGACACCCCACCAATAAAACATATAACACACTCATAATAAAAAAAGGCTCTCGCATCCACTGGAACCGATTCGAGCCGTTTTATTTCTTAACGTCGAACCATCCCTACTGAGAATAGGGCTGGCTCTTCCTTTTATTCGAGATATTATGTGTTATTTGCCAATACTACAGAGCGATTAGTAGATGCGCTGGCTACAACTTTAAAACCGTATTTTTTTGCGGTGGATTCGGTTAATTTGTCTAATCGTTCTTTATATTGTAAGGGCGCTAAGTTTTTGTTTCTTCGTAAATAGCGAGCCGTGCTTCATTTACCTCTTGTTCTGGCTTACTTATCGTATTCATTCTCTACTACCTCCATAGGGTTTATAATTTCAATGGCGCGGTAGCCTTATAAAATGTTTATGGTAATATAACATGTTGTGCTGTTATTACAAACATTTATGTTCGTGTATGTATAAACCATTTGACACCTGACCCATAAAAAATTATAATACGCACATAATAAAAAAAGGCTCTCGCGTTCATCGGAGCCGATTCGTGCCACTGTTTTATTTTACAGCGTCGGAACCATCCCTACTGAGCATAGGGGTGGTTCTTCCTTTTATCCGAGAAACTACATGCTTGGCAATTTTTGTGACGAAAACTTTGACGATAGCGTTAAGCGTAGTATTCAACAAAGAAAGAGCAAAGTCACTCATGCTTTCACCTCCTTTCTGTTATGAAAGGATTTACTCGCACGAACCGACCCCCTGCGAAAGCCGTATACATATTTTACCATAACATTACATAAATCGTCAAACATTGTTTCCGAACGTTGTTTCGTGATTTTTTTGAGTTGTTTTTTAAATAAAACCACATCCTTCTTGCTAATCCTTCGCCCTTCCTGTATAGTATGTTCGATTTTTCTAAGAAATTGTCCGCGAAGGGGAACATACGTATGGATAAAAATGTAATTACGATAAAAGGCGCGCGCAGTCATAATTTAAAAAATATTGACTTAACCATTCCAAGGGACAAAATGGTGGTATTTACGGGGCTTAGCGGCTCGGGTAAAACGTCGCTGGCATTTGATACGATTTATGCAGAGGGGCAGCGGCGGTATGTGGAGTCGCTTTCCGCCTATGCGCGGCAGTTCTTAGGGCAAATGGAAAAGCCCGATGTAGACTTTATCGAGGGGCTTTCCCCCGCCATTTCCATTGACCAAAAGACCACAAGCCAAAATCCCCGCTCTACGGTGGGTACGGTGACGGAGATTTACGACTATCTGCGTCTTCTTTTTGCGCGGGTGGGTACGCCCCATTGTCCGCAGTGCGGCAGAGTGGTGGAACGGCAGACCGTAGACCAAATTGTGGACAGGGTGCGTGCGTTGGCGGAAGGTACGCGCTTGCAGGTCCTTGCCCCTGTGGTGCGTGCGCGTAAGGGCGAGCATACCAAGCTGCTGGAGGATGCCCGCCGCAACGGCTATGTGCGCGCCCGCATCGACGGCGAAGTATACGAGCTGGGCGAAACCCCCGACCTTGAAAAAAATAAAAAGCACACCATTGAAATTGTGGTGGACAGGCTGGTAGCGCGGGAAGGCATACAGCAACGGCTAAGCGAATCTATTGAAGCGGCAATGCACCTAAGCGGCGGGCTGGTGGTAATGGCAACGGACACCGCCGACCTTGTGTTTAGCGCTAACTTCGCCTGTACAGATTGCGGCATTTCCTTGACGGAAATTGAGCCCCGCGCCTTCTCCTTTAACAACCCTGCGGGGGCATGTCCCGATTGCTCGGGCTTGGGCGTGAAGATGATTTTTGACCCCGAGTTGCTTATCCCTAACCCTGCGCTTTCGCTGGCGCAGGGGGCAATTGTTGCGCCCGGGTGGAATGCCATCAAATCTGACAGCAGCGGTGCGCGGGGTATCCTTGAAGCATTGGCGGACATGTTTAAATTCGACCTTGACACGCCCTACGAAAAATTGCCCGAGCAGGTACAAAGCGTGATTATGCAAGGCACGGACAGGCAACTGCGCGTGTCTTATACAGGGCAGGACGGGCAGCACCGCTCCTACCCCTACGACCACGAGGGCATTGTCAACAATTTGTGGCGGCGGTATAAGGATACGGGTTCAAATTACATGCGCATGGAATACGAGAACTTTATGACGCATATCAAATGCCCCGCGTGTAAGGGGCGGCGGCTAAAGCCCGAGGTGCTTGCTGTAACCATTGCGGATACGAATATTTCCGCCGTTACGGAAATGACAATTGGCGATGTGCGGGCGTTTTTTAAGGCGTTGCAATTGAATGAAACGCAGCTGCTTATCGCGCGACCTATTTTAAAGGAAATACATGCCCGCACGGGCTTTCTCATGGACGTGGGGCTGGATTATTTAACGCTGGCGCGGGCGGCGGGTTCGCTTTCCGGCGGGGAGGCGCAGCGCATTCGCTTGGCTACGCAAATCGGCTCGGGACTGGTGGGCGTGGTGTATATTTTGGACGAGCCTTCTATTGGCTTACACCAGCGCGACAACGCCCGTTTGCTTAAAACCCTGCGCCACCTTACGGACATTGGCAACACCCTTATTGTAGTAGAGCATGACACCGATACGATGAACGCCGCCGACTATATTGTAGACATTGGACCCCACGCGGGCGTGCATGGCGGCGAGGTAGTGTATTCCGGCGATGTGAAGGGCTTGCTCAAATGCAAGGCAAGCATTACAGGGCAGTATTTAAGTGGAAAACTGACCATCGAAACGCCGAAAAAACGCCGTAAACAGGGTAAGCACATATTAAAAATTACAGGCGCGGCGGAGAATAATTTGAAAAACATCGACGTTGCCGTACCCATTGGTCTGTTCACCTGCATCACAGGGGTAAGCGGTTCGGGTAAATCCTCCCTTATTAATGAAATTATGTACAAGCGCCTTGCCCGCGACCTTAACCGCGCTCGTGTTAAGCCCGGTGCGCATACCGATATTACAGGCTTGCAATATCTTGACAAAATCATCAACATTGACCAAAGCCCCATTGGGCGCACGCCGCGCTCCAACCCCGCAACCTATACGGGGTTATTCGACCTTGTGCGCGACGTGTTTGCCCAAACCCCTGAGGCGAAAATCCGCGGCTACCAGAAGGGGCGCTTCTCCTTCAATGTAAAAGGCGGGCGGTGCGAAGCCTGCGCGGGCGACGGGATTATTAAAATTGAAATGCACTTCCTGCCCGATGTATACGTACCCTGCGAGGTATGCCACGGCAAACGCTATAACAGAGAAACGCTGGAGGTAAAATACAAGCAAAAAACCATTGCCGAAGTGCTGGACCTTACGGTAGAGGACGCCCTCGCCTTCTTCGATGCGCTGCCCCGCCTGCGCGAAAAACTGCAAACCCTCTACGACGTGGGGCTTTCCTACGTGAAGCTTGGGCAATCGTCTACTACGCTGTCGGGGGGAGAAGCCCAGCGCGTAAAACTTGCCACGGAGCTGTCGCGCCGTGCTACGGGCAAAACACTCTACGTGTTAGATGAACCCACAACGGGGCTGCACGCCGCCGATGTACACAAGCTCATTGCCATTCTCCAGCAGCTTACGGACTGGGGTAATACCGTTGTTGTAATTGAACACAACCTGGATGTAATAAAAACCGCAGACCACATCATAGACCTGGGGCCCGAGGGCGGCGGCGCTGGCGGGCAAATTGTTGTTACAGGCACCCCCGAGCAGGTCGCCGAGTGTGAAGGCTCGTTTACAGGGATGTTTTTAAAGCCGTTACTGTAGTGTGCGGCTGAAAGGAAAAACCCCGCAAAGCCGCTAACCACAAGGCATTGCGGGGTTTTTATTTTTGACAAAATCTTAGACAATGTCTGAAGTAATGTCCATAAATCCACTATATACTCCCCTTAGTCAAGAGGCACATGACCGACTCCCGCACGTTTACCCCGCGGCTATTGCAAAGACCCGGCTCTGGCGCAAAACGGACAACGTACTGACCCCTCAAGGCTACCCTTTGCTTGGGTATGGTTGTTATTAAAGCGAAACCCCGCCACAAGAAACACGCGCGCAGTGGCATGGGCGACGCTTGCACCTTCTGATAATCCCACCCAAGCACCTGCAAGACCCTCGTTAGTCACGCAGCTTTAAATGTACAGCGTGAACAAACGGGGCGCACCACCTACGGCGAAGTAATTCGCGACAAAATTTCATAGAGAGGAGGAAACCACATGGCAGCTTTAAAACCTGTAAGCGCCAATATGCGGATATCTAACGAAAAAGAGCGTATCTGCTCGGTGCTTAACGTGGCGCACGATGTAGCCCCGCAAGTGGCGGCTAACTTTGTCGATGCTATCGAAAAGATATATAACAACGGCGCTTGCACCGCACGCCTTAGCATTACGCTTGACGTAGAGCGCTAATATTTACCCAAAAATCTAACGAAAGGAGGAGACCTATGCGACACTATTCAATTGTTTTAAACACGGACTCGGGTTCGCGCCGTTCGCTAAGAATTGCTAACCCTAACCCAAATAAGCCCGTGGAAGAAATTTCTGCCGCTATTGACCGGTTAATAGCCAACGATGTATTTGACAACCAACGCGGCGCGTTGGAAAGCCTAAACCGTATGGAACTAACTACGGTTGAAACAACGACCGTGCTGTAATAACGCACCGGTTATAAGAAGCCACCCTGCATGAAATAAATAGTGCAGGGTGGTTTTTGTATAAAATTTATCCCAATGCTTGCAATTATTATATAAAGGTGTTTAAATAGGGTTGTATTTTTTCCGCGGAGGTTAAATTATTGTGTCGATTTTGCATGTTTCGTTACGATGAAGGTACGAAGTTCCTTTAAAAGTTTGATTCGTTACGCTTTTGTGGCTGTAACGTGGGGAAGTTTGACGGCAATTTGGGCGCATATATGGATGCTCCACTATTCATATGAAATAGCTGTGCCATTTTATCACCGCGGTAATTGGCTGGTAGTTGGGGTTTATGGTGTTCTGCTGTTCTTTTTTAGCCATTTATACGGCAGCTACCGTTTAGGATACTATAAACGCAGCAATGTTATTTACTCCGGCAGTTTAGCGCTTATCATTTGCAATGGGGTAACCTATTTGCAAACCAGCTTGCTGGGGCAAGGGTTTATGCAAATTATTCCTTTTATCCAAATGACTGTTGTACAATGCTTGTTGGTTATTGTTTTAACCTGTATTGCCCACATGATATATATGCACTTGTTTTCGCCGCGGCAGTTATTGATGGTATACGGCGGCGGCAACCATGCCGACCACCTGCTTTCAAAATTGGCGGCATACCCCGAGAATTTTACGATAAAAAATACCGTTCATATTGAAATGGGCTATAAATATATAGGTAAAAAGATTGTTAAGCACCAAGGCGTTGTATTATGCGACATACCCGCAGAGGCGCGAAACGAATTGTTAAAATTCTGCTTTGAACGCGGCATACGCACCTATACTACGCCAAAAATCTCCGATGTTTTAATACGGGGCGCAAGTGATGTTACGTTGTTTGACATTCCGCTGCTGCTTAACCGCAATCAGGGGCTAAGCGTTGAACAAAGGATAGTAAAGCGGTTTGTAGATATAATAATGGCGCTTGTTGGTCTGGTAGTTGCGCTCCCTGTTATGCTTGTTACGGCATTTGCTATATGGATTTATGACAGAGGACCTGTTTTGTACAAGCAAGTGCGCCTTACGCGCAATAACCGCACCTTTAATTTATACAAATTCCGAAGTATGATAATAAATGCAGAGGTCGATGGCGCACAGCTCGCTACCGAAAACGACCCCCGCGTGACACCTGTAGGAAAAATATTGCGTGCCGTACGCTTAGATGAATTACCCCAGCTTTGGAATATATTAAAAGGCGACATGAGTGTAGTAGGACCGCGGCCGGAGCGGCCGGAAATAGCCGGCGAGTATCGGCAAACCATGCCGGAGTTTGAATTTCGCCTTCGGGTAAAGGCAGGGCTAACGGGCTTGGCACAAACGGAGGGGCTGTACAGCACTACCGCTTATAACAAGCTTATGCTGGACTTGGCTTACATTGCCAACTATTCACTAATGCAGGATTTTAAATTAATTTTAAAAACGGTAAAAATTTTATTTATGAAGGGCGGCGCACAGGGGGGCAGTTGATGAAGGAAGAACCGGTGAAAGAAGAAGCGATGAACGTATCCCTCTTGTTGTGTACCTATATAAAAGATAACCCGCAGCATTTAAAGCAAAGCCTTGAAAGTATTAATGCACAAACAACCCTTCCCGTGCAGTTGATTATCGTAAAAGACGGTCCGTTGACTGAAGCGTTGGAAGGTGTAATAAATAGCTTTACTTTTGCGAATGAAGTAACCATTGTCGCATTACCGCAGAATAAAACGCTGGGTTTGGCTCGGGCGGCGGGGGTTATTGCGGCAAAGCATATGTGGGTTGCATTAATGGACAGCGATGATATGTGCTTGCCTGACAGGCTTCAAAAACAAGTTGAAATGCTGACAAATAACCCCGACCTTGGTATTATTGGCGGGCAAATAATGGAATATGACGACATTCCGGGGCAAGCCTTATCTGTACGAAGTGTACCCACCGACCATGAAGCAATTTGCAAATATGCAAGGCGACGAAACCCCTTTAACGCAATGACAGTTATGTTTAATCGTAAGAAAGCAATAGAAGCGGGAAATTTTCGGTTGTTATCTGGATTTGAAGATTACGACCTGTGGGCGCGTATGATGGCGAAGGGTGCAATGTGCGCCAACCACCCCGATGTATTGGTACATGCGCGCATTGGCAACGGGTTATATGCAAGGCGTAAGGGATTGTGTTATATTAGAAGCGAGCTGCGAATGCAGCAAATCCTGTATCGGCTTAAAATAATAAGCAAATTTGATTATATACGCAACATTATTACACGCATCCCCGTAAGGCTGTTGCCCCATGCAGGACTTGCCGCAGTTTATAAACGATTTGCAAGAAAATGAATTGTTTATATATGCGCATCACCTTATGAATGAAAGTGAGTGGTTGTTTTGCAACTGTTGGCATATCAGGGATATTATGAAAATGGACTTTTCCACTCCGAAGGGATGAAAATGCAGTTGCCGGTACGGCGAAAAATGACCATTATACTTGAGGGTAGTTTTACCCAAGAAAGCAAAGTAGATGAACAGGAAATAAGTGCGCGATTAGAGATAGTAAAATCCCTGAGAGGGATTATTCCATCCGGCGTTGATGTAGATGCACTAAGAGAGGAAAGATTGGCAAAGCGAGGCGCGTTATAATGAAAATTCTCCTAGATACAAATGTTATTCTTGACAGCCTTGCATCCAGAGAACCATATAATAAACAGGCAGATGATATTTTTGACTTGATAGCGCAAAATCGCGTAGCCGGTTACTTAAATGCAAGTAGCGTAACCGATATCTATTATATCCTGCGAAAAACATTAGGGGATACAGCCGGCAGGAATGAAGTTAAAAAACTTTTGTGCGTTTTACATGTGATAGAAGTTACAAAGTCTGATTGTCAAATTGCCCTTGATTCACTAATGGCAGACTTTGAAGATGCATTAATAGTGGTTTGTGCTGATAAAGTGAACTTGGATTGTATTGTTACACGCGATGAAGAACTTTTAGAGCATTCCAATGCTATTTTACCTGTTAACTTTTTAAACAATTTACAAGCGGTATGAAAGAAAAGTCAATACATGAAGATTACGCTATGTGGGTGCTTAATGATGGCGAAGAGCGCAACCCGTGCCAACCACTCATGATAATTACATTTATTGTGCCTGCTTATAATAGTGAAGGAACCTTGGAAAAATGCTTGCATTCTTTGTTGGACAAGCAGAGCCAAAGTAAGATAGAAATTTTAATTGTCAATGACGGTTCTACAGACAGTACAGCAGAAATAGCGCAGGTATTTGTAAATAAGCACCCAAATTGCCGTTTAATTAATAAAGAAAACGGGGGGCACGGCTCGGTTATTAATGTAGCAAGCAAGTTGGCAAGCGGGAAGTATATAAAGGTAATAGATTCTGATGATTGGGTGCA
>WQRX01000051.1 GCA_009786535.1 Defluviitaleaceae bacterium | reverse complement strand
TATGTTTCGCAGTTAGACACTGAATTACTTTTTGCTACACTTAACGGTGATACGTTTACGCATACGGCGTATAGGCGAATGTTTTCAAAATTTGTTAATGCTATGGGTTCTAATGATATCACGGCGCATATTTTTCGCCATAACTTTGCTACCATACTTTATAATGCTGGGGTCGATATTAAATCGGCACAGAATATCCTTGGTCATAGTAGCATCAGCATGACCATGGATATTTATACGCACCTTGACAGTAAGAATAAGTTGGTTGCTACAAGTAAATTGAACTCTTTTTTATTAGACTAAATTTGACTAAATGACTAAAGTTGACTACGGCAGTTTTATATTTACTGATTTTCGAACGTTTATTCTTTTGTGCCGTATTTATTGGATTTTTGCATTGCGCCTTGTATCGAACATGTTTTGTTTTTCGCTTTTTGCTTCTCTCCTAAGCGAAGGGTCACAGGTTCGATTCCTGTCGGGCGCGGATAAGGATGTGGACGCATGTATGTAACGGAATGTCATTCGCCTGTGGGCATTGCTGTACTCGCAAGCGATGGAAAGCATTTAACAGGGCTTTGGCTTGCCGGGCAGAAGTATTTTGCCCAGCCCTACGGCGAAGCGGTAATAACAAACACAAACAACCGGATTGATTTGCCTGTTTTTAATGAAGTGCGGGCATGGCTTGACCGCTACTTCGCAGGGGGCAAGCCGGACATTGCGGCGTTGCCGCTTGCGCCTGCGGGCAGCGCGTTCCGCCAATCGGTTTGGCGTATTTTGTGTGAAATTCCTTATGGAGAACTTTGTACATACGGCGCAATTGCCAAGCAGCTTGGTTGCAAATCGGCACAGGCAATTGGCGGTGCGGTGGGGCATAATCCCATTTCTATTATTATCCCTTGCCACCGTGTGGTAGGCGTAAGCGGCGCACTCACAGGATATGCGGGGGGCGTAGACGTAAAACACCAACTGCTTATATTGGAAGGCGCACAAATAAAATCCCCCGCATAAAATATCCTATCGATATTTTAACGGGAGATTTGTTATGATTATAAAATTAACGCGCCCAGCGGATTTGCAAGCTTTGTATCTGCGAGCAGTAAAAGACGCGCAAGCGCATAATATAACGTGGGAAGGCGATATGCACCAAGGGCAGGGCGCACACCGAGGCTTTGAAGCACGCTACGAAGTTACCGCAGATGAAATTATAATCGCAATTATAAAAAAACCGCTGCTCATATCCCACGCCCGCATAAGGCAGGAAGTGCAGGCGTATATTACCACGTAAGCAACGCTATTGCCTCCACATGTGGGGTAGCTATACGAGAAATGGAATTTTTCGACCTCGTTTGTTGACGGGGAATACAATTTGCCCTCACTTGGTTTGTCCTTAGCATTTTTACGCGCCCCCTTGTATTCATTACCCTTTAAGCTGTTGGTGAACCCCGTC
This sequence comes from Defluviitaleaceae bacterium, assembly GCA_009786535.1. Taxonomy (GTDB): domain Bacteria; phylum Bacillota; class Clostridia; order Lachnospirales; family WQUN01; genus WQRX01. The sequence goes on along the minus strand of WQRX01000051.1, from coordinate 20,515 downwards.
CTGTAGATGAATGTCAGCATGGCGGGGTCTTTGTTGCCCTCATTGTCGATACCACCGACAACCACTTTTTCGATGATGCTTTCAAAAACAACACGGTCAAATTCGGTAATGATTTCGTTCTCCACTAAAACTTTACGGAATACGCCAATCCTCTGTTTAATATCAAGTTCACGGCTTGCCGCGTTTTTGATGTTCAATTTTTCCTCGGATCGCTTGGCGAGTGATGCGGTTAAATCGGCATACTTGTTTTCGTATGTGTCCTTGTCAATTATATCATCAAGTCGCATATCCACCAATTTTTTTCGCTTCTGCTCCAACGCAGTGATTTCCTTATCCATGCGTTTGAGTTCTTTTGACGAATTGGTGGCGCATAGGGTTGTTTCAATGCGTTGCAAAAGTTCATCTATTACATCTTTGTTGTTATCACACAGAAGCCTATAGCTTTCAAGGAATGCCCGCTCAATCGTTTCTTCGGCAATGCCTTTGGCATCGGGGCAAAACTTCTTCTCCTTTTTCGTGTTTATGATACATTACCAAATAATTTTTTTGTGTTCACTGTTGGAATGCCAGTTTCGGCGCGACATATTGCTACCGCAGAAGCCACATTTCAGCATGTGTCATTTGTTTTCATTTTGGTTAACTTTAGTTTGCTATCATTTCGTCCGTTGTTGTTTTTAACGGCTTTTCTACGGTTCTTCAATGACTTTTCTTTTTTATTTTCTCTTTATAGCGACATGAATGCGACAAAAAAATGAAGCTGCCTTATTTTTCTTGGCAAGACAGCTCCTGTCATACAAATAATTATACACTAACTTACTAAGGTTTCGGCTTCCGATTTATTCGATTTGACTAGCGCGTAAGCTTCATCACTTAGTAATGCGCGCATTTCAGGGTTGTCAAAGGTTTCTGCGGGGAGTGAATAGTGAAACCGAATTTTGTTGCCGCTGGCACGCGCGGCAATACCCGTAGATTTTTTGGTTAGTTTGCTTCGGTAGTAATTGTCGCTAAATTTAAAAGACCCCATGAACATTTCTCCTTATTTTTTAATGGTTTGTTTTTGCAGTTTAGCATGAGATTTGTGCTTGCGCAAGAGTTTTTGTGTTTTTACACAGTTTTTTGGGAACAGGTTTGTAGTATTTCGTACAACGTGTTTATTTGCGTATCGCAGGTATTATGCGGGTTTAGCAAATTTGCGAAACCATGTAATTCGCTTGAAAACGGTGCATTGTTAAAATTTTGTCTTGTGTAAGATATGCATATGCGTAAGAAGCGTACCACATCTGAGTATAGATGGTAATTGGTCATGTGCGTTATATATTGGACTGTTAAATTTTTAACGTGATTGAATTTCTCTGCTGGCAAGCTTATGTTACCAGAAAATGCCTCTGCAAACATTCTAAGCGAATAATCTCGCAATTTTATTACCACAGCATCGCTAGACATATTTGACAATTCCCATGGATTTAACGAGTCAATAAAATCTGCAAAAAAGCAAACATTGATTACACTAAAAAAACGCCCATAGTTTATTGCATCTGGGGGTATTAGACTTTTAAAGGTGTCCTCATCGCTTGCCATAGCATGTAAATAATCTTTTAATTCATATTTTAGCGTGATGCAAGCGCATACATCGCAATAACATTCCTGGAATAGTTCCTTTGTAACTTCATATAAAATCTTAGCTGGTCCATAAATGATGGGAATGTTACTTTTTTGCCTGCCTGTATAAGTATTTAAAAATATATGCATGTAATTACGACATGAATCCGCAAAAGGAATGCCGTTAGCTTTTTCATTGCTTGCATGTACAAATCGCCTATATTGTTTGCCTTCTGCATCGGTTCTGGGACTGAGCATGTTGGAAATTTTTTCATCCATTTCTTTAAATGTGAGTGGTACGTTATTTGTTTTTAACAAACTCCAATATAATTCAAAAACACATAAAATGTCATTTAATAATGGATTGTCTTTTATTGCCGTGTAGTTAACCTTACTATGCGTGATTGCGTAATATGAATCCATATTTAAAGGATTTAACAAGCTTTGTATCTTGCTATATAAAATTTCATCTGCATCGCTTGCAAATAAAACTTTTTCTTTCCCTAGCTGTTTGTTTAAGTGTTTAATAACAACGATTGTCATGCTTCTAGACAATTGAGAAGAGTATACGTCAAATTTTTCTTCATTTATATGCGAGTTTGGATGTGACTTCATGTATTCTCTACACCGAGGATTTAAAATATCATCAAATAAATTTTCGGCAATAATATTTGCATAATGAGCTCCAAGTGTTTTGATTAAAAATCTGTGTCTAACATTTCGTAACAATATGTCCATAAAGTAGTGGAAGATTTCATGTACCACATAAAAAGATGCTTTTGGTAAAAACAATACTTTTTCGGGTATGGTTAAGGATACAATTTTGTGTTTAGGTTCTTTTTCAAACAAATCTGTAAAATATGACCTAGCACTTGCTGCGTCTGCACCGCCACTGTTTACGGGCATTTGAATGAGGAAGCATTTGTTGGGTAAGACTTCCTCAACATATGAGCCTAGCGATACACGCCCTTGGGTTTCGTTTAATTGTTCAATTTCCAGCAGTACCCGCATGTCGGGCTTTATTTCGATGTGCTTGGGTTTTACTTGATTTTGGTGCAATATCAAACCTCCTTTTTAATAAAAAAAGCCCGATTAGGCATTTCTAATCGGGCTTTGACCGTTACATTTTGTTATTCCTCTGTTGTGTTTCCCCACTCCATATCAATAACTACCCTCACCATTATATAGTTTTTTATCTTCTTATTTCGCTCAAATTCACCTATCAAATTGAACGAGATATGCTTGCAAAAGTGCTTAAACTCAAGGATTTCTAGGTATCGGCTCGCCGTAGCGACGCTATTGCCTCCACATGCCCTGTGTGCGGAAACATATCCACGGGTTGCACCTGTTCCAGGCGATAACCGCTCGCGCATAGGTGTTTTATATCCCGCGCCAGGGTGGCGGGGTCGCAGGAGATGTAAACGATGCGGGGTATTTCCGCGGTGATGAGCGCATCTAACAGGGGCGATTCGCAGCCGCGGCGGGGTGGGTCAAGAAAAACGACGCCGGGGCGGAAGGCGTTTGCACAAAGCATGGTGGGTATCACTTCTTCTGCCGCGCCTGTGATAAATTTTGTATTTTCGATGCCGTTTAATGCGGCATTTTCTTTTGCGTTGATGATGGCAGGGGCAACGATATCTATGCCCGCAATGTGTGACGCCTGCGTGTTCCGCGCGGCGTATAGGGCAACGCCACCGGCGCCTGCGTGGGCATCTAACACCGTTTCGCCGGGTTGAATCTTTGCCATTTCCAGCGCACAATCGTATAGCACCTTCACTTGTATGGGGTTTACTTGGAAAAATGACGGCGCAGATATACGATACCGCACATCGCCGATATGCTCCTCGATGTAACTGCTGCCCGTAAGGGTGCGGAAGCGTTCGCCCAGTACGTTATTACTGCGCTCGGTATGGGGGCTGATAAGTACCGTGGACGCACTTGCTTCGGCGGATAGGGCTTCGGCCAGGGCATTTTCGCCGGGCAGTTTTTCGCCGTTTATGACCAGCACCACCATAATTTCCCCCGTTGCGCGGGATGTACGCACCATTACTTGTCGCATTAACCCGCGGTGTGCAATTTCGTCATAGGGGGGGATGTTGTATGCGCGCATATATTCCTTCACAACAGAAAGCACCCGCACGTGGGACGGATGCTGTATAAGACAGTCATTCACTTCTACAATACGGTGACTGCGCGCGGCATACATACCAATGGAAAATCCATCGGCATTCGGCGATGGCACAACAGGAAAAACCGCTTTGTTGCGGTAACGGAAGGGCGCATCGCCTTCCGTAAAATCCATGCCCTGCACATCAGCAACGGGGGGGTGAGCAATACCTGCAATACGTTCCAGCGCGTCGATGACAATTTTCTTTTTAAACGCAAGCTGCCCCGCGTAATTGCAATGCTGAAACTGGCAACCCCCGCACAAACTGCCCCCGCTGTGCGTATTGCTTACCGCACAGGGCGACTTGATGCGATAGGGCGAAGGGCGGATAAGGCGCTGTATCTTTGCGTAGCCGTAACGGGTTTTGGTTTTTAGTACGCGGGCTTCCATACGGTCGCCCGTGAGTGCGCCGTCTACCAGCAGTACAAAACCGTTCACCCGCCCTACGCCAAAGCCCTTGGCGTTTACATTTTCAATGTCAAGAAAAAACACCTCGTTTTTGCGCGGCGGACGCTCTTGTTTAGTCATAATCGGAACGCCTAATATAACGGTTAAGCATTTTTTGGTAGCCCGTCCAAGGCCCCGCGGTACTGTCCTTGTCTAATATTTCTTCGAAGGTTTTTAGCTTTGCGTCCATATTATCGGCGCAGTGAAGGAGAAATGCCTCAATGGTTGCGGGTAATTTAGGTGAGCCGTATTCATATTCCCCGTGGTGCGCCAGCAGCGAATGCTTGAGCAAGCCGGCAAGCTCGTGGGGGAAGTCTTCGATTTTGCGTACCTCTTCTGTTACCATTTCCACACTAATGGTAATATGCCCCAGCATTTGCCCGTCGTCTGTATAGTCGTTCATGGGCATTGCAGAAAGCTCATATATCTTGCCGATATCGTGCAGCAGCGCACTTGTGATAAGCAAGTCGCGGTTTACATGCTTAAACCGTCCGCTCATAAAATCGCATATTTGTGCCACATTTAACGTATGCTCAAGTAAGCCGCCCATATAGCTGTGGTGCATTTGCTTGGCGGCAGAGTGGGATTTAAACGCAGCAACGCGGGCTTCGTCTTTTACCAAAATGCCCTCCAGCACTGCCCGCAACTTGGGGTGACCAACGGATTTAATAAATTCCAATACTTCGGCGTATAACGCGTCGATATCTTTTTCCGTACAGGGTACGTAGTTGAGCGGAATAAATTCGTCCTCGCGGCTTTTGCGCAATTTGATTACTTTTAGCTGCAGCTCGTTTTGGTACGTAACCACTTGCGCGTCTATTTTTATCATATCCCCTTCTTCGAAGGATTGGATATCGTTATTCATTTCCCATACTTTTGCGTCCATTTGCCCCGTTTTATCAGAAAGCCGAAGCGAAAGATACGTTTTACCGCCCCGCGTTTTTAACGTTTGCTTCTGCCGGCACAGGTAGTGCTCGACTACGTGCTCGTTCTCTTTTACGTCTTCTAAATATCGCATGGATTTTAGCCTCCTGTTGGGTAAGGTCAAATGATTAAAACCGCGGGCTTTGTCCCCTTGAACTTTATCCTTTGACCCTCATATATAATATACATAAATTCACAAGTTGCCAACAGATGCTTGGCGTGATATTTTTAACGAGAGGTGAGTATCCTATGAATCTACGCGAAAAGCGTGAAAAATATGAATCCGATATTTTATCCCCCCGCGCGGCCAAAAGCGCCCAAACCCGCGGGCGTCTGCATGAAGCCGATAAATGCGATTTACGTACCGAGTTTCAAAAAGACCGCGACCGTATTACGCATTGCAAGGCTTTCCGCCGATTAATGCATAAAACGCAGGTTTTTATTTCGCCTGAGGGTGACCATTACCGCACCCGCCTTACCCATACGCTGGAGGTGGCGCAAATTGCCCGCACCGCCGCCCGCGCGTTAAGTTTGAACGAGGACTTGACGGAAGCCATTGCCCTTGGGCATGACCTTGGGCATACCCCCTTTGGGCATACGGGCGAGGACGCACTGGACAATCTATTGCCCGAAGGCTTTCACCACAATGAGCATTCGGTGCGGATAACCGAACCGCTTAACCTTACCTTCGAGGTGCGCGACGGCATTTTGAACCATCGTTCTAACGGCAACCCCGCCACGCTGGAAGGCCGGATTGTCCAAATCTCCGACAAAATTGCGTACATAAACCACGACGTGGACGACGCCCTGCGCGCCAAGCTGCTCGTTTCTACCGATTTGCCCGCCAACGCGCGGGAAATGATGGGCGAAAGCTCGCAAGCACGGATAGACTTTTTAGTGCGCGACCTTATTTCATACAGCGCGGATAGGGACAGTGTATCCCTTTCGCCCGAAGTTTCTGCGGTGTTAAAGGAATTGCGGGCGTATCTTTTCGCCAATATTTATGCGCATCAGTTGCACAATAGCGAGCGCAAAAAAATACAGACGCTTCTGCGCCTGCTTTTTGAACATTATATAAAGCACCCCGAAAAATTACCCGAGGAACTGCGCAAAACCGCCAAGGATAAAGCCGCGGCAGACTATATTGCAGGCATGACCGACCGCTACGCCATGAAGCGCTTCCGCGAAATTTATATGCCCTCCGCTTGGGAAGTATAGTCGTAAATTACCGTAGCGGCTTGGTTTAAATTTTCGATGAAAACGTAAGTGTGTTCACCGCCGTAATCGCCGTCCAGCGTCCATGCGATGGGGTATTCGGCAGAAATTTCGATGCTACGTGCCTTGCGGAAAATCATTACGTCTTCCTTAATTTCCTGCGTGACAAGCATTGATAAAATTTTAGGTATCTCCAGCAGCGAGGACGGCATGTGAATGAGAATTACCTCGAAGTAACCGTCGTCTATTTGCACGTCCATTTCCTGTGGCAATTTGTATCCTGCAATGGAATGCGCATTCGCTACAATGCCCAGTAGAAAATCACCGCTTATGCGCTCCCCGTCCAGCACAAAATCGCATCTGACCGCTTCCATTGTGCCTGCTTGCTTTACCCCTTCTAAGAAATAGGCAAGCTTGCCGAAAATGTTTTTCACGCTTTGCGGCGTGGTATACGGAACGTCTGTAAACTTGCCGAAAGCCGCTACATACGTAAAATACGCACTGCCAAAACGCCCGATATCAATTAAATGCGAACCCGCGCTTACAATAATATCCGCCGCCGCCATAATGTCCGTAGGGATACCCAGCGAAGCGGAAAAATCGTTTACCGTACCCGAAGGGATAATGCCCAGTCGCGGGGGCTTTTCCACATTCATTAACGCGCCGACGGCTTCGGCTATTGTGCCGTCGCCCCCTGAACACACCAAACAATCATACCCGCTTGCGTACTCGGTTATCATTGTGCTTACGTCCCCTACCTGCTGAGATGCATACGCCGTAACCAAATAACCCGCCGCGTTGAACCTATCCACCACATCAAATAACTGTGGCGGAAATTTTTGGGTCCCTGCGTGCGGGTTGAAGATAAGGAGCATCTTTTTTAAGTTTTTCATGAGGGGATTATAACGCCCTTCTAATCAAACACAATCTTCTCGCTGCTAAACATCGCCGCTACCACGCCCGTTAGCACAATTGCCAGCACGAAATTTAGCCCAATGGTAATCATTACGTGCAGCGTATTTAACTCGGCGTTAATGATGGCGGTTAGGTTAATGGAGCTATTAAAAATGGGGATAAGGGCAAACGCAATGGAATTGGACGAAATTAACCCGCCCCCCATCGCGCCCAGCATAATAACCATGGTAAGCGGCGTAGTTACGGCGTTCGCCTCTTTTACGGTCTTGGAATAAGTGGACATTACCGCAAGCAGCGCAACAAAGAAGAACGAAAGCGATACAGCGATTAGGAAAATGAGGGCAATATCCATTGCACTAAAAATGTCCATGAAACCCGTGTTATCCAGCAAGTCGCCTGTGTCAGGCATCATCCCATCCATAGAGAACATAAGCCCTACAAAACTGCCCAAGGCACTCAACAACGAGAAAAACAATAGCCCCAGCACTTTGCCCAGTGCCATTTGTTTGCGGCTTGCCGTGGTAACCAACAGTGTACCCAGCGTGCCGCGTTCTTTTTCGCCCGCTACTGATTCGGGCACCAGCGCTTGGCTGCCTGTAAAAATAAACAAAATAAACATCATCGGGAGCATAACACCCAACAACAATGCCATTATGTCCCCCGCGGTAGCGAGGTCAAAGTTCCCGTCGGGTACTTCTGCGGTGGGCAAATTAATGCTGAAGCGGTGCGTAAGCGAATGGTGGTATGCATTAATCATCGTTTGTACAATATGGCGCGCTTCGGCGGATTCATTTCGCACCGAATTGCCCCATATTTCGATATTGGGCGCGGGTACGGCGGCAGTGGCGGGGTCAAACGTTGCCACTATTTCGTCAAAGTCCGGGGGGAAGATGAGCAGCAAATCGGTGTTTTGGTCGGCGATATCTTGGCGAATGCGGGGCGCATCCGCTAACGTAGCGGGAATAATATTTAACTGCAATTCATCTGCCGATAGCATCGCCCGAATCGAGGCGGGCATATTGACCGCGTGGATTTCATAGATATGGTCGTCGTCTATCCCGCCAATCATTTGTGTCATCATGCCCGTTAATTGCATCACCGCAAAAATGAGTATGCCCGGAAGAATTACCGCGGCAAACAATAGCTTACGGTCGTTAAATATGCGCGTAATTTCTTTTTTCATTACGGCTAAGGTTACGTTTCCCATACTATACCGCCTCCTTTGTCGTCTTGTTGTATATGTCGAAGAACATGGCCTCTAGGCTGTTTTCGCCTGCGAGGTTGGGTACGGTATCACAGGCAACCATTTTGCCGTTGATGATAATGCCCACGCGGTCGCACAAATTTTCCAGCAGACCAAAAATATGGGTGGAAAGAATGACCGACTTACCGCTTTTTTTCAATTCCAGCAAAAAGTCCATAACTACCTTTGCGGTTACAACGTCCAGCCCGTTTGTAGGCTCGTCAAAAATAACAATGGCGGGGTCATGGACAATGGATATAGCAAGGGAAGCCTTTTGTTTATTACCCTGCGAAAGTTTGCCTATGCGTACATCGGCATAGGGACCAAGCCCAAAACGGGCAAATAAATCTTCCTTGCGTCGTGCGGCAATGTCTGCGGGAATGCCGCGCAAATTAGCAAAAAAATCGAAATGGAAATTGGGGGTAAAAAATTCGTCCAGCTTTAGTTCGTTGGTTAGGAAGCCGATGTTGCGCCGTACCTCTAACGGGGCGGCGATAATGCTGTGCCCGTTTACCAGCGCGTCCCCTTCGCTGGCGTTAATAAGCGTAGCCAACATGCGCATTGTGGTGGTTTTGCCCGCGCCGTTTGGTCCAAGCAAGCCAAATACTTCCCCTTCGTAAGATTTGAAGCTTACATGGTCTACCGCCGCAAAATACGGGGTTTTTATGTTCTTAGACTCCTGTTGCTTTTTGGTGAGCTTGAATTTTTTCGTTAAATTGCGAACGTCTAAAATTTCCTTCATCTTTTGCCCTCCTTGTGTTTTAAATGGCGCTTGATTATACAGAACCGTTATACATCAAGCAAGTGATACCTGCGTACCGTATGTTACTACGGGAGAATGTCCGCCTTCGCGTAAAGCACCCGTCGTACCGACGCTTCCAGCCGCTCGAGGGTAATGAGTCCTTCGCGGAAGGCGTCAAGCAACGCGTAAAACGCGCGGTCGGGGTGGGTTGGCATAAGCAGAATATCCGCCCCTGCAAGGAACGCACCTACCGCAATTTGCTCGGGGGTGAAGTGGTCGGTGAGGGCGCGCATATCCAGCGCATCGGTGACGATTAGCCCTTCGAAGCCCATTTCGCCGCGCAGTACGTCTTGTAACCAGAAATCGGAAAAGGTTGCGGGAAGCCACCCGTTTTCGAAGGCATCTTGTTTCCAACAGAGGATGGGAGCGCTCCCGCGCAATTGCGGGGTGGAAATATGCCCCACCATAATGCCGTCCACCCCTGCCTCGATAGCGCGGATAAAGGGAATGGCTTCCACCGTATCAAACCGCGCGCGGTCGTGGGGGTAAAAGGCAAGGTTGAAGTGGCTGTCCTCATAGGTGTCGCCGTGACCCGGGAAGTGCTTTGCCACGGCGAAGATGTTTTCGCGTTGCAAGCCATAAATGGTGGTCGCAACCATTTCCGCCGCGGCATACGGGTCGCGGGAGAAGGCACGGTTGCCAATAACGGTATTTGCGGGGTTTGTCCACACATCGGCAACGGGGGCGAAGTTCATGTTAATGCCCAGCGTTGTGAGGCGCTGCCCCGTTTCGTGGGCGAGCCTAGCCGCTTCGCGATTTGCCTGTGCATGAAAATTTACGCATCGATGTTCACAATTGTCTGCGCCAAAGCAATCGCATTTGATGGTTGCAAGTATCGAATACGCCGCGGGAATTTGCCAATCAAACAATCTGCCCACCCGCGATACGCGCCCGCCCTCTTCGTCGATTGCGATAAATAGCGGAAGGTAAGGCGAAGCCGCTTGCAACGCGGCGCTCATCGCCTGCACCTGCGCAATGGAATATACATTATCCCCAAATAAAATTATCCCACCGAAGCCGTAGTGCGCCACCCACGCCGTTACCTCGGGGCAAGGCGCAGTGGTTTGCCAAACAAGACGCGGCATGATTAACTGCCCGATTTTTTCTTCCACCGTGAGTTTTTCCAGCCAAATATCCGCAAAGGAAGGTTCAGGGGTGGGGGTGGGTTCCGGCGTGGGAGAAGGTGTAGGCAACGGAGTTGCAATGGGTATAGGGGAAGGCATGGGTGACGGCGTATGAATAGGCACTTCCACTTCATACGGTACATGTTCCACGACCGTAATATGCCTATACCCCGCACTTCCGCACCCCGCTAAAAATAACCCCAAAAAAACCGCGAGCATCGCGGTTTTTTTAATAAAGTTCTTTGACGAATTTTTCATAGCCGTCCCAGCAACGCCACAATCATCGCCCACACACGCCCAACAGAGGCTATCGACAAGCGTTCATCGGGTGTGTGCAGGTCGTGGGTATTAGGTCCCAGGGAAACGATGTCCAGCCCCGGCAGTTTCTCGGCAAGGATACCGCACTCCAGCCCTGCGTGTAATGCTGTTACAACGGGAGCGCTCCCATATTGTTTTTCATATACCGCAACTACCTCTTTTAACAGCGCGGAATTTGCATCAAACGCCCATGCAGGGCTGCGCTGTATGAAATTAGCTTGTGCGCCCGTGCGCCCTGCCAATGCGCGTATCTGCTGCTCCATGCCCTGTAAATGAAACGCCGTAGCTCCGCGGGGGAAGCACTCGATTTTTATCGCATCTTTTAGCGTATGCACCACACCCACGTTGCAGGACGCGGCAACTACGCCTTCCATTTCTTGGCTCATTGCCTGTACGCCGTTGGGCAAAAGCAGAAGTGTCGCAATAATTTTGTCGCTGCATTCAGCGGAAAATATACGTGATGGGAGTGTTCCCGCCGCACAGGAAATTTCCAAGGTCGGCTCGGTTGCCTTATACATTTCGCCAAAGGTACGCTTGCAGCCCGCGATGGCGGTTTTTAGCGCTTCTGCGTGAGCGGCGGGTACAAGGATTTCCGCCGTTGCCTCACGCGGAATGGCGTTTAACTTCATGCCGCCGTGAATATGCGCAAGCCGAATACCGCAGTCCTTCTCCAGCGCGCCAAGCACACAACCCATCATCACCAGCGCATTACCGCGCCCCTTGTGAATATCCGCGCCCGAATGCCCGCCATGCAAGCCCTTCACCTGTATTGTGAAAGCCGAATAATCCTGCGGAACGGCGTCAAACGCCAGCGGAATTGAATACTCCACCGTAACACCTGCCGCGCAGCCGATGGTGATAACCCCCTCGTCGCTGGAGTCCAGATTAAGCATTCGAGTAGCTTTAAATAATGATGCCTCTAAATTCTCCGCCCCTGCCATGCCCGTTTCCTCTTCCACGGTGAGGACCATCTCCAGTGCAGGATGCTGGAGGGCTTTGTCCTCTAAAATTGCCATGCATATTGCCACCGCTGTGCCGTTATCCGCACCCAGCGTTGTGCCGTGCGCCTTAACAAAACCGCCATCAATATAGAGCTTTAGCGGGTTCTTGGTAAAGTCATGCTCCGTTCCCGCGTTTTTTTCGCACACCATGTCTAAGTGCCCTTGCAGAATAACGGCAGGCTTGCTTTCATACCCTGCCGACGCGGGTTTGTAAATAATTACGTTATTCAGCGTATCCTGCACCACTTTGTAACCAAGGTCGCGGGCAAAATTCGTCACAAAATCGCTCACGCGCTTTTCATCGCCCGACCCGCGCGGGATTTGCGAAATGGCTTCAAAATTTTTGAAAAATACTTTGGGTTCCAGATTGCCAAGTACCATAAAAAATCACTCCTCGTGAATTATAATATTGTGTGCCCATGCCCATGTGCCGCTCGCTTCCAGCGGGATTATGCCGTACTTCTCTTCAATTTTTCCGTTATGCGAAGCCTCGTCAGGCAAGCCAAACCACGGCTCTATGCAAATGTACGGCGCGCCCGGTTTTTGCCAAAAGCCTACGTTGGGCGCGTCTTGATAATCGTATTCAATAAACGCCGTAGATTTTTTAGACTTCAAAAATACCCGCTTGCTTGCAACATTACGAAAAACCACCGCGTCGTTATCAAACATATTGTGCATCAACGGCAGGATTCTCCCATTTAATAAAACAGGATAGGTTTTTCCGTCGATTAGCCCTTCGGGGGTGATAATTTCGCTGTGGTAATCTGCGTCTGTATCAAATTCCAGATAATAATCCTCGAAGGTTTCGCTTGCTTCGTGCATTACGTTAAACGCCTCGTGCGCACCCGTGGAGAAGTACATCGTTTCCCCGCTCTTATTCTCCACGCGATATTCCGTGGTTAAAGTATTACCCTCAACGCCAAACATAACCCGAAACACAAAGGCAAAGGGATACATTTCGCGTGTTTTTTCGTTGTCGGTGTATTCGAAGGTTATGCGGGATTCGCTTTTATCAACCACGGCAAATTCCTCATACCGCACAAAGCCGTGCTTGGTCATGGTGTAGGGCTTGCCTTTGTAGGTATAGGCATTGCCGCGCATTCCGCACAAAATAGGGAAAAGTACAGGCGCACGGCTACCCCACCACGTTGGGTCGCCCTGCCATAGATATTCACGGTTTGTCTTGCGGGACGTGAGGTTAAATAACTCCGCCCCAATGGGGTTAACGCAAACGCGCAAATGTTCAGATTGTATCGTGTGCATGGGAAGCACGCCCCTTCCGGGAAATATATACCAGCGTAGCACAAGTATGACGCATATGCAAAAAAATGTTGACACAATAAAAAAAATATGTTTTACTACGCACCGCTTAGCAAAACTTGACTGTAAGTTTAGTAATACTAATCTGATGGAGCAGAGGCGAAAATTGTGCAAATCGGCGACAAGCTAAAGAGGTTGCGCTTGCGTACCAATTTAACGCAAGAGGAGCTTGCCATACGGTGCGACCTTTCTAAGGGGTTTATCTCCCAGATAGAGCGCGACCAAAGTTCCCCCTCCATTGCTACGTTGGTGGATATTTTGGAATGCATGGGTACAACGCCTGCCGAGTTTTTCCGCGAGCCAACCGCCGAACCTACCGTGTGCTACAAGCAGGACGATGCATACACCATCGACGATGAAACCCTAAAGCACCGCATTACGTGGATTATCCCCAATGCGCAGAAAAACGACATGGAACCGATTTTGCTTACGCTTTTCCCCAACGGGCGCACGCAGGAATACGCTCCCCACGCAGGCGAGGTATTTGGCTACGTGCTATCGGGGAGCATTACACTGCACCGCGGTAAGCATAAGTGGAAGATTAAAAAGGGCGACAGCATTTATTACCCCGCTTCCCAGCCGTATTACCTTGAAAATCACACAAAAAATGAAGCAGAAATTTTGTGGGTGAGTTCGCCGCCCAGTTTTTAAAAGAGGTGGAATTATTGGCACATCGGATTATTGAGTTGAATAATATTTCCATGAAATATGGTAAGCAGACCGTGCTTAACCATATTGATTTGTACATAAATCAAAATGAATTTCTTACGCTTTTAGGCCCAAGCGGGTGCGGAAAAACAACCACCCTGCGTATTATCGGCGGGTTTGAAAAGCCATCCACAGGCGATGTGTTGTTTGACGGCACGTCCATTTTGCATACGCCGCCGCATAAGCGTCCGTTAAACACAGTTTTCCAAAAGTATGCGTTATTCCCGCACTTGGATGTGGCGGGTAACATCGCATTCGGGCTAAAGATTAAAAAGGCGTCTAAGGACGCGATTCAAAAAAAGGTCGCGGATATGTTGCGCTTGGTAAATTTAGAAGGCTACGAAAAACGCAGTCCTCTGTCCCTTTCGGGCGGGCAGCAGCAGCGCGTTGCCATTGCACGGGCGCTGGCAAACGAACCGCAGGTGCTGCTATTGGACGAACCGCTGGGCGCGCTGGACTTGCAACTTCGTAAGGAAATGCAGGTCGAATTGAAAAACATGCAGCGCGAATTGGGTATCACCTTTGTATTCGTCACTCACGACCAAGAGGAAGCCCTTACCATGAGCGACACAATCGCGGTAATGAACGAGGGCAATATCCTGCAAATCGGCAGACCCGAGGACATTTATAACGAGCCGAAAAATGCCTTCGTCGCAAAATTTATTGGCGAGAGCAACATTTTAGACGGCATTATGCGTGAGGATTTGCTGGTGGAATTTGGCGGCGCCGCCTTCAAATGCGTGGACAAGGGCTTTGCGCCGAATGAAGGGGTGGACATCGTAATCCGCCCCGAGGACGTGGAAATTGTGCCACCCGACAAAGGAAAAATACGCGGGCGTGTTACACAAGTTGTTTTCAAAGGCGTGCATTACGAAATGCATGTAGACGCGCAAGGCTTTCTATGGAAAATTCATTCCACCGTAGCCGCCCCCGCAGGGGAAGATGTAGGCTTAACCATCGAGCCATATTTGATTCATGTTATGAAACGCGATGTGGCGGAGGCGACGAGTTGAAAAAATTATTCGCATACCCCTATATCGTGTGGATGGCAATTTTTATTGCCGCGCCGTTGCTGCTGGTTTTCTACTACAGCGTAACCGCCACCGATGCACTGGGCAATACGTATTTTACGCTGGCGAATTTTCGGCGCTTTTTTTCGCCGTTTTCGCCCGATATGGTGCAACCCTTCCATGAGCGCATCTTTGTGGTGGTGGCATTGCGCAGCCTTCGGTTAGCACTGCAAAGCACGCTGATTTGTTTCGTCTTAGGGTATCCCGTTGCGTATATTATGACGCGCAAGGAATACAGCGAAAAATCGGTGCTTTTATTTATGTTGCTTGCGCCCATGTGGATGAATTTCCTGCTACGCACCTATGCGTGGCTCACAATTTTGGAACGCAATGGCTTAATTAATAATTTACTTGGGCGGCTTGGGCTTCCCATGTTTGACATACTGTATACGGACGCCGCTGTATTACTGGGTATGGTGTATAACTTTTTGCCGTTTATGATTCTCCCCATATATACGTCCCTGAAAAAGCAAGACCCCAAGCTGGTGGAGGCGGCACAAGACCTTGGCGCAGGGCAGTTAGGCGTATTTTTGCGCGTGGTGTTTCCGCTAAGTATTCCCGGGGTGGTTTCGGGCATTACCATGGTATTTATGCCTGCGGCGGCTACCTTTATTATCCCCCACTTGCTGGGCGGGCGGCAGTATTTTCTGCTGGGAAGCTTGGTGGAAATGCAGTTCCTAAATATCGGCGACTGGCATTTTGGCAGTGCTGTTGCGGTAATAATGATGATGATGATGGTCGTTAGCATGGTCGTGCTCTCCTTCTTTGATAAAGGCGGCGAAAACCACGGAAGGGGGACGGTGATATGAGCCTTCATAAAGCGGTGAAGAAGCTGTACCTCGGGCTAATTCTCTTCTTCTTGTACGCGCCCATTTTGGTGCTGATGGTTTTCTCCTTTAACGCGTCACGCTCCCGCGGCAACTGGGAGGGCTTTACACTGGACTGGTACCGCGTGTTGTTTAATGACCCGCAAATTGCCCGCGCACTGCGAAATACCTTGTTTGTCGGTGTTTCCTCCACGGTAATTGCCACCACCATCGGCACATTGGCGGCGGTGGGTATTGATAAGCTAAAACGCGGAAGCAAGACCATAGTGATGGGCATTAGCCGCATTCCTGTAATGATGCCCGACATTGTAACGGGTTTAAGCCTAATGGTTTTGTATTTATTCATTATCCGCACGCTGGGCGTTGGGCGCATGGGTATGGGAACACTACTCCTTTCCCACGTAATGTTTAACGTGCCGTACGTAATCCTTTCTGTTACGCCTAAATTGCGGCAGTTAGACGCTAACCTCTACGAAGCGGCGCTTGACCTTGGCGCAACGCCGTTGCGCGCCTTTGTGCAAGTAATTTTACCCGAAATATGGCCGGGGGTTGTTACAGGCGCAATGCTTGCATTCACCCTTTCCATAGACGATTTTATGGTGAGCTTCTTCACCACGGGCGCGGGGGTACAAAACCTTTCGATTCTCATATTCAGTATGGCTCGGCGCGGAGTACAGCCGCAGATAAATGCGCTAAGCACCCTTATGTTCTTGGCAATTCTAGCGATGCTATTTCTCATACATTGGCGCGATAAGCGCTCAGAAAAACGACTAAAAGAGAGGATGGGATTATGATGAAAAAAATCCTATTGACCGCGCTTACCGCGGTTGTGCTACTGCTTTCCGCCTGCGGGAGCGACCAAGTAACTTTGCAAGTATTTAACTGGGGCGAGTTTAACCACCCCGACATTGGGCGAATGTTTGAAGAAGAATACGGCATTGCCGTTATTATTCAGCACTATGCCACCAACCAAGAAATGTACGCCCGTTTAGTTCACCAAGGCGGCGATTTTGACGTGCTTTTCCCTTCCGACTACATGATTGAGCGCCTTATCCTTGAAAATCGCCTGGCGCCCTTAAACTGGGACAATATCCCCAACATTTTCTACCTGCACCCCTACTTTGAAACTTTGCCCTTTGACCCGCAGCGCACTTACCACGTACCTTACAAATGGGGTATGTTCGGCATTATTTACAACACGACTATGGTACACGACCCTGTGTATTCGTGGAGCATTTTGTGGAACGATGATTACGCGGGGCAAATTTATATGTACGACGCCGCCCGTTGTACGTTAGGCGTTGCGTTAAAATTACTCGGCTATTCCCACAATACGCGCGACATTACCGAACTGCACGCCGCACGCGATTTACTCCTTGAGCAACGCAACCGTGGGTTGGTGCGTGCGTTCCAAGGCGACTTAATCCGTGATAGCATGATAGCGGGTGGTGCGGCGCTTGCCACAATCTATTCGGGCTGTGCGTGGTGGATGATGGGCGAAAATACCGACCTAAACTTCGCCATTCCCGTAGAGGGTACGCAGTTTTTTGTAGATGCGATGGTTATCCCCGCCACTTCTACCCGCCAAGCTGAGGCAGAAAAGTTTATTAACTTTATGATGCGCCCCGACATCGCGTTGCTTAATGCCGAATGGATTGGCTACTCCACCACCAACCGTGCCGTTTTAGACATGCTCCCCGATTACTGGCGCAACTCGCAAGTATATTGGCCCACGGACGAAGTATTCGCCCGCGGCGATATGTTCCGCGATTTAGGTGACTTCCGCCAAGAATATTATGATGCGTTTATGATGGTGCTTGTGGGCGGTTGAAAATGAAAGGATTTATCGAATAACGCAACGGGCGCAACGGCGGTTTACCTCGCCATTACGCCCGTTGCGTTTTGATATTGCCCAAACTATCATTTTCTGTGCCAAGGGTAAAATAAATTAATGCCGGTAAAACTCCGCAACTATATCAAGCGGACTTGAGATAAGGGAAAAATTGTGCTGAAGGCAGCAAATCGTAAATTTGAATATTAGGTATTCTGAATATTCCGAAGAATATCAGTTTTTCTTATCTCTGCTATTTTTTTCATACATTCCACTGCATCGGCATCTGGGTTGTCGAAGCGTAAAATAGCAAGACAAACATTGTCAAATCCTTTTCCAAAAATCACTTTATGTGTTCCCATAGCACGGCAACAACCGCCACTCCCGCAATGCCCCACATTTTTCCACGCGACTTCTTTTGTTTGCTCGTCTAACGGAGAATCACTAAACGGATTAGTACCGCTATCGTCAGACCAAACGACCCAATGCCCTTCCTCATAACCATTTACAAAAATTTGGCATACCGTTTCGTTTTTATATTTCACTACCCAATACAATTTATCTTCCCAAAAACCGTTAAGACATCTTTCGAACAACAAAGCATTTGCCCTCAAATATGCGGTAAAATCAAGTGCGTTTTTTTGCGTTTCCCTCATTAGCGTTTTGCAAATGAAATATTCAATCCCTTGTTCAGACATTGCTTTCTATCTTACCGAAAACATATTTATTATTCGTGTGCGTTGAAAACCATAGCACATCTTTGAAGGCTTATCCTTTCATGCGGGCTTGATATAAGGGAAAATTTGTTTATGGCTTACCATTGATAATGTTATAACACACATTAAGGAAATATTTCCCACACATTGCTTAATAGTGCATTGGGAGGGTATTCATTTATTACACCAAACTCAGGGTCATAAAAAACGCCTTTGTAATATAAACTCCAATGCCGATATTTGGGCAACGTAAATACAATCATACACAGTTCAGGCAAAGAATCATTAGGGTCGGGTGAATAATTAATTGGTGCATACCGAATACCGTAATAATTTAGTGCTTTTCTGATATGCGTATGACCTGTACCCTTATCCGTACCCATTATTTTTATTACTTCATCAACAGATACAGCGGCAAGCATAGCCACGCAGGATTGACCGCATAAATATCCTGTAGGTTCTTTTATCCATGAAATGCTGTCAATTATCCTTACAGGATTATTTATGCTGTAAGGGCTTCCCTTGGTTTGCTTCGGTTGTCTTGGGTCATATTTTTGCGGAGCCTTTTCCTTTCGGGGTTTTGGTTTATATTTTATAAGAATATTTTTTACATCTCCATATTCATCGCTCTCCAAAATGTTAAACATATTTATGTAATCAATACGCGAAAGAGAGTAACAGGCATTTGAATCAGGATTGTCTTGGTTGTTTTTTGGATAAATCCCACGCAAATTAAACCCGCATTTTTCAATTACTTGCTTTGAACGGTTGTTAAAAACCTTATGCGAAACTGTCATTGCATCACATTTAAGCCCTATAAACGCATAATACATTAATTTTTTAGATGCTTCTGCGGCTATTCCTTGTCCCCAATATTCCTCTGCAAGCCCATAACCAAAATCCAATGAAAAATTATAACCCTTTAAATTGACTTTATGCATCCCTATCCAGCCGATTATTTTTTGACCTCCATTTACTTTTAATGCAATTGCCCATTCATCGGCATTCCTGTCGATAAAACTTTTTATTTTCGCTTTTGCTTTTTTAACATCAGGTATTAGTTTCCAACCAGCTGGATGTATAACCTTTTCGTTTGAAGCGAATATGAGCATATCCTCGGCATATTCCATCCTCCACGGAAGTAAAACAAGGCGTTCTGTTTCCAATAAAGGGAGCGTGTTTGACATAAGTTGCCTCCAAAATATAGGTTTGTTTGCTTGCATTGAAAAGCATAGCACATTTTTGAAGGCTTGTCCGTCCAAGTGAACTTGAGATAAGGGAAAATTTATTTTTCTCTCAATCCCAACAATAATTATTACACATCGTCAGTCTGCGACATATTTGTAGACTTGTCCGTCCAAGTGGAATAGAGTAATCTGTACGAAAAACATATCAAGCATTAATGCCCAAATTTATATTTTCCTTCCGCTAGGAATGATTTGTTTATTATAGAAATTAACTGTTCGTTATTTTTTATTGCAGAATTTATATGATTTATTTCATTTAGCATTATATAAAACGCCAAATCAAAGTCACTGGCGCAGAGTTTAAAATCGATAACACTTTGTTCTGATAAAACATATGCAAAAATGTCATTTGATTCATTATTTATTTTATATGTGAGTCTGTGATTTCCATCAATCACAAGGCTATTGTATTTGTTCATAAAAAACGGAATTATAATTATCGGTTCATTAATTTTGTCCATATTTATAAGATTTGTATCAGTTGGTGTCCATAATATGTTGCTTGGTTCAGTAAATAAGCTGATATCTATGTGTTGCTTATCATCTTTTTTCGGTGGATGATAAGAAAATAATTGATGCACACATGAAACGCGAAAATGCAAAAAGATTGAACATGAATCAAAGTGTATTGGCAATTGAAAATTTTCAAGCTCACCATGATAAAGTTTTTTGTGTGTCAACTCCCTTATTTTTTCAGGGGTGTCTGTTTGTTTGCGTACTAACTCATCATAATGTTTTAATTCGCAAATCCATTTCATAATATAAGCACTTTGGTGAATTGGATTATTCATAAAACTAATCTTATTAATATCATGAAATAACTTAGTATAATCTAATTCATAAAAACTGTTAGTTTCAAAATTATATGGCATATAAAATCTCCTCAACATTAAGAATAAGAACAATATATTTCTTGTTTATCGAATTATAACACATTTTGCAGGCTTGTCCTTTCAAGCGGACTTGAAATAAGGGAAAACTTGTGCGAAGGGTTTGCAACTGTAGATAATGCTTATTTTCAGCGGCTACTATCCTTTGCCG
>WQRX01000050.1 GCA_009786535.1 Defluviitaleaceae bacterium | reverse complement strand
TTTATCCACAGTAAGACGGCTCCCTGCTGTAAGCCCAAGCAAAGGACACTCGTCCTTCGTGACTTCATGAAGGGGAGTCAAACTGATGATGTTACCTGTTTTCCTAAGTTTTACCCGCTCTGTCGGTATCATCTTAAATAAAGTTTCAGGTAACGCTTTTACACTCAAAACCATTTCAGACATAGATAACAACCTCTTCTCTATCTTTCAGATATTTGTAGCGTTCGATTGGAGCAATCTGCGCACTTATACACCAGCGAGCTGGTGCAGTGCGCCCTGCTGGGAACTTCCCTGCCTATCGGTAGGGAAATAAAAGTTGAAACAGTGTTCGCTTTGACTATAGAAAATGCTTATTAGTTACGTTTCTTAATTGGATAAAATGCTGTCAACAATTCAACATAGCTTGAAGCATTAGCCGCTTCCATTGCATAAAACATAAAGCTTTGTTCTGCACATTTCACATAATGTGTATCAAATAATATATACTTTTTCGTGTAGCGGCATTTACCATTGGCAATCATTCCTTTGCAATTCGGGCTGTTACATTTGTGGCTATCATCAATAAAGGGTTTCTTAATAAAATCTACAGCATTTTCGATATAGTCCCTGTGTTTATCTATATTTGAAAAATACAAGCGTAAAACTACCCCCTCATCACGAAGATAAATTCTCGCTATGTATTTCTTTGTTTTAACAGTTGGATTGTAATATTCAATCTTATACTTGCCAAAAACAACATATGGCTGTATGCCGTTATTAGCGTAACCGTTAGTAATCATAACTTTGTCGAAAGCAATTATAAAGTCCTTCTCTTTTCGGGAGATAGAACTGTATATTTCATCTGATAATATTTTTTCCATTCTTGCCTCCTGCTTCGCCCAATATAAATTTTGTTCAGTTTCCTATCGTTACAATAAATTATATCAGAAACATAACAATACTCACATAATTTATTTTCTTAAACCACTTGACGAACATCTAACCATTAATGATTCATCGTTGGGGAGTGCCCATTATACAAATTCAAGCTACCGATTAACCGTTGTTGGTGGCTTGAATTTTCCATTTGAAAATTTTACCCCCTTCGCTTATAATCGGCTTGTGTCGGAGAATTGTCGGTGTGATTGGAGTGTGTATGCCTTGGAAGTAGAGGTAACCCACAAGGCAAGGGATAACAGTGTAAAGGAAAT
Source organism: Defluviitaleaceae bacterium (assembly GCA_009786535.1). Lineage (GTDB taxonomy): Bacteria > Bacillota > Clostridia > Lachnospirales > WQUN01 > WQRX01. The sequence goes on along the minus strand of WQRX01000050.1, from coordinate 21,147 downwards.
TTTAGCCGATCCGGAATTGTTTGTTGAATTTCTGCGGAACTTCGTGCCGATAGACATGCTCAAAAATGTTGCCCCCGCCGATGTAGAAGATGTTACCGCCCGTTTAATATCCTTGGTATCGGAACAAAAAGATGGGGATACAATAAAACGGGTAAACCTAAACGGCGATAAATCGCTGTTTGTTATTACGATTGTAGAGCATGAATCACAAGTAAACTTCCGCGCCCCGTTTAAGATGCTTTTATACATCGCCCTAATATTAAACGCCTACGAAAAAGAAGCCAATAGAGCGCAATTGCGAAGCAATTGTCGCAAAGAAACCGACAGCACCACAGATATTACCCAAACAAAGGATTTCAAGTACCCACCCATACTACCTATCATTTTCTATGACGGGGAAAGCGAATGGACGGCAGAAACTAACTTCCTGCACCGTACAGAGATGCACGAAATATTTGAGAAGTACATTCCCAAATTTGAATACGAACTGGTAAAGTTAAAAGATTACAGTTTTACAGACCTAGCCAAATTTGGTGATACGCTTTCGCTTTTTATGATGATTGATAAACTCAAAACCGCAGAAGCATTTGCCGAGTTAGGCAAACTGCCCAAGGAATATATTAAGCAGTTAAATGAAATAAATGTGCCAATAAATTTGAAAAAGTTACTTGTAAAAGTTATTACTGTTTTGCTTCATAAAATTAATGTTCCGCAGGAGGAAATTGATACCCTCATAGAGCGGATAGACGAAAGGGGCGTAAGCGAAATGTTGTTGATTGAAAATTATGATGTGCAAGCAACAAGACGAGAAAGACGAGAAGCCGAGCAAGAAAGAGATGTGGCAAAACGCCGTTTAAGTATTGCAATAAAAACGTTACTCGATAAAGGTAGCACTGTAATGGAAATTACAGAAAAAATGGGCATGACAGAAGATGAAATAATTGCTTTGTTACCCGAACTTTCACCCGCTTAAATTCAATATAAAATCTTAAAGTCTTACCCGCCCGATAAGGAGTTATACCCCTTTTTCGGGCTTTTTTTGTTGCAAATCCATATATTTACTCTTCCATAAGCTGTGCAAATTTTTCATGTATTGCCTTTGCTGCGCGGTCTGCCATTTCTGCATCTATGAGAACGGTAATTTTTATCTCGGAAGAAGAAATTAAGTTAATGTTCACGCCACAGTCGTAGAGTGCCTCAAACATGGCGGACGCCACGCCAAAATTGGTTGCCATGCCCGCGCCGATAATGCTTAGTTTTGTTAATGTGGTGTCGTGGGTGGTGGATTCGAAGCCGATGGCGTCTTTATTTATTGCCAGCACGTCCAGCGCACTTTGCATATCTGCCTTGGCAACGGTGAAGCTAATGTCCTTGGTTTGCCCGCTTCCCTCGGTTTGCAGAATGATATCAACGCAAATCTTCTGCGCCGCAAGCAACGAGAAAACATGGTATGCAATGCCCGGGCGGTCGCGCAGCCCCAATATGCTAATGCGGGCTACGTCCCTATCCAGCGCAAGCCCGCTAAAAAGTAATTTTTCCATGGTCGAACCCTCCTTCACCTGTGTGCCTGTGTCTTCAAAATACCGGCTGCTGCGCAGTACCAGCTTTACACGGTGGCGTTTTGCCATTTCTACCGCGCGGTTATGCAGTACCTGTGCGCCCATGCTTGCCAGTTCCAGCATTTCATCATAACTGATGGCGGGCAGCTTGCGTGCGGTAGGGACAATACGCGGGTCGGCGGTGAACACGCCCGTAACGTCGCTGTAAATTTCGCATATATCTGCGCCAAGTACGGCGGCAAGGGCTACGGCGGTGGTATCGGAAGCACCGCGCCCTAAAGTGGTCATATCGCCGTAGCGGTTTACGCCTTGGAAGCCCGCAACAATTACAATGTTGTTTAGCTCCAGCGCACGGGTAATGCGGTCGGGGCGTATACGTTTAATCCGCGCATTGCCGTACAAGGATGTGGCTTCGATGCCCACCTGCACCGCGTTTAACGAAATCGCGGGCGCACCCAGCTTGTGTATTGCCAACGCCATTAATGCCGCGGCTTGCTGCTCCCCCGTGACCAGCAGCATATCTAATTCGCGCTTGCTTGGGTCCGGGTTAATTTCCCGCGCTTTTGCCAATAAATCATCGGTGGTGTTGCCCTGCGCGGAAAGCACAACCACTATTTTTTGCCCCGCGCGGTACTGCGCCACCGCGTGCTGCGCCACCCGCATAATGCACGCCGCGTCCGCAACGGACGAACCGCCAAATTTTTGGACAACCAGCATAGTTTACTCCTCTTGTTCCTCGGTTGCTTTATTCAAATACACCACAAATTCGCCTTCGATGTGTGCCGTAGTTAATGATACGTCAAAAACATCGGCAAAATACCGCAAGGGAAGATATAAAGACCCGTCAACCACTAAGGGCGCGACAGACATTTCAACATCGTCTTGCTCCTGTATGCGAATGCGCGTACTTCCCTGCGTAAAGCGGGCGGTGGTATTGCCGATGGTGATGTACACCCACAGACCGTCTTCCCATACAAAATCATATTCGCCGTATAAAATAGGCACTAACCCCCGCGCGGGAATAAATATGCGCGATTGGTAGCTGCGTATTGGCGTAAGCTCGCCCCGCGTGTTTACCAGCAGTATGTGCTGTAATTCCCCTACGCGCACAATGGGTGAGTTTACCGTAAGGCGCACAATAGGCGGTTCTAACGGCGGGGCAGGGGTGCGCGGCGGCATTGGCGGGGTTGGGCGTTGCGGGGTTTGCTCCGCTTCCTCGGCTTCGCCGTTTTCGTCATCGTCTTCTTCGTTGGCTTCACGCTCGGGCGGGGTTGGGCGCTGCGGTGTTTGCGGCGCCGCTAACGTAAGAAATGGACGCGCAGCGGGCGCGTGGGCGTAGCGTGCCCTCCCAAAAATGGGTGAATTATCGGGGTTTAGCTGTGCATACGTATTGTCCTGCAACGCCGTACCGCCTATGGTAATGTCTACAGGAATATCCAGCGGAAGCAAACGCACCAGACGCAAGTCGGACAGCACAATTTCCCCCGCTTGCCCAATAGAGGGGGTTAAAACATTTAACGTAAGGGTATGCCCTTGCCCGTGGGAAACCGTAGCAAACAAGCCGTTGGTCGCGCGTATATTTGCCGAAGTAACAGCCGCAAAATCAATTGAGGGGATGCCCCACGCATTTAAATCAATGGTAATTTGCCCGTACATTAACGCGCCTGCGGCGCGTTCGCGTATGGTAATGTCGCCAATTGGAGTAACACCAACGGGAATTGCGGTAATGTCGCGTGTGGTAAAAATTACTTCAACAGGGGCTACGGCGTTTGCAATGCGTACCGTGCTTAGTACCTCGTCCCGTGTGGAAACGGTGAGATATATCCCGCCTGTAAAATGGGGCGCAATGCTTAACCGAAACGCGACGGCAAGTCCAAGCTCGCGGCTTGCCATGGGCAAATTGTGAAAAGTAAGGGAGTTCTCGGTGAGGGAAGGCAGTACATTTTCGGCTAAGGTAGCATTTGCGCCTTGGCTAAGCCACGTTGCGTTAATCCCGTCCCCCAAGGGGTTAGACATATTGTGCAAATGGCGGTTAAGCCCTGCAAGCCCCGCGGTCGGAAGCGCCGTAGCACCCCCTGTAATTAAATTGCCGCCCATTTGTACCCCCGCAATAGAAACGCCGTTAAGCGGTACGCCGTCCGCATTGGTGAGGGTGAGGGTGGGCGCGTTCCATGGGCTAAAGCCCGATTGGGGGGTATTTTCCACGATATTTACCCGCGCCGTCACGTTGGGCAACTGTTCAATAGAAAACACTTGCCGTGCGCTTAACCCGGGCGTAAACGTAAGCCCCGATACCACTTGCGTAGCCGTTGTTGCCGTTACACTTAGCCCGCCCGCGGAAAATCGGAACACATTTTGTGTAGCGGAAGGGATATTGGGCAAGCCATAGCGGTTTGCAGCGACCGCCGTTACCTGCACCGCCGCAGCGCCAACGGGTACGATGGAATTCATGCGTGCATTAACAATTTGCAGCGCACCTGCGGTGGTCAGCGCTGTGCCGATGTTATTGCCCGAAAGTACAACGTTTAACCGCGCACCGCCATGGCTTATAAATGCGTAATTTAACCCATAGGAACGGGGGCGCGGACCAAGGAGATTTAAAATTTCGCCCGTAACGGGATTGATGATTGGCGCATTGTTATGTACGAAGTAGGCGTCGAATCGAATGCGCTCCGGTGAAGAAGCGGGCAGTTGCGCTGCATGGTCAAAGCTGGTGATAATAACGCTGTGATAATAGGGCTTGCTGGCGTTAAACGCCCATAAAAAGCCCTGCTCGTGGGTAGCAAAAACGGGCAGTTGTGCGTTTGCCCCGCGGTTTGGGAAATTAATGTGAAAGCCCTCGCTTATTAATCCGCCGGAAACATGTCCGCCCGTATACTGCATGGGATTAACAAAAATAAACTGCCCGGGTGTTGGACCAAGGGTTACGGTAAAACCGCGTAAGGGTTCGGTATTTGGTGTGCCGGCAAAAAAGTTGCCCGCGACGCCTTCGCCAATGCTCCACGTATTTAACGCAACAGGTCCATGAGAAGCGGCGGGCGGGAGCGTTCCCGCCGTAAAGGCGCCTAAGCTGCGCACCGCAACTGTGCTAACGGGAATGTTTGTATTATGCGTAGTGCCTGTACGCAACACTTGTACAATGGCTTGCAACATGCCTGTAGGTGCTTCTGTAAAATCCGCCCTTAGGGGAAGGAGAATAAAGTTGGGGTTATTAATAGCCGTAACTTCGGCAACCAAATCGTATTCATTAAATGTGATGCGAATTTCATTTTCCGGTCCCGGGAAAACCGTAAAGTCTATACTTACGGCTTGCTCCCCGCGTAAATTACCTGCAGGCATTGGTGTGCCCCAATCCACCTTCTCAAACACTACAGGCGTTACACCGCCAAAGTTACCCGCCCATGTTACATATTCGGGTAATGTGATAATTGCCGTGCCCTCGCCCACACCCGTGTAAAGTAAGAAATCGCCGGGGATAATCAGCCACGAAACATCCGTTCCCTCTTCAAATAAATTGGAGCGCGTAATGGGCGGACGCACCGTGGGGAAGTTTACATTCTCGTTCATACTGCGGGAGGGGAGTATGGGATAGTAATCCTCATCCAGAAGATGCGAAGCCGAAACCGTGCCGTAAGCGGTGAGTGATAAGATGCCAATAACAAAAAAAGCTGCAATCGCCTTAATTAACAATGCAGCACCTCCTTTATGTTAGTATTTTTAAAAGCCGCGCAAGTTGCATTGCGCGGCTTCGCCGTTTAGTGAATTGCGTTGCTTATGCCTCTGCTGCGCGGGGGTATACGGAAACTTGTTTCTTGTCGCGACCTTTGCGCTCGAAGCGGACAATGCCGTCTTTGAGGGCGAAGAGATTGTCGTTAGAGCCGCGCCCTACATTGTTGCCCGGGTGTATTTTTGTACCGCGCTGGGTATATAAAATGTTGCCCGCAAGTACAAACTGCCCGTCGGCGCGTTTTGCGCCTAATGATTTGGCGTTAGAATCGCGCCCGTTTTTGGTAGAGCCTACGCCCTTCTTATGGGCGAAAAATTGTAAGTTTAAATCCATCATGGGTATCACTTCTCTTTCATAGTAAGTTCGGTTGGGTGTTTTTGGGCGGTTGCTTCCAGCCCCAGTACCATGGCATCGAGCAGAAGCCCTGCCTCTGTGCCCGGGCTTATACTGCGCGGGCTTTCCAGCTCGAAGGTAATGTAACCCGTGTTCTTCTTGTCATACTTGCAAGAGAACTCGGCATCGGTCAGCGCTTCGATGCTGTTTACCGTGTTGATGACAAGCATACTTACGGCAGCGCATACATGACTTTCACCGTGGTTAAATACCTCAAAGGCGATAACGCGCCCTGCTATGTCACGGGTTAGGCTGCTTTCAATCATTTTTTGTTAATCGCTTCAATTTTTACGCGGGTGAAGGGTTGGCGATGACCTTTTTTCTTATGAAAGCCTTTTTTCGCCTTGTACTTGTACACGATAACCTTTTTTGCTTTGCCAACACCGGCGATAGTGGCAGAAACGCTTGCCCCTGCGACCAATGGCTTGCCAAATACGGTTGCGTCGCCGTCAATTAGGCTAAGCACACGGTCAAAGGTGTGGGACGTGCCTACCTCTGCATTTAGTTTTTCTACAAAAATGGTGTCGCCCGCGGCTACCTTGTATTGCTTGCCGCCTGTTTCGATAATTGCGTGCATTGTGAACCTCCTTAGATTTTGTTGGAAGTACGCGCCGAGGTTGGTAAGGCACATCGAATTAATTCCGATATCCCTTTTAAATATGACCAAATTCGAGCGGTTCTTACGCATCTTTTATACAATACCACAAGGTGTGTTACTTATGCAACCCCAAAGCCGCTTCTATGCCCAGCACTTTTGTAAGTGCGTCGTGCAAGCGGTCTTGGGAGATAATGCCCGATTTTAACCCGCGTTTAATGCTGCCTATGTCAAAATACACATTTCCGCTGGAAAAAAGCATGTCACACCCTGCGGCGATGGCGTAAGGCATGTCCTCGCTTTCCATATTTTCTGCAACGACTAAGCCGTTAAAGCCTAACTGCTCTTTTAACAGGGCGGTAACAATTTCAGGCGCGCGGGATGCAGGCTGTGCATTTTCTTTGCCTTCGCCCAATTTTTCGGAATATGCAGGGAAAATAATAGGTTCTACCATAACGGCGAGTACGCCTGCTTCAATGCATGCGCGGTAGCTTTCGCCAAAGGTTTTATCCCATTTTGCGCACGAAAGGGTATTGATATGCGCAACAAGGTGTATGTCGCGTTCGTCTACCTCGTCACCCGGGAAATCGGTAACATAGGCAGCAAACCCGCTGTTTTGTACAATTTTAACGCGTTCTGCGCTCATGCGCCCTATCGGCGAGAAGGGAATTTTGTCCCCGGGGGCGTACATAAGGCGGGCTATTTTTTGGTCTTGCGTCATGTCTGCCAGGGTATTGCCCACCCAAAGTACATCCTCGTCTGTAAGGAAAAAAGGCTTTTTGCACAAATGCTCCATAAATAATTCCCCCTTATACTATGGATTAAGGGGGAATATACGGGAAAGTGGGGTTTTTGTCAAATTGCCGCGCCGTTTTTACCGTATGGTTACGCCATAGGGCCAGTCAAGTATTCCGCCAAAATCGTACACATCGGTGTATCCCATATCCACAAGCTGCATTGCCGCCGTGTGCGAGCGTATACCGCTGCGGCAATATACCATTATTAGTGCGTCTTTGTTGGGCAGTAGTTCTCGCGCTTTTTCCTCAATTTCGTCCACGGGGAGCAAAATGGCGTTGCGGATGTGCCCCGTCTTGTATTCGGCCAATGAGCGGACGTCTAGTATAATTGATTCCGGGTAGTGTTCCATCCATGCGCGGGCTTGGCTATGGCTTATACGGCGGTCGGCTTTGCTTGTTTTCATGGTTGCGTTCAGCTCCTTATATTTCGCGGTAACACAATCTTCTTTATTTATGCTATGCAATGACGGGCAAAATGGATATAATTAAAGCATATATAAAAATTGGGGGCTTTTCAATGACCGGTGTTACGCAAATGATGCAGGCTGTAAACCAAGCTGCCGCATTATTGCTTGCGTCTAACAACAACGGCGATATACGTAAGCCGTTGGAGGCAGGGCTTGCGCTGGTTGGGCGCTCGGTTAATGCCAGCCGCGTACATATCTGGAAAAATGAAGTAACAGACGGCAAAGCACAGCACGTATATGCCTACGGCTGGTTTAATGAGGAAAACGAGAAGCACCGCAGCCGTTTTGATGGGTTGGTGCTTACGGGTGCTTATGTTGACGCGTGGAATGCCAGCTTTACACGAAGCGAAATAATCGGCGGCGGTCCTATCACACTGCTTGCCAAAAATGAACAGGAATTTTTGCGCCGGTTTGACATAAAATCGGTCATTATTTTGCCCCTGTACGCCCATGATGCGTTTTGGGGGTTTTTTAGTGTAGACGATTGTGAAAATGAGCGTACCTTCGGTACGGAAGAAGTAGATATTCTGCGTTCCATTAGCCTAATGATGGTAAACGCAATAAGTCAAAATGAAATGGTGCATAAAATGAACGAAGCGCACGAACGCTCCGTGCTTATGTTAGACACTTCCCCAATATGTGCGCAAATATGGGACGAGGATTTGAACACAATCGACTGTAACGAAGCGGGCGTGCGCCTGTACGGTTTTAAAAACAAGCAAGAATATATTGACCGTTTTATTACCAGCTGCTCGCCCGAGTTCCAGCCCGACGGACGGCGTTCCGACGAAAAAGCGGCGGAATTGGTACACAAGGCATTTAAGGAAGGTATGTGCCGTTTTGACTGGATGCAAAAAATGCCCGACAGTGACGAGCTAATCCCCGCCGACGTTACGCTGGTGCGTTCCAAATACAAGGACAGGAACATTGTTATCGGTTACACAACAGATATGCGCGAGCATATTAAAAATATCAAAAACATTGAAGAGCTTACCCGCCGCCGCACCGAGGCGGAAATGGCAAGCCAAACAAAATCGAGTTTCCTTGCCAGCATGAGCCACGAGATACGTACCCCAATGAACGCCATCTTGGGTATTACGGAAATTCTCATGGAAAACCCGCATACAACCCCCGAGGTAAGCGAAGGGTTGGATAAAATTTATAATTCGGGCAGCTTATTGCTGGGCATTATTAACGATATTTTAGACTTTTCAAAAATTGAAGCAGGCAAAATGGATATTTCCCCCGCGCAGTACAGCGTAGCGGGGTTGATTAGCGATTCTGCCCACCTTAATGCCATGCGCATTGACAGCAAGCCCATCGCCTTTGAAATAAAAGCGGACGAAAACCTACCTGCCTATTTAATCGGTGACGAATTGCGCATTAAACAAATCTTAAACAATATGCTTTCCAACGCATTTAAATATACGGACAGCGGCACGGTTACCTTTGCAATAACCCATGAAGTGGCGGAGTGCGGCATTGTTTTGGTGCTTAGTGTGCGTGATACGGGCATAGGCATGACAAAAGTCCAGTTGGAAAAATTGTATGAGGAATACACCCGCTTTGACGAAGGGCAGCGCCGCGGCGTAGAAGGCACAGGGCTTGGGCTTACCATAACGCACCAGCTTATTACACTTATGCACGGCACCATTCATGTAGAAAGCGAGTACGGCGAGGGGTCACTTTTTGTTGTACGGTTGCCCCAAAAAACCGTTGACGCACAAGTGCTTGGCAAAGAAGAGGCGGAAAACCTGCGCAAATTCCGCGTAAATTACATGGGCGGTAAAAAACGCAGCCAAATAGTTATTGAGCCAATGCCCTACGGCAGTGTGTTAATTGTGGACGATATCCAACCCAATCTGTACGTAGCAGAAGGGTTAATGCGCCCGTATGGGTTAAAAATTGAAACGGTTTCCAACGGACCCGCCGCCATAGAAAAAATAAAGGACGGCAGTGTATACGACGTTATTTTTATCGACCATATGATGCCGGTCATGGACGGCGTTGAAACGGCAGAGGAAATACGCACGCTGGGTTACACCGCGCCGTTGATTATGTTTACCGCCAATGCAATTTCCGGACAGGCGGAATATTTTATGCAAAGGGGCTTTGATGACTTTATTTCAAAGCCGATAGATACGCGGCAGCTTAACCGCGTGTTAAACAAATATGTACGAGACAGGCATTCCCCCGAGGTGCAGGAAATTGCGCGCAAGCAAATGGGCAATATACTGCCCGTTGCCGCACAGGCAAAATCCCCTGTTGCGGAGGCATTAAGGGCGTCACAAACAATTGACGTAGCCGGCGCGTTAGATGCACTGGACGGAATGCACGAAGTATACGAAAAGGTGGTTAAGCTTTCCGCACGGCTTATGCCCAATACGCTGGTAAAGCTGGAAGGCTTGCTTGCGGGTAATGATTTTTCCCACTTTGCAATTGAAGTGCATGGCATAAAGGGCGTTGCCCGCAGCATAGGCGCAACGGGGGTTGCCACAATGGCGGGAAGGCTGGAAATTGCCGCATTTAACAAGGGTAAGGATTTTTGCATACGCAATTTCCCCGACTTTAAAGAAAGTGTGCTTGCCTTGGCGCAGGAATTGAATGACGCGATTTCTCACGATGTGCCCGAGATAAAAGAAGCGATAGACCCTGCCGAAGCATTGGAAAAAATAAAGGAAGCGCGCCAGCTCGCCGAAGGATACGACGCAATGACCGCGCTGGAAACGGTAAACCCGCTTATCCACCATGCCTTTACCGAGGAAATTGAAGTCTTGTTAGAAAAAGCCGTCTTTGACCTAGAGGAATTTGACTGCGAAGGCGCAGTGATAGGCTTGCAAAAAATTGAGGATTTATTGGCACAGTAATACCGTTGCGTTATTATGCGGAATGATTTGATATTCCCCAAGGGCGGCGGGTAAAAATGCTGAGCGGTGCAGGGTTAGCGCCTGTTCGCCGCCGTTATAGGAAATGGTCGCCTCGCCCTCCGCGCAGATGAGAATGGTAAATGTTTTGCTGCCCGTGCTGTACGTATGGGCGGTTTTTATTTCCTGCTTTTCTACGGTGAAGAAGGGGCATTGCACGCGGTTGTTTGGTGCGGTGGTTTTGGGGATTGTACTTTCAAAATCGGTAACGTTTAGGGCATGTTCTACGTGCAGCTCGCGGGGCTTACCGTCTATGCCCATGCGGTTATAGTCATACAGCCGATACGTCGTGTCCGAATTTTGCTGTATTTCCGCAATAACCGCCCCCGGGGTTAGCGCGTGTACCAGCCCCGCGGGAATGTTGACCATATCGCCCGTTTGTACGGGCAGGGGATTAAGACAGGCTTCCACCGTATTGTTTTTATACGCATCGTGCAGCATTTGCCGCGTAATATTATCGCGTAAGCCGATGATTAAATTGCCCTCTGTTGGGGGCTGTATTACGTACCACATTTCGCTCTTGCCTGTGTCGGCTTCAACCGGTAACAGATTGCTACCGGTTGGGCAGGGGATTTTTTGCGCCTGGGCAAGGGCGTAATCGTCGTTGGGATGCACCTGCACACTTAGCGCGTCGTGTGCGGTAATAATTTTTATAAGCAGGGGGAAGCGCGTTAGGTGCGCACGGCTTGTACCCATTGTTTGCATACGGTCAAGGTTTAAGTATTTATCAAAAGGCATTTGCGCATATGCGCCGTTTTCTATTACGCCCATTTCCAACGGGCGGCAGGAAATATCCCAGCTTTCTTGCCCCCATACCATGGTTTTTATAATGGGGCGGAATAATAGGGGGTATAGGTGCATGGGGTGGCTCCTTTTTTTGCCGTCATTATGCCCGATTATATTTTTTGATGCAATATATCCGCCCTGCCGATGATGTGAATGGCTGGAAAGTGAAGCCGTTGCCCAACATGCTCCGACGGGGTTTTTGCTGCCCAACTATAGCCAACGCATTTTTCGTATGCTATACTCGTCCTCGTTTGTATTTGAAACATAAAAACCCCAACCACGGAGGCGTAACACATGAGCAATCTCGACAAGAATTTAACCACCGTTTCAACCGAGCAGTTGGAAGCAAATAAGTCTAAGCTCACCATTCAAGTAACGGCGGAAGCGTTTAAGGACAGCTTGCGCGCGGTCTACAACAAGAACAAGGGCTATTTCAACATACCAGGCTTTCGCAAGGGCAAGGCCCCCCGTGTCATTATCGAGCAATACTACGGCAAAGAAGTTTTTCACGAAGACGCGATTAATCATATATTGGAAGATGCGTACAGCGAAGCACTGGATAAAAGCGGCATCGACGCCATTTACCGCCCCGACATTGACCTTGGCGAAGTAAGCGAAGCCACGGGCATTGCGTTTACGGCGCAGGTTTTTACGCGTCCGTCTGTAGAAATTGAAGGCTACCACGGTTTAACGCACCCCAAATTTGAAACCGAACCCACAGCGGAAGAAATTGACAACGCCCTGCGCCACGAGCAGGAGAAAAACGCCCGCCAAGTATCGGCAAACCGCCCCGCTAAGTTGGATGATATCGTAAACATCAACTTTACAGGTTATGTAGACGGCGAGCCCTTTGAAGGCGGTAAAGGCGAGTTTGTAGACCTTACGCTGGGTTCAAAGCGCTTTATCCCCGGTTTTGAGGAGCAGTTGGTAGGCGCAAGTGCGGGCGATGATGTAAAAGTAAATGTTACCTTCCCCGAGGATTATGGGCATACTGATTTAGCAAGCAAAGCCGCCGTATTTGAAGTGGAAATTGTTGACGTAAAAGAAAAACAAATGCCCGAGTTGGACGACGATTTTGCACAAGATATTTCCGAATTTGATACGCTGGCAGAATACCGCGACGATATTGCCGAGCGCATTCGCAAAAACAAAACCGACAATTTAGAAAACGATAAACGCGGGCATATCATGGAAAAATTAGCCAAGATGATTGTCGCCGACGTACCCGAGGTTATGTATACGGGCAGGCTGGACGACATGTTCGACAGCTACAAGCGCCAAGTGGAAATGCAGGGCATGGATATTGAAAATTATCTGCGCTTTTCGGGGCTAACCGAGCAGGGCTTGCGCAACAGTTGGCAAGCACAAGCAAAGCTGGAAATTGATTCGTTGCTTGCCTTGGAAGCCATCGCAGACAAGGAAAATATTCAAGTAGACGAAGCGGAATTTGAAGAAAAATTTGCCGAAGCATCGGGCATGAAGGACGATGGGCTAAAAAAATTCATCGAAGAAATGCNCCCCCGCCGCAAGGCGGATTTGCACCGCTCATACCGCTGCGACAAGGCAATGGATTTTGTAATGGAACATGCGATAGCAACAGATGAACCGGACCCAATCGCCATTACAGGCGAAGTATTGGATGCAGAATAATCCTTAGGAGGAAAAATAAGATGGCACTTGTACCCATAGTAGTAGAACAAACCAACCGCGGAGAGCGTTCGTATGATATTTACTCCCGCTTGTTAAAAGACCGCGTAATTTTCTTGGGCGAGGACGTAAACGACACCACGGCAAGCCTAATTATCGCGCAAATGCTTTTCCTTGAATCGGAGGACCCTGATAAGGACATTAACTTCTATATCAACAGCCCGGGCGGCTCAATTTCTGCGGGTATGGCGATTTATGACACCATGAACTATATCAAATGCGACGTTGCCACCATTTGTGTGGGCATTGCCGCAAGCATGGGCGCGTTTTTGCTTGCGGGCGGTAAAAAGGGCAAGCGTTCGGCGTTGCCCAATTCGGAAGTGCTAATCCACCAGCCTTCGGGCGGCATTGGGCGCAGCCAAGCGTCGGATTTTATGATTCACGCCGAGCATATTGTAAAAACGAAGGAAAAACTCAACCGCATTTTGGCGGAAAATACGGGGCAAAGCGTGGAGCGTATTACGCTGGATTCCGACCGCGACCGTTTCCTCTCCTCGCAGGAAGCGCTGGAATACGGCATTATCGACAAAATAATCACCCCGGAGGGCAGAAACAATGGCCAGTAGGTTTGACAACCGCGAAAGGGGGCGTTGCTCCTTCTGCGGTAAACACCCCGACGAAACGGAGCTAATGATAGCAGGTCCAAGCGTTTGGATTTGCGACGAATGCGTAGAGCTTTGCGTAGCAACGCTGGACGAAAAAGTGGGCGAGTTACCCGCGCTAAGCGAGTTTGCGTTGCCCAAGCCCAAAGAAATTAAAGCCTTTTTAGACGAATATGTAATTGGGCAGGACCGCGCAAAGGTTGCACTTAGCGTGGCGGTATACAACCATTATAAACGCATCGCCACCGAGCAAATGGGCGGCGCAGACGTGGAGGTGCAAAAATCCAACGTACTCATCATTGGTCCAACGGGGGTAGGGAAGACCTACCTCGCCCAAACGCTGGCGCGCTTTCTGCAAGTGCCTATCGCCATTGCCGACGCAACAAGCCTTACCGAGGCGGGCTACGTGGGCGAGGACGTGGAAAATATTCTGCTAAAACTTATCCAAGCTGCGGATTATGATATTGAACGCGCCCAGCAGGGCATTATCTATATCGACGAGTTGGACAAAATTTCCCGCCGTTCGGATAATCCTTCAATTACGCGGGACGTAAGCGGCGAAGGTGTACAGCAAGCGCTCTTAAAAATTTTGGAGGGCACGCTGGCTTCCGTGCCGCCTCAAGGCGGACGCAAGCACCCGCACCAAGATTTCATACAAATAGACACCACGAACATACTCTTCATTTGTGGCGGCGCATTTAGCGGACTGGAAAAAATCATCGAGCAACGCATGAATAAAAAAATCATCGGCTTTGGTTCGGACATAAAAACCAAGGAAGAGAAGCTTTCCCAAGACTTGATGCAAAGCGTACAGCCCCGCGACTTGCACCGCTACGGACTAATCCCCGAGCTGATTGGGCGTATGCCTGTGGTTGTTACCCTAAATAACCTGGACGAGGACGCCCTTGTTTCCATTTTAAAGGAGCCGAAAAACGCCATTACCAAGCAGTACGAATACCTGCTTGAGTTGGATAACGTGCGCTTGGAATTTGAGGACGATGCCCTGCGCGCCATTGCCCAAAAAGCACTGGAGCGCGAAACGGGCGCGCGCGGCTTACGCGCCATTGTGGAAAATGTCTTAACCGACACTATGTATGATGTGCCCTCTAATAACACGGTAGAACGGTGCATTGTAACCCGTGATACGGTAGAGCAAAACTCGCCCCCTACGCTGGTCATCAACGAAAACCGCCAGCCCATTTACCGCAAGCAACGCCGCCGCCCCCCAAGAAGAAGCGCGGCAGGCTAAAAAACTCACGTAACCAAAAACACCCCTAGCACACTCAGCACCCGCTCTGCGTCTAGGGGTTTTGCTATGTGGGCGTTCATGCCTGCGGCCAGACAGGCGTCAATGTCTTCTTTAAAGGCGTTGGCAGTCATTGCAATGACGGGGACAAGCTTTGCGTGGGTATTGCTTAGTGCGCGTATGTTGCGGGTTGCGGTTAACCCGTCCATTTCCGGCATTTGAATGTCCATAAAAATTACATCGTATCTATGCGGCGCGTCGGTGAATAATTGTAGGGCTTGTGCGCCGTTTTCGGCATGGTCGAAGCTAAGTCCCGTTTGCTCCAGCATCATCACTAAAATTTCGCGGTTAAGTTCAATATCATCGGCAATTAATGCGGTGTATCCGTGGTAATTGTTTTCCGATTGATTCGGGCTTATTGCGGCTATATCAATGTGTGACGCCGTACCCGCGATAAGTGGCAGCGTGAATATAAAGCGCGAGCCTTCCCCCATTTTGGATTCGGCACGAATGGTCCCGCCCATCATTTCAATCATGTGTTTAACAATGGTAAGCCCAAGCCCTGTACCGCCAAATTTGCGGGTTATTTCAATGTCGGCTTGGGTAAATGCGTCAAAGAGATAGGGCAAGTATTTATTGTCTATGCCAATGCCCGTGTCGGTAATGGTGAACCGTATTGTATCCTCATTAGGCAAGCGTATGGCAGAAAATGTGATTATCCCGTTTTCGGGCGTAAACTTTACGGCGTTGGAAAGCAGGTTGGTAATCACCTGCGTAAGGCGCGTTTCGTCGGAAACGATGGCGGCGGGAATGGCTTCGTCAATATGAATTTGTGCTGTAAGGTTTTTCTCTTTAATTAAAATGTCGATGATGTTAAATGCATTTTCTACGACTTGCTTAAAGTCAAACGGGTGCAGCGAAAGCTCCAGCTTGCCCGCTTCTATTTTAGACATGTCCAAAATATCGTTGATAAGCTTTAACAAATGGTTGGATGCCGCCTCAATATTGGTTAGGCAATAATTCTTTTTATCCATGTCACTGGTTTTTAATGCGACCTCGGTCATGCCAATGATAGCATTCATTGGGGTGCGTATCTCGTGGCTCATGTTGGAAAGGAAGCGGCTCTTGGCTTTTGTGCTTTCCTCCGCCACCTCTGCCCTGCGCATAACGACAGCCATTTCGTTGCGATTTATTGCGTTTGCAAGCATGTAACTGCCCGAAAATAGAATGCTTATTTCATCTTCGGTAAAGGCGCGTGTTTCAAAGCAGTCGTCGATACTGCAAAAGCCCCAGAATTTATTTTGCAATAAGATGGGGATAACCAGCACCGTGTGTACGTTAAACATTTCCAAAAAGCGTCGGTCTTCTGCGGATAGGGTAGTAATTGCCCCTTGTATACGTTCCCCGCGGGAAAGGCGCGCCTCCCAGTTGGGCGCATTTTTGTACGGGAAGGAATAGGCAGGGAAGATGGGCATTGCCTCCACCGCTTCGTCACTGCGCCATAGATGCTTTAGTACGGCGGTTAGTTCGCCGCTTATCATTTCGTTTTGCCATACTTCTACGCAGTCGGCGTTTACATTTTTGCCGAGTATGCGCAGCCCGTCGTGTACCAAATCGTTGAAAGTGTTATCGTCTTCCGCCGTTAGCAATGTACCTGCAATGTGGTTTACCGCACGCAGCAGCCGGTCCTGTGTGTTAATTTCCAACATGCCCGAACGGTAGGACGCATAGAAAAATGTAATAAACATTGCAAAAAAGCCGATGGGGGTAATATCGTACCCAAGGGGAAGTATTTGAAAGGTAGAAAACAAACTAAGCGTAAACGGAATTAATAAACAAACGCCCGTTAGGATTAAAAACAAATTGTGCTTAGCGTTTAAAATGATGTAATGCATTAGCAAGCAGAATGAAATGACCATAAACAAGTTAGTTATTACCATATGTATCCAAAAAAACCAGCCTACATCTGCGGTTGGGAAGGCATACTGCGTAAAAAACCAACCGTGTAACGGGTTACTCCACATGATAAACGCATCACAAAGCGCGATGCCGATTAACGTATTGCGTATCCATTTTTTTCCGCGCAGCGGATTTTTTGTAAAGTCTAAGAAAAACCAAAACAAGCTAAAGGGAATAATAATGACAAAGGTCATGCGCAGGTTAAAAACAAAAGGGAAAATGTATGGCTTGCTTACATTGGAAAGCGCATTAAGCAATGTCCAGCACCAAACCATTGCCCCCAAGAAGAAGAGGCTTTTCATACGGCGGTTGCGTATATCCCTAAACCAAAACAGCCCCATGATATACGCAACGCTCGCGCAGATAATAATTGATACGATTAAAATCGCCAATGCGGTTGTCATGGCATATACCCCCTAACCAATGTATTATGGGTAGTATACCATACTTTTAAATATTAGTTTTTCTTATTTTTGCCCTGCAAGGGCGTTCATTATAATTACCGCTATCATAAATATGCCAAGCAGTCCAAAAATGGGGTATACATACGCCACAATCCGCGAGAAGCCGATATGCGCCGCTGCAACGCCCGCCAGGCACAGGATAGCGGCGGCTTGCTTGCGGTCGCCCAGCCGGCCGTTTCCGTGGGATTTTAGCCATTGCAATACCGCAAATCCATTACACGCCGCCGTGGTTAAAAGCGCGCTCACCAGCACCCCAAGGTACAAGATGCTAAAAAATCTGCCATAATTTACTACAATCATTAACAGCGGAATTTCGATATTTACCACATCGGTATAGTACAAGAAAAGCGGTAACGCCAGTGCAAGCCCAAGCAGTGTAATTACACCGCCGCCTACAATCCCCCCTATTGCGGCGTCATTTTTCTTGGAAATTAGCTTAGAAGTGGCGGCAAGCACAGGTATGCCCGTGATTAAATTATACGAAGCATACACCACCGCCGCCACCACCCAGCTGGAGGGCAAGCCGCCAAACATGGCAAACGCAGGGCGCGAAGCCGCAAGAAATGCATAAAGACCCACAAAAAAGCCGCCGAGTATCATCAACGGCGCAAGAAATAAATTGACCTTAACAATCCCGTCCAAATCAAAAAGTAAAATGAAAAATACAATCAACCCGACAATCGAAGCCCCTGCCGTAAACGGCAAATTAAACGCTTGCCTGCCTACCGCGCCTGCGCCCGCCAGCATTGCCACAAACAAGCAAAACAAAAACGCGGCGACCAGCCATTCCGTTGCTATGCCCAGCCGTTTGCCCAGCAGGTGCTGCATCATACCGCTGTAGGTGGAAATGCTTTCCCTTCGGCAAATAGCAAGCACCGACCAGCCCGTAAGCGCAAATAACACGCCCGCTACCACCAGTCCCACCGCACCCAGCGGCCCAAAGCCCACAAAGTACCGTATTAACTCCTGCCCCGATGCAAACCCCGCACCCAAAAATACAGAAGCATACACGATGGCAATTTTTATTCCGTTTGAAATACGCATGAACGACCCCTTATAACATGTTTATGCATGTATATGGGAAGAGAGGGGGTTTTATGTATGCTCCTTTAATATATTTCCCCAACCGCTTACAATTTGTAATCGGTTGGAATGAATCCTGTTTTTTACAACCTTGCGGGGGATAATCTTGCCAATGTGTGGTAATAACGATTATACTTGCGGCATACAAAAATCGACATTATATGTGGACTGCAGCGAGAAGGGGCACTGCGGAGGAAGTAAAATGCTTTGGTTGAAAAAAGCACGGTCCAATAAAAAGAGCGATGATGATTTTATTGTGCATTTGTACACGGAGTACAAAACCACAATGTTTGTTTATGCGCAAAGAATATTAAACGATAATGCACTGGCGGAAGATGCCGTATCCGAAGCATTTATTAAAGCAATCCATTATAGTAAAAAACTTCGTTGCCTAAAATGTCACGAAATTAAAACATACATAGTTAATATAACACAGACCGCTTCATATGACTTGATAAAAAAAAGAAAGCACCAATTTTATGCTCCCGATGATGCCCTGGAGTACATACCCGATATAAGCATAAATATTTTAACAGACCTTGTCACAGAAGAAAGTTATCAATCCATTATGAATGAGTTTGAAAAGCTACCGCCGAAATTATACGATGTTGCACACCGCTCGCTTGTTTGTGAAATGTCACATGATGGTTGAGTTAATTATTTTACAAAAACGGTAGCCCTATCTACCACAAAATCCAAGGATGATATTTTTTATGAAAAAAACAGTGGGAAAGATGTTTATGGCGTTAGTATTGCTTTTTTGCACTATGCTTGTCGGTGTTAATGCAAATGTGTACGCTAATGCGCAAAATGATTCGTGTTGGAGCAATTTGCTTGACTATACTGCCCAAGAATTGATTTTTCGTTTTGGAAGCGTTGAAGAAGTGATTCGGCAATTGGATTTAAATAGACCAATAAGACCAGAAAGCTTACAAATGCAAATTGAGCTTCCACTTATAAGTGAAGTAATAAATTTGGAATTAATCTACATGTACGACGAAAATGGCGTTACTGTAACGAAGCTTTCTGAGGACTCTATGAGTTTATTTATTGATGAACTCTTGCGAAGGTCTGAGATAGGAATCACGCCAGAGCAAGAATATTTCGACAAAAAAATAGCAACAGAGGCAACGCTTCTTTTTACTCTGATGCATTATGAAAATTATGGTTATATTCCCATTTCACCACAATTTATGTATTTTAACCTCCGTCGCATCGCATATATGCTTGATAACCATGATGGATTAACTATGTCACAAAGTCACACTGTCACAAGCATTGGGAACAACGCAGCAAACATTGCAAATTGGTTTCCAAGACCTAATGGAATTGATCAACGATATGATAACGCAGCATGGAGAGACGCATTTCGTCACTTTGCATGGGGTCGATATTTGGCGATGGCTACAAGTCCACACATTTCAAGAATAGCAACTAACAACCATGAATGGGCAGGTGTTATTAACAATATTCTTGGCTCTGGTAATTTTCAGGCTACCCAAGTAGTTAATCTTAGGCGAGAAATTGCAAGAGAGGTCGTAATGGGGCAAGGTATGTTCAATCATCACTTTGATAATGATACTGTAATGGATTTTTGGAATAATAGGGCAGGTGTAAATTCAGCAAGCGTGATACCACATGGCGACCATTTAGAAGTTTTTATGTTATATTGGAATAGAGGTGATTTAATAAGAAGTATATATTTTGGCGCAGTGTCACCTGCTCGTCGAAGTGAAATGTTCCACAGTCGTTGGTTTTTGCATTTTTAGTTTAATTTTGTCTACGCCACTGCCATTTTTAATGGTTAGTGGCGTAGTTTTCTTGGGAGGGTATATGAAAATATTATTAAAACGAAAACACATTTATGACATCGTAAAATCATTGTTTATTTTATTTATATTTATTACGTTGATAATTATTACAATAACAATATGGCGTGAAACTGCAGAAACATGGCAGTTTCGCCCTTTGCCGCACGGGGCATTAAATGGATATTGGGCCTTAACTGCGGTAGAAAGCGATCACCCTCGTTTTGCTAATAATATATTTGACTTAACAGAAAAGTCTTTTCTCGTATTACGGGTTAGAGTTATAAATGAACGAGTGGAAGTATTCGGAGGTGGTGACACCACATTATTTTGGGAACAATTTTATGTGTACGAATTGGAAGTGCAAGAAGCATTTAAAAATTTTGTATTATCCTACAATGCGTTGGAGCAAGGGGATCTTATTGAAATTATACAGTTTAGAGCATTAGCCAGGGATTCCCACTCGCCTTATTATCCACCTATTAATAATTATAACAAACGCCAATATTTTGATTTAATTCAATCCGACATAAATGTCGATGATGACCTTATTATATTTTTAATTAATCATCACGATTTTTTACGCGACTTTTATAGCCCAGAGCCTACACTTTTTGCTCGCTTGCGTCACGCCCATGAGCATGTGAACGGGCGTATGGTTCGTAATGGATATATTGAACGTGATATTATTGCAAGGCGTATACGTGGCGGTAACCCAACCCCGAGTAATTTCTTTACATTAACTAACCAAGTGCAAGCCACTTTTTTATATTGTTTAAACTCGAATATTTTTACAGGAGTTAATCCAGTTAATAATTTAATTTTAACTAGAGAATGCTTGTACCATATTAAATATAGCAATTAATGACCCATGGTCAGGATTTAATTTAATTTTAGGGTAATCAAATTAAAAAAGGCGGATTTTATCCGCTTCAGAGCGAAGACAAACCCCCAATCGAGCAATCGACTGGGGGTAAAATTTTTGATTTTGGAAAAAAATGTGAGGAAAAGCGTGAAAGAGGAAAAAAGT
>WQRX01000049.1 GCA_009786535.1 Defluviitaleaceae bacterium | reverse complement strand
GGAAGAATTTAAGTAGTTCACGGCAAAAAAAGCGTCGTTCACACCATAACCATTTATTTGTCTATCGTACTATCCGATAGGAAAAGTAGACAGATAAAATAGTTAAGGAGTGATTTGCGTGAATGTAAACATTAATGGAAGTTGGGTATCGCCTACTTCTTACCAACGAGCAAGGGCAAGCGTTGCAAGTATGCAAGAGGACGGCGGCAGAATGTCGGCTAATGATGTACTTTCTTCTTTGCAACAAATGATGCCTAACTGGAATATTTCCAACAACACATCAGCTTTTAACGGAACTGGCATACGAAATATAGGCATACACCCAAATGTGCTTCGTAAAATGGCAGACGACCCCGAAGAAATGGTACGCTTTAAGGCTTTAGTGCTTGATGGGGAGTATACTGTGCCACAACACGAAAATTGGGCAAGGCAAAACGGATTTGAAATTATGGGTAGGGGAACAATCATTGACAGAGATGGTAATGTAAGCTCTTGGGTTATGGGCAGAGGCGGTGGTCGTGGAGATGAAAGACGGTCATTACTTGAATTACCCGAAGAAGATAGACCATCATGGGCGGAACTCATGCGCCAACAACTTGAAAGTTTAAGGGAAAATAACGAAAACGAAGCAAGGCGTTTGGAGGATGAAGGCTCTACAATGTCTTGGCGTGTTTAACAACTAACATGAATTTTATTTTTTAGGGAGTGTTCACAATGATAAACAACGTAAGTACATTATTTTACCCAACGGGCAACGTCTACAATACAGCCCCTGCACAAGTACCAACGGAATCAACCCATGTAACAGACGAAATGCGTAACGCACTAAA
Source organism: Defluviitaleaceae bacterium (assembly GCA_009786535.1). GTDB lineage: Bacteria > Bacillota > Clostridia > Lachnospirales > WQUN01 > WQRX01. Next base: position 21,984 of record WQRX01000049.1, on the reverse strand, counting down.
CGAAAGCAGAACAAGACTTGAACAAGAGGGCGGTTGGGGTATTAGCAATCCTTCACACCCCACTTCTGCAAGAAATATTTTGTTTGAAAATGACGGCAACGACAACACACGTTTACGAAGCATAAGCGAAATGACAAGGCTTGTAGAAGATACACTAAACCAAATTGACAACAACGCAAATTTTTCAGAATCACAACGAACAAGCGAACGTGAACAACTGGAAAACCTTTTTGCAAACGCTCTTTCTATGCACAACAATACGCAACAAATGGTTAGTGGCTCTCAAAATCAAATTTTTGCATTAAACCGCTCTAACGCACAATCACATGTAGAAAATGTTACCAACACCGCCCTTGGCGTTATGCAAAATGTTGAATCCCTAAGTAGCAACCCACAAATGCAAGAACTCATAAACCGTGGCATGGAAGAAATGGTTGCTTCAATGCGTGAACAAATGGCTAACAACACAAGGACATTTCCGTTTAACCAACCATCTGCACCACCGCCAATAGTTGGGGTTAATATTTTGGCATAACAGGAGGACACAATTTACCCACCACTGCGGGACAAGTTCGGCTTGTGGTTGACGGGCTAATATCACAAATCCGAGCGACAAGCGAGAGCGTTCAAATTGAATGGAAAATTTGAACGCTCAACGGGTAACACTTATATTTGCTTGTTGTTGTATATTGTATAGTGAGGCAAAGGTTTCTTGAAATAGCGATACCCATTAATCCTACGCCTGCTCTACACGAACAATTTACCAGAGCAATGGCAGAAGCCGCAAGATTGGGAATAGAAATTATTCCAATTCTTATTAGATAAAAAGGATGTGTCACTATGTATGACTTTACCAACATCGCCGTGTATTATGATTTAAACGGAAAGCTGGTAGGTATACCAACAGGTATAAATCCCAATGTTGAGTATGACACAAGGAGTTTAGATATTTTTTATACATTAGAATCAGGGTATAACGACACCGAACTTGAAAATTTCTTGACTATAGTATTTGATGCTTGCTACTCAAAAGAATACGTTGAAAATATGCCTTTTGGACTGCAAGTATATACAAATAAAAAAAGTATTGCTTCGGCGTCAAAAGGATTCCAACTAGTTACCCTTTGTCGTTACAAAAAAGGGAGTTATGAAATTAAACCATGGATTCCATGTAAAAAACACAAGGGGGCATTTGTGCCTGTCCATAACATTTCAATAAAAATCGAATTGTATAGTAAGTTTATACCCGTCGAAAAAGGCGCACTAGCACTGGCGTTCAAAGCTGCGATGGGTATAATTGAAAACGCTTCCTAACTTTTTTTATCCCATACTGTTCGCCAAAAAATAAGCCGCATGTTAGGATTTTATAATTATGGAGTTGGTTAATGAAATGCTCCATGCTATCAAATTTCTGCAAATACAGCAATTCCGACTTTAACAATCCAAAGAAGTTCTCCATAGGGGCATTATCCAAGCAGTTGTGGGTGATATGATATTCATTTCACAGAACAGTCACCTTTTTATCCAAATTATCAGTTTGTTGTGACTTGTAAAATGCGTGTTTGCCGCAAAATTCGTAATGTGTTTTCAAGCAAAACATTTATGCGTTGTCGTAACTAACGTGGGAGCGGGGTGTTTGCGAGGCGCCGACGGCGTGATTTTGCGCAATTAGACGCGCACCGGCGCGTATCATAAGCAAAATCATTCGACGCAAACCGAGCAAATCACCCGCTCTCACAGTTTAACATGGCGAAATAAACATTCATAAGGGTTCGTTTTTAATAACCCCATCATCTTAAACGTGTCACTTTTTACGCATTGTTCTTCTTCTGATTAGGCAGCACTGCGTTTAGCAATACACCCAGAATAATCGCTACGGGCAGGTTCATGCGGTCCAGACGTACATTGGATTCGGCAATTTCTATGACGATGGGCGTACCAAAGCGCATTCCTATGCCCGTGACCAGCATTACAGACATGATGATTAGGTATTTCTCCAGATTAAGGTCTACATGTTCTTTTACGTTGCGCATTCCTATTGAGGCTATCATGCCGTACAGCATAATGGACGCGCCGCCAATAATGGATACGGGAATGGAGCGCACCACCTCCGCAAAGGCGGGGGAAAGCCCAAGAATAACCGCAAAGCCCGCACCAATGGCAACAACCACAGAGGAGAATACCTTAGTGATAATGAGCAGGCCCACATTTTCCGAGTAGGTTGTGTTCATGGGTGTGCCGAAGGCGGCTACACACATGGACTGTAAACCGTCGGCAAATAAGGTACGGCTAAGACCCGGCTTGCCGCGAAGCAGGTCTTCCCCCATTTCCTGCCCGACGATTACGTGGTCGGCAATGTTTTCAGACACGGTAGCAAGGGAGAATGGCGCAAGCATAAGAATAGGCGCAAGGGCAAAGCGGGGCGTCATAAAAGGGGGCAAGCCAAAGAGACGCGCATTGGATACGGCGGAAAAGTCGATAAGGGCGTAGCCCGCTGCGCTTTCCGCTCCTGCAACGGACATAATTACCGCAACAAGGTATGCCCCCGCTAAGCCAATGAGTATGGGGAAGGCTTGCATTCTTCCACGCCCAAACATCATAACCGCTACAATGATGATGAGCGTAAGCGGACCGAGTATCCAGTTGGTGGAAAACTGGTTTACCGCATGGGGTGCCAGGGTAACGCCGATAAGTACCACCGTGGGACCCGTTACAGCGTGGGGCAAAATGCGCATAAATTTATCCGCGCCGATAAATTTTACAAGAATGGAGAAGAACATATATACAACGCCTGCGGCAAGGATACCGCCCAGGGCGTAGGCAAGACGTTCGTCATGGGTGTAGTTTCCGTTGGCGAAGGGACCTGCAACGGGGTCGATTACGCCAAGCACACCAATCATAAACGCGAAGCTGGAACCCATGGTAAGGGGGGACTTGCCCTTGGTAAGCAGCAAGAAAATCCACGTACCTATGCCCATACCAAAGAGGGTAACCTGCGGACTCATGCCTAGGGTAAGCGGCACAATAATGGTTGCGCCAAACATTACCAGCATTGATTGTAAACCCTTGATGATAAGCGAGGGAATGCTTTCGCCGCGGTGGGCGGTTTGTGATTTGCTGGTTGCATCCCACCAGCGGGCAAAAAAACTTGTTTCGTTTTCCATGTGTTGCCTCCTTTTAACTTGGGGTGCTGCCCCAAACCCCGCTTTCTGCGGGGTGCGCCTTTGGCGCTGGTATAAAAAAACGGCGTAAATATCAAATTATTATTGATATTTACGCCGCTTGCGCTACCGCTGTATTTAATTGTGTGACGGGGACGCAGCGCCCCTCGCCAACCAAGTGTATTATGCGATTAATACAGTTCATGAGGAACCGCTCCCTTCGCCGTTTTGCATTTTGCTCTAAAAACTAAAATAGCACGCCGTTTTAAATCGCGCAATACTTTATAAAAATTTTGTACAAATTTGACAAGGATTTTACAATTGCCGACAAAATTTTCAGAGCGGTTGCCCAATTGACGTATATCAAATCGTGCCACATACTCTAAGCGAAGCGGGGGGCGTGCCAAATATGCGCGATGCCTCACCGCAAAAAATTTATCGAGGTGGTTTGAAATGGTTAAAGTTTTCATCTCCACGGTGTTGCTGCTCTTAAGTACGTTTTTGCTTACAGGATGCGGCGAAAATGGTTCTTCCGGTGATAGGTCAGACTTGACATTCGATAATGTCCGTCTGGCCTTTATACATGTCGGCGACGTTGCCGACCGCGGTTACACCTACCGCCAGCACGCGGGAACACTTGCTATGGTACACGCACTTGGCATCAACCACGACACACAGGTACTTAACTTTTGGAACATTGCCCCCGGGGCAGCCGCCGTTACTGCTATTGAAGAAGCGGTAGACTGGGGTGCAGACATGGTTTTCGCCACCAGCTTTGGCCATGGTCCTATGATGCATGAGGCCGCACAGCAGTTCCCCGATGTGCGTTTTATGCACGCTACGGGCAACCTTGCTATGGACGCAGGGCTTCCCAACTTCCATACTTATTTTGGTAACATGTCGCAAGCGCGTTTTATATCGGGCGTAGCCGCCGGGCTTCGCACAGAAAATAATGTGCTTGGCTTCGTAGCCGCGCACCCAAATGCCGAGGTTATTACAGGGCTTACTGCCTTCTACCTTGGCGCACGGTCGGTAAATCCCGATGTTACCATGTACGTACAGTTCATGGGCGTATGGAATAACCCTACCTTGGAGGGGCAAATTGCCCAAGCGCTGATTGACCGCGGTGCAGACGTACTGGGTCAACATGCAGACAGCCCCACCACCCAAACCGTAGCGCAAGCCAACGGCGTATGGAGTGTAGGTTATAACAACTGTATGCGTGTGGAAGCGCCCGACGCTTTCCTGGTCGCACCCATGTTTGCGTGGGAGGTATACCTTACCTACGCCGTGCGCAATTTAGTAGAAGGCAACCCTATCCGTACCGACGTGCTTTACGGCTGGGAAGAGGGCATGGTAGTAATGACCGAGCTTAACCCCAACACCGTAGTACCCAACACAGCACAAGCAATGGCAGAGGCGGAAGCCCGCATCGTAGGCGGCTTTAACCCCTTCACAGGCCCGCTGTACGGCAGGCACATTAGCGACATGGGTGCGCCCGTGCGCCAAATTCTTGCACCGGGGGATGTATTCTTCGAGCGGATGAGCGCGCCGTCGTTTGCGTATATCATTGAGGGTATAACAGTTATAGACTAGGCTTTATATAACAAACCGTAGGCGCCGGGAGTGAAGCCACCGTAAGGAGATTTGCTTAAGTGAACACAACATTGGCGGTAAAACTCCATAACGTAACCAAAACCTTCGACCGAGTTATCGCCGTCGAAGGGGTTGACTTTACGTTGCAGCGGGGCGAGGTCTTAGCCCTAATGGGAGAAAACGGCAGCGGCAAAACCACGTTAATGAACATGCTTGCGGGCATCTACCACCCCGACGGCGGAGAAATGGAAATTAACGGCGTACCCTCGCATATTACTTCACCCAAGGACGCGTTTGATTTAGGCATTGGCATGGTGCACCAGCACTTTAAGCTGGTAGATGTGCTAACGGCTACCGAAAATATTTTGCTGGGCTTGTCCGGAGCGCATTTCCTTGACCGTAAAAAAGCGGCCCGGGAAGTGGCGGAAATTAGTGAGCGCTACGGCTTCTCCCTTGACCCAAACAAGAAAATCTATAATATGAGCGTAAGCGAAAAACAAACGGTAGAAATTGTGAAGGTGCTGTACCGCGGTGCAAGCATTCTCATTTTGGACGAGCCTACAGCGGTACTCACGCCGCAGGAATCGGACCGCCTGTTCGAAACGCTGCGCAAAATGCGCAACGATAACAAGGCGATAATTATTATCACGCATAAACTGCACGAAGTGCTTGCCGTTTCCGACCGCGTACATGTGCTGCGCAAAGGAAAAACGGCAGGTACGGTACATACCTGCGACGCCGACCGCAACGTACTCACCGAAATGATGGTAGGCAAGGCCGTAAAGCTAAGCATAGACCGCCCCGTCTACGAAAACAAGGAAAAACGGCTGGTGGCAGAAAACCTATCCGTTACCACCCCCGAGGGAATTACACTTTTACGCAACGCCGCATTTACCTTACAGTCGGGAGAAATTTTGGGCGTAGCGGGGGTAGCGGGCAGCGGACAAAAGGAACTGTGCGAAGCCCTCGCGGGCTTATGTCCCGCGCAAGAAGGCGGAACAGTAACGTTTTACCCCTCGGCAGAAGGGGAAGCCATCTCGATTTTAGGCAAATCCCCGCAGGAGATTAACACGCTGGGTATTTCCCTTGCCTTTGTGCCGGAGGATAGGTTAGGCATGGGGCTTGTCGCGGGCATGGACATGACAGACAATGTGCTGCTGCGCCATTACAAGCGCAACCGCGGACCCTTTGCCGACCGCGCCTATTCCCGCAATTTAGCGCAGCGCTTGGTTGATAGGTTAAAAATCGCAACCCCAAGCGTAAGCACAACAGTGCGGCGCTTATCAGGCGGCAATGTACAAAAGGTGCTTCTCGGGCGCGAAATTGCGTCTGTTCCGCGTGTGTTAATTGTGGCGTACCCCGCACGGGGGCTGGACGTACACAGCGCCCATACCATTTACGATTTGCTTAACGAACAGAAGAAAAAAGGCGTCGCCATTTTATTTATTGGCGAAGATTTGGACGTTCTCTTAGAAATTGCCGACCGCATTATGGTCTTATGCGGGGGCGAAATTACAGGCACGGTAAACGCAGCCGATACCACCAAAGAGGAAGTAGGCTTGCTAATGGCACAGCAGCATACTTCTGCACGCCCCACGGAGGAAATAGCATGAGCCTACGCATCGCACGGCGAAAAACCATTCCCGCCTTACACGCGTGGGGCATACGCGCGGCGGCGTTAATTATTGCGCTGATTATCGGCGGGCTAATTATTATCGCACTTGGGCATAATCCCCTGCGCGTGTACTTAGAAATGATAAATTCCGCCTTTGGCGGACGCATTGGCTTTAACCAAAAGGTTCGCATTTTTATACCGCTCCTTGGCGCGGCGCTTGCCGTAGGACTTGCGTTTAAAATGCGCTTCTGGAATATCGGCGCAGAAGGGCAAATTCTGGTCGGGGGCATAGCGGCGAGTTATTTCGCACTTTTCCACCCGAATATGCCGCGCCCTGTGCTTCTTATTACCATGGGGCTTGCCGCCGCAATTGCGGGGGGCTTGTGGGGGCTAATCCCCGCCTTTTTCCGCGCCCGCTGGGGCACGAACGAAACATTGTTTACCCTTATGCTTAACTACGTTGCGCTGGGCATAATCTCCTACCTGCAAAGCGGTCCGTGGCGCAGTGCGGGTACACTGCACCCGATTATCGACATGTTCCCCGCTGCTGCGCGTTTACCACAGGTTTTCGGCATTCATATCGGCTGGATTATGGTGCTTGTGTTTACCGTGCTTGTGTATCTCTATATTTCGCGCAGTAAGCAGGGCTACCAGCTGACTGTGGTAGGCGAAAGCGAAAACACCGCACGTTACGCAGGCATGAATGTGGGGCACATTATTATGCGCACCATGATTTTGTCGGGCGCAATTGCGGGGCTTGCGGGCTTTTGGCAGGTTTCGGGCGCGGACTTTACACTAAACGAAACCACGGCAGGCGGTGTAGGCTTTACCGCAATTATTGTGGCGTGGCTTTCGCGCCTTAACCCGATTGTGATGGTACCCGTCGCCTTATTTATTGCATTGCTGGAGCGCGGTGCGGTACGCATCCAAACCATTTTTATGATACCCGCAACCATTGCCGCCGTACTAATTGGGATAATCCTTTTCGCCATGCTTGCGTGCGAATTTTTTGTGCAGTACCGCGTAGTGCGTAATGTAAAAGTGCCGGCAGATGCTTCCTTTGAAGAGGAGGGCGCAGCATAATGGACACCTTTATAAATTTCTTCAACGCCGCTGTACTGGCGGGTGCGCCGCTCCTCTTCGGCACAATGGGGGAAATTTTAACCGAAAAATCGGGCAACCTGAATTTAGGCGTAGAAGGCATGATGTTTATGGGCGCGCTAAGCGGTCTTGTGTCCGTTTTCCTGCTGGAAATGGGGCTTGCCATTGACCTTGCCCCGTGGCTTGCGGTTTGCGTTGCGATAGCCTTCTCCTTTATCGCGGGCGCACTTGGGGCGCTGATATACAGCGTACTTGTGGTCACGTTGCGTACGCAACAGAACGTGACAGGACTTGCCCTTACCATGTTTGGCATTGGCGTAGGCAACTTCCTTGGAGAATTTTTTGGACGGCGTTCGCCCGTGGGCTTCCTTACCGTGAGCGCACGCGCGCGGGAAGGCTTCCGCCAACTGCGCATTCCCCTCTTGTCGGAAATTCCCATCATTGGGGAAATGTTTTTCAATTACAATGTCCTCGTTTACCTTGGCATTCTCATTGCCATCGTGCTTGCAATTTTCTTCAAATTCACCCGCGTGGGGCTTAACCTGCGCGCCGTAGGCGAAAACCCCGCCGCAGCAGATGCGGCAAGCATTCCCGTTGCCCGCTATAAATACCTTGCTACCTGTATTGGCGGCGGAATATGCGGCATCGGCGGTATGTACATTATTATGGTCACTACCTCGGGCATTTGGGTACACAATGCCGTACAGGGCTTTGGCTGGATATCCGTAGCGCTGGTTATCTTTGCCACATGGAGCCCCGCCCGCGCGGTATTTGGCTCACTGCTGTTCGGCGCATTAACGGTTACTCGGTTCTATTTACCCCTCGGCATTCCCATGCAAATTTATGATACCTTGCCCTACATCGCCACCATTCTGGTCCTTATTTTCACCAGCATACGCCCCATAAAGGAACACGCCGCCCCTGCGGGGTTGGGGTTGAATTATTTTAGGGAAGACAGGTAGGGGGAATATTAAAACCCTCCCATTTAAATTCCAGTGTTAGCGTGTGCCTTGGAAGCCCCGGCAAATGAAACCAAGAATTTGCGTCCGCTTCATGTGCATTACGAAGAATATTTAATATTCCATCAGGGAAATGTGTTGTATCCATGTAAATATGTTTTCTAATCCTTAGTTGAGATGCTGTGCTTGGCAAAGGATATAATCTTATATCATGTGCGATGGTTGCGGTTGAATGGGGCGCAATATAAATTTTTTCCGGTGGTGAAATTGTGCCTATCAGGTCTGTTTCCATAACGGATAAATGAATAATTGCAACCCAATTTTCCCCGTCCCATATGTCGAATTTTATATTTTGACCAGCATAATAGTAATAATAAGGTATGTTTCCCCATGTAAAAAATTCATAATCGGAATTGTTCACCACGGTGATTTGAATTTCACCGTCTTCAAAATTTACTATAGACATATAAACATAGTCAACGAAAAAGGGTAATGTATAAACATTTTCAACGATTATTTGCTTGTCCGTTTCTTCATAATTAATTTCACCATAATTATATTGATTGCAAGATGTCAAGAATAATCCGAAAATGCACAAAACGAAAACTGTCATGTATTTTTTCATAAGCTTACCCCTTAAACGTAGGTCATATGCGATATTTTAAGTTTGTCTTGTTGTATGCATAAACTGTAACAGACAAATTAAAATTTAGCCATGGTCGCTGTGTCCTGTGACAGTTTTTTGTCGAATTTTTTTCCAAAAGGTTTTAATCCCCAATCGCCCCGCATATACATGATAAAAAACACAAAAGGGGAATTTATCATGCCTATGCAACCACAAAAGCCCGACCGCCCAACCATTACCGATGAACGCAAGCGCAGCCCGTCGCGCCACAGCCTACAAATAGACAGGCGCGAACAAGTGCTGGTTACGGGACTAACCGACGTTATTTCCTTTGATGAAGAATCCGTAATCGGCGAAACAGAAATGGGCGTAATCATCATCAAGGGCGGCAATCTTCACGTTAGCAAGATTAATCTTGACAGCGGCGAGTTAGCAGTGTCCGGCGAGATTGACGGCGTTACCTATGAAAATGCAGGCGGTCCCGCCAAAGCAAAATCACTGCTTGGGCGTATGTTTAGATGATTCTCTCCATGCCTGCGCAGGCGTGGTTATTTTTAACCACCGTTATGGTTGGCGGCGCAGTAGGCTTGTTTTACGATTTTTTTCGCGTCCTTCGCCGTACAGCGCCCCATAAAAAATGGGCGGTACAGGTGGAGGATGTACTTTTTTGGCTAGCCGTTACCATTCTCGTTTTCTATTATATGCTGCACCGCAATTATGGAGAAATTCGCCCATTTACCTTACTTGGCATGGCGGTAGGTGCGGCTTTTTATTTTGCCGCAATAAGTCCTTACGTTGTAAAGCTCGCCGTCGCCCTGGTAGAATATGTAAAAAAAATTATCTCCGCTGTTATAGGTATTGTTTTGCTCCCCCTCCGTATGTTTTTTGCTTTTCTATCCCCCCCTGCAAAAAAGGTAGCGCAAAAAGCGCAAAAACGCTTGCGTACCTTTGGGCGCTATGGCAAAATAAAAGCCCAAAAAGCAACACGCAATTGGAAAATTATCCGTAAGAAGGTGTAGTTCGTGGAAACACCCACCCCGCCCATAAAAAAAAGAAGCCGTTTTAAGTGGCTGCTGTATCTTACATTTTGGGCTATGCTTGTTGTCGTTTTTGGCTATGTAGCTATGGCGCAGGCATCCCAATACGGTTCGCTGCGGCATGAAATAGCGCAAATTGAATTAGAAATTGAACGCGCGTTGGAAGCCCATGAGGCGTTACAGCGCCAACTTCTTTTCATAGGAAGCGATGCGTATATCGAGCAACAAGCACGCGAACGCTTGGGCATGTTACTTCCCACACAGATAGCCTTTCGCGTACTTGGGAGGTAGTTTATTTTTCGTTCTCTAAAAAGCGCTCTATCACCACAATCACCTCGGATACCAAACTATTGAACCCGCCCATTAAATGGTCTACGGGTTCATTTTTTTTGGCGTGCGCTTCAATATCGCCGGTAAGCGCAAACAAAGTAGGAAAGCCAAGATTACCCAGCGTCCCCTTTAGGGCGTGCGCGGAAAAGCCGATTGCTTCGTTTTCGCTTTCTTTTACCGCCTGTGTGAGTTTGTCCGCCATTTCGCGCAGGTTAAAGCGGGTTAACATGTTGTAATAGAGTTTTTTGTTATTCATCACGCGCTTAATGCCCTCTTCAGCGTTAATGTGCGGCAAATAAGATTCGTAATTACTCATTACATATCCTCCTCGGGCTCGCCATTGTCGGTTTCCGATTCCAACGCGCCATCAACAATTTTTGCCATAGCGGCAACGGTTGTGCCTTCGTCCATATTAATCAGCTTAACGCCCGAAGCATAGCGCCCCTGCACGCTGATATCCGCGATGCGTATGCGGATAATTACGCCCTCCGAGTTAATGAGCATTAACTCGTCGTTCTCATTATCCTGCCCGCAAGCGGTAATACCCACAAGCGTACCCGTGCGCTCGCCTGTTTTATACACGATAATGCCCATACCGCCGCGGTTTTGCCCACGGCAGTCCTCTAAGAGCGTTCCCTTGCCGTAGCCTTTGGAGGAAACAAGCAAAACCTGTTCGTCGGCAACGGTCGCGCCTACTACGCGGTCGCCCGTGCGCAGTTTAATACCCCGTACACCGCTTGCCGTGCGCCCCATTGCACGTACCTGGCTTTCCGCAAAGCGGATACCCCGCCCGCGCTCCGTAGCCAGAAAAATCTCCCGCCGTCCGTCACTGCGAAGCACGGCAATCAGGTCGTCGTCCTCGCGAATGTTTAACGCAATTAAGCCCGAACGGTTAATATTGGCGAAGGCAGAAAGCAGCGTGCGCTTAACCACGCCGTTGCGCGTCACCATTATAAGGTATTCTTCCGCATCCGGGAACGTTCCCGCACTATCTACAGAGATAGGTATCATTGCCGCAATTTTTTCCTCGGGATTTAAGTTGAGCAAATTCACCATTGCCATACCCCGCGCGGTACGCCCCGCGATGGGTATCTCAAATGCGCGCATTTTGTATACGCGCCCAAAGTTTGTAAAGAATAAAATCTGGTCATGAGTGCTGGAAACAAAGAGGTCTTTCACCCAGTCCTCTTCGCGGGTTTTAAGTCCCACTACGCCGCGCCCGCCGCGCCCTTGCGCACGGTAAGTATCAAGCGCAATCCGCTTAATATAATTCATGTGCGACAAAGTAATCACGCTGTCTTCCTCGTCAATTAAGTCCGCGTCTAAAATTTCGCCGATGTCGGCTAAAATCGCGGTACGGCGCTCGTCACCAAAGCGTTTTTGCACGGCGCCAAGCTCTTCGGAAAGCACTTCCAGCAAGCGGTTTTCGTTGTCCAAGATGTGCCTAAGCTCTTTAATCAGCGCCATTAGTTCATTATATTCCGCCTCCAAACGGTCGCGGGAAAGCCCTTGCAATGTACGCAAGCGCATGTCGAGTATCGCCTTTGCTTGCACTTCGCTAAAGCCAAACTGCTCCATCAAGCGGGGAAGCGATTCGCTGTCGTCCTTACTGGAACGGATAATACGGATAATTTCGTCGATATGGTCAAGGGCTTTTAACAAGCCCTCCAAGATATGGGCGCGGCGTTCCGCCTTGTCCAAATCAAATTGCGACCTGCGCGTAATTACGTCTTTTTGGTGCAAAATATAATACTCAATCAACTCCGCCAAATTAAGAATTTTCGGCTCGTTATTCACAAGCGCAAGCATGGTAATGCCATAACTCGTTTGCAGGCTGGACAGCTTGTACAACTGGTTAAGAATCACATTCGCGTTTGCGTCGCGCCGTAGTTCAATGATAACGCGCACGCCGTTTCTGTTCGATTCGTCCCGAATATCGGTAATGCCGTCGATTTTTTTATCCTTCACCAAATCGGCGATTTTTTTCACCATTTCGGCTTTATTCACCTGATACGGCACGGCGGTTACACGAATCTGCTCGCGCCCGCTGCTGCCGGAAGCGCTCCCGCCCAGCGGTTCGATAACTACGTCTGCACGTACCACTACGCGCCCACGCCCCGTTTTATAGGCATTGCGCACACTCGCCGTACCTAAAATCGCGCCCCCTGTTGGATAGTCGGGCGCTTTTACAATGTTAATTAGCGTACTTATTTCTGTTTCGCGCCCTTCGCGCATATCGGATACGCGTGTAAGCACGGCTTCAATCACGTCCGTCAAGTTATGCGGGGGAATATTTGTCGCCATACCCACCGCAATACCCGTGGAGCCGTTCACCAGCAAATTCGGAAAACGTGAGGGCAGTACACTCGGCTCTTGGTAAGAACCGTCGTAGTTATCCACAAAATTAACCGTTTCTTTGTCAATATCCTGCAGCATTTCCATGGAAAGCCGTGTCAATTTTGCTTCCGTGTACCTGTCCGCCGCAGGTTCGTCACCGTCCATTGAGCCGAAGTTGCCGTGCCCGTCCACCAGACAATAGCGAATCGAAAAGTCCTGCGCCATACGTACCATGGCGTCATAAATCGCTTTATTACCATGGGGGTGGTAGTTACCCATCGTATCACCGACAATTTTTGCCGACTTACGGTATCCCCCACCGGGGTTCAAGTTTAATTCCTTCATTGCATATAAAATTCTTCGGTGTACGGGCTTTAACCCGTCCCTAACATCGGGCAGCGCTCTTGCAACAATAACGCTCATCGCATACGCAATAAATGATTCCTGCATTTCCTTTGAAATATCGACGCCATGTATTCGGTCGGACATTGAAATTCTCCTTTAAGGTCAACTGATTAAAACATTGGGGGCGAACGAACCCCAAGAACTTGCACCTAATCCTTTAATCTTCTACACATCCAAATTTTTAACCATCAGCGCAAATTCCTGAATAAATTCGCGGCGCGGCTCTACCTTGTCGCCCATGAGCTGGGAGAAAATCATATCCGCCTCGTAAGCATCGTCTAAGTTTACTTGGCGTAGGATTCGCTTCTCGGGGTCCATGGTGGTATCCCATAATTGCTCGGCGTCCATTTCGCCCAGCCCCTTATAGCGTTGAATAGGCTTTATGCCCTCACGACCGATTTGCTCCAGCAGGTTGTTTAGTTCCGCGTCAGAGAAGGCGTAGTATTCCTTTTTGCCTTTTTCCACACGGTAAAGCGGCGGCTGGGCAATATAAATATTGCCCTCGGCGATAAGGTCCTTCATAAAACGGAAAATGAAGGTCAAAAGAAGCGTGCGGATATGCGAGCCGTCTACGTCTGCGTCCGTCATAAGAATTATTTTGTGGTAGCGCAGCTTGGAAATATCAAAATCCTCAAGAATGCCCGTACCCACAGCGGTTATCATATCTTTAATAATCACGCTGGAAAACACCTGCTCGGGTCTGGCTTTTTCCACGTTCATAATCTTACCGCGCAGGGGCAGAATGGCTTGGTTGGTAGGCGTACGTGCCTGTTTTGCCGAGCCACCTGCACTGTCACCCTCTACGATATAGAGCTCGCACAAAGCGGGGTCTTTTTCACTGCAATCGGCGAGCTTACCGGGAAGGCGCCCGCCTTCTAAAACGGTTTTGCGTACTTTTTCGCGTGCCTTGCGTGCCGCCTCACGCGCGCGCGCGGCGAGAAGGGATTTTTCCACAATAATTTTACCCACGCTGGGGTTTTCTTCTAAGAAAATGGCAAGATATTCGCCAAGCACACTCTCTACGGCGCTTCGCGCTTCGCTGTTTACCAGCTTACCCTTCGACTGGCTGTCGAACTGCGGCTCTTCCATTTTAATGGAAAGCACAGCCGTTAGCCCCTCGCGCACATCGTCGCCACTTAGGGGCTTGTCCGTATCTTTTATCAGCTTAAAATTACGCGCATAATCGTTGAGGGTTTTAGTAAGTGCGGCGCGGAAGCCTGTAATATGCGTACCACCGTCGTGGGTGTTGATATTATTTACAAACGAGTACGTACTTTCCTGATAGCCGTCCGTATGCTGCATAGAAATTTCTACAAGCACGTTTTCGTATTTCGCCGAGCAATAGAAAATTTCGTCCGTTATCGGCGTCTTACTCTTGTTGATATGCTCTACAAACTGGCTAATCCCGCCTTCGTAGCAGTAAATACGCTGGCGGGGCGGGTCACGCCGTTCATCGTATAGGTTAAACTTCAAGCCCTTTGTGAGAAACGCCGTTTCCTGCAAGCGCGTTTTCATGATATCAAAGTCGAAAACAGGGTTTTCAAAAATCTCCGGGTCGGGTTTAAAATGCACAAAAGTACCCGTATGGGTCGTATCCCCCACCACGGTTAATTCCTCTACTACATGCCCACGCGAAAGCCGAAGCTCATAAATTTTTCCGTCCTTATGCACTTGAATAATCGTCCATTCGCTTAGCGCATTTACCACGCTTGCGCCAACGCCGTGCAAACCACCCGATACCTTGTACCCGCCGTTACCAAACTTACCGCCCGCATGAAGTATCGTATAAACCACAGTAACCGCGGGTAAGCCCGTTTGCTCTTGTATGCCCACAGGGATACCGCGCCCGTTGTCGCGCACGCTTACGCTATTGTCCTTATGCACAATAACTGTAATCTCGTCGCACGCCTCCATCAGCGCTTCGTCTACGGCGTTATCTACAATTTCATTGACCAGCTGGTGAAGCCCTTTTTCATTTGTACCGCTGATATACATGCCGGGACGGCGACGGACGCCCTCCAGCCCTTCTAACACTTGTATATTTTCTGCTGAATATTCGGACATGTTATGCCTCCTAGGTAAGGTCAAGGGATTAAAAGCTAATCCGTAATTTTCCGTCTTTTATCTCTAAAACGTTGCTTTCGCTTGGCATTTTTGATGCTGCGTCTTCCAGCCCTGTACATGTGAGCAAAGTTTGTACGTCGCGCACCTGTGCCAGTAAAAATTTTTGCCGCTCTGCATCCAGTTCGCTAAAAACATCATCCAGTAACAGAATTGGGAGCGTTCCCATTCGTTCACGCATTAGGGTTATTTCGGCAAGTTTTACGGATAGTGCTGCGGTGCGCTGTTGCCCTTGCGAGCCGTAGGAGCGGGCAGAAAGCTCGCGTATGGTAAAGGTGATATCGTCGCGGTGTGGACCGTGCTGGGTTGTCCCTAAAATTATGTCACGGGCTTGGTTTTTTTCCAGCACCGAGGCATATTCTCCGCCGCATAAAATAGCGGGCTTATATCGCAGGTAAAGCGTTTCTTTTCCCTGCGTAATTTCTTGGTGGATAGTACCTGCAATTGCCGATATTTTTTCCACAAAGCTTGTGCGGGTACGCATTACACGCGTGCCGTATTGGATTAACTGCATATCCCAAACGGGAAGGCTTTCGCGTTGGCTTTTGTCTTTTTGCGCCGCCTTTAGCAAGAAATTCCGCTGACGCAGCGCACGGTGATATGCACGCAAATCTTGGTAATACACGGGGGAAAGCTGGCAAATTTCTATATCCATAAAGCGGCGGCGTTCGGTTGGTCCTGCCTTAATCAAACGTAAGTCGTCGGGCGAGAAGCTTACGATGGGAACGCTCCCAAACAACGTGCGCGTATTTGTAATGGGTATACGGTCTATGCTTAATGATTTGATATGCTTCCCTTTTTGCTGGCGCACACGCGCATCTACCGTAAAGCCTGCTTGCGCCCCATCGCGGCAAAATTCCGCCGAAGTGTGTGCTTCTTCTTGCCCGATGGGTATTAACTCGCGACAATGGTCGGCACGTAGGGTTCTTCCCAATGCATTGAAGTAAACCGCTTCCAAAAAATTTGTTTTCCCCTGTGCGTTATCGCCGTGCAAAATATTTATACCCGCCGATAACTTCGCCTCGGGAATGCGTAAATTACGAAACGCCTCCGCCGTTAGGCGGCGGACCCACATTTACGCCGGACCTCGCAGGGGTACGATAAGATATTTTTGGTCGTCGGGCGGGGTAGTGCCGTCTTCGCTTTCGGTTTTTAAACCGCGCACCGTACAAGCGCTTTTTGCGCCCGTAAATTTAATTTGCACCTGTTCTTCTTCGATGGCGCGTAATGCATCTATTATATAGCGCGGGTTAAAGTATATTGTTAAATCCTGTCCGTCGGTACCGCAGGGTATTTCGTCATGCGCTGTTCCGCGCTCCGATGTGCTTGCCGTCATTACCAGCTCATCGTCTTTTATATCCATTTTAATAGGAATCAACTTATTTTCGCCCGCTACCAGCAGTGCGCGCTCCAAGGCATTTAAAAATACCGTACGCTCAACCGTGAGCAGTGTATTAAAATCTTCATTAAAAATTTGGTCGTAGCGGATAAAGTCACCCACCAGCAACCGCGAAACAAACGTAAACATAGGCGAATCAAACACCACACGCTTATCCGTGAAGTAAAATGAAATTTCGCCTTCTTCGTCGCCGGGTAGTACACGGCTTAGTTCATGCAATGCCCGCGCGGGGATAACGGCATTATGGTCGCTTACTTCCCCTTCAAACCGATAGGACCGATAGGAAATACGATGCATGTCTACGCTCACGACTTGAAGCAGACCATTTTTAATTTCAAACAATTCGCCCGTTAAAATTAACTTACTCTGGTCCATAGAAACGCTAAAGATAGTTTGTCGTATCATATCGCGAAGCGTTGCCGCTTTAATGCGGTACTTTACACTTATGTTTTCCAATTCCTTTTCGGGAATAATGGGAAATTCGTCCCCTGCGAGCCCGTAAATTTTCATTTTGGCGCGGCCGCTGGTTACTTCTGCCACGCCTTTATCGTCCACTTCTATATGGATATAGTCCCCGGGCATTTTACGCACAATATCTGTAAACAATTTTGCATTTAATGCAATCGTTCCCTGTTCTTCCACATCTGCGTTAAGTACTGCTGTGGTTATGCTCATTTCCAAATCATTTCCGCACAATGTAAGCCCATTACCCCCACGCGTAACCAGAAGTACACATTCCAATATCGCTTTTGTAGTACGCGATGATACTGCACGCCCCACCAGATTAAGGCCTTCAAGTAACACGCCCTTGTCACACGTAATTTTCATTTAACACCTCATAATATTTATGTTTATTAGTAGCAGTAGTATTAGGGGCTGTGGGTTAGTGGAAAAGTCGGTTCCATGTCTTATTTACAGCCTTTTTTATTCTTTAACCGCTGTATAAAAGCCAAGGATAACTTGATGAATTTTCCCACGTTTCCACAGCGGGTATTTTACATTATTTTTATTAACATTTCATCTGTTGTTTTGCACAGGATTTAATCATTCACCCTTAACTGTTTTTTCCAACTCGGCTATCGTTTCCCTTAATTTTTCATCATATTCCAGTTCGTTGGCGATTTTATCACAGCTGTGCATAACCGTCGTGTGGTCAAAACCGCCGAAAAACTGTCCTATATCGGGGAGGGAAACAGTTAAAAGCTTGCGGGAAAGATACATGGCAATTTGGCGCGGAAAAACAATGCGCTGTATACGGCGGCGTGATTTTATTTCTTCTAAGGTAATTTTATAATGGTCGGCAACGATTTGTTGAATAGAAGGTACGGAAATTTCGCGCGGCTGGTGACCCTTTAGCTGGTCTTTTAACGCGGTCTCGGCAAGTTGAAGGGATATAGGAACGTTGGATAAACGCGCGTAGGCGGTTATTTTATTTAATGCGCCTTCCAAATCGCGAATATTTGATACCACGTTGCGCAGAATAAATTCCTTTACTTCCTCGGGTATTTCTACCTGTTCGCGGCGCATTTTTTTGTCGAGAATGGCGGCGCGGGTTTCATAATCGGGTAAAGTAATGTCAACTTGTAAGCCCATAGCAAAGCGGGAGGTTAAACGCTCCTCTAAGCCTGTGAGTTTGCTTGGGGGTACATCGCTGGTGATAACGATTTGCTTGTTATTATTGTAAATATCATTGAAGGTATGGAACATTTCTTCCTGAGTAGATTCTTTACCTTCCAGGAATTGTACATCGTCTATGAGAAAAAGGTCGCAGTCGCGGTATTTTTCTTTGAACTGTAATGCCTTTTGCTCGCGTAATGCGGTAACAAACTCGTTGGTAAAGGTTTCGGAAGAAATATAACGTACTTTTAAATCGGGATTTAATTCCGCCACGTGGTTACCGATGGAATGCATGAGGTGGGTTTTCCCCAAGCCAACGCCGCCGTACAGGAATAACGGATTATACCCTGTTGAGCCAAGCATATCGGCAACGGCGTTTGCGGCGGCAAAAGCAAGCTGGTTGCATTTGCCTTCTACGAAGGTTTCAAATACATAGTGGGGGCGCAAGTTGGTTTTGGTGTAGTTATCAAATTTTTGGCGCGCCGGACCGGAAGCCGATAAATCCTCGGGCGAAACAATGCGTACGTCTACGTCATTGTTATCCATAATGGCGTGTAAGCTGCGTTTAATGTAAAACAAATAACGCCGAACAATGGTCGGTTTATGGAAGTCATTGGGCGTTTTTAAGTAAAGAATGCCGTTTTCGAACGATTGGGGGGACATAGGTTGAATGTAGGCATTGTATGTAGCTTGTGTAACGGAAGATTCCAATTGCTTTAACATTTCAGCCCAGATTGTGCGTAAATCCATGATTTTCCTCAATTCTTGGTACGGTTGCAGCTGCGTTATCCACAGTGTTTTCCACAGGCTGTTGATAAGTACCCCCGTGGCTGGTGTATTATAACAAATGTGTTACAAAATTTCCACAAGCCTTTTACGATTTATTCCTGTGGATTTAACAGGGAATTTAACAGGGTTATGCACAGCGTGACATATGTCCTATTGCGTTAAAATTTCCTCGTGCTACTATGGAAGCAAATAATTAGGATTTTAGATTTTTCAAAATCCAAACAGGAGGCAATGTATGAGCGACAGCATTATCCGTGACATTTCACTGGCACCCGCGGGTAACAAAAAAATCGAGTGGGTGAAGGAGTACATGCCCGTTCTTTCGCAAATCGAGGAGCGGTTCAAGAAGGAGCAGCCTTTTAAGGGGATGCGTATTGCCGTGTGTGTACATCTTGAGGCAAAGACGGCGTACCTTGGCAAGGTGCTTGCCTCGGGTGGCGCAGATGTAGCGATAACGGGTTCTAACTCGTTAAGCACCAAGGACGATATCTGCGCGGGTTTGGTTTCCCAAGGCTACAAAGTATATGCGTGGCACGGCGCAACGGAAGAGGAATATTGGGAGCATTTACGCAAAACGCTGGAGTTTAAGCCCCACATCGTCATTGACGACGGTGGCGACTTTATGCAATTACTCCACGGCGATTATGCGGATTATGCGGAAAATCTTATCGGCGGTTGCGAAGAAACCACCACGGGTATTAACCGCTTAAAAGCCCGTGTGCGCGAAGGCACGTTAAAAATCCCCATGATGGCGGTAAACGATGCCGACAGCAAGCATCTCTTCGACAACGTGCATGGTACGGGGCAAAGCGTGTGGGATTCAATTATGTACACCACCAACGTAATGCTTACAGGGCGTGACGTGGTGGTAGCGGGCTATGGCTTCTGCGGAAAAGGCGTTGCCATGCGTGCAAAAGGCTTGGGCGCACGGGTAATTGTGACCGAAATTAACCCCTGGCGTGCCATGGAAGCGGTAATGGACGGCTTCCAAGTAATGAAAATGGACGATGCCGCGCGTATTGGTGAGTTCTTTGTAACCGTAACGGGCTGTAACGACGTTATCACCGCCCGTCACTACGAAGTAATGAAGCATAACGCCTTCCTAGCCAATGCAGGGCATTTTGACGTAGAAGTAAACCTCGTAGAGCTGGAAAAAATGTCTACCAAAAAGGAAATTCGCCGCCCCTTTATCGAAGGCTATCATATGAAGGACGGGCGCATCCTTAACGTGCTTGCCGAGGGAAAGCTGGTAAACATTGTTGCAGGCAACGGGCACCCCGCAGATATTATGGATATGAGTTTTGCCCTGCAAGCCATGGGTGCGGAGCATCTCGCCAAAAACGGCAAGGGTATGAAGCCCGATTTGTATAATATTCCCGTGGAAGTTGACCGCGAGATTGCGCTTATGAAGTCGAAGGCGATGGGCTTAGGGCTGGATGTGCTTTCGCCCGAGCAAGAGAAGTATTTTAATGGGTATTATTAAAATTGTGTGGTGAAATATTTGGGCGTTTATACAACGACATTGATACAAAAGCAGAAAGCTCTGAACCGCTTATAATTCATGGCTTTCTGCTTTGCCGTATTTTTTTTGAGAAAAAATCGAACAGAAAATGCGTCGCTCATAACTACTTATTTTGGACGTTTGAAAAATGCAGCTTTTATTTCACAGTCTGAGAACAGAACATCGTTCTCTATATTATTTATCCGCTCCCTTTGGTGTTCGCCTATGTTATTGGCATCAAAAAACCAACTGAATTTACATATCTGCCGAAATTTCATGAACATCGGAATTTTTGCAAGCCAAAAATCACTCAAATCGTTCACCGATAAATACCCTTTAATAAAATTAAGAATTATACTATCTGTAAAATCATTTCCTGCATCATCTTTCCGCCCCCACCATAAAGCATGATAAAGCGCAATGCCAATATCCAAAGCAAACCAACCATACAAACTATCATCGAAGTCAAAGACATTTATTTTATCGCTATCCACAAGAAAATTCCATTGGTGCATATCGTTGTGAATTAGCCCATAAAAATCTTTATCTTTTGGCAATGCCATCATTTCTTTGATTAAATCTTCGGCGATTGCGTTCACCGAAGGGCAGCTTTTTACGCTATCATCCAGCGCAAATCTGCCACAAAATGTACTGCGAACAACATTAGTGCTCGATGGGTTGAAATTTTTTGTAAGGCTGTGAATGCAACCCATCACCTTACCCCAATTGTAAAAGATTTTTTCATTCCATTTTACCGGGTTGTTTTTGTCCCAAAATTCCCCGACTAAGGCTTCAAATGACGTGATAATGTAATGCCCTCTATCGTCTTGCGTGGAAATAACAAGACTTCCGTCTTCCGACGTAAGGGGCAAGGCAACATTTACATTGTTTTTTGCAAGATAGTAAAGCCATTCCATCTCGGCCTCTGTTTCGCTGATTTTTTCAGCGGGGCGATTTGAAAATCTTAAAAAATAGTGCTTTCCGTTTTTTTGAAAAGTATATATTTGATTAGTGGAGTCGCTTACAAAATTAAGCGTTGATTTATCAAATCCATAATTTTTAGACGCAAACACTAATAAATTTTCTGACACCATAAAGTTTTCTCCTACGACCAAATGTATATTTTCTACGATTAATCATAACAGTTCCATTGTATCAAGGTCAACATAAGATAGGGGCTGTCTTAATGGGCGACCTCTTTTTTTGTGCGCTCCCGTGTGAGGGAGTAAAAGAAGTCTACTTGAGTACGTCCCCAAGTAGCTGACGTTTCCAAACCAACCGATTACAATCTGTAATCGGTTGGTCAGTTTGAAGACAAACCCCGTCCATTTGCCCGGATGGACGGGGTTTTTGGTATAATAAAGAAACAAACCAAAGCCCAAGGCGGAGAG
>WQRX01000048.1 GCA_009786535.1 Defluviitaleaceae bacterium | reverse complement strand
GCTTTTCCTCACATTTTTTTCCAAAATCAAAAATTTTACCCCCAGTCGATTGCTCGATTGGGGGTTTGTCTTCGCTCTGGGACCTTGGGGACAGCGTCCCCCACAACCCTACAGTCCTACACCTTAAAGAACGAAACCAACTGCCTAAGCACCTCTGCCTGGGAATTTAACTCCTGGGAAGCGGCGGCGGCCTGTTCCGACACGGCAGAGTTTGACTGCACAACGTTGGAAATTTGCGCAAGCCCAATACTCACTTGCGAAATAGATTCCGCCTGCTCTTTGGACGAAGCGGAAATGTTATTAATAATTTCCAAAATTTCGCCGGCGTTTTTAACAATAACGGCAAGGGATTCGCTAGTTTGCGCGGCAATGTTACTGCCTGCGTCTACGCGATTAATCGAGTCGTTGATAAGGGACGTCGTTTCAATGGTGGATTGCTGTGACTTGCTTGCAAGGTTGCGTACCTCGTCGGCTACTACGGCAAAGCCGCGCCCATGCTCACCTGCACGTGCCGCCTCAACCGAAGCGTTAAGGGATAGCAAGTTGGTTTGGAAGGTGATATCCTCAATATTTTTAATAATCTTGGATATCTCGTTAGAGCTGGTTTTAATCTCTTCCATTGCGCTAAGCATGTGCTTCATGGTTTCGTTACCCGTGTTTGCGTTTTCCGTTGATTTGCGGGAAAGGTTGCTTGCTTCGGCGGCACTTTGGGCATTTTGCTGGGTTTGCTGGTTAATTACGTCTATGCTTGCGTTTAACTCTTCTATACTGCTTGCCTGTTGCTGTGCGCCGTTTGCCAGGTCGGTTGCGCTGATGGAAATTTGCTTAGCTCCGGATAATACCTGCTCGGACGCGGCGCTAATCTCGCCCATGGTCTTGCTAAGCGTGGTAGAAATACTGTTTACCGAGCGTTTAATCAAGTCAAATGAGCCTAAATACTCCCGCGAAATGGATTGGCGCAAGTCGCCCACGGCTATTTGTGCAAGTATTTTTTCAATTTCGTTGATATAGCCATCTACATTTGCAAACGAAGTATCGGTATTTTGAATAATAGTTTTAAATATACCGCCGTATTTATTAGCATCGGCGCTATAACCCGCAGCTGTAATTTTACCGTCGATGATATTTAAATCAAAGTTACCATTTTGCATTTCCTCCATAGCAATATTGATAGCCATGATGGGGGCTTTTACCGCTTTGCTAATATTGTTAAGCCCCTGCATAAGCTTGCTCCAGTCGCCGTTATAGTTTTCGGCGGTGATTAGGGAGTCTAAATCACCCTTAACGGCGATGTTATTAATCATTACATTAATTTCATCGTTTATGGATTTTAAGTTGCCCGTAAGCCCTACAATGGATTTTGGCATGGTCGCCCAGTCGCCCGGCCAGTTGTTTACATTTACGGTTTGGCTAAAGTCGCCTTCCGCCACCTTGGAAAGAATATCAGACATGGACAGTAAATCCTTCGTATTCTGCGTAAAAATGCTGTTTACGCGTTTAATTACCTCCGCGAATGAATTTTGATAGCCGTGTAAGTCTATCGTATATTTCATGTCGCCGACTTCCATGTATTCGTGGTGCGCGTCGGATAAGTCCTGCACAATGCGCTTAATTACGTCAATAAGCACAACTACGTCGCGGGTAAGGTCGCCCGTTTCGTCCTTGGAAATATCATCGCGGTTAATATTTACCTCTAATTTGCCTTGGGAAACATCCTTTAACGTATTCATCGCTTGTTTTAATGGCTTAGAAATGGCACGGGTAATGCCATACGCAATAAGTAAGGCAATAAATATTGTAATAATAGAGGTTACGGTTGCCATTGTGCGCACAAATGCGGCGCGTTCTATCAACTCGTTTGTGCGGTTATCGCGGGTGGTTAGTGCGCCGTTGCGCAAAAATTCAAATTGGTTGGAAATTTGGTCATACAACAATGCGCCCGCCGCAAAAACGCCGTCAACGTTATCACGGCTTTGTGCATCGCCCACAATGCCTGTGCTTGCGGTGCGGAACATGCCGTCAATAATGTCGTTCCTGTAGCGATTAATTAATGTGCGCAATTGTGCAGAGCCGTTAAGTAATTCTTCTTGCCGTTGCGGGTCTATTAATTGGTCGTTGCGCATATTTTCTTCATATTCTTCAATGCCTCTAATTAAATTGGCGTGCCCCGTTAATGCCTCGGTACGTAATGTACCTAGCGCAGCTTGGTCGCCAAGGCGAAACGCCATATTAGCCACAATACGCCGCGAATCAACAATATCGGCGTGCATTATGTTTAGTATGTTGTATCGTTCGATAGAATTGTCCAGCATAAGAAACATATCCTCGTTTACATGGCGCATGTTGCGCATACTTAGGACAATGATAAAGCCTGCAATGGCAATTACCAGCCCAAATCCTAAAAATAACTTGACCCCAATTTTCAAGTTCCTAAACGCACGCATTTTTCTTCTCCTTCTGGGCATAACCGATGAGCTTGCCCCAAATTTGGTATAGCTAGTCACATCATATCAGATTTACTCATAGATGGCAATATTTTCCGCTATTTTGGCGTCTTTTTTTATTTGTACGGCAAGTGCATCAAAGTTTGGGAATTTTCGTTCTTCCCGTATAAAGTGCAAAAATTCTATACGAATGGCTCGTCCGTATGCATCGGCATTAAAATCGAAAAGGTGTGTTTCAATGGTGGGAATGGTTTCCGCCGCGTTTACGGTGGGGCGCAGTCCAATATTGGTAACGCCTTTAAATACATGCCCCCCAATATTGGTTTGCGTGGCATACACCCCAAATTTGGGAAGAAATTTTTCCACCGCCGGGTATAAATTTAACGTGGGAAAGCCCAGTCCCCGCCCTAACTTGCGCCCTTGCTTTACTTGCCCCATGACAAAAAAGGGGAAGCCAAGCATTTGCCCTGCGCGGGTAAGTTGCGGTGTTTCTTCATCTAACAGCGCACGTATGGCAGAGGTGCTAATATTTTCGTAATCTTTAATGACATGTGCGACGGGTAAACATGCCGCCGTACCTTCGCGGTTGTTACCAAAGCGGAAATCTTCGCCCGCAATTACTATTTTTGCTTGCAAGTCACGATACAGCGCAGCGGAAAATTCCTGCGCGCTTAGTGCCATTGTATGTACATCAAAAGGGTATTCCAGCAGGTAATCCACGCCGAAATTGCCTAATAAAAAAGCGCGTTCTTCCTGCGTAAAAAGAGGCTTATATTTATTATCGTTTGGGGTAAGCACGATATTCGGATGGGGCGAAAATGCCACAACTGCGGATTTAACTCCCCGCGTGCGTGCCATCTTAACCACTTTTTTAATCAGCGCCTTATGCCCGCGGTGAATGCCTTCAAATTTGCCTACCGTAAGTACGCAGGGCTGGGGCAACGTGCGCCCTGATAAAATTTTCATAGCATAACCTCGGCGCGTAAGCGACCGCCGTCCTCCGTGCGGGAGAATAAGCCAATAAGTTCCCCCGTTGGGGCGCATAGCCAGCATCTTTCTTCACTCGCCGCGAAGGGCGCTTCTGCCATGGAAAGAGGCAGGGTGTTTCCGTTTTTCGCCATTTGCAAGCCCGCGGCGCGTACCATTACGCGAGGGTAGGGGAGTACCCTATCTACGGGTAAAATATATTCGGCAAGTCGATTTTCCTGCGCCGCTTTTTTTAACTCATCAATTTTTACGGCATTTTCTAAAAAAAAATTACCCGTTTGTGTGCGGGTGAGTTCCCCCATTGTTGCGCCGCAGCCCAATGCCGTGCCAATATCTGCACATAGGCTGCGTATGTACGTACCCTTGGAACATGCTGTTTCAATAACAAAGCGGTTGGCTTCGTGTGATAAAATTTTTATTTTGTCGATGCGAACCTTGCGGGGTTTGCGCTCTACGGTTTGCCCTGCGCGCGCCAGTTCGTACAGCTTTTTCCCGCCAATTTTAATTGCCGAATACATGGGCGGCACTTGTTCAATTTCGCCGATAAAGCTTTCCGCCACGCGTGAAAAATCATTCAGATATATCTTAACGTTTTCCGCGCTGCGCAATACTGTGCCCGTCATGTCGGCGGTGTCTGTTTCTACCCCAAGCACAACTTCGGCAATGTAAGTTTTGTCCTGCGCCACTATAAAATCTGTCAATTTTGTGGCACGCCCCAAACAAATAGGCAGCACACCTTGCGCATTAGGGTCGAGCGTACCCGTGTGACCTGCTTTCATGCCTGTCACCTTGCGCAAAATGGCTACCACATCATGGGAAGTAAAGCCTTTTTCCTTGTACACGTTAATTATGCCAATTATATTCACTCGCTGTCCTCTTGTGCCAAAAGTTCTGCTTCAAGCGCTTCCAGCAATTGCGGTACAATCTCCGCAACGGGAATGCGCACGGTGCTGCCCGCAGCAAGCCGATGCCCGCCGCCGCCCCAAGCCGCCGCAAACCGCCCAACATGGAAATCTAACGAGCGCAGGCTTATTTTTACCTCGGGGGCGCTTTCTTTTTCGTACACAAAGAAGGCAATTTCCGCACGGCGTGTGTTCATTAAATATTCGGCGGTTCTGTCAAGGTCGCCCGGTTTTGCGCCTACGGTGGCGAGTTCTTCCCGCGTAACGCAGGAATACACAATACGCCCGTCTAATGCTTGCTTCATATTTGCAATCACAAGTCCAAGTGCCTTGGCGGAAACAAAGCTGTGTTTATTCATTAATTCGCTGTAAATATCGGTAAAGGGCATTCCCGTTTCCATTAAACGTGCTACATTTTCCATTGTGCTGCCTGCTGTTGCACGGTAGCGGAAGCCGCCCGTATCTGTCACCATGCCCGCGTAAATGGCGGACGCCATGTCCCAATCCGCTTCCACCAGCGGGGTAATTAAATCGTACACCATTTCGCAGGTGGATGATGCATCAAAATCAATAAGATTAAATTGTGCAAAACCCACGTTGGTTTCGTGATGGTCAATGCAAACGGTGACAGGAGTGCGTTCAAACAGGGGTTTTGCGGGTCCCAGCCTATCCGCATCGGCACAGTCAACGGCAATAAAAACTTCAACATCAAGCTCTTTAACCTTTTTATCCCAAATAAATTGCCGTCCGGGGATAATGTTAAATTTCTCGGGAAATCTTTCCAGCACAACAAAAGGCTCTTTGCCTAGCTTGGCTAACGCCAACGCAAGCCCAAAGCACGCGCCAATCGAGTCGCCATCAGGACCTGTATGGCCCGCGATGGCAAAGCGTTTGTGTTTTCTAATTACGCTTGCTACCTCTGTAAATCTCATTTATTTGCCTCATCAATCAATTTTCGCATACGCATTCCATAGGCAATGGAATCGTCATAAATAAATGTTAGCTCCGGCGTGTGGCGCAGATTTACCACCTCTGCAACGCGGCGGCGAATAAACCCCGATGCTTTGGTAAGCGCTTGCATAGTTTCGTCCGGGTTGCCTTGCCCGTCTAAAATGCTTACCCAAATTTTGCAAAATTTTAAATCTGCCGTAACTTCGGCGCGTATCACGCTCACCACCGTGCCAATGCGCGGGTCGGATAATTCCGACCGAATTACGTCCGCCGCGGTACGCGCCACCGCATCATTAATGCGTATATGCCGCGTTTTCATTAGCGGGGAATCTCTTCCATTATATACGCTTCCACACGGTCAAGTTCCTTGATATCGTTGTAATTTTTAAATACCATACCGCATTCGTAGCCCGAAGCCACTTCCCGTGCGTCGTCCTTGAAGCGGCGCAACGTATCCAGCGAGCCGTCGTAAATTACGCGCCCGTCACGCACAATGCGAATTTTGGCAGAACGGGTAATTTTGCCGTCCAGTACATGACAGCCTGCAATCGTACCAATGCCCGACGCCTTGAAAATCTGGCGAATTTCGGCATGACCGAGAATAACCTCGCGGAATTCGGGGTCGAGCATCCCTTTCATTGCCGCTTCAATATCGTCGATGGCGGAGTAAATAACGCTGTAAGTGCGAATGTCTACATTCTCCGTTTCCGCCGTAATCTTGGCGGAAGCATCGGGACGCACGTTAAACGCAATAATAATCGCGTTGGAAGCCGAAGCAAGCATAACGTCCGACTCGCTGACCGCGCCAACACCCGTATGAATGGTACGCACGCGCACTTCCTCGTTGGAAAGCTTTTCTAACGAGCCGCGAAGCGCTTCTACACTACCTTGTACGTCACCTTTTACCACCACGTTAAGGTCTTTCACTTGCCCGGCCTGTATTTGGCTAAACAAATCATCCAGCGAAATTTTGCCCTGCGTGGATTTGATAAGACTTTCGCGCCCTTTAGCGACCACCGTTTCCGCAAGCTGGCGTGCTTGGCGCTCGTTTTCGGCAGTGTACATGATGTCGCCCGTTTCGGGAACACTGGCAAGTCCAATAATTTCAACAGGTGTAGAAGGCCCGGCCTCTTTTACCGTGCGCCCGCGCCCGTCTACCATTGCGCGTACCTTACCATACGAAGCGCCCGCCACAACGGGGTCGCCCACACGCAGTGTACCTTCCTGTACCAGCACCGTTGCCACAGGACCGCGGCCTTTGTCCAGTTTTGCTTCAATAATGCTACCCCGTGCCGATTTATTGGGGTTCGCCTTTAATTCCTTCATTTCGGAAACCAGCAGAATCATTTCCAATAGCGTGTCAATACCCTCTTTTTTCACGGCAGAAACGCCTACGGTAATGGTTTGCCCACCCCAGTCTTCGGGCTGTAGCCCATGCTCGGTAAGTTGCGTTTTTACGCGGTCAGGGTTGGCAGCAGGTTTATCCATCATGGTAATTGCCACGATAATTTCCACCCCTGCGGCTTTGGCGTGGTTAATCGCCTCTACCGTTTGGGGCATTACGCCGTCGTCTGCCGCTACGACCAGAATGGCAATGTCGGTTACTTGTGCGCCGCGCATACGCATGGCGGTGAACGCCTCATGCCCCGGTGTATCTAAGAAAGTGATGCGCTTCTTATTGATGCGGGTCGAGTACGCGCCGATATGCTGCGTAATGCCGCCCGCTTCGCCGCTTTGTACGTCCGCATTGCGAATTACGTCCAGCAGCGAAGTTTTACCATGGTCAACATGCCCCATAACTACGACTACGGGCGGGCGTGCCGTCATTTCCTCTTCTACATCAGGCTCGGAAGAAAACGCCTGTTCAAACACGTCAACCTCCACGTATTCTTCCACCAGTACGTCAAATTTCTCTGCCACCAGTGATGCCGTGTCAAAGTCAATGGTCTGGTTAGCCGTCACCATTAAGCCCATTTTCATGAGTATTTTAATGATATCGGCGTTGGATTTGTATAATTTTTCCGCTAAATCGCGCACGGTAATGTGTTCTGCTACTGTAATTTGCGTGACCACGGGCGCAACAAATGTAGGCATCACCTTTTTTACAGGTTTTGCGCCATGGTGAACCCGCCCGCCCCTACGGTCTAAGCCGTGGCGGTTTTCCTTGCGGTCGTTATCCTTGCGGTCTTTTTTTGCGTGGCGTGCTTGTGAGTCGCGGCTCCATTGTGCCTTGCGGTCGTCTTTACTTGGTTCGGTTTTAATCGGCGCTTTGGGTGCGCCGCCGCGAGAGGGATGCCCACCCGTACGGAAACCACCGCCCGCTGCGCCCATAGGTCGTGCGCCGCCAGCGGGGCGTGGTCCGCCGCCCATACCACCGGGACGGGGTGCGCCCATACCCGAGCGCGGCGGTCTGTCACCCATGGGACGCGGGGGTCTATCTCCCATTGGGCGTGGTGACCTATCGCCGGCAGGGCGGGGCGGTCTATCACCCATGGGACGCGGTGGTCTGTCGCCGACGGGGCGAGGGGGTCTGTCCCCCGCAGGGCGCGGCGGTCTGTCGCCTGCCGAGCGGGGTGCGCGCGGCTTTTCGCTTGCAGGTTTTTCTTGTATTGTACCCGCTGCAGGTGCGGGCTTCGCTTCGCTTGGGGTTGCTTGGGGCGGGGTAGCTGCCGCAGGCGCACTCGCCTCTGTGCCCTGTGCAACAGGGCGCGGACGCCGAATGGGGTTGCCGTTTTCGTCCAAACGGGGGCGGCGCGGAGGCAATGGATTTCCTTCCGCATCAACCCTTGGACGCGGGGGAAGGGGATTGCCTTCTGCGTCCAAGCGGGGGCGGCGGGGAATGGGGTTGCCGTCCGCATCTACAGGGCGTGGACGGCGCGGCAAAGGGTTACCTTCCGCGTCAACCCTTGGGCGCGGGGGAAGGGGATTGCCTTCTGCGTCCACCCTTGGACGGCGAATGGGGTTGCCCTCTGCGTCCACAGGGCGTGGACGGCGGGGAATGGGGTTGCCGTCTGCATCTACAGGGCGCGGACGGCGGGGTATTGGGTTGCCGTCTGCATCCAGCCGTACGGGACGCGGCGCAGGCGCTCCTGTTGTATTTGCATCATCAGGTTTGTTTGTTTGGTTACTCATGGTTTGTTCTTTGCCCCCAAGCATATCTTTTATATTTGACACTCAATTTCCTCCATCAGTTGGTCATACACGGTTGCGGGAACGGCTTTTTTAAGCGTGCGCTCCAGCCCCTTGGTCTTCTTTGCCTGTGTAATACAGGCGGTATTTCTACATATATATGCACCGCGTCCTTGGCCGTTTGGGGCAAGACAAACTCGAAACAATATGGATTTGTCAAACATGCCCTTACAGCCTACGCATTTACGTTGTGGTTTGTGCCGCATTTGTACCTTCTTCTTCGTAGTCATCGTCGTAATAATCGTCGTCGTATTCATCATCGTAATCGTCGTCGTATTCATCATCGTAATCGTCGTCGTATTCATCATCGTAATCGTCGTCGTAGTATTCATCATCATAGTATTCGGTAGTTGTTTCGACTTCGGGTTCCGGCTCGTCGAATACGAGGAAGTCTGTCCCTCGTGCTTGTGCTTCGCTCTTTATGTCTATACGCCAGCCTGTAAGGCGCGCGGCAAGCCGTGCGTTTTGCCCTTCTTTACCAATGGCAAGCGAAAGCTGGTGGTCGGGTACAATGACCCGCGCTTCCGATTCGTATGCGCTGGTTGCAACGGTGACAACCTTGCTTGGGCTAAGGGCAGCGGCGATAAATTTTATAGGGTCGGAGTTGTACATGATAATGTCAATTTTTTCGCCCCGCAGCTCGCCGCTGATAATATTTACACGTTGTCCGCTGGGTCCAACGCACGAGCCAATTGGGTCTACATGCGGGTGAATGGTGTGTACCGCTACTTTACTGCGGCTACCGGGCTCGCGGGAAACGGATTTAATTTCCACTACGCCGTCAAAAATTTCGGGTACTTCCTGTTCAAACAAACGGCGGAGCAAGTCGGGATGGTTACGGCTTACCTGCACCTGCGGTCCTTTACTGCTTTGCTTTACTTCCATTACATATACTTTAATACGGTCGCCAAATTCATACCGTTCGCGGGGCATTTGCTCCCCGGCGGGTAAAATAGCATCCATACCGCCAAGGCTAACGATAACATTACGGCGGTCACGGCGCTGTACGATGGCAGTAACCACGTCGTGTTCTTTTTCAATATATTCGTTATAAAGTCGTTCGCGTTCCGCCTCGCGTATTTTTTGCACCACCACCTGTTTAGCCGTTTGCGCGGCAATACGCCCAAAGTCCTTGGGCGTTACGGCAATTTCCACCATGTCTTCTAATTCATATTGGGTATTGATATTGCGTGCGTCTTCTAATGATATGTGCAGAATGGGGTCTTCAATTTCTTCCGAAACGGTTTTTTGCGCGTATACAATGTAACGCCCGTCTTCACGGTCTATTACCACGCGAAGGTTTGCCTGCTGCCCAAACTGGCGCTTACATGCCGAAACCAACGACGCTTCAATGGCTTCGAAAATAATTTCTTTATCAATGCCTTTTTCTTGTGCGACTTGGCCAATTGCCGCAATGAGTTCCTTGCTATTTTCCATGAGAAGGTATCTCCCTTTCCTTCGTTAATCTTCAAAAACTGCTAACCTGCACGCCGCTACGGCGTCGCGGGGGAATTGAATGGTAGTGTTTTGCGCGGTTTCCAGCGTAATTACTTCATTTTCATACGCGAGCAACTTACCGCGAAAGTTCTTACGGTTTTCCACAGGCGCGTATAGGCGAAGCCTTATTTCATGCCCGATATAGCGCGCAAAATGTGCAGGGCGCGAAAGCTTGCGCTCAATCCCCGGGGAACTTACCTCCAGCGCGTAGGCGTAGGGGATGGGGTCATGCGCATCCAGTATGGCTTCGGCGGCGTGGCTTACGCGTTCGCAGTCTTCCAAGTCCACCCCGCTGTCGGCGGGCTTGTCTATATACAAGCGAAGAATGCGCTCGCCACCTTCGCGTACCAGCTCAATATCGTATAACGACACGCCGGCTGCTTCCACCACGGGGGAAAGCATGTCGGTTAGGGCTTGCATTTTATCTGCCATTTGCGGCATGCCTCCCCGATGTATGGGCAAAAGATAAGAGTGGGTTTGCACCCACTCCTTCGCCTTCGACCGTCAATTATAGTTAGTATACATTATTATAGTTAGCGTTGTAAACATTTTTTTGAAAATTATTTGCTTTATTACATAAAAACATATTCAAAGATGAGGAACAGATGGTAAAATTTATCGTGTGAAGCACTATACTTTAGATGCGATTATTGCCGTAGGCTACCGCGTTACATAAACTCTTCCTGTATTTGGCGTTGTTGTTCACGAGTTGGGTATTCAAATGTGCCGTCGCCTACGGTGTCAATTTTAGTATCGTGCCATCTTTCAAAATCACCACAAATTGAATGCGCAAATTCATGCCAATCGTAACCTTTGCAAAGTAAACCGTTTTCGAGTCGCCACTTTGAATCTTTCCGGTAATGTTGAATGTTTGATATTCCTTTAGTATTACATATAAAGTGCAAATCATCCTTAGGGTAACATAGGTTTAGCTTATATTGTTCCATATGTGCGCTCATGCAAATGGGACCATACTGATATGGGTTATGTGAACTTGGAATTTTTTTAATGACAGAGATATATCCCTCCACTTTAATATCTGGAGATGAATATAATGGGAGCAATGAATAATTTTGAATGGTGTCGTGTACATCTTCAACGGTAGGTAAGGATGAAAATACCCGGTTATAGATTTGCACAATCATTACTATATCGGGGCTATTTTTGGTACTCTCCATTTCACCTATTTTTTGCATAAGAATATATTTGCCATGCATAGTTTTTGCATATTTAAAAGTTGTTTCACCTTGTATTTGGAATGCATAAACATCATTTAACTCCCATGGATTTTGATTAGGAATAATTTTTAAACGAAAACGTTTTTCTTTTCGCTGTTCCGTGTTTAATTTATTCTTTAATTTATTTAGTGTTTTTTGCCACCCCGTTGCTCCTGTTTTGCTTTTTCCCCAAAGCTCAATACCGCCTTTTTTATCAATCCACTCCAATGCCTTGTCCTTTACCTCCGGTAATAATCTACCCGTTTTCCATTGAGATTCGGCAAGTGCATACCAAAAAAGGGGTGCTTCACTTTCATCTTCTATAAAACTGCGGCATGTTTCCATTGTTTTGTTATAGGCATCAAGGCTGCCGGATTGTTTTTCTAGCAGCCCGATATACGTGTCGCGCACATCGCAGGTGGTATCATTGCCATATAAGCTTGAACTCCATGTTCCCATTAGTTTATCTCCTTGTAATTTATTTAAGGTATGGGGGGGGTGGGGCTTAGTAAATTATTAAAGCGCCGTAATTGCTCGTCAAACTCATCCATTCTGTCTTCTGCTATTGAGTTAATTTTATTCCGCAATGTTTTAAGTTTATAAAGATTAATGAGTAATTGCTCTAGCGAACGCGCTTCCCTTAGTGTTAAATTACTCGCAATGGGAATCATTTTGTAATTATTATCAAATTCTGCCAGTGGTCTTTTAAAATGATAATAATAACGTCTGTCTAAATTTATCGTTCTCCCTACATAGTGAACATCCCCCGTATTATTAAAAATGATGATGTACACGTAATGTATGCGTTCTTCTTTACCATTCTCGTCACCAACGCTATTAGTTCCTTCATATTTATCATTTATCCACTGTTGGACTTTATTTTTTGCGTATTCACGGTCGATTATCGTATACCCTAGAATAACATAGTTTGGGGTTAGCATATCAACCATTTGCATGGTTGATGTGAGCGATGCAACCATAATGGCTCTTGCTGTGTTAATTGTTTCATTCATTACACTTACACTATCATGAACGTTCCTAAGTGCAGCGTTCATAACTTCGCGCCATTCTTCATCGGGGGTGGTAACGGGTGGAGTTATGATGGGAGGCGTGGCGGGTACTTCTTCCCATGTGTAGGGAATTACGACCGTTTCCATAGGGTTTGTGCCCAATGCCAACATGGCTTTTAATTCTTCCAGCGAGTCGGGTAGCCATAAATGTACATATTGCTGATTGGGTGCTACGCCTGCACGCTGTTGAACGGCACTAGCCGCTGCTTCGGGGTCGGTTACTATATTGGCAGGGGCGAGGTTTACGTTTAGGGCGGGGATTGATGGAATTGCACTCCAATCTCTTTCTATATCTGCGCGGGTTAATGTCATTATTGGAGATGTTGCCCCCACAGTTGCCCGCCAATTCATTGTACCATGCATTCCATAAAACCTTGTAACTGCATATAAATGATACAATTGCGCTGTTCTTCGGGAAATAACAAACACTGGTTCATAATAAAACCCAAATATCATTGCATGTGGCTCATTACCTAAATTTCCTTGTGCTTCTCTTCTTATAAATATTCCATTTCTATAAATATTTTGAAAGTACGTATTTCTTCTTCCTGCATCATGTGATATTCCCCATTCGCCTATTTTAAATATATTACTTCCGTTCATTGTTACAGCTTCTGAAACGCCATAAGTCAATAAATATCTGTAAATACTTGTTGATACACCATTTACAAGTATATTATTGCTTGGGTGCGTTGGGAATATGGGGATATTATTATAAAATCCTATAATAATGTTTGGATTAATTAATGGTTGCGCGGGGCGGTTGTGTAAAAACGGCACACCTGCCGCCCACGCCGCATCTGCCTCGGTTAGGTTGATTGGTCCGATAAATTCCGCTAATGTGGGGTGAAATGCATGAAAGTACGTTGTCAGATATTCAAAAGGCACGGTCATTATATTGCGTACTTCCCCTGTTTCGGGATTCTGCATTGCTCGTATCGTGCCTATTGGGTCTAAGTCACTGTTATTATTCCTCATGCTTTCAAATAATCTTCTCACAGGATTATCTCTTGGTTGCTGGCTCATCCAAAAATCTATTTCTGCTTCTGTCATGTATTCAAATGGCACTTCCATTAGCCCGCCCGAACCCATAAACATGCCGCCAACCGTATTGAGAAATTGCGCATTTGTTCCTACTGCGGGCATAGAAACGCCGCCGGTTGCTGATACTATGCGTATAGCCTTTTCAAGCGCTACAAATGCTGGCTTCGCTATCTGTGCAAATGTGGGTGCGATAATATCAATATACGGGGTGATTAGATATAAATTATAATATTCAAAATAATAAAAATATGAAGTATGATATTCATAATAGCAACAAGGTTCATCATAGATAGAATAAAAATTGCAATACACATCATATTCACATGTATACAGGTAGGTGTAATCATCATATTCGAAGGTGCATAAGTTATCATCTTCAATTTTATAATAATCATAGGTTTCGTTTTCGTAAATTTCATGCGTATCATTTTCATGTAAATAATTACTGTAAACCCCATTTATGCAATCTGCTTCATGCTCATTTTCTGCCCGAAGGGGGGATGGTTGTACGGTTTGCAGTCCTATAACCAGTGTTAGCAAAATGGCGAGCGTGCGTTTGAGTAGTAATTTCATTTGTTGTGCCTCCCTATAAAAGTTTGGCGCGAATTGTATTTTATTTGTCGAATTATGTCAACAATTTTTTCAAACAAAAAAGGAACCCAGAATGTCGGTCCTATATTTTGACACCTAGCTAATAAGCTAGGTGGGCGTCCGCAGCGGGGCTTCCGTTGTCCACGACGAGGTGGCATGACGTCCATCACGCATCTATTGGACTCCCGTTTCACGTCTGTAGGTTCAAAATAATAGGTTATCGAGCATTCCAGGCCCGTGTTGTTATTATACTCGCTTGGTGGCATAATGCAAGTGGAATATTTTATTATTTTACAGGACGTGTTAGCGTGGAAACGAAGAAGAATTTGGGCGTGATTATCGCCGTTGTGTTTGTGCTGTTTTTGCTTCCTATGCTGTATATTGCGCGGTACATGCACCCAAGCGCGGATGATTTTTCCTACGGGGCGGCAACGCGTGCCGTATGGCTGGAAACGGGGTCGCTTGTGCAAACCCTTTCCCGGGCGGTTACATCTACACAAAGCTGGTATAACGGCTGGCAGGGTACATTTTCTGCCATATTTTTGATGACATTGCACCCTGCGGTATTTTCTGTGGGAATGTATATGCTTGGCGCATGGCTGGTAATGCTTGGTTTTGTTGCAAGCATGTTCTTTTTTATGAAAATTGTGCTTGCGGATTATTTGGGGGCGGAAAAACGAGATTACCTTATCATCGCTTCCGTGGTCACATTTGTATCGCTGCATTTTATCCCTTCCCCTGTGGAAGGGTTATTTTGGTATAACGCGGCAATGTTTTACACGGGCTTCCACGCGCTGGCGCTGTTAATGGTTTCGTTATTACTAATTTGGATAAAAGCCGACACAACGCGCCCGTTTATTTGCATTGCTGTGCCGTTGCTTGCATTTTTTATCGGCGGGGGCAATTACGTAACGGCGCTGGTAACTTTTGTGGTGCTTGGGTTATTCGCTTTCTACTGCATTGTAATAAAAAAAAGCCGTTGGCAGTTGCCTGTTGTTGGCTTGCTTGCAATTTCTATTGCGCTAATTATTTCCGCCGTTGCGCCGGGAAATGCATTGCGCCAAGTTAATTTTGAACCTATGCACCCCTTGCGTGCTATTATCATGTCGTTTTACTACGGGGCGGGCATTGTGTGGATTCGCTTTTTATTTGTGCCGTTTTGGTTTGCGTTTGCGGCGTTAATTCCCGTGGTGTACCGTGTGGTGCGGGGCAGTGTTTTTTCCTATAAATATCCGTGGCTGGTAATTCCGCTCATGTTTGGCGTGTATGCAAGCACCTTTACGCCTAATTTGTACTCGTGGTCAACCTTTGGACCGTTGCGCGTGTTAAATGTAAACTTTTTTGTGCTGTTGCTTTTTGTCTTTTTCTCCATGGTATATGCGCTGGGATATATTGCGCGCAGGGATATTAACTTTGGGGGGCTGGCACGGTACAAAAATATTTTTGTTATCGCTTGTGCTTGCTTATTTATCGCGGGAAGCATTATTTTCACCGTGCGCGATGTGAATACCATGGCAGGGGTTAGTGCAACCCATTCACTGATAACGGGGGAGGCGCGTACCTTTCATAACGAAAATAACGTACGCCTAGAGGCGATTCAAATCGCACAAGGCGAAGGGTTAATTCTTGCGCCCTTTACCGTTACCCCACATGTATTATTCTTTGAAGACATTACCGACAACGTTACCGACTGGCGCAACCTTGCGTTTGCCAGCTTTTTTGGGCTGGAAGCGGTGCTACTCCGTCGTTAATCCTTCTTTTAAGGCTTGCAGTACGCGCTTTTCGATACGCGAAACCTGCACCTGTGATACGCCAATCGCTTTTGCCACTTCCATTTGCGTTTTGTCTTGGAAGTAACGCAGTATAATAACTTGGCGCTCCTTAGGTTTTAATCGCCCTATAAGCTGCTTTAACGCGAGAATGCTCACGGTTTGGTCGTCGTTGTCCTCGGTTTGCCCTACTTTATCAATGAGATAAATGGGACTCCCGTCGCCTTGGTATATGGTGGCGTATAGGGATTCGACTTCCATGCCTGCTTCCATGGCGACTACGAGTTCTTCCGTTTCTACGTTAATTTCGGCGGCAAGCTCGTTGATGGTGGGGGCGCGGTTTAGCTTGGCGGTTAGTGCTTCCTGCGCGTAGCGTGCCTTGGCTGCGAGTTCCTTCATAGGGCGCGATACCTTGATGATACCATCATCGCGCAAAAATCGTTTAATTTCCCCGATTATCATGGGTATCGCGTAGGTGGAAAATTTTACATCAAAGTTTAAATCAAACTTACGGATGCATTTGAGCAAGCCAATTGCCCCTATTTGATAGAGGTCGTCTAGTTCATATCCGCGTTTGGCAAATTTTTTGACCACAGACCAAATAAGCCCGCTATTTTCGCGGATAAGCTGCTCTACGGCGGTATCGTCCCCTTCTTGGGCGCGGGCGATGAGGGCGCGTTTTTCGTCATGCGCCATGCCGGGCTTCCCCTAGGGTTTTTGTAAGTGTTACCGTTGTACCTACATTGGGGGTGGAAATGACATCCACCGTATCCATAAAGGATTCCATTACCGTGAAGCCAAGCCCCGAGCGTTCTAATTCGGGTAACGTGGTGAAAAGCGGTTCCCGCGCGCAGGGTACATCGGGTATGCCTATGCCGTTGTCGGTAATTTCCACCGTAAGCAATTTTTGTGAAAGGGTGAGCGTTAGGCGCACCGTATTAGAGGGATTATCGCCGTAGCCGTGGATAATAGCGTTTGTTACTGCTTCCGATACGGCGGTTTTAATGTCGGAAAGCTCCGTTACGCTTGGGTCAGCGGGCGTTGCGAAGGCGGCGACCATTACCCGCGCAAGGGATACATTTTCTGTACGGCTTTCCAGTTCTAATACGATGCGGTTTTCGTGGGTATTCATTACGCTCCCCCCTTTAGTGCGGCGAGTGCTTCTGCGTTTGTTGCATAGCTTTTGATAATTTTTGCCAGCCCCGAGATTGCGTACAGGCGGTTCATTTCCTCGCTCATATTGGCGATGGCAAGGCTTCCGCCCCGTTTTTCCGCTTGTTTATATCTTCCAATTAACATGCCAATGCCCGACGAATCCATGAACGTGACCTTAGCAAAATCGAAGAGCATGTGCATGCAGGAAGATTTTTCAAAAGCCGCGTCAACGCTTGTGCGCAGGCGTTCCGCGCTGTGTGCGTCTATCTCCGGTGCGGGCGAGATGGTCATAACCTTCCCTTGTATTTCTATGTGAAACATGTGACACCTCATTTCCAATTATTTACAGCTTGCATATAATAATGAAAAAAAGCGGGACATGCAATAGCTTTTATTGCAAAAGTGTGATATTCTAGAAAAGCGACTGGAGGGATACCATGTTTTTTGCATCAAAAAAAGCCCTGCCGGCGGAAATTGATACTCCTAGCACCGTAATTGGCGCGGGGATAACCATTGAAGCGGCGCGGCTTACGGGTACGGACTCGGTACGTATCGACGGCGAGTTTAAAGGCAATGTAGACTTGCAAGGCTCGCTTGTGCTTGGCGAAACAGGGAGCATTACGGGCGAGGTACGCGCCAACTACTTTTTGGTAGCCGGGGAAGTGAGCGGTAATATTTACTGCGACACACAGCTACACTTTGCTTCTACGGCGCGGGTGGTGGGCGATGTAAACACGCCCAATCTTGTACTGGACGAAGGCAGTCAAGTAACGGGGCGCTACAATGTAGGCGAAGTACCGCAAGCCCCCGCTTATGTAGAAAGCCCGCCCGAGGACGACATTTTAGAGGACAGGCTTCGCTTTTTAGAAGGGGTATAACCCTTGCGTTTGGCAGAAGCCTTGGCACAAGGAACAAAAACCATTGCACGGCACGAGGTTTTGCTTTTGCTTACCCATTTCACGGATTTATCTCGTGCAGATATGCTTGTTAGTGAAGAAAAACAAATGCCCGATGAACAATGTCGGGCTTTTTTTAATGCGGTGGAAAGACGGCAAAAGGGCGAGCCGTTACAATACATAATCGGTGAATGGGATTTTTATGGGCTTACCTTTACGGTGGATAAACGGGCATTAATACCGCGGGGGGAAACGGAACTGCTGGTAGAGGAGGTGGTTGAGACCTTGGGGTATCGTTCCGCGCGGGTTTTAGATGTTTGTACGGGCAGCGGTTGTATTGCGGTGGCAGTGGCAAAAACGCTGGACGTGGAAGTGGTTGCGGCGGATATTAGCGAGGATGCGCTTTCGCTGGCGCGGGAAAATGCAGCACGGCATGGGGTAGGGGATAGGGTGCGGTTTGTGCATTCCGATTTGGCGCAAGGGTTGTTAGATGAGGGCTTGGATGGTACATTTGATATTGTAATTTCTAACCCGCCGTATATTTTAAGCAGGGATATGGCAGAGTTGCAACGGGAAGTACGGGAATATGAACCGCATCTTGCGCTGGATGGCGGCGTGGATGGGATGGATTTATATCGGCGGTTGCTTCCGCAGGCGTATACATTATTGAAACAAGGTGGCGGGTTGTTTTTGGAAATTGGACCTGCCGGGGTAAAAGAATTGGCGCAACAGACGGGGTTTTCCGATGTGAAATTATTAAATGACTACGCAGGTTTGCCGCGTATGGTGGTGGCGAATAAAAAATAAGTGCCACCGCCAGCGTGGTTCGTACATAAAATTTATGTTTTAAACAGAAAGGATAAGCCAAAATGCCGAAAGAGTTAATCAGTTTATTATCGCCAAAGGAACAAAAGCTTCTGAAGCCGACCCCCGAAACCATTGCCGCAGAAGTGCTAAGCGGGGATGGGCAAAAAGATATTGCGGATTTATGTGATTGTTTAAGAACCAATAATTTGCGAATAAAATGGGTAGGTAAAAACGGTTGGGAAGTAGCCTTAAATAAAATGCAAATACTTCGTCGTATTCGGATAAATCCCATAGAAAAATATTGGTATGTGACGCTGCATTTCTTTCCGCAGTACAATCAATATATAACCGACGGGCAAGTGCATGACTTTGTGTGGAACAACCTTGGCGGATTTGGTTGTGATGCTTTAAATACCGGCGGAACAAAATGCAGCGGGTATATGAGCAAAACCTTTGATATATTCGGGAAAATGTGTGAAAATCAATGCTGTAATTCACAAATTAAAATTATGAATCCAACCGGAAAAGCATTGGAACATACGAAAACGTTGGTATTAACAGCAAGAGATATTGCAATAAAGTGAACAAGTCTTACGAGGTGATAGTATGCGAGTAGGTTTTTGGGGTATTTATGGTGCAAACCATACATTATTGCGGCATCCATTGATGAATTTTTGGAAAATTGCGCTGGGCATCGGGTGTTTTTTATTTATGTTGGGCATCGGGTTATTTTTTATTTTTAACGCTACGGGAGAAGATGCATTTATTGCGTTGGCGGCGGTTTCTTCGCAAGGGGTGGTGTGGGGCGTGGTTGCGGCGGTTACGTGGCATATCGGTACGCGGGGCGTGCGGCGATTGGCGCAGTTAAAGCAAGACGGTCGCCATTTCCCCGCGGAAATTATTCGCCTTAACCATGCAGTAGGTATTAATGTAAGCCTGCACGCACCTACAGTATACGCAGAATGTATTTATATAAATACAGAAAATCAACGATGTAAAGTGAAAAGCACCTTGTTTTTGTGGGAAAATTTTTCCCACAAAAAGTTGCAAGCCAATGTGTATGTAGATTGGAACGACCCGCGCCGTTACGCGGTGGAAATTACACGCAAAGAAGATGCGCAAGTGCCGGTAGACATTGATTACACGTAAACGGAGTAAAATATGACAGCTAAAAGAACGTGGGACATTCTCATTATCGGTGGGGCATCGGGCTCGGGCAAAACCTGCGTGAGCCGACCGTTAGCGCAATTATACGGCGTTGACCTCGTGCGGGTGGATGATTTTCAAATACTCTTAGAAACCCTCATTACGCCAGAAATGATACCCACTTTGCATTATTGGAAAATTGAACCCAATTGGCGCAACCAAAGCGTGGAATGGGTGGTGGAACGGCTAATTGGCGTAAGTTACGCATGGATGGCGGGCTTGCAAGCGGTGATTAAAGACCGCTTAGAGGAAAACTTACCCATGATACTGGAAGGCGATTTTATCCACCCCGAACTGGCGGTATCACTTAATAATCCTCGCATAAAAACGATATTTATCCACGAGCCTTCCCGCGAGCAAATTTTGCAAAATTACCGCGCGCGGGAAGGGAAAGAACAGGCACACAGGGCAGATGTTAGTCATGCGTTTGGCAATTGGCTAAAGGTGCGTTGCACGGAGTTTGGCATTCCTGTTATCGAATCCCGCCCGTGGGATGATGTAGTGGAACGAGTGGTTGCCATTTTATAGGGATTATGATAAAAATCAACATACTTAATCGCTACCCCCTCATATCTACCTTCACTCGTTCTGTCACCGCTTCGCCATTGTGTAAAATTAAACAGGACGCCAAGCTTGCGGGCACGCACGCATGGTTGGGGATAATTTGAAGTTTATCACCCACGCGCAAGGGACTTTCGTAGTTAGGCGGGGCGATAATTTTCCCCACTTCTTCCGACAGGCTAACCATCTCACATGCGGGGTGGTTTTTTATTATGCCAAAGCTTTTGATGGCGGTGTTTCCGTGTGCGCCCTTGTCCAACCCCAGGGTTTTTGTGCCCGCGTCTATGATGTACACGCCTTCGGCGGGATGGGAAATAACAGACCCAAGCACCGTTAACGCGCAGTCTGCTTCCGTTGCAACGCCTAATACAACTTGAATAGCGTCGTTAAAAACGTAATTGCCCGGGTGTAAAATGTTGATATTCACGTCGCTTACCGCGCCTGTAAAAGTGGGCGTTGCACCGCTGGAAATGATTTTGCAAGTATACCCGCCCACTTTTAGCGCTTCCAATGCAGTGGAAATGGCATGTGTTTCTTCATATACATAGCGCGGTAATTCGGCGGGAGAGGACGCGGCGTACACATGCCCGGGGTGGGTGGATATTCCGCAGAAGGAAAGCCCCGCGAGGGGGCGCAGCGCATCTGCCAATGCACGCGCCTTTTCGGGGGCTACGCCAAAGCGGTGTAAACCGCTGTCAATGATAATTGTGTAATTGATGCGCACGCCGTTTTCCAGCGCATGGGCATTAAGTGTCGTCGCCGCTTCTGCGCCGTCAATACGGGCATAAAAACTGCAAGACTTCGCCAGTGCCAGCACGCGGTGTATCGCGGGCTGGTTGGCAACGGGGTAGGCATACATAATATTGCTTATGCCCGCGCGGGCAAGGACTTCGCATTCGTCCGGCGTACCGCACAGGAAGCCGCTTGCACCCGCATCCTGCTGCATACGCGCAATTTGCGTGGACTTGTGCGTTTTCACCATGGGCCATAGCAGCTTGCCGTGTTGGTTGCACAGGGCTTGGTAACGGGCAATATTCCTGCGAAGTGTGCTTTCTTCTACCAACACGCAGGGGGTGGCTAAATCGGCGATTTTCAACCGGAAACAACGCCACTCATCATGGTCGTGTCTACGCCTTTTTTCTTCCAAAGTGAGGCGAGTTTATTCATTCCCAGCGAGTCGCTGGACATATGCCCCGCGATAACCACGTTGCCGATTGCCTGCTCTTTAATTGCCTTTGCGTCTTTTTCGGGAATGTGCATCATCACCAGCGTACCCACGCCCGCCTCGAAGTATTCTTTGAGAATTTTTTCCCCGGGTCCCGTAAGCCCGGACATAAGCACGTAAATTTTGCCTGCGTAGCTGTCCTTTGCACCAACGCGGATAACGGGCTTGCGAGCAGAATTTTTATATTCGGGCATTTTTTCCAGCGCTTCTACAATTTCCTTTACCTTGGTTTGGGGCTTTTTCGCGAATTTTTTATCCAAAAATTCCTGCACCATTGCCTCGCCGATAATGTCGGTGGGCGTATGAATGCACATGTACGGCATGTTCATCAGCTTTGCTGCACTCTCCGAACGGCGCGAATTAGACACATGCTGGTTGTAGGAAAGCTCATCCTTGCGCCCTGCCAGCAATTTTTGGCTGCGATTGCGGGGTACGCCCAGCGCTTCCAGCTTGTCGATATGGTCGTGCAGTACGTCCAGCATGTTTACATGCGTATTGCGGGGGTGGTGGCTAATTACGCAGTCATAACCCAGCTGTTTAGCCAAAAGCAACTCCGCCGTGTCCATATCCACGCCCATAAGTACCTTTTTAATGTTGTTGCCGGGTACAATAATGCCGCAGTCGTTGGGCATTTCCTTTAAATTAGCGGCTTTTAGTGCGATGTTCATTAGTTCTTGTGTGTTCATGGTAATTCTCCTTTTATTTGGCTTATTTTATGCAAAAATCATGTAGTTTTGCGACATGATTTCACGCGTGCGGTCTTCCCATACCTGCATTCCGTCTTCGTCGGGGTCGTCTAATACGGCCATGGATGCAAGCCCGTGCATCATTGCCCAGTGTGCGGTGGCAGTTTTCATCCATTTTTCCTGCGGGTAGTCCATTTCTTCAAATACCTGCGAAATATAGGAAATGAAAAAGTCGTAGGGTGCGTTTTCGGGCGCGTCGCCGTCCGTATTGCCGGTGCGGGAGAAAA
Source organism: Defluviitaleaceae bacterium (assembly GCA_009786535.1). Taxonomy (GTDB): domain Bacteria; phylum Bacillota; class Clostridia; order Lachnospirales; family WQUN01; genus WQRX01. The sequence continues at coordinate 533 of WQRX01000048.1, read as the reverse complement.
TGAAGAAATAATACTGCGGGTTATACAAGAAAAACAACACATACGCACAGCCCAACTTAACAAGCCCCTGTACGGTGGTTGCATCGTTTTTTACTGCGGCTTCCAACTCGGCAATAAATTTGTCGTTTATGTGGCTTTCAATAGCGGCGAGCAGTACGTCTTTATTGGCAAAATGACTGTAGGGTGCAGAATGGCTAACCCCGCACGCCGCCGCCACCTTGCGTAACGAAAGCGCACCCGCGCCATGCTCATTAATAAATGAAATGCTCTGCTCAATCATGGCGGTGCGAAGGTCGCCATGGTGGTAGGGTTTTTTGCTCATGGTTTGCTCCTTTGTGTTTTAATTACAATGTAAAGATTGTACAGGTTTTACTTTGCGGCGTCAAGTTCATGTATGGATTTTTTTGACAAAATCTTAGGAAATGTCAAAAAGCTTACCCCGCCTTCGGGCATAGGATAACCATGTTTTTGATTTGTCAAAACCAAGCAAGCGCCGTTTATATTTACGCGCGTGGCGGTACTTGCGCGATTTG
>WQRX01000047.1 GCA_009786535.1 Defluviitaleaceae bacterium | reverse complement strand
CGCAGGCACATAGCCCGCATTGCGTCGGACGCGTCCGACCCGAAGGGTTTTGCCGACTTTTGCTGCCGTTACCAACGGTGCGGTAACGCAGGTTAGTGAACCTTTTTAAAACAAAAAACCCCGTGCAATTTTTCAATTGCATGGGGTACCGCAAAAAATATTCTATTATGTTACTCCCTACCCAAAACTATAACATCAACAACAGTTCAAATCCAACAACCGTTTTTTTGTCGAACTTTTTTTGCAAAAAAAGTTCGTCGCCGAAGGCGCCCTTAATCTTTTAATCTTTTGACTTTTCACCTTCCCCTCACCACAGCAACCGCAGCACCTCGCTTGCCCTATGGGCATTTCTGCCGTTTGTCGGCGCGCCGAAGTACATACGCTCCGCCCATAGCCCCATTTCCTCCAATAGGGGGCTGTGGGAGATAAAAACGGCGCGGGGTACGGGGCTTCCGTCGCGCTCTATATAGTAGATGATGCGGTCGGAATGTACGCCCGCTTCGGCAAGTACGGCGTGTATGTCGCGCAGGGCGTGGAAAGGCGTCATGCCCAGCATCCATTCTTGGTATTCGTCGTGTTCGTATGCCTTCATGCCGATGATAATGTCAATATCGCGCAGGCTTACCATGGCGGAAAGGCGCTCAATGGTTGCCGAATCTGCCGTGGGGTTGCCCGAAATGAGGAAAGGAATGATTTGCACCACTTGACGGGCAGGGTCGTCGGCCAGCTTTTCCGTAAGGGTGTCGGAAAAATCGCGCAGCTGGGTGGCAAGAAAGTGCTGGGTGGTACCCAGCCACGCAATGGTGACAATGGGCGTACGCGCAGGGCGTATAATGCGGAAAATGCCCGTCCCTGTAAAGGCAAGGAATATAGCAAGGATTATCATGTGAAAGCGGTAGTAGGTAAAAATATGCTGCCGCTTTTCTTCACCCTTTAGGGATTTTAAAATGCTCCACTCGCTGCGCAAGCGTTGGGTGAGCATCTTTTTTTCGTCCTCAATTATTTTTTTCACTTCATTATTCATAAATTGAGCGCCTCGCCTCTATAATGATATGTGATTATAGCACAAAGGTGAGAGGCCGCCCTAAAATATAATTATGCAATTTATGCAAAAAATCCATTGACAATCCAAAAACTATGTATATAATCGCTATATTACATTTGTATTACCGCTTGCGGACGAAGGGAAGTGCCACAATGAACGATACATTGGCTGTTCCGTTACGCAAAAAACCTTGGTACATACGGTTGCTGAGGCAATGGGACTTGCAACTGCTGGTTATCCCGCCCATTCTGTATATTTTGGTGTTTAATTACATTCCTATGTACGGGATTATTATGGCCTTCCAAGAGTTCCGCCTGGGTGACACCATGGGCATGAGCGAATGGGTAGGCCTTCAACATTTTAGGGACCTGTGGGCCGACCCTAACTTCCCGCGGGCAATGCGCAATAACATAGTTATGGGGCTAATGCGGATTGTTATCGGCTTCCCGCTGCCCATTATTTTCGCCATTATGCTTAACGAACTACGCAGTATTAAATTTAAGAAAACGACGCAAACCATCAGTTATTTGCCGCACTTTATCTCGTGGCCTGCGGCGGGCTTGCTCATTATCACGTTTTTACATGTGGACAACGGCACAATGAATAATATGTTAATGAGCATGGGCATTATTAGCGAGCCGATTGGCTTCTTTATCCGCAGCGAATACTTCTGGGGCATTTTTATCGTCACCCATATTTGGAAGGTGCTGGGCTGGGAAGCGATTATTTTCGTCGCTGCTATTACAGGCATAGACCAAGAGCTGTACGAAGCCGCAAGCATTGACGGCGCCTCCCGCCTGCAAAAAATCTGGTACATCACCGTGCAGGGCATTAAGCCGACGATTATTATTTTGTTTATCCTTACTATCGGGTCGCTGATGTCCACCAGTTTTGACCAAATTATGAATTTAACCAACATGATGAGCAATACCATGTTACGGGAACGGGCGGAAATTTTACAAACGTATGTATTCCGCACGGGTATTGGGCAACGGCGGTTCTCCTTCGCTTCTGCGGTGGGTTTATTAAACACGGTAATTAACTTTATTCTGCTGCTGAGCGCGAACTGGATTTCACGCAAGTGGTCCGAAACTTCGCTATTCTAAGGGGGGCATAACGATGGTAGGTAAACACAAAGCAAGCGATTATGTTATCGACGGCGTTATCATACTGGTTATGCTCATTGTTTTGGTGGTGGTCATGTATCCGCTGTTAAACGCCCTCGCCATTTCCCTTAACCATGCAGACGATACCGCCCGCGGCGGCATAGGCATATGGCCGCGCGAGTTCGCGTGGGAAAGCTACCGCAACGTCGTAAACAACACCATTACATGGCGCGCATACGGCGTAACCGTTGCGCGTACAGTAATAGGGACGGTAACCGCGCTGTTTAGCACGGGCATTATTGCCTACGGCATGGCGCACAGCAATTTGGTAGGGCGCAAGTTTTACGCCATTTTCTGCCTAATCCCCATGTATTTTGTGGGCGGGCTAATCCCCATGTTTTTGCTGATACGGGCAATGGGCTTGTTTAATAATTTTTGGGTGTACATTATCCCCACGCAAATTGGTTTGTTTAACATTATATTAATGCGTACCTTTTTCCAAACACTGCCCGAATCTTTGGAAGAATCCGCCCAGTTGGACGGGGCAAATTACTTAACGATTTTCTTCAAAATTATCATTCCCATTTCTACGCCTATTATTGCCACCATTGCGTTGTTTATCGGCGTATTCCATTGGAACGACTGGTTCTTTGGCAATGTGTATATCACCAACCCCGCGTTGCGCCCCATGCAAAACGTACTTATGGGCTTGGTAGAAGAAGCCCGCTTTGCGGAAATGATGGCGGCAATTGCAGGGCAAGGCGGCGGCGGTATGGGTGCAGCCCTTGCAGCGGCAGGGCGGGGACGCCCCACCAGCGTGCGCAGTATACAAATGGCAACCATGTTTATTACGATTATCCCCGTTATTATTGTTTATCCGTTTTTGCAACGGTACTTTATTAAAGGGATTATGGTAGGCTCGGTAAAAGGCTGAGGCTATCCGGTCTATACAAGAACATATCTTAAAAGGAGGCTTTGTAATGAAAAAACTTTTATCATTGGCTGCGGCGCTTGTACTCGCGTTGGCGTTAATCACCGGTTGCGGCCGCGGCGGTAGCGATGTGGGCGAAGTAGGCGATTTGCTTGTTGGCCCAATGCTTGGCGCTAACGTAGAAACGCCTAACTTGGACATTGACCGTCCGTTCTACGAGTTTCACCTATGGTATGGCTATGTATGGCGCAGCGGTCAACCCTGGGGCGAGGACGCAACCAGCGCACACTGGGGCGAAATGTTTAACATTTATGTTCGCCAGTCCAACCCCGACGCAAACGCAATGGAAGTACTGTCCCTCATGATAACGGCAAACGACCTGCCCGACGCCATCTGGATGGAGCGTGACGCACATGCAATGGACCTTGCACGCCTTGGCTTGCTGTACTCCGTTGCAGAAATGGAAGCCATGGTAAACAACACATGGTTCCGTGACTATGTAGGCCCCGAAACACAAGCCCTGCTTTCATGGAACGGCGTAAACTACGGCATTCCCAACTGGGCGCGCACAGGCACCATTGGTGTAGACGGCGGCGCAACAGGCGGCAACTTTGCGTGGATGGTAACCACCAACGTGTATGAAGCCGTAGGCAGTCCCGTAATCCGCACCTTTGAAGATTTATTTGACTACGCCGTAGCCGTGCGCGACGCAAACCTTACCAACTCTGTTGGCGCGCCTATTATTCCTTTGCTAACCAACGATGGGCCAAACTTTGGTACGCAGTTTGTAAATGGTGCGATTTTCCGCTCCATGGGCGGCGCGGTTGACCAATGGTGGTACACCATTTTACCCGACGGCACTTACGGCAGCGTACTGCGCATCCCCGAATGGCGCGAAGCGGTATTTGAAGCAAACCGTTGGTTTACCGAAGGGTTATTCCCCGTAACCAACCTAACCAACACCGTAGACGACTTCCGCGCTAACCTGAACACAGGCCGCGGCGGTCTAATCTGGTACGACCATTCACAAGACGACGCGCATAGCTTCCGCCGTATTCTGCGTGAAGGCGACCCGGGCAACTCTATCGAAATTATTACCATTCAAGAAGGCGGGCGCACCTATTTGTACCCACCTGCACGCGGTTTACCCCTTAGCCGCATCTACCACGAACACCACAATACCACGGGCTGGAACTCTATTTTCGTAACCCGCCAAGCAGAGCGCCCCGACCGTATCTTCGAATTCTTTACATGGCTGCTTACACCCATGGGTTCTATCGAAATGATGTACGGCCCGCGCGGCGAATTGTGGGATTCCCTTGACCATAACGGCAACCCCGTTATGCGCCCCGGTGTATTCCCCTCACTGCTTCCCGCAGAAGAAGTTACCCGCCTTGGCTTATGGCGTTGGGACCTTGTAGGCGCGTCTAACCACGTAGATGACATTAAATTTGCTGTAAACGAATCCCTGCCCGAGGAATACCGCAGCTGGGTAGAATCGCAGCAAGCCAACATCTTTACCCCGCGCTTGCGCTTAACCAACGAGTTTGTAGCCATTATGCAAGAAATTGACGGTACTTCGCCGCTGGGCATCCAACGCCAGCAAATCGGCGACCGTTTTGAAGAAGTATTGCCCCAAGCCATTATGGCAGGCTCTCGTGCAGAAGCCGAGCGCATCCTCGACGATATGCTCGCATTTGCCGAAGGCTTAAACCTTGTGGAAATTGAGCGCGTATATAACGCCCGCTTCCAGTACAACCTTGGCACCCAAGGCGGTCGCTCCATTTTCCGCCCACCGGGAACACCCTGATGCATTGATTTACGCATAACACAAAAAGGAGTTGCTTGAAAAAGCAGCTCCTTTTTTCTTACCTCGTTGTCGTTGGAAGTATAACGTGCTATGATGGTGCAGAGGTGAGTTTATGATAGCTTTCTTATCTTCATTGGGTAAAGAAACCGAAGAAATTATAAAAAAACGTGCCGAAAAACTATTAAATTCAAATTTATCATTAGATGAGCAAATAATTGAAATGGCATTAAAGCGCAACCCCAAACGGGTTACGCTTGAGGTGGACGAAAACGGCAGCGTAATCATTGATAAAGACAAGCACCCCGATATTTATGACTGGGCGGTAAATGGCTAATGTCTCCTTATGATATTTTCATTATTCACATGTCATGGGGGACAAGCGGTAAAGCACGCCCCGTTTTGGCGTTTATGGTGAACAATAAAACCGTTAATATTTATCGAATAACATCGCAGTACGAAAATAAAAGTGCAGCCATTAAATCGCAATATTTTGCAATAAATGATTGGGCATTAGCTGGGCTAAAAAAAGCATCATACATAGATACGGGCATATTAATTGAACTGCCCGCCACGGCATTTAAGGGAAAACCACCCATCGGTAGGTTGTCCGATTCCGATAAACGAAGGTTATTTAAATTTCTTAGCTAGTTAACTATATTTGAAAATAAATCACGTTTTATGGAGAACGTACATTATGAAAAAATTCACCTTACCATTAAATTATAAAAACATCACCTTACGCCCAATGCGTGAAAGCGACCTTGTTGATGAAGAAAGATGGAATACCGTTGAAACAGAATGGGGCGAGTGGGATGCCCCATGGGAAGAAGATGAACCGTTTGACATGGAAGCAGAACGAGAAAAATTGCTTAAAAAAATAGCTAATCCGCCTGTAGTGTATAGCGTAGCGGAATTGGACACAGATGAAGGGCGGCACATCGGCGGGTTAAACCATTATTATATTGACGATGATAAATCGTTAAAGGCCGTAGGCATAGCCATTCCGCCAATAGATGCACGGCGCAACGGTTACGGCAAAAATGCTTTTATTTTATGGATTGCCTACCACTTTGCCAATAGCGATGCAGAAGAAATATATACACAAACATGGTCGGGCAATATGCCTATGATAAAGCTTGCCGAAGGCATAGGCTTCGTAGAAATTGGACGCATAAAAGGTATCCGCAAAGTTCGCGGAGCGAAGTATGACGCGCTAACTTTTTCAATTACAAGAATTGATTTTTACAAACGTCACAAAGATGTAGAAGTTGGGAAATAATGACCGAGTATGAAAAAGAGCAAGAAATATATCTGCCAACCGGTTATACGCTGATAATCCCCGAGCGTAAATTAGCCCACTATGCGCTGGTACACACAGACGGTGACAGCATATTAGCGTTATTCAATATGCATTCATGTAGTGTGTAGCATCTAACTCGGGGTAGTTGGGCAAGGCGCTCAAATATTTCCGCACATGGAAGCAGGCGTTGCACGTAGAAGAATACCCTTCCCCGCGGGGGGCGAAGCCGTGCTTTTCGGCAAGGGTTATCAGCGCGGACAGCCCGCCATGGTAGCTTGCTTCAAAGGCGGGGTATTTGCCTTGGGGTAAGCCTTCCAGCGCTTCGTGCAGGGGCAGGATAAACCCCGTGCAACCCGCGGGAATAAAGTTGCCGTCCATATCCACATGAAAGTGGTCTGTGCTTGTCAGATTTTTGCAGGGGGGCTTATTTTCGGCTTCTTGTAAAATAGCCGTCCACGGTTTAAACGGAAAATTCGCCTCTTCTAACGTAATTGCCCGCCCGTTAAAGCGCAGGCGGCGCAAATCTGTTGACCATAAGAAAAAGCCGAAACCCGTGCGGCGGCAGGCTTCGGCGAGTTGCTTGGGTAGTGCGGGGTCAATAAACTCCGCGTGGTAGGCATCGCCGGAGATGCACAGCGCATTCACGCCCGCGCGGGCAAGTGCATTTAAATACTGCTCAATAAGCGCGTCGGAGGTTGCCCAATAGGCGTTGGTCTCTACATATTCTACGGAAATACCGTGCTTGCGGGCGGTTTCCAATAGGGCACACAGCCCTTCAAAATTCATAAACGGTTCGCCGCCGCCAATGTGTACGCTGTTACAGCCGCCCCTGCGCAGAGTCGCGCATACTTCGTCCATTTTTTTGGGTGTCATGTAGCCTTCCCGGTGGGGCAAGCAGGCATATAAACAATGTTTACACGCGGCGGGGCAGGCGTAATTGGGCATAATTCCGCCGTGGCGCAGGCGGGGGAGCGTTATCACTGCTCTGCCTCTAGGATAACCGCGCCTTGGGCGGGCACAACCAGCTGTGCGTAACCGTTTTTAATGGGGTGGCGCAGGGCAAGGCGGTGAATATATTCATCGTGGGTTGCAATAATTTGTGTGAGAAAGCCCTTCGAAAGCCCAATCTTCCACACGGGCAATTGCACGGTAATGGGCTTATTGTTGTTGTTAATCGCAACAACCAGGCGCTCGGTATCGTCCCACCGCGCGTAGGAGATAAAGCCCACGTTATTCCACAAAAACGCCACCGAGCCGTAGCGCAGCATGGGGTGCTTTTGCCGTATTTTAATTAATTCGCGGTGCGCCTCCATTAGCAGCGCGTCTTCCTGCCCCCATGGGAAGGTACGCCTGTTGTCGGGGTCGGTCCAGCCCATTACGCCCGCTTCGTCGCCATAGTAGAGGGTAGGTGCGCCGATCCATGTCATTTGAAAAACGAGGGCCTCCAGCATCACGCTCTTGTTTACGCCCCGCTCCGACGCGCGTGCGCCAACGGTATGCAACCGCCCCACCATACCATTGGTACGCGTAAGAAAGCGCGAATGGTCGTGGTTGGATAGCTGGTTCATGGAACTTTCCAGCGCGTGTATCGGTAATTCCGCCATGTGGTATGCCATCGCTTTTTCAAAAGAAAGGGCATCATTTTTCAAGAAAGGGCGCGACTCTTCGCTGTGCTTGCACACCCCTGTAAGAAACCACGTAAGCGGCACCATAAAGGAATCGTAATTCATTACCGTGTCCCATTGGTCGCCCTGCAACCAATCGGTGGTATTGCCGTTGTAATGGTAATGCTCTGCCAAAATAATCGCATTGGGGTTCGCCTCTTTAACCGCGGTGCGGAAGCGCCGCCAAAATTCGTGGTTAAATTCGCGGCTACGCCCCAGGTCGGCGGCTACATCTAACCGCCAGCCGTCGGCGTTATAGGGCGGGGAAACCCACTTCTTCGCAATTTTTAAAATATACTCGCACAACGCGGGGGAATCCTCGAAATTAAGCTTGGGCTGGGCGGTATTACCCCACCAGCCGTCGTAGCTGTCGTTTTTCGGCCATTCGCTGCGCTCGGGCTTGTGCCATAGGAAATAGTCGTGATAAGGGCTGTCGGGGGAATGGTATGCGCCGTCCTCCCAGCCTGCGGTTTTATAAAATTCTGCCCTGTCCATCCATTTATTAAAATCGCCGCAATGGTTAAAAACGCCGTCCAAAATTACGCGCATTCCATGTTCGTGGGCCTTGGCAATAAATTCGACCATTAATGCGTTGCTGGCTTCCAAATTTTTTAGGCTGGTAATGCGTTTAATGTATTTGGTGGCGTGTTTGTTATGCACTTTTTCAAAGCGAAGGGATTCGCCGCCGTCTTCTTCGATAACGCCGTAGTGCGGGTCTACATAATCGTAGTCCTGGGGGTCGTATTTATGGTTGCTTGGGGAAACAAAAATCGGATTTAAATAAATAACCTCTACGCCCAAGTCTTTTAAATACTCCATTTTTTGCATGACGCCGCGCAAATCGCCGCCGTAAAAATTGCACACGTCCAGCGGTTGAATATCCTTGCCCCACGGCCATGCCTTTGCCGTTACGCCAAGGTAGGCGTACTCCCTGTCCACTACGTCGTTAGACGGGTCGCCGTTGTAAAACCTGTCCACAAAAATTTGGTACATGACCGCACCGCGCGCCCAATCGGGCACCGTTTGCCCGGGGATTAGGCGAAAGTTAAAATGCCCGTTTACTTCGTCACATACGCCTTCTTTGTTATAAAAAAATGCCTGTTTTTCGCTTTCCACCCCATAGTAATAACGGATTTGGGAGATAACGGTAACAGACACCGAATAATAATCAAAAAGCGCATCGCTGCTAGTTACCGCCATACGATGAATGCTGGGCACAGCTTTTTCCGCCGTTGGGTGAATATACAGGCGCACGGTTTCTGCGTCGCCTTTTGCCGTGCGCAACGTGAAACGAACACTATCGCCCGCCTGCGGGGCGTAGGGGGAAACAAACTGCCGCGTTTCGTCGGTAAAAATGGCTTCGCGGTTTATCATGGTTTATCACGCTCCATGTGCTATTTTTGCTAGAAATTGCGTAGGCGTTACTATAAACGGCTCAACGGGATAATGTTTCGCATTTCCTGTAATAAGCATCGCATTACTCGCACGGGCAGCATCATAGAAAATACGGTCTGTTTCATCGGGCATAGGGGTGGTGCTTAAAGGCGGATTTATTAATTTACCTATTTTAATTATTTCTTGAAGAATGGCAGCCTGTGTATCGGCATCTATTTTCAGTTTTTTGTACGCAAGGACTTTCCTGTATTCATTTAAAATGCTTGTGGTACAAACAATCTGTACATCGTCTGCATCAAGGATATAATTTACTGCCCGCGCGGGGCTGCCCATAGGAGATAGTGCCGCAGATATAATAACGTTTGTGTCAATAACAACATGCATAGCTACGAAACACTCGCTTCTTGCCGGCATTCTTTTATTATTTCGTCTATTTCATCCATTGTAATTGAATCCGTCCCATTTAAAAGAGACTGATTTTGTGCGGTTTGAAAGGCTTCCTTTAGCGATTGGAGCGCTTTTTTTTGCGGATTACGCTCTTCCATGGTTAAGGGAAAAGGTATGCCTTGTGTCCGCACCGCTTGGCGGTAAAAAACATTCGTAGCCGCAGAAAGCGTTAAACCCAGCTTGGCAAATAGATTTTCGGCGTCTTTTTTTATTTCTTCGTCTACTCTAATAGAAACATTGGTTTGCGCCATGTAAACACCCCGCTTCGTTGTTTGTGCTACACTGTATTGAAATTTCAACAAATCGTCAAGTACACGCAATTATCACGCAAGCGCATTCCTTAACCCTTCCATATCCAAATAATCCTCTACAAACTGTTTTCTTAGCAAATCATTTGGGATAAATTCATTATACTTTGCGCGTACTTGCACTTTTGGGGGTAAGGGTAGGTTGTACAGGTCAATCTCACTGCGGGCGATGTCGCGGATAATTTCCTCTAGTTCTTCCGCTGTGCCGTCGAAGATGGCTTCAATATATACACAGGTGTACCACGGCATTTTGTTAGGTACGCGGCGGTCAAGCAACGCGTAGTGGAGCGTAAGCAGCTGGCGCGTGCCCACCCATGGAAAGATAGCGAACTTTTTGTTGGAAAGCGGTGTGACGAGATTTTGCAAAATGCCCGAATTGCCCGTGATGTAACGCAACTCTGTTATCCGTTCGCGGCAGGAGTCAGATAGGTAGGGGTACATATCCTCTGCCAGCAGCACGGCGCGGATTTTTTGCACCAGCACGGTATGCAGTTCGCCGTCGAAGTCTACGTCCCAGTCCACTACGGAAACGCCGGGTACGCGCTTTACAAAAATGACCTTCGACTTCTCGTTAACGTCCACCGTTTCCCACGTAATACCCGCAAGGGAGAAGCGCACACCAACGGGGTACACCTTGTCCACCGTGCCGATGGTGCGATTCTCGTCCTTTACCAGCAGATATTCGGGAGCGATAAAAACAGTGAGGAATTTATGCGAGTTTATCTGTTTTTCGCCCTGCCGCCCAACGATTAGCCCGCCGCGGTCGGTGGTTTCTAACTGCTGGATTTCGATAAGGTGCGAGAGCAGGCGGCGGTAATCCTCCTGCGGGATATGCCTAAACGTCCCCAGCGCAAGCACGCCGGATGCCAACGCTGCGGGGGATGTTTCGCCATTCGATTTAAGGAAGCTCATCGTTTGGTGGTATAAGAGCGCGTAATGATGGCGGTGCGGCTCTATCGGCTCAATCCAATGGGCTTTGGTATACAGCTCAATAATCGCGCAGGTACGCAAAAAGTCCCAGTTGATAGGTCCTAATATATCCGCCGAATTTATCACAATACTTTCCACAAAGGTAAAAAGCAGCTGCGGCACTTGCCCGCGCCGCCCGCAGCGCCCCAGCCGTTGCGCAAAGCTTGCCACATTGTGGGGTGCGCCCACCTGCACGGCTTGGTCTAACGCGCCGATGTCTATGCCCAACTCCAGCGTTACGGTTGCGCCCGTGACTATTTTTTCGTCCTCGCTTTTCATTTCGTCTTCCGTAGTTTCGCGTAGCAGGGCGCTTACGTTGCCGTGGTGTACGCGGTAGATGTCGGGGGCTTTGTTTTTCGCGGCAATTTCGCGCAAATTTGCCATTACGTATTCCGTTTCTTCACGGGAATTGGTGAACACAATGGTCTTTTTATCCAGCGTCATTTTAAACAGATAATCGTAGTGCGCACGGCTGCCCGCGTCGGCGGTGTCTGTTTGACTGCTTAACCGCGCCCAGTCCAGCTTGTCGGAGTAATTGACAAACCTTTCTATGTGTAACCGAATGCGCTTCTTCCCCTCGTCCGTAACGGGCGCGGCGCACGCACGCTCCGTGCCCGTGTTTAGCCACGCCTTCGCAAGAGAAATATCCCCCAAGGTTGCGGAAAGTCCCACACGGCGCGGCTTAACCCCCGTTAAACGCTGCAAGCGCTCCAGCACACATAAGAGTTGTATGCCCCGCGCATCGCGCATAAAGTGATGCACCTCGTCGATAATCACAAACCGCAGGTCGCTAAACAAGGTTAAGCACGCGCCGCGCTTGTTGGTAAGCAGGCTCTCCAACGATTCGGGCGTGATTTGCAACAAGCCCTGCGGGTGCTTTACGAGGTCATTCTTACGCCCCTGCGACGCGTCCCCATGCCACTTGGTCACAGGAATATTCGAATCCAGCAAAAGCTGATCCAGTCGTTTAAACTGGTCGTTAATCAGCGCCTTTAACGGCGATATGTACAGCGCGCCCACGGATTTGGACGGATTTTCGTACAGCTGTGTGAGAATGGGCAAAAACGCCGCCTCGGTTTTGCCCGACGCCGTACCCGAGGAGAGAAGCAGATTATCGTCTGTGTCAAAAATTGCTTCGCAGGCGGCGATTTGTATGCCGCGCAGCTCCGTCCACTCATTGCGGTAAATAAATTCTTGTATGAAGGGGGCAAGGCGGGAGAATGTGTCCATGGGTTATCTCCTTACGGGTGTTTTACAGTGAAATAAATCGCTACCATTCTACCACAAAAATAGGATTATGCACTTCTCGCGCCTTGTGATACAATGCTTGAGGTTATTATGCACCGTAGGAGAGATACATGAACACCATCCGCTGTAATGTCTGTAAAAAAATGTTCTCCTTCGACGGCTTGCCCCCGGAGGCTTGTCCCCCATGCCGCGAACGTAAGAACGCACTATTCCAAGAGGTGCGCCAAATGGTGAAGGAAAACCCCGGCATTACCGCCCTGGAGGTACACCACCGCACGGGCGTACCCATTCCCAACCTTGTAAAATACATTGAATCGGGAATGCTTGAGATAATTAAAACCAAGGGCGATATGGACTTGGGGGAAGTACAGGTATGGATAGACAACGCAAAGAAAAAAGCCGTTGCTTCTGCCAAGGCACAGCAAAAAGCGCGGGAAGAACAAGACGAGCGCGAATTGCCCAATATCGTAGACATACCCGACCTGCATAACAGTAAGAAAAAACCGCGCATAAATTTTATCATTGACTCAAAATAAATACTGGAGGCGCATGTGAATACAGCACGATGCAAAATATGCAAGCAAATGTATACCTTCGACGGCCTTCCGCCCGAAGCATGCCCCGCGTGCCGCGCGCGTAAGGACGCGCAGTACCAAGAGGCGCGCATGGTGGTAAAGGAAAACCCGGGCATTACCGCGCTGGAAGTACACGAGCGCACGGGTGTGCCTTTGCTCAATATCGCCCGCTATATAGAGCTGGGTTATTTTGAAATTGTAGGCAACAAAAAAGACATGGACGTAACCGAAGTGCAAATTTGGGTACGCCAAGTCAAGGAAAAAAGCAGAAAAGACAAGGCAGCGAAAAAAGCACAAGAACAAGCCGCCAAACAAGAAATTTTGCCCGAAGGCGACGAAGACGATATCGACACCACCGCCCCCGCCAAAAAGAAGCTCAACTTCCAAGAACGGTGGTGAGCGTTTACGGTGGTGACCGTTTACGCTGGTAACCGCTGCGCCCTTGCATTTGCACGTATATTAATATAGTATGTACAGGCATGTGCGGATGTGGTGGAATTGGCAGACACGTAGGATTTAGGTTCTAGTGATAGTATGATATAATTTTTGCAATAGCGATAATTTCACTTCGTGAAATTACGCATAAGCGGTTGTGGTGGAACTGGCAGACACGTAGGATTTAGGTTCCTATATCGCAAGATGTGCAGGTTCAAGTCCTGTCAACCGCATTTTTTATCCCTCGCATGACTTGTTTGCGGGGGATTTTTTGTACCATGCAAGCCCCTCTTTTTGTACGCACTTCTAAAATTTTTCTAAAACGGCTCGGTTATGCGTTTGCACCGCTTAAAACGGTGTCATATTTCCGCATTAACTCTACCGAGGAACTGTTAAACAAGTGGGCGTAAATATCCAGCGTGGTACTAATTTGGTTATGCCCAAGGAATGTTGACACTTCCTTTACGTTACACCCCACCGCCACAAGTATACTAGCCGCAGAATGGCGTAAATCGTGGTAGCGAATGATAGGCAAGTCTAACCGCCGTATCAGCCGTTGGAACGCCTTAGAAACCCAATCGGGCATAAATGGCTTCCCATCCGCCCAACGGCATACATAATCACCGTCAAGATAATCCGCGCCACAAATACGTGTAACCCGCAAGCCCGTTTTCGGGGCTCGTGTCTCCCGGCTTTTCGAAGTGGATGTCCCTAATTTTTACCTGTACGTTTATTTTAATGTTGGGTTGGTTAATTTCGAAAGCGGATATCTCGTCGCGCAGCGGGGCTTTGCCGTTGTAGGCTACGTAGAGCTCCGGGTTGGGTATGTTGGGGATTGTTGGTAGACTGATGCTCGACGAGGATAAGTAAGCGATTGTCCTTTGTAACGAAGGAGACATCGTTACGGCATTTTCCAAAGACACCGCTCCTGTTAATGGGATTTTGGGTAAATTATGGTACGATGTACGGGTTAAGCAAGAGGGGATATGTAACCCCGCCTATGCACCGGCGGGGATTGGGTTGCGTTCGTTAATAATTTGCATTATTTCGCGCAATTTTCTTAGCCTCTTCAAGTCTGCGAATACTGTCTACAACCTGCTGTGCAGTAACAAAAACTAATGCCCCGCTTTTCCAAAAAAGCGAGGCATTCAAGGCAGCTTTAATTTTTAACCCCTTGCTTTAACCTGTCATACCGCATTAGCAGCGTTACCATCTGCTCTCTTGTCGCGTTTCCTTTCGGGTTTGTGCCGTCTACCAGGCGGTTTTTTATTGCCCATTCCCACGCATCGCGGGCAAAATCGCTCGGGGGGTCGTGGGGCACTTCAGCAGTTAAGCGGCGAATAATTTCATTGAAGGGGAACTTTGCCCCGGGGCAAAGGGGGCGGGTGCGCGGGGTAATTTCGTTGTGGCCGACGAGGTGCCGACGGTTTAGGGGAATTTCGTGGTTGTAAATGCGGCGTACCTCTGCACGAATGTGCGCAACAAGTTGAATAGTCGCCTCTAGCTGGGCGGGGGTAAGCGCACCATTTGTTTCGGCTTGGCGTCCCTCATGTTCAATGCTGATGGTGTAGCGGTTGGCATTTATGGCGCGCGTACGTACACTTTCCAATGTGGAATGCCCATGCCACGAGTTTTTGTCGGGCGTGTTGCTTGTGCCGTTTGCCCATGCAGTGTCCTCGATGGCGACAAGTTGGACGATGCGCCCGTCCCGTGCCACTACAAAATGCGCCGAAACCCGCGATTGCGGATTGGTTAGCCACAACAGCGCGCTGTCGAAGCTGCCTTCGCTAATGTGGCACACAATCATGTCGGGGATAGTTCCGTTGCGCCCAACATTATGGTTTGGGCTGTTACGTTTGATAATGTTCATAGAAACCTCTTTCTGCGCCTCTTGCGCTATAATATGCGCAAAGTGTAGTAAAGGTTTTTTGACATTACCTAAGAATTTGTCACAAAATTAAAACCGCTCATATAAATATAATTCTTTTTTGGGGAATACGAGATTTAATTTTTCGATATCTCCGTTTATTGCCACATCTGTGCGGTATCGGGCTTCTTTGGGATTGATGTAGCCGGTGACAAGTTGTGCTAAGGTGGTTACGTTCATTTCCATTTCAGCGGTGGTATCGCTACTTTTTTTTGCGGTGAGGTTGTTATCTTCCCATTCCAGGCGGTAAATACCGCTATTATCGGGGCGGAAATTGTCGGTAATTGCAAGGGTGGTATATCCGCTTCCCGCAGGGGCGCTTTGCATGGAAAGGGCTGCGGGAACATCTACGATGCGGTTCATTCCGCCCGAGTGGTTGCGCCAGTGTACGGAGTACGGGTCGGGCAGCAGGGCTTGCAGGTTTACGCCAATGGGCACTTCCCACCGCACGGTAGTGTATTCCGAACCCAGTTTGCCGAATAAGCCAAAAATATTAAATAAGCCCTCGGGCGTTGTCCAGCATAGTTCGCGGATATTTATTACATTACCGCCTTCATGCCCTTTAATTTCGGTATTGTACAGCACATAGGCGTTGGGTGTGCCGTTCGCATCATAGTTTAAAAAGGTAAATTGCATTTTTTTATAGGGGTCGCGTTTTAACATTCGTTTCCATGCTTCTTCATTGCGTACAGTGCAAAGATTGCGCCCGTCGGCGAATGTATTGTAAATGGCTGCATAGGGCTCGTGCGGGTGGTTGGGTTCGTGGGGCTGTATATTTTTAGGGTAGGAGAAGCGGGTAAATTGTTCCACGGGAACGGTAGCGGTGCGGTAGGTGTAGCCAATTTCGTACCCAAATTTGCGGTAATAATCGTAATGGAAGGGATACAGGAAGGAATACACCTGCCCAACCTCATACATTTCATCAAAGGCGGGGCGGAAAATACGGCGCACCAGCCCCTGTCCCCTTGCTTCGGGTACGGTAACAACGCCGCCAATGCCTCCCATGCGCACCGCGTGGTTATTTACGCACCACGTATAGTCGTGAATCATCATGGCAGACAGCATTTTGCCGTTTTCAAAAGCTGCCCATACGGGGTTTTCTTTGCGTTGTTCAGTTTCTTCTTTTTTTTCGGGCGGGTTGGCGAGAGCTTGTCGTAAGTCCCAGCGGTCGCCGTCAAAAAACACTTCCAAGTTAATTTTGGAATAATAAATTCTTTCGTTCTGCGTAATCTTGCGGATTTCCATCATTTTTCCCCTCTCATCATAAACCACGCCGAGCCGGACAATAATACCGATGAATATGCGCCGAATAATAAACCTACGATTATTGGCAGTGTAAAGTCTTGAATGCTTGCGACGCCAATAATATACAGCGCGCCCACGGCTAAAAATGTTGACACCGTAGAGAAGAGTGTGCGGCGCAGGGTTTGCGTAACACTGGTATTGACCAGCAAACCGGCCCCCGCCTTTGGCATACGCCCTCTGTTTTCCCGCACGCGGTCAAATACGATAATTGTCGCGTTTATTGAATATCCGAGCGTTGTCAACATTACGGCGATAAATGCGTAGTTTAGCGGAATGCGTAAAATTGCATATACGCACAAAACCACCAGCGCATCATGTAACTGCGCAAGTACGGCACTGCCCCCTGTACGTATATCGCGGAAGCGGATAGAGATATACACCAGCATCGCCAAAGACGCTACGCCAATTGCCATAAGTGCCGAGCGTTGCATTGCGGCGCTTACCGCGGGGCTAACGGTGGAGTAGGAGAAACTTTCCCCCACGTCGAGTTTAAAATGACTTGTCATGTATTGCATCAGGGTTTCGCGGGTTTGGGTATCGGTTTGGGGTATGCGTATCATAAATTGCTGTGTGCCAAGGATTTCCTGTACCTGCGGCGCGGATATACCCGTTGCGCGGCGTACAATGTCCTCTATCTGCGAAATATCATAGGAAGGGTGAATATCGTCTACAATAAATTGTGTGCCGCCCGAAAATTCTACATCCAGATTAAAAAATCCGTTCCCGCGGGTGGAATG
Source organism: Defluviitaleaceae bacterium (assembly GCA_009786535.1). Taxonomy (GTDB): domain Bacteria; phylum Bacillota; class Clostridia; order Lachnospirales; family WQUN01; genus WQRX01. Next base: position 6,965 of record WQRX01000047.1, on the reverse strand, counting down.
CACTACCGCAGAGAGTAGCCCCAGCGTAAGCACCGCACAGGAAAATGCGAAGTACCATTTGCGGCGCTCTACAATTTTAATGGGTTCGGCTTCGTTGTCACTGTCAACATTTTCAGCGGGCGCTTCTGTTTTTTTCTCAAAAAAGCCGCGCTTGGTGAAGTGGGCGGTTCTAATTACCCCCAGTTCCATAAGACAAACGGTGAGGATTCGCGTAACCAACAAGCAGGTAAACATCGAAACCAAAATACCGATAATCAAAATTTGCGCAAAGCCCATAATGGGGCCTGTCCCAAGCCAAAACAGCACAATGCCTGCAATCAGCGTGGTTACGTTAGAGTCCACAACGGCGGGCAGCGCCCTGCGGTAGCCCATGCGCACGGCAGAACGCAGGGTTTTGCCCATACGTACCTCCTCGCGGATACGCTCGAAAATAACTACATTTGCGTCCACCGCCATACCAATGGAGAGGATAATCCCCGCAATGGCGGGCAGCGAAAGCGTAATTTGAAACGCGGAAAGCACAAGCAAAACTAAAATTACATAAATAATCAGCGCCCAGTCGGCACAAATGCCCATGGTGCGGTACACAATCGCCATAAAAATAAGCACAAGGGCAAGCCCGATAATGCCCGCGATTATGCTCGTTTCCAGCGCGTCCACGCCTAAGCGTGCGCCGATATAGTTTTCGCTGATTACATTCAAATTTACGGGAAGTGCGCCCTGCTGGATAAATTCCGCAAGTTCCCGCGCGCTGTCGCGGTTAAACGTACCCGAAATTACGGTCGAACCCGTATCAATAACGGCTTGTACCACAGGGGCGGAGATAACCTCCCCGTCCAGCGCAATTACGATTTGCTGCCGGAAATTGGCGCGGGTCGCTTCCGCAAAAAGCTGCGTGCCCTGCGGCGTGAAGGTGACTTCTACAATATATTCGGGGGCGCGACCCGGTTGCAGTTGCTGTGCGCCCGGGGCGCGTGCTGTTGCAACGTCGCGCCCTGTGAGCAGTACATTGCCTGCCATATCTTCAAAAGTAAGCTGTGCGGTGCGCCCTATTGCCGCTACCGCGGCAGCGGCGTCTTCCACCCCGGGTATCTCCACCCTAATTTGGCGCGTGCCCTCCAGCGTTGCCGTTGCTTCCAAGTACCCGCGCGAGTCTAATCGGTTGCGTAGCAGGCTATTGGTTAAGTTCATTTCTTCCAAGGAAGGATTTGCGCCGTCTATATCCGCTTCATATAGAATGCTTACCCCGCCGCGCAGGTCTAGTCCTTGCCGAATGTCCGCGATACCGCCGAAGCTATCTTCCCCCCACGGCACGCCGAAAAAGGTAAGCAACCCCAGCCCTGCCGTAGCAATAAAAATTAACAGTAAAAACAATGCACTTTTAGCCTTCATGTTTATCCTTCTTTCGTTGTAATTTTTTCCAAAAGCCATTCTACTACGTTCTTTTAAATTCCACAATGCGAGGTGGGTGAGAAAAAATTGCAAAATATTTCCAAAAAAGTGTTGCACTGGAAATTATTACCTGTTATACTGGCAAAAAATGGTTGAAATTACCATTTGTTGCGCAGCGCGCATAGGGGACAAGCCCCATATCTAAGGAGGAAATCGAAATGGAAAAGAAAATCAGCGTACTCATGGCAGACGACAACCGCGAATTTTGCGACGCGATTGTGAGCTATCTTGGCAAGCAAAGTGACTTCGATGTAATCGGTGTTGCACACGACGGTATGGAAGCCTACGACAAAATTCAAAACCTTAAGCCCGATATCGCCATCATCGACGGCGTAATGCCCAAGTTAGACGGGCTGGGCGTGTTGGAAAAGCTCAACCTTTCCGACGAGAAGCAAGCCTACGCACCTATTTGCATCATTCTTTCCGCCATCACGCAGGACAAAATTACCCAAAAGGCAATCGAACTGGGGGCTGAGTACTACATAGCGAAGCCCTTCGATTTGGATTGCCTCGTTACCCGCATTCGCCAGTTGAAAACCCAGCTCAAAAATCCCCTCAAAGGGATTGACGCCCGCAGCCTTAAAAACCGCGCCGTAAACCTGGAAACCAAGGTAACGGGCATTTTGCACGAAATTGGCGTGCCCGCCCACATTCGCGGCTACCACTACATGCGCGAAGCCATAATGATGGCGGTAGACGACATTGATGTACTCAATTACATCACTAAGGAGTTGTACCCCACCATCGCAAAAAAATGCAACACCACCCCCAGCCGTGTAGAGCGCGCAATACGCCACGCAATAGAAGTCGCGTGGAGCCGCGGCAAGGTAGACGTAATCGACAGTCTATTCGGCTATACCATATCCAATCACAAGGGCAAGCCCACCAATAGCGAATTTATTGCCCTTATTGCCGACCGCCTGCGTTTGGAGCAAAAGGCGGCGTAAATTGAAAATGATAAATCCAACCGGTAAGAAATCCTTACCGGTTGAGAAAGAGCCGTCTTTGAAGATGGCTCTTTTTTTGCCCACCCGTCCGCTGTCTGCGACAGGGCTAAAAAGTTAGTGTTTTCAAGCAGTTTTTTGCCCCTGTTTGCATGCTGAACCCCTAAAAATATGGGATTTTCTTCTCGTCCGTACAATTTCAACTGCTTACGATTTGTAACCGGTTGGGTTGCGAGCGTTCTCATTTATGAGAATAGGCGTGGGCATAAATGGTGCGGAGTGTTTTTGAAATTGAAAACATTTGTGGTAGTGCTATAATGGTAAAAATAGAATTGTTTTGAATGTTAGATTATTTTATATTTTGCACGAGAGGAAACATATGTCTGAGCAAAGCATTGACTATTTCATTAACGAAACACTCACGAGGGAAGCGCAAAAAAACGCGCTTAATTTTACGGCATATTTGAGAACCGATGGTTTGCTGTTTGAAAGATGCCTTTACGGATTTTGGGAAGATAAACTATATTGGATTGTGAAATATAAAGGCGAAACGGTATGCCAAATTTTTGTAAACGGGTATGAAGAAGGGGGTTGGGTCGTTTGGTCTGACGACAGCGGCATTAATTCCTTCAAGGATTTTCCGTTAGATGAACACACAAAGGAAATTGCATGGATGAATGTGGGGTTTTGCGGAAAAGGCGGTTGTTGCAATGAAATGGGAACGCGCCAACTCGTTTTCGGAAAAGAGTATGAGAATGTCTGCCTTGCAATTTTGCGGTTCGACAATCCAAACGCCGAGGCAGTGGCATGTTTGAAAAAAATGGTGGAAATAAGGAAAGCCGATATAGTAAGGAACATTCAACACCCGCAGACGGCAACAACAAAGCCGCCTACACAAGGGCATCCGAATTATACAAAAAATCCCCCATTATAGGGGAATTAAATATCCTGGATATCCCGACATACCCTTGATTGAAAAATTAATGACGCAAGAAATTTAATTAATAAACCGTTAGTTATTCTTCTCCCCCCGCAACTTCCCCAACGCTTCCTTTATCTTCTTCTCTACCCCATTTTCACCGGGGCGATAATACACTCTGTCTTTCAACTCATCAGGCAAATACTGCTGGCGTACATAATGCCCCGCAAAATCATGGGCATACTTATACCCCTCGCCATGCCCCAGCTTATTTCCCTTGCCCGCGTCCCGCAAATGGCTGGGCAGGGATTTTATCTGTACATTTTCCACATCCTGCATGGCTTCCCCAATAGCAACATACGCGGCGTTGGACTTGGGCGCACAGGCAATGTATAAGACCGCTTGTGCCAGTGGAATGCGCCCCTCGGGCAGGCCGATAAATTCCACCGCCTGTGCCGCCGCTTGGGCAACCAGCAGCGCGTGGGGGTCGGCATTGCCTACGTCCTCTGCGGCGCAAATGACAATGCGGCGGGCAATAAATTTCGGGTCTTCGCCTGCGTACAGCATTCGCGCAAGGTAATAGAGCGCCGCGTCGGGGTCGCTGCCCCGCATACTTTTAATGAAGGCGGAAATCGTGTCGTAATGATTATCCCCATTTTTATCAAAAAAAAGGGTGCGTTTTTGTATACAAGCGGCGGCTACTTCCAGGTTGATAATTACCCGCCCGTTGGGCGCGGGTTCGGTGGTGAGGGCGGCGAGTTCTAAGGCGTTTAACGCGGCGCGGGCATCCCCGTTTGCGCGGTCGGCAAGGAAGGTCAGCGCGTCCTCGTCGGCCGTAATATCCATATAGCCAAGCCCCTTTTCCTTATCCGCCAGCGCCCGCCGCATAAGTGTAACTACCTCTTCCAACGCCAACGGAAACAATTCAAATATCATCGACCGCGAAACCAGCGCTTTGTTTACCTCAAAATACGGGTTCTCCGTCGTCGCGCCAATGAGAATCAGCGTTCCGTCCTCTACATAAGGAAGCAACGCATCCTGCTGTGCCTTATTAAAGCGGTGAATCTCATCAATAAAAAGAATCGTCCGCTTGCTGTACAACTCCAATGCCGTTTTCGCGTCAGAAATAGCACGCTGTATGTCTTTTATCCCCGCCGCCGTTGCATTCATTTGTAAGAAAACCCCGTCCGTTGCCCCTGCAATTATCTGCGCAAGGGTGGTTTTTCCCGTGCCCGGCGGGCCGTAGAGGATAAGGCTTGCCAGCCTGTCGGCTTTTATGGCGCGGTACAGCAGCGTATTTTTTCCGACAACATGCGACTGCCCCACCCAGTCGTCTAAATTTGACGGACGCATACGCGCCGCAAGGGGGGCATTTTTTTGGTGTGATTTTCGGTTGTTTTCAAAAATATCCATAGGCTAAGTATACACCATTCCAATATTTTTGTGCAAAATGCCAATTAAATGTTAAAAATGCAAAATTTATTTATTTATTTCATTTACCCAAAGTACCCCCAGCGCATATCCTACGCTACGCAGTACATATACTAAAAACATGAAACGTTTTGTCGGAAGGAAGCGATTTTTTTGGTCAAAGCCAAGTCGTATCTGTTAAGGTATGGAAGCCTTTATTTGATGCTGTTGCTTCCTATTATATTTTTTCTGGTGTTCCGTTACTGGCCCATGATTAACGTTTTGCTTGCATTCAAGCGCAACAACGTTATCTTACCCGTAATGGAAGTTGACTGGGCGGCGGCATGGGACGTCACCATGTTTGGGCGCGATATTTCCATTCCTTGGATGGCAAACTTCGAGCGTGCATTCAGTCACCCCCCGTTCCGCGAGGCGGTGCGTAATACGCTCCTGTTCAGCGTATTGGATATTGCGGCAGGCTTCCCTGCGCCCATTATTCTCGCGCTGCTGTTAAACGAGTTAAAGTTTAAGCGCTTCAAAAAAATTACGCAAACCATTTCCTATATGCCCCACTTCCTTTCGTGGATTATTATTTCGGGCTTGGCAATTCGATTATTCTCCCCCACCGCAGGTACGGTAAACAACATTATTTATAGCTGGTTCGGCATGTCGCCGATTCCTGTCCTTACCGACCCCAACCATTGGGTGGGCATGGTAGTAGGTCTTGGCGTATGGCGCAGTGTTGGCTGGAACACGATTATCTACCTCGCCGCTATCACCGCCGTTAGCCCCGAGCTGCACGAAGCGGCAGAGGCAGACGGCGCATCGCGTTTACAGCGTATGTGGCACATCACCTTGCCGGGTATCCGTCCCGTTATTATTATCCTGTTCATTCTTGCAATAGGCGGGACAATGGGTGCAGACTTTGAACGCTTTATGGCATTGCAAAATAACCTGGTGCGCAGCATGTCACAGGTATTGCCCGTTTATGTATTCGAATGGGGCTTAAACAACCTGCAATTCTCCCTCGCCGCTGCGGTAGGGCTTTTCCAAAACATCATTAACCTTGTGCTCTTATTAGGTGCAAACGTTGTTGTAAAACGGCTGGGAGGGCAAGGGCTATGGTAGGCAGAAAATTAAAAGGCGCAACCATCGGCGATTGGGTAATCGTCCTTATCATGATAGGTATTATTCTCATGTGTATTTTGCCTGTGCTTACGGTGGTTGCAAACTCATTGAGCGACCCCGGGGCAATTGTACGCCAGCAGGTTACGTTTATCCCGCGTTTGGAAGTGCTGGAGGACGGCGGCGACCGCCTTTTCCCCATTGGCGCGCGCTTTGATGCATATGTAGATATTTTGTCCGACAGCCGTTTTATGCGTTCGCTGGGCTGGACAATCATTTTAACCTTTATCGCAACCATCTTTAGCTTGGTTATGACGGTGCTGTGTGCTTATCCTTTAACGTATGACAACTTAAAGGGGCGCGGCTTTATCACCGTTGCGGTTATTTTTACGATGTATTTTCAAGCGGGTTGGATACCCACCTTCGTACTGTATAGGGATTTAGGTTTGTTGGATAATCGGTGGGTGTTGGTTCTCCCGGGTTTTATCAGCGTGTTTTTGCTCATTATTATGCGGAAATTCTTTTTAGGCATCCCCGACAGCCTGCGCGAATCGGCAGAGATTGACGGCGCAGGTCCCTTCCGCATTCTTGCCCGCATTTATCTGCCCCTTTCAACGCCTGTTCTCGCCACCGTGGGGTTAATGTATGCCGTAGGTCGTTGGAACGGCTTCACCGATGCCCTCTGGTTCTTGCGTAGCGCGCCGGAATGGCACCCTATCCAATTGGTATTGTTTAATATCCTGCAGGGCATAGTACCCATAGACCCAATGGACCCGGGCATGGCAGCCGCCCCGGGGCGGAGCGAAACGGTGCAAGCTGCCGCGATTGTCGTGGCTATGGTGCCTATCTTATGTGTGTACCCTTGGTTGCAAAAATACTTTGTTTCCGGCGTAACGCTGGGCGCGGTAAAAGGTTAATCCGCGCTTGGTTTTAACGTATATGATTTTCGATAAAAAGTAGGAGGAATGAACATGAAGAAACTCATAGCTTTGTTGTTTCTTGTAGCGGCGGCAGCAGGCTTGCTCGTGCTTAGTGCATGTGGCGGCGGCAGCGATGCGCCCGCACCCACACCCCGCCCGCCTGTAGGCGTAGAAGCAACCCCNACCCCCCCCCCC
>WQRX01000046.1 GCA_009786535.1 Defluviitaleaceae bacterium | reverse complement strand
ACACTTTTTTCCTCTTTCACGCTTTTCCTCACATTTTTTTCCAAAATCAAAAATTTTACCCCCAGTCGATTGCTCGATTGGGGGTTTGTCTTCGCTCTGAGAGGCTGCCGCATTCCGCGGCAACCTCTCTTCTTATCGCATAATTTACCGCACAAAACCCAGCAACCGTAGCCGTTCCTTCATTATTACGGCTAATGTGTTATTAGAAGGGGCTTCGCAGTCTTTTTCATACGTTTCACCGTAAGCATACTCGTAGTCGCACACGTGGTCATATTCGCATTCTGCTTCAATGGGGTTTGCAAAACGATAGAGAATATAGACCAGCGCTTCCATATCTACATAGTATTCGCAATAGGTTTCAAATGCCTGCCCCAAAATGCGCTGCACGGTTTCTACGGGAATATGCAGGTATAGCAAATATGCTTCGCATATATCGTCCATCAGCCCATGGGTGTATACAAACCGCGCACCGCGGAAAAACCAATCCTCGCGGATAACATATTGGAAAGAATTTATCCACTCGCTTATAAAAAACAGCGAAAAATGCGTAGTCGTAAAGGTGATAGCGTATTCGTAGAAGCATGCGCCCGGCATTTCCCGGGTTTGTGCGCGGTGGTTTATATGGTACACCGTAAGCAGGTCAAAATCGCCTTCGCATAAATCCTCGGGCGGGGTAAAGGGCAGTGTTATTGTTACTATACCCGCAAATTGGGTTACGCTTGTATTACCAATGCGCAGCGAAAACCTAATTGCCGGGTTATCGCCCACCACTTCGCGTTGCAAGCGGGTAAGCCCCAATGCTTGCTGTACATCTTCTGCCACCAGCATAATATACGCATTGTTGCGGTTATTACGGGCAAGTCCTTGCAACGTTTGCGCATCCTTCGTAATGCTTGCAATGGGGGATACAATAGTAAGCTGCATATTATTTTCCGTTAGCGCGTGCAGTGACGCTTGGGGCAGGGCAATTTCTTTACGCGTAAAGGCGTCTTCGTCGGAAGCGATGTGCAGCACAATATACGCCGCATTGTTGTACAACGCTTCGTATACCATGTGTTCGATTAAGGCGGGTACGACGTTTGCCGTGGCTGTGCCGTTTTCAACAGTGGTTACAAGTACAATTTCACCTTCGGGGGTTACGGCAACTTCTGCCCCAACATTGGGGAAGCCCCCGGGCAAGCTTGGACGGCGTATAATTCTTTGCAGTTCATTAACCGCCATGCGAAGGGTTGCGAGTGCGTCGTCTATCTCACTTTGGGTTGCGCGGGGCAGGTCACGCAAATACATTGCCCAATCCAATGCCATAAGCAGGAATGCCCAAGTATCTTCGGTATACGTTGCGGGGTTCATGCCCTGTACTTGTAGGATAAGGGCATTTAACTCGGTGCGATTGGCGGCAATAATTGAATCGTTGTCAAGGTCGGAGCCGCCTGTAACAGTAAATTCCCATGAAATTTCGTCCAAATGGTTTAGCGTATACATACCCGCCGAGAAGGTGGGGAAAAAGCCGTTTACACTGTACATCCAGCCCGAAAGCGGACCGCCGTCAAAGGCAGCAAGCCCTTCAATAGAAACGACATACGACACAGCAAGGGACGTTCCTACCGTTACCACCTGCAGAGGCGAATCCACAAGTACGCTAAGCACCGTATCGCCGGGTTGGATATAAATCCGCTGGCGGGGGAAAAATTCGCCCGTTACTGTGCCTTGGTCGAAGGTGTTATTTACCGCGCGCAGGTATACCCAGCGCACTTCATCGGCGGGGCGCAAGATGATGAGTGCGTTTAACAATTCATCGGCTGCGCCGTTTACTTGTGATTGGGTTGCATCGGGGTTGCTATACACCGCAACCGCCGCAAGATATGCCGTGCGTTTTATTGCCCAGCCAATGGGGTTGTAGTCACTTTCTACGCGGGTGCGCGCCTCGAAAAGTAGGACGCCCAAAATACTGCGGTCTACTACAAAGTCGATATTTAATGATTCGGAACGCGCAAGGCGGTGCAGGTCAATGCCGATGGGGTCGTCCATGCGGTAATAATTTGCGCGGCCCCTTCCGCCTGCAACGCCATCGCCTAAGTTAAAGCCCGCAACCAAACCCAAAGGCGCGCCGCCTTGGGTATTAAAATAGGTCGTACCCGCAAAAGGCGTTGGCGCATAGTGAACAGTGTCAATCATCGAAACCTGCCCAAAGCCCCTAAGCGGCGCTTGCTCGGATAGGGATGTGGGCATAATAAGCGGCATATGTGCCATGCGCGCCCGCACGCTTGTGTCTACAACGTATACATTATCAGAAATTTCGTTATTACGGTTAAGGGAACGCACATAGCCGAAAATTGCGCCCGCGCGGGGCGTGCCATGGCGCATTGCAATCACATCGCCTTCGAAGCGGTTGCCTTCTACCACGTGCTGTGCGCCAAGGCGGACCGAACCCGTAGACCACATTTGGTTTATAAATTCGCCGCCCACAATACCGCCTACGTTATCGTAACCCACAATTAATCCGCTTACGGTGCTGTTAAAGATATTTGCCCCGGGGGAATTAGGTGCGGCCCACGCGCCGCCCAACTGCCCCGTTGCCGTATTGTTACGGGGGTTGGGGCTGTCATATCCGCCGCCAAGAATACCGCCCACATGGTTACTCCACGGCGCGATAACTTCCCCATGAAATTCGGAATTACTAATTTCGAACGCACGCATAGATTGTTGTTTGTAACCCACAAGCCCGCCGATATTGCCAACGTCGGGGTGACCAAAAACCGTGGCGTAGCTTACGCTATTGGTAATAAAGCCTGCAAGCCCGCTTACGAATGAACCTACACCGGGTCCGGCACCCGCGGTGTTAGCAAAATATGCTAAATTATGGTTAAACGGCTCGCCCGTGCTTGCATCGAAGCCAATCCATACATCGCGCTCTACTGTACTGTTGCGGATATCCAATTGCTGTGGGCGGAAGCCGTCCGTACCCGCAAAGCCCGAACCGCGAATTACCGTGCCCGATAAAATGCGTACATTTTCAATTAATACATACGCAGGCGTTCCAAAGGAAAACTGCGCAGCAACCCCCGCAATTAAACCATGCCCCGCAATAAACGGACCGTAGATATTCACGTTGCGAATCACCGCATTATGCCATACCGCGCCAAACAACGGCTGCGAACCAAAAGCAAACGAAATGGTATGCCCGCCGCCATCGAAGATGCCTTCAAAGGAAGTGCCTTGGTGCTGGTTGGGGTTAATCCACGAAGTCGCAACAAAAGGCGTACCAATGGCAGGCCATGCGTCGCATAATTGGATGTGATTGGTCACAAGAAAATGAATGCCCGCAAACGCACCCGCGCCCGCACCTGCGTTATTGGCAGGACGGGGGGAATTATTGGCCCGCTCGGCAAGCAGCATTAATTCTTCTGCATTGCTGATAATAAAGGGATCAAATGCTGTACCTGTACCCGCCCATTCAACAACATTTGCCACGGTAAGAACAAGTATGCCGTACAGCGAGTTAGGGTCGGCAACGGTGGGAATGCGCGTTGCGGTTACGGTAATTTGCGTACCCAACGGTACTTCGCCCACGGTAAGTATACCCTGTGTGTTAATGCTTACCGCAGAATGTCCTTCAACACGCCATTCCACAGCTTGGGGAATGCCTAGGGGAAGCACGTCGGCAACCAACTGCACCGATGAATTTTCGCCCACCTCGGGTCGGCTTGGCATGGTAAAGCCTATGATAATTTCCGTAGCTTCGGCGTGTAAAAATTCAATATTAACGGTGAAGTCGGCGGTAAGCGTTGTTGTGCCGTCGTTAAAAGTAGCGCGGAAAACACGGTCGGCAGGCACAACACCCCCAACAACCGCGCTGGGTAAAGTGACAAAATTATTTGGCCATGGCGTAAGCCCTGTTACGGTTATTCCTGTATCATACAGCAATTCCTCTACCGCAGTACGGACAGCGGTAATGCCCGCGTTGCGCGTATCCCCCGCAGAAGACCACTGCCCTGTATTTAACCAAGGTTGTACAATAGGCGCAAAATTGTGGGCAAGAATTACCTCCCGCGCTTGGGCAGAAGTTAAACGTGTGCAAGGCATACCGTCGGGGGTAGCCTGCCGCACCCAATGCAGCATTTGCATAATTTGAAGCGGCGAAGCCTGTGGATTTAGAATTACTTGCAAAGCATAGTTGCGCACATCATCGGGCAGCCCATATGCCGTAACCGCGCGGATTAACTCACTTTTATCAAAATGCGTGAAAAACGGAAGGTTTAATTCAAGAAAGTCGGGCACGCCAAAATCATTGGGCACATCTACCCCATGCTCCGGCGCGTTTACCGTCCATGAAACCTGCCAACGGATAACCTCGCCGCCCCATAAAATGTCCGAACCATCTCTACTGCTTAAAAAATGGTCAACCGTTACGCCCCAGCCCAGCGGAATGCAAAAGCCCGTCATCGGTTGCTGATGCTCACCAATCGGGCAGCATAACGCGAAGCAGCAATGCCAAATACCGCCCAGTTCATTTTCAATCGGGTACAGGTGAAACATCGGCAGATTTATATACTGCCTGCCGTGGTTAGAAACATTCGCCAACGAACCATCCCCGCGGGAATCCCAGTCAAGCATAAGAAAGCAGCAGCAATAGCGGTAATCATTATCCCAGTCGTATTGCTGCACATACAAAGCGGCAAAATCAGTCACACAGCGTACCGAGATGCCCCCCGGAACGCCGCCCATTTCCCAAATGTTAATGCGCATCGGCTCGATATAAAAGCCATGCCCAAGGTTGAATCCTTCAAAACTAATGAAAATGTAATCCATTTCATCGCTTGCAGGTGTAATGCGCGTTTGCACAGGCATAGCCCTGGGCGCGGGTGCAGGAAGCGCAGGTGAGGGCAACGCAATTTCGGGTAAAGCTGCTTCGCATTCGCAGTCATATTCGCAATAATCATAGCCGTTGTAATATTCGTAGTCGTATTCATCGCATTCGTAGTCATCGTGATTGTGGTCATCACATTCGTAACCGTATGTGTAGTCATAGTCGCAGTTGTAGTAATCACAATCTTTTTCATAACCGCATTCTTCTTCTGGTTCGCGTTCGTAATCGCAATCATCTTCGTAGTACGGCTCGTTGTTGTATGGTTCTTCGCAGTACCCATCATAGCAGTACCCGTCGTAGACGTACCCATCATAATCATAGGCAGCGGCGGTAATTGGCACAAGACCAAAAACCAAGACAAAAACCAACAACAGTGCGCACATGCGTTTTGCAAAATCCTTTTTCTTCAAGCGAATCATCCTCTCAATTTTCGCCAAAAAAATAAGCACATCCCGTAAAAAACGCAGACGCACTTTAACAGTACACAGCAAAAAAGACACTGTGTAATAAACGTTAAGTACGCATCGCTTCGTCCGGGGAAGCCATACAAGTGCCGCGACGTATCTGACTTATCGGTTAAATAAACCGCATCACAGTGACCCGCTCGCAGGGAATTTCACCCTATTCCGCCCAAGCAATCCTAATCTCCCGTAGGGAAATTAAAATATCCTGCCTGTAACGGCACTTTCATTTGACGTTAACCACAATATAGCGTATCCAAATGTATTTTGCAACTACACTGCTATCCCTCAGCTTTCATAAAAACGATTGAAGAAATTAACCAAAAACCTTTTTTCCCAAAATAATTGAAAAAGTATGCTAAGTGTGTGATAATAGGCAAGAATAGGTAATGTAGTGTGAGCAGATTACACCAAATTCACATGATGAGAGTAGGCATAAAATGTTTTCATATAGTTTGGGCATTGACCTTGGCACGGCAAACACGCTGGTTTTCTCTAAAGGGCGGGGCATTATTTTAAATGAGCCGTCGGTAGTTGCCATGAATACGCACACCAAAAAGGTAATGGCGGTTGGGGACGAAGCCAAGCAAATGATTGGTCGTACCCCCGCCAACATCGTGGCGATACGCCCTATGAAAGACGGCGTTATCGCTGATTTTGAAACGACACGCGCAATGCTGCGCTATTTTATCCAAAAGGCACGCGCCCAGCGCTTTTTTTCGCGCCGTCCTAAAGTTGTTGTATGCGTTCCCTCGGGCGTTACCGAGGTGGAAAAACGCGCCGTGTGGGAAGCTACAACGGCCGCAGGCGCAAACGACAGGGCGGTTTTTTTAATTGAGGAACCCATGGCGGCCGCCATCGGCGCAGGTCTTCCCGTGGACGAGCCTACGGGAAGCATGATAGTAGATATAGGCGGCGGCACAAGCGAGGTTGCCGTAATTTCTCTGGGCGGTATCGTTGAAGCCAAATCCCTGCGCACCGCAGGGGACGAATTTGACAGCCACATCGTAAGCTATGTACGGCGCGAATTTGGGCTTGCCATCGGCGACCGCACGGCGGAAAATATTAAAATCAACATTGGCTGTGCCTTCCGCCCAAACCCCGATGCGACCATGCAAGTGCGCGGGCGCGACTTAGTTTCGGGGTTGCCCCGCACGATTGTTTTGTCGGAGGCGGAAGCAAAGGTAGCCCTAAACGAACCCGTTGCTGCCGTAATTGACGCAATACGATTTACGCTGGAGCGCACCCCCCCCGAGCTTGCCAGCGACGTAATGGAGTCGGGCATTGTGCTTGCGGGCGGCGGCGCACTGCTTCGTGGTCTGGACGAGCTAATCAGCGAAGAAACGGGCATACCCGTGCGCGTAGCGGACGAACCGCTTAACGCCGTAGCCATCGGCACGGGCATGGTATTGGAACACATTAAGGAATTGCAAAATATACTAATTTCCCCGCGAAAGTTGAGGATGTAGACAATTGGTTGATTTCCTGCAAAGGCGGAAACGGACATTCCTCTTTAGCGGAATGTTCCTGTGCCTTGTGGCAATTATTTTATCAGTTTTTCCCGGTATGCGCCCCACAGTGGCAGAGCAGGGTGTGGCGCTTGTTATCGTGCCTATGCAGCAGGGTGCAACGCGTTCTATTCAATGGATACAAGGTCGTTTCGCCGCAATGGCGGATAACGAGCGTCTGTTAAACGAAATTGCCGCACTGCGTGCGGAAAATGATAAGCTCGCCTTACAAATTGAGCAACTCTACCTCGCGGGGGAAGAAAATTACCACCTCACAGGCTTGTTAAATATGCGCCAGCGCTTTCCGGAACTGCCTACCATTGGTGTGCGCGTAATTTCCCAAAACCCGAATAACTGGCGCGCGCGTTTTACTATTGAAGCAGGCACGCGCGACGGCATTGCCATAGACATGCCCGTGCTTTCGGGCGAAGCGGTAAAGGGTATTATCGGCTACGCAAGCACCCGCCACGCGGAAGTGATTACGATGCTTGACAGCGATTTCTCCGTAGCGGTGCGTAGCGTGCGCACGGAAACGGACGGCATTGTGCGCGGGGATATTCAGTTGGCACAGCAAGGTTTGGTCCGTATGGATTTTATCGCCGCCGCGGCAAATATTATGGCGGGGGACTTGCTGGTAACTTCCGTATACAGTCCACTTTTTCCACCGGGTTTACCCGTGGGAACGGTAGTAAGCGTACACCCAAACCCCGACGGGCTAACCCAGCACGCGATTGTAGAGCCTGCCGCAGGCTCGGCGCGCCCGCAAATGGTGCTTGTCGTGACTGAGGGGTATTAAATGCTAAGAGTCCCCGCCATGACGGCGTTAATTATTATTAATTACGTGCTGCAAACCACCGTATGGCAAGAAATGGCGATTTTAGGCGTTACTCCCGATACCGCGCTCATCTTTATCGTTAGCTACGGCATGATGCGCGGGGAAATTGAAGGCGCACTATTTGGCTTAGGCGCAGGGTTTTTAATGGATTTGTTTGGCGGGGTATACGTTGGGGTATATGCACTTCTGGGCTTTCTGGTAGGCTATATAAGCGGCAAGCCGTTTAGGGACTTTTTTAAGGACAATTTTTTTCTGCCGTTTTTCATTGTGCTGTTTGCAACAGTACTGTACCAGCTTGCGCTGTATGTAATTAATTTTATGTTCCGCGGGCAGTTAGATTTTTGGTTTTATGTGCATTCCATTATTTTACCCACTACGGTGTATACTGCGGTTCTGGCAATTCCTTTGTACTCGCTGTTACACTTTTTCAACCGCATAATAGAAGAATTTGAAAATAGTCGCCGCCAAATGTTTGAGGAAAAAGACGATGATTGATTTATTAAAAGCTGCGGGCAAGAGTACCTACAAATTTATCACCCACCGTTTGTTATGGCTTTTTGTGCTTACGGCGGTATTGTTTTTTGTGTTGTTTGTGCGTCTGTTCACCTTGCAAATTGTGGAAACCGACCGCTGGGTGGTAGCCCCCCCTTCTAACGTATTTATCGAACTGCCCATACAGCCCCTGCGCGGTACAATATACGACCGCCACGGCAGACCCCTTGCCATAAATAATTTAGCCTTTGTGGTAATGATGGACCCCAGCGTGCAAATCACCAATGAAGCATTGCTGGAGCTTACACAGTTGTTTGAAAAAAACGGCGAGCGCTTTGTGGATAACTTCCCCATTGCCTTGCCCGAAACAGACGGCGGGGAATTTGCCTTCACCTTTACAGGCGATGATGAAACACGCATATGGCGCGAAAACCGCTGGAAGCATGACATGGCAATCCCCAACCACCGAGAAGCCAGCGCCTGTGAAAGCTTTGCCCACTTGCGTCGCCATTTCCGTATAGATGAAGCGCTAAGTGATGCGGACGCACGGCGTATCCTTAACTTCCGTTGTCAAATATTCCAGCTTCGCTTGATAGATTTTGCCAATTATAACCCTATGCCCATTTTGTTTGCGTCGGAAGTTTCCCACGCTACTATGGCGGCGATATCGGAACGGGCGAATTTTTTTACGGGTGTGTTTATCGACATTCAAACCCAGCGGGAATACCCGGGCGGGCGCTATGTTTCGCACATTATCGGCTACCTTGCGCGTATTACCGCAGGGCAGTACCAAGCGAACCGACACCTTGGTTATACCCAGCAGGATTTGTTTGGGCGCGATGGCTTGGAATTTCAACTAGAAGTTGACCACTTGCGCGGAACCCCCGGTTTACAACGCATTGAGGTAAACCGAGCGGGCAGGCGCATCGGCGAACCCGAGATTATTATAGAACCCATTGCGGGGGATAAAATTTTTCTGTCCATTGATTTGGAGTTGCAACGTGCTGCGTATTATACGCTAAAGGAATACTTGACCACAGTTTTAATTAACCGCTTGCAAATGCGCCCCGAAACGGGTGAGCGCGTAGCCAACCACTTACCTATAGAGGACGCCCTTACCGCGTTTATCCGTAATGGTAGTTTAGATATCCGAAGTGTGCTGGAAGCCGAACCGGTTAACCCTGCCTATGCGTTGCAGTTATTTATCCGCGAGCGTGACCCCAACCCGGTTCCTCGGGGCGAAGGGCTGGTCAATATTACGCGTATTATTATTGAAGGGTTGGATGCATGGCGCATTACCCCCGCAACCATTTTGCTTGCCCTCATCGGTACAGAGCAAGTGCAAGACACTGATTATACATGGCAAACGCGACTTGTCGCCCGCCCGCAAGATGCACTAAGTGTGCTGGTGGAAATGCTGCATACATGGGAACTTACCCCACAGCAATTTAATATTGACCCGTCAACAGGTTCAATTGTGATATTGGATGTGCATACAGGCGGGGTTCTTGCGGCGGTTTCCTACCCGTCGTTTGATAATAACCGCTTGGTAAATATTATAGACGAAGCGTATTTAGCCCGTTTAAATACCGACCCTTCCCGCCCATTAATATACCGCGCACTTATGGAAGCCCGCGCACCGGGCTCTACCATTAAAATGGTGCCCGCCGTAGCCGCGCTGGAAATGGGGACAATCGGCGTAAATACACGTATTTCCTGCCATGGCAGCTTTACCATCGGCGACGAGGATAATCCCTTGCGTTGTTGGGCGCGGTGGGGGCATGGCAGTATGAATATTTCGCAAGCCATGGCGGTAAGTTGCAATGTGTTTTTTATGGATTCAATTTTCCGCATTGGCAATAACCATGGGCATACTACCCGCACAGGGCACGATGCAATTGGCATATTAAACGATTACATGGCGTTTTTTGGCTTGCACGAACACACAGGCACAGAATTATGGGAACGTTACAATGCCGTGCGCGCAGGGGGCTATGGCGGGTTGCTTTTGCCCTCGCCCGAACGTTATCGCCATATTACTGCAAATCCCGCCGCCCTATGGCGTGACGCGTATACCGCGCAAGTATCCATTGGGCAGCACATCAGCAACTATACGCCCGCGCAAATGGCACGGGTGGTAATGGGCTTTGCCAACCGTCGTGCGCCGTACCCCTTACACTTTGTACGCACTATTGAAGGGCGCGAAGGGCAAATTTTAGTAGACCGCAGAAGCGCTCCCCAAATGCCCGAAAGCGAACTAACCATTGCAGATGAAACGTGGGATGCTATAATCGAAGGTATGCGTCTTGCGACAGAAAGCGCGTCGGGCGGGCACCGTGGCACAGCGGTAGACCGATTTTTAAATTTCCCAATACAAATTGCGGGCAAAACAGGCACGGCAGAAGAGGTAAATAACCGCTTTGCCCACACCGCGTTTGCGGCTTTTGCGCCGCTTGACAACCCGCAAATTGCCGTGTATGTAAATGTACCCTTCGGCGATACGCGTGCACTATCGCAAGTAGCGGCGCGTATGGCACGTAATATTATTGGTACCGCATTAGAAACCGACCACGTATTGGAAACGATTACCCCGTTAAACACAGTCCGACCATAGCATAGGAGGCCATAATGAGCCAAGCACAAGCGCACGAAAAAATTACCCCAATCAAAACTAAGCATAACCCGCAATGCGTGGTGCTAAAAGGCCACAAGGACGGTATTTCCGTTATCTTAGACAGCAAAGTTTCCTTCGAAGAAATAAAGAAGGTACTGCGCGAAAAGGTATCGGGGGCGAAGCGTTTCTTCGAAGGTGCGAATGCTACCGTTTCCTTTAAGGGGCGCTCCCTTACCGAAAAACAGGAAAAGACCCTTCTCGACATCATTATGTCTGAAACGACGCTGGATGTCGCCTTCGTAGAGAGCGAGGGCTTTACCATGCAGCCCAAAAAATCTGCACCCGCCGTTACCAATTCCTCTACTTTTGCCCCTGTAATGGAAGGGGACACGGCATTCTACAGCACGGGCTTACGTTCGGGGCAGCAGGTACGTTACAAAGGCTCGGTAGTAGTGGTGGGCGACGTAAACCCGGGCAGCGAAATTATTGCCGACGGCAATGTAATTGTACTTGGCGCACTAAAGGGTATGGTACACGCGGGCGTAATCGGTGATGATACCTGTTATATTTCTGCCCTATCCCTAACCCCAACTCAAATGCGTATTGCAGGTACTATCACATATATCCCCCCCGAAGAGGTAGCAAACTCGAAGGACTCGGGTCCCGCACGGGCGTACATTAAAGACGGACAAGTTTTTGTAGAGCAGTTGTAGGAGTGTAAATTTGCGGTATAACGAAAAATTTTGGCTAAGGGCTGCCTAAAAAAGTAGCTCTTTTTTATGTCCAATGAGAAACCCCGCGGAGGGGCGGGGACGTAAAAATGGCTAGTTTTCAAGCGGATTTTTGCCCCTTGTCGCGCGGCAAACCCCTTTAAATACAGGGCATTTTCACGCTCGCACAAAACCAACCGATTACATATTGTAATCGGTTGGTTTGGGGGCGTAGCTAGTTAATGGAGTGAATAGAAGCCGTTTTTTTGTAAATTTATTTTAATTTAACAAAGAAAAATGCAGTTACACCTGCCATGAATACATAAATGACGGCAGTCATATAAAAGCCGAAGGAAAGGCTTCCCAGTGCATAGTATGCATCTTCTACCCGTATTGAAAATATAGGCAATAAAATAATGCCAAATACAGATAGACAGGCAGATGCGGTTAATATTTTTGTGCAGCCAAGCTTGATATGCTTTTCAGAAGCGATTAATGCCAATTGGGCAATGGGAATAAGCAAAAAGAGAATCGCAAAACCAATTCCACCAAATCCTTCTTGCGCATAACCAGAAACGGTATTCCATCCACTCATCGTAATATTGGGAATATTATCAAATAAACCATGTATGCCCATGCCAAATACATTGCCTATATCAACAGTAACCCAAGTAAGGAAAAATGAAATAAGTAACAAGACCGAAGCCCCTGCAATAATCGCCTTTGCTTGTAATGGAAGTTCGGCGGGGGGTGTGATGGTTGTTACCGTTGAAGCGGCAATTTTTTCTGCGCTTTTTAAATTAGATTTATCACCAATGTTAAGATTTACCCCTTTAACGGAGAGTAATACTAAGGTTATTACACTGCCACCAATTAAATAAAACAACAAAGTTAACCAAAACCCCGCTGCCATATTTGTATGTCCTTGAAAGGTATTATTTACGCTGCTACGGGTAATGAAAAGAACTATAAAGCCCATGGCATAACCTGCCGCAACCAGCAAAAATAATTTTCCTCTAACAAAAGCAACGCTTTGCCCAATTTGGACATAAAATTGTAAAAGTGCAAGTATTGCCAGCGGTATTAACAAAAGAAGCAATGCCCATGCCGTACCACTTGCGCCTTCTAAGCCAAATGCCGCATTCCAGCCATTCATGGATTGACCTATGCGCATACCCATCATGCGAACTTCAACAGAAAACAAGGGTAAGAAAAATAAAATACTAAGTAACACCGCAACGGCTTTAAAAACGATGCAAACGCTAATTTCCTTCCCCGCGATGGAAATAAGGGCATTTTGCTCGTCGGGAGCGTTTACTTTTATTGGTCCGAGTATAATTTCTTTTGCTTGCGCGTAATGTACTTGCGTATTTAAGGATTCGTTGCTTTGCCCAGTAGGTTTACCGCACGCAGAACAAAACTTCACATCTATTTCGTTTTTATTACCGCATTCATTGCAAAACATACCATACCTCCTTGTAAAAATATTTTAATTATTGCACTCGTACATATTCAAACTCCATGCCAAATATGTCCAACAAAATAGTGTCATTGTTTACAACCTCGATACCAAAATTAATGGATTGTCCATCTGCGGACATGGTTAAAGTACCATTGTTAATCGTAAAGTTTCCCGTGCTGGACATCATCCCACCCAGCAGACCGACAGTAAGCCTGTTTCCGTTAAATTCTAAGAAAGTATAAGGCGCACCAACGCTTCCTTCTGCGGGTTCAAACCTGCCGCTGGGTGTACCGCCACCGCAAGCGGTAAGTAATAATGTAATTGCAACAATCGCTACGATTAAATAAACAATTTTTTTGCTTTTCATTTAGAACACCTCATTTTATTTTATAGATTCTGCATTATTTCACTGTCGAGCTTAGCTTGATGCGCTTCCTTGCGCGATTTAATATTTTTATATGCGAAAAATAAAATACCGCCGCCTATCACTAGCGAAATAATGGCTTGAATTAAAGCACCAAAAGCAAACAGAAGTAATGTTGGGAAACCAAATAAACCCAACACAAGACCTATTGCGACTTTCATAATAAAATCATAACGGGCAAGAATTTTGTCAGCCTTCTCCTTTCCTCTTGTGTACGCATGTTGCTTGGCAAGAAAATCTGCGTTATTGTTTTCGTTTGAATTTTGCATTTGAATCGCTCCTTTTTTTATTTCGTGTTAATAAAACATTTTTTCCGTTCCACTTTCCTCCTTTTATTTATGAATAATTTTTACCGCCTTTGGGCGAAGCATTGTTAGGCTTCGCCCATGGGGTACGCAAAAAAGGTGTGTAAGGACGGCAAAAATTTTGCCATCACCTACACACCTTGTATAAGCGTACATACATATGAAGCAACCCGCCGCCGCGTTTGCTAACTAAAATTTAACCCACCCCATGCCATTGAAATGCGCATGAAACAGTGCTAAACTTGCGTTTGCGTAGTGGCAGGCGTGCGCCTGTGTGTGTTAGGTGATGTCGTGAATCCCTACACTCGCCATAAGGTGTTTCCGCACCTCATGGTCGCTACGTTCTTTTTGTTGCGGGGGTATTCTAACATGAGTTTTACGGGAGTGCAAATTTTTTTTGCACGATTTGTAAAATACATGAAGCACCCCAACTAACTTTTTTCCGCACCCGCTCGCGGAACTTCCCTGTGCACACACTTTACGTATGATTTAATTTTTGGTAGGATAAACCATAAAGCATACTTAGCGATTCTATCCCCAACAATTTTCACATAGGAGTGTTAAAAATGAGCGAAGTGTATGTAATCACATCTGGCAAAGGCGGCGTGGGCAAAACGACCACTACCGCAAACATCGGCGCAGGGCTGGCGTTACAAAACAAGAAAGTGGCACTGGTAGACGCGGACATAGGTCTGCGCAACTTGGACGTGGTAATGGGATTGGAGAACCGCATTGTATTCGACCTTGTGGACGTAATTGAAGGGAACTGCCGCTTAAAGCAGGCGTTGATTAAGGACAAGCGTTATCCCAATTTGTACTTATTGCCCGCCGCGCAAACCAAGGATAAAAATGCGGTAACCACCGGGCAAATGAAGAAGCTGTGCGACCAGCTTCGCGAGGAATTTGAGTATATCATTTTGGACTGCCCCGCAGGGATTGAGCAGGGCTTTAAGAATGCCATCGCAGGCGCGGACAAAGCCATTGTAGTTACAACGCCCGAGGTAAGCGCGGTACGCGACGCGGATAGGATTATCGGCTTACTGGAGGCGAATGATTTAAAGTCGCCGTTGCTAATTTTAAACCGTGTGAAAATGAGCATGGTAAAACAACAGACCATGATGTCGCTGGAAGATGTTACGGATATTTTGGCGATTGATGTGCTTGGCGTTGTACCCGATGATGAAGCGATTGTAATCAGCACCAACCGCGGCGAGCCTTGCGTTTCTAATGAAAAATCGCAAGCAGGGCAAGCGTATAGGGATATCACTCGCCGCGTGCTTGGCGAAACCGTACCGCTGATGGACTTAGACCCGGGCGGCTTTGGTTCGTGGATTAAGAACTTGTTTAACCGTAAAAGCTCATAAGGAGGCGCGTATACTATGGAATGGTTAAATAATTTATTTGGGCGTAAGCCCGCACCCGCGGCTATCGCGCGTGATAGGTTAAAGCTGGTGCTGACGTATGACAGGGTAAATTGTCACCCGGATTTGCTGGAAATGCTTAAAAACGACATTATGAAGGTACTTCTCAACTATATGGATATTGACGAGGACGAATTGGATATTCAAATAAGCCAAACCACGTCGGACTTAAATGAAATTGTGCCTGTGTTGTTTGCCAACATTCCCATCAAAAATATGCGGAAGCAATCATAGGTATCAATGACGGATTGGCGTACGTTTTTTAGGCATTTTGATTATGTGTTAGCGCTTGCGGTAATAGGACTGTGCGTTTTTGGCGTTATCATGATTTACGCCGCAACCAACGCCCCTGCCGTACACGTTAGCCCGGGTGACGCCGCCCATTTTTGGCGTAACCAGCAGATTTTTGTTATTACGGGAACGATAATGATGCTGGCGTTTTCGCTGATTGATTATCGTTTTATCGCGCGCTTTTATTTGTATATTTTCGCGTTAATGCTGGTGCTTCTTGTGCTGGTACTGATTGTTGGCGGCGATGATGGTACAGGTACGGCGCGGTGGCTTCCTTTTTATATGCCCGTGCTGGGAAGAATGACGATACAACCTTCGGAATTTACGAAGGTTTTTCTTGCCATTTTTTTGGCAAAACTAATAGATATGCTGGGCGAACGCTTTAACTTTATTGGTTGGCTGCTTGTTATTTTTGCCGCCATTGGTGTAACCCTTGCGCTGGTTATGTTACAGCTTGCTTTGTCGGCGACACTGGTAATTACGTTTATTTCGGTGACAATATTGTTTATTGCGGGGCTGTATTACCGTACCATTTTGGCGGGGCTGGCTGTGATTATACCCGCAAGCATTTTTATCTGGTTTGACTTGCAGCGCGCCGCGCCGTTGTTTATTGACCGCATTCTTCAACCCTACCAGTTGCACCGCATACGCACGGCATTAAACCCTTATGCCGCGCACCCCGATGATATTTTGCAATTAGAAGGCTCGCTTTACGCCATTGGTACGGGCGGGCTAACGGGTCGCGGCTTTTTAGAAAATCCGCACATTATTTTTGGGCATAACGATTTCATTTTTTCGGTAGTTGCGGCGCAATTTGGTTTTGTTGGCGCGGTGGTACTACTTGCGGTAATTATCGTAGTTATTGTAAAGTGTATTCTCATTGCCCTGCGTGCCGAGGATACAACCGGGCGCTTAATCGCCGCAGGCGTTGCGGGCATGATTATTTTTGAAACATTTGTACACGTAGGCGTTGCCGTGGGGCTGCTGCCCACAACGGGAATGCCGTTGCCGTTTATGTCCTCCGGCGGGTCAATGATATGGGGGCATATGATGGCAGTTGGTATGGTGCTAAACATAGGGCTTCCACGTAAGAAGTCAATTTTTGAGGATTAAAGCGCACAAAGTGCGCCCCGCAGGAAGCATAGTTAGGCTTTGCCTAACGAAGCGGCGGGGTTTGGGGCAAAGCCCCATTGAGAAGAGGTGCTTATGAACATTGCATTAATTGCACATGATAACAAGAAAAAACTTATGGAAAACCTCTGCGTGGCGTATCGCCACATTTTAAGCAGGCACCGATTATTTGCTACAGGAACGACGGGCAAAACCATAGAGGACGCAACGGGTCTGCCCATCAGCAAATACCTTGCGGGGCACCTTGGCGGGGAGCACCAGCTATCTGCCCAAGCGGCGTTAAACGACTTAGACCTTGTGATTTTCCTGCGTGACCCGCTGGAGCCGAAGGTGTATGAACCAGATATAAATTCATTGCTGCGCTTATGTGATGTGCATAATATCCCGCTGGCGAGTAATTTAGCTACGGCAGAAGCGCTATTGCTTGCATTGGATAGAGGGGATTTGGATTGGCGGTTGAATTTGCGGTAGAATGTACCTATAGGTATAGGGAGGACATTATGCTGGACGAGATAAAAAAGCGGCTGCAGGGTTATGAAATTACGCCCATCACAACGCAAAATTTTGCGCAGGCGTTTGAGGTTTATGAATCCAACCAAGCCTTTTTCCAATTAACGCAAGGCGCCCACGCCACTATGGAAAGCAGCATTGGCGATATTACGGCAATTCCGCCCAATTGTACCATAGCGCAGAAAATTTACGTGGGCATATGGGAATATGGCAAAATTATCGGCATTTTGGATTTAATAGAAAAATTTCCCGACGAAAATACCCTTTGGATTGGACTGCTGCTTGTACATAGCAATATGCATGGCAAAAAAATCGGGAGCGAAATAGTAAACGCTGTTCTGGATGCCGCCAAATCCGCAGGCTGTAAATCCGCGCAGTTAGGCGTTATCGAAAATAACTGCAAAGCGATAGCTTTTTGGCAACGGCATGGGTTTGAAACATGCAGAAAAAGCGATAATATTCTGGTGATGGCGAGGGACTTATAATTATGGACAGAAAAATTTATATCTCCGACGGCGAAATTAGCCTTTCCGAATACATCGCGTCGGAAGACGATTTGGCTTTTTATCATTGCTGGAAAGAGGATGAAAGGCAAAGCGCATTTAATCACAAGTTTACAGATTCGTTTGAAGAATGGAGCGCAAGCACGTCAATAAAATCACGCTTCATGGCAACGATAAAACGGCTGTCCGATAACGAAAGCATTGGCGCAATATTTCTGTCGCCCGAAGACTCGCCCCCCGATTTAGCGATTATAGTGTATAAGCCCTACCGCGGAAGCGGGTACGGCACACGCGCTTTTTCATTGGGCACAAAATACTGCTTCGACATTTTATCCCTTAACCGCATTTATGCAGGTTGTTATCCGCACAATGTTTCCAGCCTAAAAATGTTGCAAAAATGCGGCTTCACTCCCCACCCGGAAGGCAATGTAAATGAGAAGCATTATGTAACCGGCGAAGATATCGTTCAGCTTGACTTTGTGAAGTACGCTAATTTGCAAGCGGGACCGAATGATTGACCATATTACAACAAAATATTTTGACTGCCTCAATACGCATGGCTATAGTTACTTAACACGAAAGCAGTCCATTAGAGCAGTATCAAAACCGGAGAATCGGTGAAGGACGCTTTTAAGGTTTTGTTTTAGCCAAGCCCAAAATTTCTCAATAGGATTGAGGTCAGGCGAATACGGGGGGAGAAAAAGAATCTCACAGTTAGCCTTCGCAGCCAATTCTCTCAATACTGTCTTTCTATGGAAAGATGCGTTGTCCATGGCGAAAACAGAGTATGCAGGAGCAGCTTCAAAATGCATAGTTTCAAGCCAATATTCAAAAAGGATGCTGTCGGTCGAGCCTTTATACGAAAGGGGCGCAACAATATCGGTTCGTTTGAACCTTCTGCCGCTCACTTTTCCGATAACTGACCGACCCTTTGGTGAATAGCCGTATTCACGATACAGATATTTATCTATGCCGCACTCGTCAACGTAATATAACCGGTGTTGTGGATAACTTTCGATGGTTTTTATGAAATTTCCACGCAAATCATCGGACTTTTTCACATAACTAAGGCTTTTTTACGCGTAAACTGAAGTCGCTTCAACGCGTAAGATACTGCCGCTTGCGTGCATTGGAATACTTCGGCAATCTCACTTTGATAGCTGTCGGGTCTTTCGCTCCAATGGTCGGTTCTCTAGTTTGCCCGTTTGCGCTCTAAGTTTTCCCCCACTCCTTTATCGTTGTTGTGCCTATTTTGAAAATCTCATGTGCCTCTTGAATTGTGTGTTCCTCACTTATGAGGTCTGTTACTTTTGTTCTTAAATCTACACTGTACGCCATGTCCAGATCATAACATATCTTGGGATGAGTTTCACTTTAATTAATTATATAACGCAGGTTAGTGAACCGTTTTAAAACAAAAAACCCCGTGCAATTTTTCAATTGCATGGGGTACCGCAAAAAATATTCTCTTATGTTACTCCCTACCCAAAACTACGATATGAATAACAACTCAAGTCCAACAACCGTTTTTTTGACCTTAAATCCCCTACTTAAAATACTCCTTCACCTTATCAAACCAGCGTTTCTTATGGTTCTTATAATCATCGCCCATGGCTTCGTTAAAGTTTACGAGTAGCTCGCGCTGGCGTTCGTTCATTACGGTGGGTACGGTTACGATAAATTTTACAACCAGGTCGCCCACGTTTCGGTTATTGCGCACACTGGGTACGCCCTTCCCGCGCAGGTGAACGATGGCATTTGGTTGCGTGCCCGCTTTTAGGGAATAGTTTTCTTCCTTACCGTCCAGCATGGGGACGGAAATTTCATCACCCAGCGCAGCTTGCACAAAGGTGATGGGAATGTCGATGTACAGGTTGTTGCCTTCACGGTTAAAGAGTTTGTGGGGCGCAACTTGGACTACGATGTACAGGTCGCCCGCGGGACCGCCCTTTTCGCCGAATTCGCCCTTGCCCTGCAAACGAATTTGCTGTCCGTTGTCAATGCCCTTGGGCACAACCACGGAAAGGGTCTTGTTTGCACGCACGCGCCCCGCACCACGGCAGGAAGTACAAGGTTCTTTGATGATTTTGCCCTCGCCGCGGCAAGCGGAGCAAGCAACGACGCTGGTCATGTAGCCCAGCATGGTCTGCTGCATTACACGCTCGCTGCCCGTGCCGTTACATTTTTTACAGTTTTCTGCGAAGGTGCCGGGCTTTGCGCCGCTGCCCTTACAGGGAACGCAGGTTTCGAAGGTATTGAGGGTGACCTCGCGGGTGCAGCCGAAAACAGCCTCTTCGAATTTGATGTTGAGGCGCATTTGAAGGTCTGCGCCGCGTTTTGGTCCTTGACGGCGCCCGCCGCCCATACCAAAGAAATCGCCCCCGCCAAAAATATCGCCAAAACGGGAGAAAATTTCGTTCAAGTCCATTCCGCCGCCAAAGCCGCCCTGCTGGCTAAATGCCGCGTGTCCCATTTGGTCGTACTGGCGGCGCTTGTCCCCATCGGAAAGCACGCCGTAGGCTTCGCTTACCTCTTTGAACTTTTCTTCTGCCTTTTTGTCCCCGGGGTTGGCGTCGGGGTGAAACTTCTTCGCCAGCTTGCGGTAGGCTTTTTTTATGTCGTCGTCGCTGGATTGCTTGTTGATGCCCAGCACTTCGTAATAGTCACGCTTGTCTGCCATGTGTTCCCCCAAAATTATAA
This sequence comes from Defluviitaleaceae bacterium, assembly GCA_009786535.1. Classification (GTDB taxonomy): domain Bacteria; phylum Bacillota; class Clostridia; order Lachnospirales; family WQUN01; genus WQRX01. Next base: position 4,821 of record WQRX01000046.1, on the reverse strand, counting down.
ATCGTTTTCTTGCAAAGGTTTATCATTTAATAATGACGCCATTTTATTTAATACATTCGCTTGAACTTTGTTTAAATATTCTTTATTCGCAGGCAAATCTCTAATATCTTTCATAAGTATACTCCCAAACCTCAACCCCGCGCAAAAGCGCGGGGTTTTTCTTAATATTAAAGTTTTGGTCGAGCTTTTTCAAAAGCTCGTGGGGGTGTGGGGGCAAAGCCCCCACGGTTCTAGAATTTAATCTTAATCTTTCGACCTTAATTTTTCTCCGTAAAATCTCCATCAAACACATTGTCATTGCCGCCATGGTTATGGTCGGGACCATAGTCGCCCGGTTCGCCCTGCGCGCCCTCGGGTGGGGCGGCGTTGGCGTACAGCTTCTGCGAGAACTCGCCAATTACCTTGGTGTATTCCTCGATGGCAGTCTTTAGGGTGGCGGTTTCGGTTTCGGTCATGGTTTCGTGGTGCATGGTTGCGGCTACGGCGTTAAGTTTTTCCAATTCACCGTTGAGCTGCGCCTTGTCTTCTTCGGATACCTTGTCGCCCAAGTCGGTAAGCATACGCTCGGTTTGGTTTGCCAGCGACTCGGCCTCGTTTTTCGCGTCTACCGCTTCTTTGCGAATGCGGTCGGCTTCGGCATATTGCTCGGCTTCCTTAACGGCGCGGTCAATATCGTCGTCGGAAAGGTTCGAGGACGCGGTAATGGTGATTTTTTGCTCAACACCCGTGCCAAGGTCCTTGGCGGAAACGTTTACGATACCGTTCGCGTCAATGTCGAACGCCACTTCAATTTGCGGAATGCCGCGGGGCGCGGGGGGAATGCCGTCAAGGCGGAAGCGCCCAAGCTCCTTGTTGTCTTTGGCGAATTGGCGTTCGCCCTGCACTACCACAATATCAACGGCTGTCTGGTTATGCGCCGCAGTAGAGAAGGTCTGCTTCTTATTGGTGGGAATGGTCGTATTGCGCTCAATAAGGCGCGTTGCCACGCCGCCTTCCGTTTCGATGGATAGCGACAGGGGCGAGACGTCCAGCAACAGAATGCCGCCCGCGCCTGCATCGCCCGCCAGCTTACCGCCTTGGATAGACGCACCCAGCGCAACACATTCGTCGGGGTTAATGCCCTTGAACGGCTCTTTGCCCGTGAGTTTTTTTACCGCTTCCTGCACGGCAGGGATACGGGTAGAACCGCCAACAAGCAGCACTTTGTGCAATTCGTTGGGGGAAACGTCCGCATCTTTGAGCGCGGTTTGTACAGGTCCCATGGTTTTTTCCACCAAATCGTGGGTCAACTCGTCAAATTTTGCACGGGTCAAATTGATATCCATGTGCTTTGGTCCGTCTTGGTTCATGGTAATAAACGGCAGATTGATGTTGGTTGTGATAACGGTAGAAAGCTCTTTTTTAGCCTTTTCCGCCGCCTCTTTTAAGCGTTGCATTGCCATTTTATCCTGCGACAAATCCATATTTTCCGCGGTTTTAAATTCGGCAACAAGATGCTGGATAATACGGTCATCAAAGTCGTCGCCGCCTAAGCGGTTGTTGCCCGAGGTGGCAAGCACCTCGATAACGCCGTCGCCAATGTCAATAATGGAAACGTCAAATGTTCCGCCGCCAAGGTCATACACCATGATTTTTTGCTCTTTTTCATTGTCCAGCCCGTAGGAAAGCGCCGCCGCCGTTGGCTCGTTGATAATACGCTCCACCTCCAAGCCCGCGATTTTGCCCGCGTCCTTGGTCGCTTGGCGCTGGCTGTCGGTGAAGTACGCAGGCACGGTGATTACCGCCTTTGTCACGGTTTCTCCCAAATAGCTTTCCGCATCGGTTTTTAACTTCTGCAAAATCATGGCAGAAACTTCTTGCGGGGAATAGGTTTTGTCGTTGATTTTTACCTTAAAATCCGTCCCCATTTGACGCTTGATAGACATAATTGTGTTGTCGGGGTTGGTGATGGCTTGGCGCTTTGCCGTTTCGCCCACCAAACGGTCGCCCGTTTTGGTGAACGCCGCTACCGAAGGCGTGGTGCGCAAGCCTTCTGAGTTGGCGATAACCACAGGCTGTCCGCCCTCCATTACCGCAACGCATGAGTTGGTTGTTCCCAAGTCAATTCCTATGATTTTTGACATTTAATTTTCCTCCTTAACTATTGTGTTTTTTCTAAATTTATTACCCACTGTACCGGCACAGGTAGTGACAACGGTAGCAACAATGGTCAAAATCATAATCTCTATCGCAGTCATTTCAACACCCAAGAGTATCACCGTTATCGCCATCACAATACCAATTACCAAGCCTTCCAGCAGCGAAATGAAAAAATCTTTCATATAAATTAAATCCACTCCCCTTAAAATTTGTATGGTATACCCGCTTGCTTCAAAATCCCATTCGCCGTATGGCGGTTACGTGTCCCATTATCCACGGGAAAACGATTTCCCGTTATGGGGCTATACCATATTTCATGGTCGCCCTTGCCTTTGCGTACAAAGGTGCACCCATATTTTAATAGTATTTTCTTTAGTTCTGCACCATACCCAACCGCCATTACGAAACACGTATCGTTTCGGTGCGCTGTGCAATAAAATCGAAATGAATGGGTCCTGTATAATCGCAATTCATTTCCAGCATGTCGGGTGCAATAAGCTTCACCTTTTCCACCAGTGCATCAAATGAACCCGATTCCAGCACCAACCCTGGCACATCCTCCGTTTCCGTATGCCAACGGTCGGATTCATAATCCCAAATCATATTAACCCTGCACTTCATACACACCTCCAACCAAAACTGCGCAACGCGCAGTTTTTAATAAAGTTTTTGCCTCGCTTTTTTCAAAAAGCGAGCAGGGTGTGGGACGGAGTCCCACGGTTTTAATCCCTTGACCTTTAATTTGCCACCTTAACCATACTGTGCCGCAGTACCCTATCTTTATACATGTAGCCCTTTTGTAAAACGGCAGAAATTTCATTTGTGCCGAAGGCATCATTTTCTTCGTGGGCTACGGCATTGTGTAAATTGGGGTCAAATGCTGTACCCGCCTCGGCGGAAATTTCTACCACATTTAGGTCTTTTAATGCGTCTGTAAACTGCCGTGCTATCATGGCAATACCTTGGTAAAAGGTATCTTCCCCATGGGTTGCCTCGCCGGAAGCCATGGCGCGGTCGAAATTGTCTACAAGCGTAAGCATTTTTTCGGCGGCGGCACACATGCCCGCGTCGTATTGGGCGGCTTTTTCCTTGACGGTGCGCTTGCGGAAGTTGTCAAACTCGGCAAGCGTGCGGGTGTAACGGTCAAGGGTTTCCTTGTACAGCGTGTCCGCGCTTGGGGGGTCAAGCACCTCGCCTTCTTCGCTGTCGCTCACTTCGCCTTCGCAGGGTGTGTCTTTGTTTTCCTCGCCCTCTGCTTCAAGCGTTTCTTCCAACGCCGGGGGGTCGTTTTCGTTCTTCATCTTGTCCTCCAAAGCATAATTTATGGCGTAGCTATAAAATTACCGCATATTAATATAGTGCCTGTATCACTTGCCGTATATTTTGCGAAATGCCCGTAAGTACGCTTACGGCGTGGGCGTAGTCCATACGCGTTGGGCCAATAATGGCGATATGCCCCGTGTTTTGGTTGTCTACCGAATACCCTGCCCGCACCAGCGAGCAATCCTTGAGCCATTCAAAATCGTTTTCGTCACCGATGATGATTTGTATGCCTTCATAGGAATCGGCAGACGCAACAGGCGCAAGAAGGGAGATAAGTGACTCGCGTTCCTCCAGCGCTTGAAAGATGGCGTCGGCCTTTTGGCGGTCGGAAAATTCGGGGAACGCAAGAATGTTTTTTACCCCGCTTGTAAACACGCGTACATCATCCTCTGCCTGTATCAACCCTGCTATAATACCCAAAAGCGGCATAAGCATATGCGCGTGCTTGCCAAAAGCTTCAAACAACGCGTCTATTTTGGGGCGGTCTATTTCGCGTATGGTTTTTCCCTGCAATTGCTTGTTTAGGGCTATGGTTAGGCGGGTTAGTGCTTCGTAGTCGGGGGCGCTATCGGTGTGCATGATTTGGTTCTTTACCGCCTTTGTGTCTGTCACCAGCACCACAAGCACGTTGCGCTCGTCCACGGGAACCAGCTGCAAGTGGTGGATTTTCGTCTTCTTTAAATACGGCTCGCTTACAATGGCGGGACAGCGGGTAAGCCGCGCCAAGGCTTTTGCCGTTTCCTGCATCATAAATTCCATTTGATTAATGTTTTGCATTATCATGCCTTGCAGAAACAGCGCTTCATCCCCCGTGAGCGGCCGCTCGTGCATCATACGGTCTACATAAAAGCGGTAGCCTTTTTGCGAAGGCACGCGCCCGCTGGATGTATGCAACTGGGAAATTAAGCCCAAATCTTCCAAGTCGCTCATTTCGTTACGAATGGTGGCGGAGCTAATGCCCAGCCCATACTTCTTTGCAATGGTGCGCGAACCAATCGGCTCTGCCGTGTGAATGTAGTCGTTGACAATGGCTTCCAAAATCTTAAACTTGCGTTCGCTTAAATCCATGGGCTTTATCCCCCCTTCGAAAGCAGGCGTGCGCTTTCCGTTACAGACACTCGCCCGATTTTGTTAGCACTCACCCGCGTCGAGTGCTAACGATGGAAAGAATAGCATTGCAAAGAAGCGTTGTCAAGTATTTTTTTAAATAAAAAAATTGGCAACAAAAAAAGGGACTGTATTATATGACTAATACAGTCCCCTCAGAGCGAAGACAAACCCCCAATCGAGCAATCGACTGGGGGTAAAATTTTTGATTTTGGAAAAAAATGTGAGGAAAAGCGTGAAAGAGGAAAAAAG
>WQRX01000045.1 GCA_009786535.1 Defluviitaleaceae bacterium | reverse complement strand
TGTGCCTGCGAAGCAAAACAGGGCTAAATCCTGCCCGATTGTACAAGCGCGTATCGCTTCATTTATATATACAACGCTTGCGCAATAGAAACGGAAACCGCACGATGAAAACCATCGGCGGAATATTTCAAGAACCGAAAAGGAGAAAACATGAAAAATCTCAAAAAGAAAGTAGCTTTACTACTGGCGTTAGTGATGATGTTGTCACTTGTGCCTGTAACCGTTTTTGGTAGCGACCCCATTGGTGAGTTGTTAACCGAACCCGCCCGTGTTGGTTATCTCGGGAATTATGACACTGTAACTACGGCAAACAGGACTGTGCAGTTTAGAATTCCTGCACAATATCTTTCCACTACGTCATGGGGCGCCCTTTCACTTCGCGCCACATTAAACGATGACCGTGGCACAGCTGTAATCGGCGCGCTATCCGTAATTGGTGGTTCGACAGACATTGCACCCAATTCTACAGCTCGCCCCGGCGTAGGTGCTTCCACGCAAGCTGCTGGCACACACGACTTAATTTTCCCATTAACGCAAGGCACTGCACTCACCACCGATAGTCCTCTCTTTGGTGGTTATGTAGATTTTCAACTGGTAGTTCAAAATGTTAACGACCGACGTGTACGCCTTACCGTTGACCTTATTAACCCCATCATTAACCAAGGGATGCCACAACGCGTTTTAACCAACGCACAGCTGGTTATCCGCCAACAGATCGACGGGTTAAATGAAAACAACTTTACCGTTGCAAGCACGGGGACTGTTCCTCAATTGCCAAACCTAACTACCGCACAAGGCGTAAGCAATATCCGCATTAGCGAATATGGCCGTCTTCCCTTAACCGCTACACGTACCTTTGAGGTAGTTCTAACTGCACCCAGCGGTTACTTGTGGCCTGATAATAATACCCATGGTTCACTTGCTGTACCTCCGAACAACGGTTTTGCACAACTCGGAGCCGCTATAACAGGTGCAGTTAATGAAGCCCGCACCACAGTTACCTTTACGGATATTGCATTGACTGGACGTCATGCAAACGCAACACTGGCTGCACAAAGAGGTTTCTTCGATATTTCTGGCTTACAATTACGCCCCGTGGCAGGTCGCACCGTGCGTAACGAAGACTTAAATGTATCCGTAGCTGTTACAGAAGGCGGCGCAGGCCGTGTTCAAGGCAGCAATTCCGTACGTGTAGCCACCCAAACCGTACGCGGTATTAACATTACAGCTGCTACAGCTCCCACCATTCGTTCGGGCATTACCCCCGGTAGCGGTTGGAACAGTGCAGTAATTACCGTTGAAGAACGCGGTGCGGGCTCTTTCCTGCAAGCACCCATAATGGTAACCATCGACACACCGGGCGTAGAAATTGCCGCAATCCGTTCACGTAACACCCACGGCAGCGACAACGCATGGCGTGACTGGAACCATGCAGAAACAAGCAGAACTTTCGTAAGCAACACCCAACAAATGGTTACCCCATTATTCATACCTGCTGGTCCTCCTGCTGGTACAATCATACCACGTAGGGTTGAAATTGAATTGCGTCTTCGTGTAGCACCCGGTTTAGGCGACACTGATGTAAGAGCAACCGTTACCGCAGTAGGCTTACCCGCAACGGTATCCCAAACCCTAACCATTGCAGAAATTGAAGACCCCATTACCATTACCGCAGGCGCACCCGTTGTGCTTCCCTTCTCACACGTAATGCAAGACTTCGACTTCTTCTTAGGTCGTTCTTTAACACCTGTAACCGTTGATGCAGTAGACGAAAACGTGTTTGAAGTAGACAACGAGTTCCGCATTTTCCTTCGCGCAATTGATGCAAACGGCAACCCCTTTGCAATGCCAACCCTTGGTTTGGGCGGTCATTCGTTTAACGTAACCGCCGCCGTTGACGGACAAGACTTTGAGCTTTCCTCCGGCTCACAAATCACGGGCAATGCATTAAATGTAAGTGCAAACGGCGGCGTACTACACGCTTTCGCAGGTGTATTATTCACCGTAAACCGCGCTTCAAACGAACCTGCCAGCGTAACCTTTAGCAGCAGCATTACCGGTTTAATCCCTGCTGTGCCCGGTATCCAGCTTGAAATGGTAATCAAAGGTTCTGCTGTACAATCACAAGAACAACAAGGTTTTGCTAACAGCGCATACCGTCAAGTAATCGCTATCTTTGGCGCAGACGTAGACCTTGAGCCCGACGATGTACCCCCGGGTCAAGCCCCCGGTCAAATTGTAGTACCCCGCCCCGACAACTATGTAGGTACTATCTCTCAATTTGCACAACTTGATGGTCAACCTGCTGTTATCGGCAATGCATTGAGCCTTCGCTTCTTTGCTAACGTTATCCCCGGTTCTACCCTTGACTTTGAAAATGGCTATGCCATCATCAACGCAATGGGTGCAGACGGCAACAACCGTACCGTAGTTATGGCTGCTGCTGCAGGAACCAACAGCGCAACCGTAGCTGTAGCAGGCGGCGAACCCCGCACTGTTATCGTAGGTGCTGCATTTAACCAAGATGGACGCATCTTTGTACCCATCTCGGCTATCCCCAGCTTGTTTGGCTTTAGCTTGTTCCCTGACAACGGCCAATGGCTCATCGTTCCCGCTGCGTAAGTTCCCGCTAAGACGATAAACCACTTGTAAAAGCATCGCCCCCGCGGGTTATCCCGCGGGGGCTTTTGTGTTGTGATATGCACCAAGCGGCGTAGGATTATACAATACTTAAAAAACCGGGGCAGCTCCTATTAAATACAACCGGTGCAGCGCGCGGGTACATATTAAATACATTAGTCTATCGCTCAGCGTGCCGAACTCAGGGCATATGACGGCGTCAAATTCCAGCCCTTTGGCGTAGGGTACAGCCATGATCATTAGCCCTTGGGTAAATCGGCTTTCGGCAGCATCAATTAATGCGGGGACTGTATTAGTCGTATGATACAGTCCCTTTGTCATTGCGGTGTAAAAATCCCGCGCTTTTTGTTTGGTAGAAAGCAGAATACCCACGGTTTTAAACTCCTCAGGTAAGGCGGTGAGAATTTCTTTTACCGCGGTGAAGGGGTCGGCGGTTGTAATTACTTGCGGTTCTTCGCCGTGGCGCATGTAAAGGGATGCGTCGGAAATTGGGGCGGTGTCTTCGCTTAAAAATTGACCGGCAAAGCGGTTAATTTCGTAGGTAGAGCGGTAGCTTTTGGTAAGGGGTATCACCTGTGTGCCGGGGTATAGGGCTTCTAATTCGGTGCGGTGGTGCAGGTTAATGTTGGGGTATAGGGCTTGGTTGGTGTCTGCGAGTATTGTAAAATTACTTGAAGGGTACAGCGTGCGCAAAATACGGTGTTGCAAGTGACAGCAGTCCTGCGCTTCGTCCAGGAGAATGTGCTTTACGGTCTTGTCTGCAGGTATGCGCCCCGTAAGAATGGAAATGTACAGGAGCGCAAGGGCATCTTCAAAACAGCGCGCTTCTTGTTTTTGTGCGGTGAAAATATAACGGATGTCGGGGGCGTTTTTCCATGTTTTTAACGCCCTTTCGTAGAGTTTAGTTGCCTTGGGGGACAGGCGGTTGCGCAGGTCGGTAATTACAATATTTTTTTCCTCTTCGTAGCGTTGGCGGGCTTCCTCGTCGGTTAAATCCTCCTGCGAAACGGACTCGAATAATTGGGTGATGGATTTTTTATTGTTTTGGTAATACGCGGCAAAGCATTGATGTACATAATCTAAAACCCGTGCGGTTTTGCCGGACAAATTAGATGCGGAGGTACGGTCGGCATACAGCGCTTGCAGGCGTTGCTTGTCGCAGATTTTATCGCTCATAAAATACACGTCCTCGGCAAAGGAGGGCGCGTGGGCGCGTACTACGGCTTCCAAATGGTCAAGGAAAGCGGGCGAATATTTTTGCGCAAGCCACAGAAGGCGGGGGGCATTTTCTTCGCAGGTGGAAATATAGTCAATTAGCTCGTACCCGTCGTGGAAGGGCTTGTGGGAATGGGCGGCAATGAGTTGGGCAAAATCGAGGTGCGCTACATCGTCCTCGCCTAAGTCGGGGATAATGCCTTCAATGTACGACGCAAACACCGAGTTGGGCGAAAAAATGCGCACCCGCCCCGCTTGCAGTGTTTCGCGGTGGCGGTATAAGAGATAGGCAAGACGGTGAAGCCCTACGGAGGTTTTTCCGCTGCCCGCAGGACCGAAAACCAGCACAGAGTCCGACTCACTGCGTATGGCTTTATTTTGCTCGCTTTGAATAGAATGGATAATGGTACGCATTTTTGCGTCGCTTACCTTGGATAATTCCTTGCGCAGAATATCGTCCTCTACCGCAAGGTCGCTGTCAAAGAAGTAAAGTAATTTTCCCTGTTCTATTTGATAGTGGCGTTTTAACGTTATTTCTCCGTGAATAAGCGGATTTTCCTTTACAGGCACGGAAAAGCTTGCCTTGCCCACGCCGTAGTCGTAATATAGGGACGAAATAGGCGCGCGCCAATCGTATACATGGAAGCTTTGCGTCGCCTCATCGAACAGGGAATGCCGCCCAATATAAATTTCTTCTACATCGTCGTAGCCTTCTTCCGTAAAATCCAATCGTGCGAAGTAAGGGGTATTGAGTATGCGGGTTAGCTTGGCAAGGGCTTTGCCGGTTTCGCCGTAGGCGGCTTCGGTGGCAGCAACTTCCTGCGCGTACATAGTGAGCAGTACTACATCGTCAAAATCGCGCACTACGTGGGTCGCCTTGTACATTAAACGGCGGGCTTCCACTACGCCTTCGTGGCGGGCGCGAAGCCCCTCGGTTTTTTCGTTTATTTGTTGTAAAATGGCGTCGCGTACCACGGATAATTTGTTTTCTTCGTGCATTTTGCCACCGACTTTCTAAAATTATGCATTTACTATAAACTTTTCCAGCGTTGCTGTCGATACAGAGCTGTAGGAGTTTGCAATTCAGCAAGGAGGCTGGTTGTATGTTAACAAGTTTGTTCTACTACAATTTATACAAGCCGTATATCGTAAGCAACGCGAATACGCGCGGGTCGGATAATCAAAGCCCCCGCCGCAGCCGTATTGCCAATAAGCGCGAAACGCCGGAAACCTCCGGTCCTGTTTTCGTACTTAACAAATCGGTTAAAAACGAAATGGTCAACTATGCCCGCTCGGTATCCCACGGCGTGGTCGATTTACGTGCCGCTACCCATCGCACCGCTAACGATATGCAGGACTTTAACCGTACCGCCCACTTAGAAGGGTGGGACACAGCCATGGGCAATCTCGTTGATAATTTGAGCGCTTTTGCGGACAATTATAACCGAAGCGCAGGCTTTATGCAGGCGCAAGACCATAGCGCAGGGCTTCGCGCCTTTTCTTACGAAGTGGCGGACAATGTATTCTATAACCGCGGTCGTTTGGAAATGTTGGGGCTTTCCCTTTCGGAAGACGGTTTTTTCGCCTTCGATTCGGGGCGCGTACAAGCAATGAACTTCGAAGAAGTAAACATTGCTATAGGTGAAAATATTGAAATTTTCTCGGGCTTGCAGTCCTATACCCAGCAATTACTAAGCGAACCGCTTGTAGAGCATATGCGCTTTGCGGGGTTAAATTACCACTACAATTACCAGCGCGGTCAAATGGAAACCGATGGTTTTGGCTTGTTAGAAATGGGTCTGCTGGTGGATAGGATTGTCTAAGCAAATTATCGAAGCCGTTCGTGCAAATATTGAAAAAGTAATTGTGGGCAAAACCACGGAGGTTGAGCTGTTGCTCGTCTGCCTTGCGGCAGGCGGGCATATTTTATTAGAGGACGTACCGGGTACGGGCAAAACTACGTTGGCAAAAGCGTTAGCCTTGTCCATTTCGGGTACGTTTAAGCGCATTCAATTTACGCCCGATTTGCTGCCGACGGACTTAACAGGGCTAAACATATATAACCCCAAAACGGGGGAATTTACCTTTAAAGCGGGCGGGTTATTTACTAACATTCTGCTTGCTGATGAAATAAACCGCGCAACGCCCCGCACGCAGTCGGGCTTGCTGGAATGCATGGAAGAACGGCAAATTTCCATGGACGGGGCTACATACCCCCTGCCCCCGCCGTATTTTGTCATCGCTACGCAAAATCCCGTAGAAACGCAGGGAACGTTCCCATTGCCCGAGGCACAGCTGGACCGTTTTATGATGCAGCTGGACATCGGTTACCCGACGCGGGAAGGGGAAGCCGCGGTTATTGCGCGGTTTTTACAGGACTCACCCTTGGAAAAACTCGCCGCCGTAAGTACGCCCGAGGATTGGCTTGCCGTGCAAAAAGACGTTGCCGCCACTCGCGTGCATACCGATTTATGTACATATATTGCCGATATTGCGGCATTTACGCGGGGGCATGAGCAGGTACAGCTTGGGGTTAGCCCGCGGGCTTCCCTTGCATTGGCGCGGGCATCGCAGGGGTATGCGCTGCTGCAGGGGCGTGATTTTGTAATACCCGAGGACGTAAAACGGCTTGCACCCTATGTATTGCCCCACCGCATTGTATTGCGTGGGGCAGCGCGGGCAAATGTGCGCGGCAAAGTACAAGTCATAAACGACGCGCTTGGGAGCGTTCCCGTACCTACCGAGGATGTGTTTATGTAATGCCCGCGGTATGGGTGGGCATTGCGGTATTTTTATCAATTCAAGCAGCGATTTGGACAGTGCGCTTGTTGTATCGCGGGCCAATTCTGCGTAAATTAGACGTGGAAATGGTCTTTTCGGTTGCATACGCAACGGAAGGGGATACCGTACAGCTTTCCACAACGCTTACCAACGAAAAATGGCTGCCCATGCCTTGGGTGGCGGTAAAATTCCGCGTTTCGCGCAATTTGCTTTTTGCAGATGCGACGGCACACCAAATTTCGGATGAATATTATCGGCAGGATTTATACCATATACTCATGTTCCAGCGGGTAACGCGGCGCTTTAGCTTTGTGTGCGGAAAGCGCGGATTTTACCCAATACAAGGGCTGGATATCAGTGGGTGGGATATGCTGATGGAGTATAAAAGCGCCCGTTTTTTACAAACGCGGGCAGCGCTAACTGTGTACCCCCGCGCGTTAGAAACCCAAGAACTGGATGCAATTTGTACAAGCGTATATGGGCAATTGCAGTCATTTTTACCCATGCACCCCGACCCCTTTTCCTTCCGCGGGTTACGCGCATATACCGAAAATGACCCGATAAAGGCGATAAATTTCAAGGCTTCTGCCAAGGGGGCGCAGCATCCGGGACAGGAATTAATGGTAAACCTTTGGGAATTTACCAACAATCGGCGCGTTGTGTTAATGCTAAACTTCGAAAAACACAATTTGTGGCACGCCGATGCACAGGACGAGTATAATATTAAGCTGGCGGTGGGCTTTGCCGCACGACTTGCCGAAGCCCATGTACCGTTGCGTTTTATTACCAACGGCATCGGCGCAGAAGAAGGCACAGATTTACCCGAAGGGCGGGGCTTTACCCACCACGAAAATATTTTAGACGTACTGGCGCATGTGGATATTCCGCGCGGGGTAAGTGAAAGCTTTTCTGCATTGCTTACAAACATAACCGAGGAAGACAGCGCAGAATATATTATTATTTCCACCTATCACGGGGCGGATTTGGAAGAAGCCTACGACCGATTATTGGCACAGGGAAGGCGCATTTGTTGGGTGCTTCCCTGTCATCAAGGGATAATACTTGATACCCAAAATATGCGCGAAAGTCTGCGTAGCAAGGTGGTGCTTGTATGAGCCGAAAGCCATTGATGCGTAATATGTATCATTGCATATGCATGGTCATGTGGGCGGGTATTGTCGTACTCCCCGCGGCAGAGATTTACCGCGTTGCGCTTACACATACGCCGCTGTGGTTTGTGCTGGGTATTGTTTGTGTACTGTTTTTCCTGCGGCAGCGGTATTTTGCAAAGTCTACGTTTTTAGCGGCTACGCCTGTTTTTGTATCGGCTTTGTATGTATTTATGGCATTTTGGGCAGAGAATACGGGGCGGCAGGGGCTTGCGGTGTTATACCCGCTACTTATCTTGTTTATCCTTACTGCGTGCTTGATACACCGCAAAATGGCAGCCGTAGACGAAAGTCTGGAAAATATTACGCGCACATCGAAGCAGCCCGTTGCGCGTATTTTATCCTTTGACGCACGTTTTACAACGGTAATGGGCGCAGTAATTATTTTGCTGGCATTGGTATTATTTTTTGGCGCATTTGCCCCTGCGGCTTCGGCAATACAAGGGTGGCGCCCTTCTATGGAATGGGATGGCTCCCGCGCCGAATATACAGTACAGCAGCAAATGCCGCGGGACGCATTTTTAGTAGACATTGACGAATTTGCCCCGACGGAAACGCCTTTTATGCGTGTGATGAATATGCTTTACTGGATTGTCGGCGGTGCGGTTGCCTTGCTGGGCTTAGTTTATTTTGTAACGATGATATTCCGCGCAATAATCGCGTATTTGCGCGGGCTTTCCCCCGTTACCCTGTCGGCAGATATGCTGGACGGCGCATACGAGGAAGAAAAAAACTTCATTTTACCCCAAAGGAGTAAGGAAATACGCACGCGCCTTGCGGAAAACGAGGTGCGCAAGCAGTTTCGCTTAACGGTAAAACGGCACATGCAAAAGGGTGTACCCATTCAAAAATCGGATACACCCGCACAAATTTCGCGAAAAATTACTACCGAGGATATAAATGCCTTGACCGAAAAATACCGCGCCGTGCGGTACGACCCCGTTAAATAAGCCCCATTTGCCGTGCGCGGGAGGTGGGCATCCAAATATGCATATCCTCACCGCGGGGGGCGGTAATGGTTTGCGTAGTATTTGGGGCGATGGTGAGCGCCGTGCGGTTGTTAGAAATGCTTATCTCATGGGCGGCATGGTTGCGAAGCGTTAAGCGCTGGTTTGGGTGCAAGGTAATGCGAAATAACGGCGCTTCCGTTACATAGGAAAAACGAAGGGCGCGGGCTTCCCACTCGGCGGGGAAGGCAATTTGCAAGGAGGNATTTTCCGCAGGCATGAGCGTAAGCCGCCCGCTGTAGCGCAAGGTAAAACGTGTTGCGCTGCCTTCGCCGTAAGAAAGTACGGCATTACGGTTGTCCGTTTGTACATATTCGAAAGAAACGCCGCGCAGGGGATGCGTATTTGCAATGAGAAGCGGGCGGTTATATCGGTGGCTTGTATTTTCGATGCGTAAAACTTCCCCCGCGTTTACGGTGCGGTATACAAGTGCGGGGATAGGGCTTGCTTCCACAGTCAACCCGCTTGCTTTGTACGAAAGGGGAAACGCCAGCGATGCTTGCCCGCCGCCTTCATTTACAGTCAGGCGCGCGCGGTAGCCTGCTTCCAGCGTAATGCTTGCGCCGCACTCCAAATGCCCGAAATCGACTACGGCATTGCTCGCATTTATAAGGGCGAAGTCAACGGAAATGGGCAGCCCCTCGGCAGCCGTTATTGAAAATTGCTGTGCATCTGCTCCATTATTGCTGAGCAGTTGCGTATCGCCTGCGTGAATCAATTGATAGGTAAACACAGGCACTGCCATTGTATAAAAAATAGCCGGGCTGTCCGGAAAGCGCACTTCCAAGGGCAAGGTGCGCCCTGTAAGCGGCGCAGGTTCAATAAATAACACACTAAGTGGGGGAATGTGTACCGTGCCCGCAGGGTTTTGCGCCATATAGGTGCGGTTGCCGTCTACCTCCAGCATGTAATGGAAGGCATCAAGTATATTTACCTGATAGGTGCGCGATACATCAGAATTGGTAATGCGCAGGGCTTCCCCCGCTTCTATTAGATAATACGCGGGCGAAACCTCGCCGAATACGCGTTGTATTTGTACGTCTGTTTGCAACGCATTGGGGATAAACAGCGTTGCGTCGCGGTGCGGGGTAAGGGTAAGGCTTTGGTGGGGCGCTAGTGTTAGCGTACTGATTGATGCTTCGCCATGGTCTATGGAAAAGCCTTGGCGGTCGCGCAGAATAAAGTCGTAAATCACCGTGCCGTCGCCGCTTGCCGCTTCGATGGCAAGCACCGCATTGCGCGCGCCTGTAAACGTGAGGGTATATACTTGATGTGCCCGCAGGGGTTGCGCCGCCAGCGCCGTATGCGTAGTTTGTGCGTGCACGGTAAGGTCGCCCGCCCATTCCTGCGGGAAATAAAGCGTTAGCCCACCGTCATACGCGGTAATGGTTGCTGTGCCCCGCGGGGGTAGCGTAAATTGCGGAAAGCGCACCCCTTGATGCGCGGCTTGTACTTCCCCTGTGGACAGTGTAATTACTACATCGAAGGGGTTGGTTTGGGTAGTGCGTATTTGCCGTCCCGTGCGCCCGACATTTTCAAGCATAATTGTATTTTCCACAAAAATTTGCCGTAAGGGTTCACCTGTTTGGCTTTCCAGCGAAATGCGCGTTGCATCAAACGTAACCGATAAGGGTGCAAGCGGGCTGATGCGCAACGCCTGTTGTCCGCTGATGGAAAACCGCCCGAAGGCGAAGCCAAAATCAATTACCTCTCCGCGCTCGTTTACGCTAACAAACTGGTAACGCCCCGTCCCCGCCGCCGATACATGGGAAATTACGCGCCTGTCCAACCCCGTGAAGGTATATGTATTGCCGGGCTGTAAAATGCGCGTTACATTCGCCGCCTGTGCATACATAGGCAAACATACCAGAAACAAAATAAAAATTACTGCAGATAATTTTTTCATGTGAACCCCCTTTTGCATATACAGAAAACCTCATGGCAAAACACCATGAGGTAAAAATTTTGGAGACGAGGGGAGTCGAACCCCTGACCTCTTGAATGCCATTCAAGCGCGCTCCCAACTGCGCCACGCCCCCGTTTCGGGAATACGGCGTGTACTATAGCATATTCCGTATGCGGGGCGCAAGGGGAATTTTCAATATGCCCTTATAATACTACTGCAATGCGTTTTTCCACTGCGTCCCATGGGATTTGGGCAATAAAGCGGTTAATGTACGCGGCTTTGTCTGTCCCGTAGTCCAGGAAGAAGGCGTGCTCATACATATCCAGGACAATGAGGGGATACGCAAGGGTTACTTGCCCGTCGTGGTGGCTGTCGAAGAGGAAGTTATGGCACGTGCGGGTGCGTTGCTCGTAGGAAAAAACGCACCAACCGCGTGCCGATAACGCCGTTGCAATAAAGTCGGCCTTCCAATTTTCCGTACCGCCGAAGTATTTATCCATAAGAAGCTGGGTTTTTTTGCCAATGGGCGCGGTTTCGCTTCCCAAATTTTCGAAGTAAAGCTCGTGCAGGATTACGCCGTCCAGCGCAAAGGTTTGACTGCGTTTTAGCCCGCCAAAATGGCTGTAGACGGCGTTAGCAGACGAGCGCTGCGGGTCGGTTTGCAATGTGTGAGCAATTTCGTTTGTTTTTGTAATATAGCCGTTGTACAGGGTAATATGGTCGTCGAACTGCTTCCGTGTAATTACGCTTGTATTGTAGGGGAAGGACTTTGCAGAAATTTCCATAAAACATACCTCCAATGCAACAATGATTTTATTCTATGCAGAAGGCTTGTGTATTGTGCTTGGTGCGTTTATAATGCGCGGCATGAATAAAACTTCCTTGCATACGCGGCGCATTGTGCTTTCCGCGTTATTTTTGGCGGCTGCGATTGTCATTCGCACCTTTACGCGCATGTATATCCCTGTGATGGGCGAAAGTGGAATGCGTATAAGCTTCCATGGCATCTTCTCCAGTATGCCTGCTATTTTATTTGGACCTGTGTATGGGGCAATGGTTTCGGGGCTTACGGATTTTCTTGGTTTTTTTATTAGCCCCAGCGGGGGAGCGTGGTTGCCCTTGCATACCTTGCACGTGGCGCTGGGCGGTTTTATCCGCGGCTGGTTATGGCTTTTGTTGAAAAAACGCGACCCCAAATATATGCGCCTTATTATGGGCGCGCTGGCGGGTGTTTTTATTGCATTTGGCGCGTTTCATATGTACGCTTTGCGTGCAGACGGCATTACCCGTGATTTGTATCAACGCTTTACGGAAATTAGCACGGATGGCATGTTCTATATCTCGCGCTTGGTGATTACCCGTGCGCAAAACGCGGCAAACCCCGCATCTACGCTAAGCGATACCATGGCATTTACCACAACGGCGATGCTTGGCGCAGGTGCGTTACTGCTGTTGCTTCTTGCACTGGATATTGCTGTGCGCCGCTTTATGGAAAAACGGAATGCCGCGCCCCTGCCTAATACCCTCGCGCTTGCTATTGCTATGCTGGTGCCCGCGATTCTTGTTTCTACCGCGAATACCATAATGTTCCGCTATACGATATTTACCTCGTGGCAGTTGGTCCCGCTGGTGGTGGTTTGGTTGCCGCGGGTGCTCTCAAGCATTGCAACGACAATGATTAACGTGTTTTTTATCGCCTTCCTTATGCGCCTGTTTGAGAAGGAAGCGCACCTAAGGACTGTATTAACCGACTAATACAGTGGGCGCGGCGGGCTCAGAATTTTGCGCCCGTAACCGTAATGCTTTTCTCTTCAAAAAACGCCGATACCCAGCTTAAATTTTCGTCCCAATCGTCTACCCAATCTTCCCGCGCCAGAAGAATTATTTCTTCCGGCGTTTTATTTTGCACCGCGCGCATAAGCGCGTCTTCGCGCAGTTCTTCTATTGTTGGTATGGTAAAAACCGAATGCGGTGCGCCGTCTGCAATTACCAGCGTGCGCAGTCCCGTATCCTGCGGGAAAATAATATACCGCACACCCGTCGATGGTTGCGCACAAAATCGTTTAAATAAGAGACCTTCAATTGTTTCCAGCCGATGTATGCGGTGCTGTGCGCCCAAAAGTGCCGCCCCCGCTTGCGTAATTTCTTCCGCTATTTCCAGCGGAAGCGCCGTCATATAAAATGATTCGCCGCATACGCACCCGTCAAATACGTGGGTGCTTTCGTTTAGTGCCGTGCCCAGCGGAAACACACTTTTTACAAGCGCCCATTTTTCCTGCGCGGTAAGCTTGCCGCGTTTATGGGGCAAAGGTGCAGTGCGAATTACCGCACGCGGCGTGTTGGCAACCATTACATAGAATGGGAAAATCTTCCTCTGTTTTGCGATTTCCGGTATATTGGTGCAAATAAAGTGTTTGCCGCCTCTGTTAAGGGAATAAAAAATAGTTCCGTCTGCGTTTGTTTCTATGTAAATCGTAGCTCTAAACATACTACACATCCCTACACACATAATAAACTTTCCCCTATAAAATAACAAACGTAAAATCGCGAGGCAATTGCCGCGCACATGTGCTTACGAAAAGGTTGCCTACTTGCCCCCATTGCGCTATACTACAGTGTATCTCACGCGCAGTGTACGCTTCTGCCAAGAAAGTGAGATGAAAGTGGGCATTTTGTGTCGGGTTTCTTGAAGAAAGAATCACTAATCGGCGTATTTGTCATCGCTGTGGTCGTTGGTTTGGTTATGCCCATTCCAACCGCTTTAGTGGATTTTCTTTTGATGCTTGTAATGACCATCGCAATTATTGTTGTACTTAATGCCCTATATGCACGGGAATCGCTGGAAATGTCACTTTTCCCAACCATGATTTTGATTATTACGTTATTCCGCATTGTGCTGAGCGTTACCACCACACGTCTTATTCTTACCGAAGGCTTTGCGGGTAATGTTATCGACTTCTTTGCCCAAACCGTAGCGCAGGGCGATATCGTTGTCGGTATGATTATCTTCCTCGTGATTGTACTGGTAAACTTTTTGGTAATCACCAAGGGTTCGGAACGTGTGGCGGAGGTAACCGCCCGCTTTACCTTAGACGCAATGCCCGGTAAACAAATGGCGATAGACGCCGACCTTAACTCGGGTCTAATCGAAGAAGAGGAAGCTAAGGCGCGTCGTAAAAAAATCCAAGACGAATCAAATTTCTACGGTGCGATGGACGGTGCCGTAAAATTTGTTAAAGGCGACGCGATATTTAGCATTGTCCTCATGTTTATCAACATCGTAGGCGGTATTATCATCGGCTCGGTGCAAATGGGTTATACCATTGGCGAAGCGGTGAATGTATTCTTCCTGCTTTCCATCGGTGACGGTCTGGTATCCCAGCTGCCCGCTATTTTAATCTCCTTTGCAACAGGTCTAATTGTTACCAAGGCAACGCTTGAGGACGAAATTACCGACGCCATCACCACCCAGCTATTTGCCCGCCCCATGGTGCTGGTAATTACGGGTATTGCATTAATTGCGCTGGGCTTTATCGGCGGGCTTGGCTCGGGCTTGCCTGCGCAGTTTTTCCTGCCTGCGGGCGCGGCGCTGGTATTCTTTGGCGTGACCATGAAGCGGCAGGAAGCCGTCACCGCCATTGAGCATGAAATTACCACCGACGATGTGGAGGCAGACGAAATGCGCCGTCCCATGGACGAAATGATGAACCAAATCGACGTTGACCCCATTCTGTTATGCTTTGGCTACGGGCTAATCCCGCTGGTGGAGGCCAGCCAAGGCGGCGACTTGCTTGAGCGCGTTATCATGATACGCCGCAACATCGCCAAAGAGCTTGGCGTAATTATCCCGCAAATCCGCCTTTTGGATAATATTAAGCTGTCCCCAAACCAGTACGCGGTTTACATAAAGGGCGACGAGGTAGCGGGCGGCGAAATTATGTTTGACCACTACATGGCAATGAACTCGGGCTATGTGGAGGAAGAGATTGACGGCATCGAAACCGTAGAGCCCTACATGGGGCAGCCTGCGCTTTGGATAAGCGAATCCCAGCGCGAGCGCGCGGAGGCCCTTGGTTACACCGTAGTAGACCCTCCTGCAATTATCGCAACTCATTTGACGGGCGTTATTCGCAATCATTTGCATGAATTATTAAGCCGTCAAGATGTGCAAAAACGTATCAACCACGTAAAAGAATCGCATCCCGTATTAGTGGACGAACTTATCCCAAAATACATGACCATCGGCGAAGTGCAGAAGGTGCTTTCAAACCTTATCCGCGAAGGTATTTCCATTCGCGACCTTGTAACGATATTGGAAACCTTAGCCGACCACGCGCCCATATCCCGCGATACGGATATGCTCACCGAATATGTGCGCGCTAATTTAAAACGGGCTATATCGCGCAAATTCTTCAATCAAGGGGCAAATACGGTCATTACTTTAGACCCCGCCTTAGAGCAAGTGCTTACCGCAAATATACAAAAAACGGAAATCGGCAGCTTTGTGGCGCTCGACCAGCAACTATCGCATCGCGTTTTCGACAGCCTCAAAAAAGAAGTAAGCAAGCTTACGTCGCTTGGCGTAATGCCCATTATTTTAACAACGCCCTTCGTGCGTATGTATTTTAAACGCCTTGTGGAAGAAATTGCCCCCGATTTAATTGTGCTGAGCTACGGCGAAATTGACCAAACGGCGGAACTTCAATCAGTAGGGATGGTTAGCGTAACATGAGGGTAAAACGGTTCGAGGGAAAAAACGAGGCAGTAATCATGGCCGAAATCCGCGCAGAAATGGGGGCAAATGCCACCATCGTTTCTACGCGTGTTAAACCGTACCCCTTCCCCCTCGGCTGGTTTATGAAGCCGCGTCTTATCGTCACCGCCGCCTACGAAAATGACGAAGCCTTTGCCTTCACCGATAATGACGAAACGGCAGAGCAAATGATGGCGCGCCCAATCCCGCCAATGCCAAAGCCGCCCACCATTACCGCGCCGCCAAATGCACCTGCCTCCGCAATACTTGAAGCCGCCCGCGCCGCAATGCCAAAAACGCCTCCCCCCCCCGCAAATAACGATGAATCCATAGAAGAATCCCTTGCCCTGCTGTTGCAAGAAGCCCGCAAAGCCACCGCCAAAACCGAAGGCTTCCCCGAAGAGGGCGAAAAAAAGCATCCGGCCAAAATTGACGCAAAAAATAAAAAACAAACCCAATTAAAGAACCCGCTGGTACAAACCTTTTACGATACATTACTTACCCAAGACGTATTGCCGGAGGTCGCTACCCGTTTGCTTGGCGACCTAACCGAAGCCGAACATACCCAAACCGACGTAAAAGAAGTTGTAAAAATCATATACGGCAACATTGTAGATTTGCTAAGCAACCCCACGCTGGTTAACGCGGATAAGCCCGCCCCCCAAACGGTTGTATTTATGGGACCTACAGGCGTGGGTAAAACCACGACAATCGCAAAATTATCCTCCTTACTTACGTTAAACCACGACCTGCGCGTTGGGCTTGTCACCGCAGACACCTATAGAATTGCCGCGGTAGAGCAGCTAAAAACCTATGCGGACATTTTGGGGCTGGATATCCGCACTGTTTATAAAGCCGACGAAGCCGCTGAGCAAATAAAAGGATTAATGCCCCCCAATGATATCGTTTTGTTAGATACAGCAGGTCGCTCCCACAAAAATAAGGAAAACTTGGCGGAGTTAAAGTCCATATTAGACGTAATCCCCGACAGCACGCGCTACCTTGTGCTTAGCGTAACCACCCGCTACCGCGAGCTGGCAAACATTGTAAATACCTACGCAAGTATTACCGATTTTAATATCGTATTCACCAAATTAGATGAATCGGATACGCTGGGCAACCTAGTGAACCTATGCAGCCTAACAGGGAAAAAGCCCGCATATATCACCTTCGGGCAAAGCGTTCCCGAGGATTTTGACGCAATAAAGCCCGACAGCATTGCCAAATCTCTGTTAGGGCTAACGGGCGAAAACCCGTATAACGAGGCGCATGCATCCCCCGCGCAGGAAGGGGGCGGCGAATGACAGACCAAGCAAAAACCCTGCGTGATTTAGTCCTTCAGCGTAAGCAGGAGGAAACCCCAAAGCCCACCATGAGCGCCCGCGTTTACGCGGTGGCAAGCGGCAAGGGCGGGGTAGGCAAGTCCAACTTTGCAACCAACCTTGCCGTATGTATGCGCAAGATGGGCAAGCGCGTAGTTATTATAGACGCCGACTTTGGGCTGGCAAACATAGAAATTTTGTTGGGTATACACCCTAAACATACCGTAGCCGATGTATTAAACGGCACCGCAAACATTGAAAAAGCACTTACAACAGGTCCGCTGGATATTATGTTTTTGTCAGGCGGTACGGGCATGCTTAATTTGTCGGAAATGTCGGACAAACAATTGGCACAGCTTACCGCAGGCTTTATAAAGTTGGACGATTTGGCAGATTGTATTATTATAGATACGCGGGCGGGCTTATCCAACGCCGTGGTAAACTTTATCAAAGCCGCGGACGAAACGGTAATCATCACCACCCCCGACCCTACCGCCATCGCCGATGCCTATGCGTTGATTAAATCCATAAGAAATACCGCGCCCCATATCACAGAGCTAAAACTCGTGGTAAACTGTGCAGATTCGGACGCGGAAGCGCAAGAAGTGCAGGAGAAGCTAAGCGGCGTATGCGAAAGATTTTTAGGCATAAAACTTGTGCCGCTGGGCGTTATCCCGTATGATACTTACCTCGCCCGTGCTGTACGCAGGCAAAAGCCCGTGACCATGGCGTACCCTACTAGCGACTCGGCAAAAAGCATTAATGAAATTTGTAATGCATTATTGCAAGTAACGGGAGAAAAAACGAACAGCATCTATTCTTTTGTGTTAAAGTTAATAGGAAGATTTAATTCGTAAGCGAGGTCTACCGTGAAATTAAAAGATTTAAAATCGGGTACACTTGTGCTAATCTCGCACAACGACGAGGCAAACGCCAAAGTTTACAAAACGCGGTTAGAGGTTGTGGAAGGCGAGCAAACCATTCTAATGGAAGCGCCGATGGAAAGGCGAAACCTCGTACGGTTTGTACCGCGCGATATATACAAGCTAAGCTTTCAAATAGACACGATTCATGTTAACTTTGAAGGCAAATATATGGAAACAGTAAAAATTGACGGTATACACATGCTACGCTTTTTTGTACTTTCCACAGGAGGGGAGCGGGTACAACGGCGTAAGGCGTATCGGTTTATCTGTTCGCTGCCTGTTTCGTTTAACGTAGTTGCCGACAATGGCGAGCAAAGCCCGCGCACCGACGGTATTGTACGCGATTTATCCAGCGGCGGTATCCGAATGGCAACCACCATTAAAATACCCGACAACGCACTGCTGCGCATTGACTTATTTTTAGATGACGACTACGTAATGGCATTCGGCATTGTACGTTCCCGGCGGCACACGCCCGAAAATGTGAAAACGCCGTACAACTACGGCATCAGCTTCGAAGCAATGCCGGAAACGGAGGCGGAACGTATTGTAAAATTTGTGTACAATGAACAGCGTAAGCTGCTTAAACGCCCGCAACAAAGCTTGTACAAATCCGGTAAGTAACGCGTTCTCAAAAAAGTTTATATAACCCAGAAAATAAAAATCAACGGCTAACCGCGAAAGGAAAATTAATATGGGAAGTTTCTCGGCAGACAAAATTTTCAACGATTCACATTTAGACGTAATGAAGGAACTGGGCAGTATGGGGACCGCCCACGCCGCAACCGCATTGGCAAAGTTAATTAACCGCAAGGTGACAATGCCCGTGCCTAATGTTTCGTGGATAGAGTTTAGTAACGTAGCCGACTTTATGGGCGGACCGGAGAGCATAATTGTGGGCATTTTGGTAAGCGTAACGGGGCAAATTCAAGGAATGATGATGTTCCTGATGCCTATGGAAAGCGCCCGCAGTTTAACCAAAGCTTTCTTAGGCAAGGAGCGCGACACACAAGAAGAAGATTACGCCTTCGACGACATGGAGCGCTCCGTTATTGAAGAAGTGGGCAATATTATGATAAGCTCCTACCTTTCCTCTATGGCGGGGCTTACCAACATTAATTTTAAACCGTCGGTACCCTTTGTTTCTATTGACATGGCGCAGGCAATACTAAGCGTACCCGCAATAGAATTTGGGAAAATGGCGGACCGCGTATTGTTTTTAGAATCGCAGATTCAAGTGCAAGCCGAAGAAGGGAAAGCGGATGTAGACTGTTCGGGTTGCTTTATACTGGTGCCTAACCTTCATTCATTCTTCCGCATACTAAGGGCGTTGGGAGTGGAGTAAAATGCTCGCTAACATGATTATTGTCGGCATGGCCGACTTAAAGGCCGTAAAGGCCCCCGGGGCGCTTACCACGTTGGGGCTTGGTTCGTGCGTGGGCATTGCGTTGTATGACGCAAAAGCCCAAGTGGCGGGGCTTGCGCATTGTATGCTGCCGGACTCTAAGCAAATTCAAAATAACTCCAATGTAGCCAAATTTGTGGATACGGCAATGATTAAACTCATCGCCGATATGGAAAAGCTGGGCGCAAAACGCATGAACATGAAGGCAAAAATTGCAGGCGGGGCGCAAATGTTCGCATTTAACGCCACCAACGACAATTTGCGCATCGGCGACCGCAATATAGAAGCCACAATTAAGTTATTAAAGCAATATAATATCCCCCTTATGGCAAAAGAATGCGGGGAAAATTATGGTCGCACGGTAGAATTATTTGCAGACGATGGTCGTTTTGTGATTAAATCCGTAGGGCGAGGGGTTAAAACCGTATAATGGACAGTCGAGGTCTTGCACACGAGCATTACGACAAGCTGCATATTTTTATATGCATGATAGTAGCCATTGTGGTTATTACCGTTTGTTTAATCCGCCGTGAAACGTTGTTTACCATGGCGTTATGGACATCGGTTGCTATTGTGTTGTTTTGGTTCTTGGGCAATATGGTTCGTTATTATATTATTACGCAAGTGTTTCCGCCGCCGCCCGAAGAGGAATTTGTCTTCGATGA
This sequence comes from Defluviitaleaceae bacterium, assembly GCA_009786535.1. Classification (GTDB taxonomy): domain Bacteria; phylum Bacillota; class Clostridia; order Lachnospirales; family WQUN01; genus WQRX01. The sequence goes on along the minus strand of WQRX01000045.1, from coordinate 5,395 downwards.
ATCCATGTTAGATGAAATGGGCGAAGAAGGCATGGAAGAAATGGCAGAAGCCGCCGCCGACGGTACACCCGCGCCAAAGCCGCCCCCATTACCCAAGCCCGAAGACTTTATGTCACGTGAATAAAGGAATGCCATGGAAAACCACATCGAACTATGGCAGGCGTACGCAAAAAACAAAACCCCTGCCTTAAAAGAAAAACTAATCATACTAAACGCGCCATTGGTTAAATTTGTGGCGGGACGTATGCATATGCATATTGGGCAGCATGTAGAATATGACGATTTAATTGGCTACGGCGTATTTGGGCTAATCGACGCGATAGAAAAATTTGACTACGGCAAAGACGTAAAATTTGAAACCTATGCATCCTTCCGCATACGCGGTGCAATTATAGACCACATACGCAGGTTAGACTGGGTGCCGCGCACGCTAAGGCAAAAAAATAAGCAAATGGAAACGGTATACGCCCAGCTGGAAGAAGAAAACGGACGCGAACCCACAGACGAAGAGCTTGCCGAACGTTTGGGCATAGACGTAGCCGCCACCCGCGACCTTATGAAAAAATCGTCTGTTTTGTCGCTGGTAAGCCTGGACGACTTCCTGGACCAAAATTACGAAACAACGTTTAACGGGCTGGCAAGCAACAAACAAGATTCGCCCGAGGAAATGGCAGAAAAGCAGGAACGGCAGCAAATGCTTGCCGCCGCAATAGAAAAATTAAACGAGAAAGAGAAGCAAGTAATCACACTTTATTATTACGAAGATTTGACACTTAAAGAAATCTCCAGCATTATGGGGGTATCAGAATCTCGTATTTCGCAGATACACACAAAGGCAATCGGTAAACTGCAAGGTAAATTAGGTAAGTTTAAATCATTATTGTTTAATTAATTTGTAGGGGGAACGGGTATGGATAATCAAATAACGCCAGCAGCTGGCTCTTTTGATGAATCAGCCTCCGTTGAGGTTTCGGCAGACCGGATGGAGGCGTACATTACCTTCATTGCCGCCATGGACGGCGGGCGGGAACTTACGCAAGACAATATCGTAGAACTGCTGGATAAGGAAGGCATTATTCCCGATATGGAGTTGCTTGCGGCAATCGCACGCAATAAACGATATGAAAGGAAAATGCCCGTAGCCCGCGGTCGTGCGCCCACACCGGGGACAGACGGTTACTTACAGTTCCATTTCGACCGTTCTAATTTAAAGCCTAAACCAAAAATTATGGAGGATGGCTCGGTAAACTTTAAACAGCTCGACATGTTCCGCTTGTGTAACCGTGGTGATGTATTGGTAACTACGGTGCTTCCCCGCGACGGTGTAGCAGGGGTGGATGTATTTGGCAAGGCAGTAATGCCCGACAAAACTAAAGAAGCCGCGCCAATACCCATGGGCAGCGGTACGGTAATGAGCGAAGACGGCTTACACCTTATCGCAGATGAAAGCGGACAGCTGTTAATCCTTGAAGGTAAAATTAATATTTCGCCCCAATTGGAAATTGCGGGCAATGTGGATAACTCTACGGGTAATGTAACGTTTAACGGGCAGGTTGTAGTGCGCGGAAACGTAACCTCGGGCTTTACGGTAAAGGCGAAAGGCTCAATAGAAATAGACGGCGTTTGCGAGGCTGCGACCATCATTTCCGAAAAAGGCAGCATTGTTTTGGGCATGGGTGCACAAGGCGGCGATAAGGCAATATTGGAAGCCGCACAAGACGTAACCGCCAAATTTATTGAAGGCTGTACCGTTACTGTTGGCGGTAATATTATGGCGGACTCGATTTTAAAAAGTAAGATAAAATGCGAGGGTACGGTAACGCTTGCGGGCAAAAACGGACTGCTGGTTGGCGGTGCATTGGTGGCCGGACAAAAACTGGTGGCGCGTACCATCGGCTCGCCAATGGGGACCACTACCGAGGTAGAAGTGGGCGGCAATACACAAGATTTAAAACGCCACAGCGAGCTGGTGGAAGAATTTAATACTTTACGGCAAGAATTTGATAAATGCGATAAAGCGGTAGCCACATTAAACGCCGCAAAGCAACGCGATATGTTGGACGAGAGCAAAAAAGCCATGCTTATTAAAATGATTAATATGAAAATGGTATACCGCAACAAAATGACCAAAATGCAGGACGAAATTGACGCACTTGCGCGTCAGTTAGCGGTAAATGTGGGTACGGTTTCCGCAAGCAATGTAATACGCCCCGGGGTAAAGGTGACCATCGGCAGTGCGCAATTACTGGTACGCGAGGATATCCCAAACTGCAAATTGCGTAATAACGGAGAAAAAATTTCTATCGGACCGAATGTATAATTGAAGTAGTAAGGGGGGATTAAATTATGGCGGTGCGTCCTATTGATGTGTCACTAAATATTCAACACGCCAGCGATATGGCGCGTTTGGGCGCTTCTGATGCCCAAGGTCGCCCCGAAGTAGCCGCACAGCAATTTGCCGACCGTATGGAAAAACAGGCAAAACAACAACAAGAGCAGGTGAACAAAACTGCCGAGTCCGAAAAGGGCGATGTAAACCCCGACCGCCAAGGCCATGGCGGGGGATACCACGCCAACCGTAAAAATGCCAAGAAAAAGCCTGCTGTCGCTACTGCTAAGAAGCCGACGGCACGGGGCGGCGATGGCGAGAGTATGTATAATATTTTGATATAAGGTCAAGGAAAGCAGGAATCATCATGGTAGCAACAGTAGTAATTATCGCCCTCTCTATCGGCATGGTGTTGACAGCCGTTGCGGCGATTGGCGCAATATTGTGGATGCGCAACCGCGAGCAAAAGCGGGACGAAGTGCTTCAAAGTGCGGAAGCGCTGGCAACGCTGGACGAAGCGCTGGACGACGCATTGAAGGAATTGAATAAGGTCGGCAATTTGGTGCAAAAGGAAATTGGTGAAAAGTATCAGGCGATGCTTTTCTTGTATAATTTGTTGGAAGAAAAACAGAAATCGCAGGTAGTGCTTCCCGAAAAGATAGCGGCGGATATCGCTAGAGCAGAAGCGGAAGTAACGGCGGCGGAAGTAGTGCCTGCACGTGCGGTAACGCCTGCTGTGCCATCGGTTGAGGTTTCCGCACCTACGGTGGTAGAAGTGCCCGCAATGGATGAACCTGTTTTCCCGCCCGAAGAAGCGGATGATTTTGAAGATGAAACGGATAATGCAGGAGAAGTTTTCGAAGAGGAAGTCCCCGAAGCGGAAGTGCTTGATATGCTCGCGCCTGCGCCTTCTACGGCAAAGGAGAAAAAAGCAGCGGCAAAGAAAAAATCGGCAAGCAAGAAAAGCAAGGAAGTGCCCGCTCCCGCGCCTGCAATACAGTCTGCGCCGCGTAAGCGTGCATCTAACCCCAAGCATACGCGTGTGCGCGAGTTAAATGAACAGGGCATGAGCATCGCCGATATCGCCAAGGAGTTGGGTATCGGCAAAGGCGAAATTACATTGATTTTGGAAATGTCGGGGAAAAGGTAGCGTTTTCTAAGATACACACCCACTCTGTGCCGATGTTGTATTCGGCAGTGAGCGAATATGGGGCGAGTTGCCCTGCGGACAGCGAATTTTCGAAGGCTTGGCGGTAGTTGCGCGCCATGCCTTTTTCTTTGCCGCTTAGGGATTTGAGGGGGTAGGTGATAACCAGGTTTTGGGCGTTGGTTTCGCGGGCGAGTTGGTAGCCGCGCATGGGGGCTTGCGCTTCCAGCACGGGCAGCAGCTTTAGCAAAAGGGCGAGGTCTGCGGGTGCTTGGGGGGTGTGCGTGGCGAGGTCACTGCATTGTGCGGCTGCAGGCAGTTGGTGCTGGGCAAAAAAGCGGTTAATTAGCGCGGCTTGTCGGGTGTCAATATCGTGGGCGTGGTAGGCTTCTAATTTTTTTGCGGGGTGTGCTTCCAGCAGGAAGGGCAGCGCGAAGGGGTTAAACCCGCAGCCTAAGTCCATGACGGTTTGCGGCGGGGGGATATTTTCAAAAATGAATGCGTAGAAGTCTTCGTAGAAAGGCAGGCGTTCGTGGGTAGATGCGTGTAAACAGAGCAGGGGGCGTATGCTTTCCGTTGAAATGGGGGTTGCGGATTTTTCCCACATGTCAAGCAATGCCGACGCTTTTTTGTGGGCGTTGGGTTGCCGATACGCGCCGTATAATTGATGCAGTCGCGTTTTTGCCGCTTTTTGGGCGTCTTTTTTCTCCGCTTCTTCCGCATAAATGCGTGCCACCAAGGGGGCGTATAGGTTCGCATATTTTTTCATATTTTACATAATACCCCACGCAGGATATAATGCAAGATAAATTATAGCGAATTATTTCGCTTTGCAAAGGACGGAATTAAAATGACAAAACCGGTACTTGTTATTATGGCGGCGGGACTAGGCAGCCGTTACGGCGGGTTTAAGCAAATCGCGCCTGTGGATGACGCGGGGCATATTATTATTGATTATTCCATGTACGATGCGTACCGCGCGGGCTTCCGCGAGGTAATATGCATTATTTCGCCTGCGCTTGAGGCAGATTTTACGGCGCATTTTTCTAAAATGAATTTGGACTTGGAAATAAAATACGCGCACCAAGAGCTTTCCAACCTCCCCGAGGGCTTTGCTGTCCCTGCAAACCGCGAAAAGCCATGGGGTACAGCCCACGCCATTCTTAGCGCGGCAAAGTACGTAAACGGACCCTTTGCAGTAATAAATGCCGACGATTTTTATGGCGCGGATGCATACAAGACCATGTACAGTTTCTTAGAAAACCAAGCCGCGCCCAACCGCCATGCCATGGTCGGCTACCATATAGAAAATACGCTAAGCGAAACGGGCAGTGTGGTGCGCGGTGTGTGCGTTGCGCGCGACCGCAAATTAGTAAGCATTAAAGAAACGACAGATATTCGCCCTGCGCCAAACGGCGCACAGCACGGCGAAGCCAATACGTTCCTGCCTGCGGGGACACCTGTTTCTATGAATTTTTGGGGCTTTGACCGCGGCATATTAACCGAGTTTGAATCGCGCTTTAAGACATTTTTAAGCGCCAATTTGCCCACAAATCCTTTAAAATGCGAGTACCTTTTGCCTGCTGTAGTGGGCGAGCTATTAGACGAAGGTAAAATTACCGTTGACGTGCTGGAATCTGTTGACAAGTGGTATGGCGTAACCTACGCCGAGGATATGCCCGGCGTAAAGGCGGCCATCGCCGAAATGAAGGCGAGCGGCGCGTACCCCGAGAGATTAGGCGCGGGGGAGTTGTAGGGGAAGGGTAAGCGCCCCCCCCCCGTAACACAAAAGCCCCCGCGGGATAACCCGCGGGGGCAATGTTTTTACAAGTGGTTTATCGTCTTATAACGAAATAATTCGAAAGCGGTCTTGCCTATCGTGGCAAAGTCGCCCGAAACTGCTCTATTCGCAGTTTCGG
>WQRX01000044.1 GCA_009786535.1 Defluviitaleaceae bacterium | reverse complement strand
GGAAAAATTATGTAGAAATAGGGCGGGCACGGGGTAATTTTATTTTAAAAATTATTATTGCAATTTGATTAGGATTGGGTATAATAAAAACAGGTCGCGGCGCTAACCGTGACCTGCATGAAGCACAACCGCTTTCGGCTTGGCTTCACAGCTTAATTTTTAGTTTCATTAAGCCGCTTATCCTTGTCCGAGGGGCGGCTTTTTTCTTTGCGCTCCTTCGTGTGCCAGCCAGCGAGGGAGGATAACACCATTCCTAGCGTGGTTTGTAAAAAAGCAAACAAATCGGCGAAGTAAAAAGTATCCATAGCAATCACCTCCTTTCTATCCCATGTTGCAGATAGTAAGGCGTGAAGCCAGCCAACCCACGGTTGCTTGCACATTATACCACAAAATCGGGGACCCGGAAAAATTATGTAGAAATAGGGTGGGCAGTGGACGCACACGAAAAGGCTTGGGGTGAGTTTTTGCTAACAGCTTTTGCAAAATTTATTGTTGCAATTTTGCAAAGGTTGGGTATAATAAAAACAGGTCGCGGCGCTAACCGTGACCTGCATGAAGCACAACCGCTTTCGGCTTGGCTTCACGACCTAACGTTTTTCGTTGTTAGAGCCGCTTATCCTTGCTCGACGAGCGGCTTTTTTCTTTGTGCTTCTTTACCACAATTTTAAAAACAATAAACTATGGTCGCTCACTTCCTGCGTGAACATTAATTAATTGCGATATGGTTTGCCCATCTGAAACGTAGGCAGTTACGGTAACTGCATGAGTGGTATCTGTAATGCGAAATTCGACCTCGTGCTCCCACAAACGGGGATTTATTGAGGTCATATTAATAATAAATTCGGGAGACCGGTCGCTTTTAAGCGTTACGCGTTGCACATCAAAGTCTGTTGCAACCAATATCCGAACGGTAGGCCAACGACGAGATAACAACATACCTCCAATGTTTACATAGCGTTCATTTGTGTAGCTTACTTGCATTCCAATATTTTCTGTTTGCACAGGAGTTTGCGGCACCGGCACTATTGGCAACGGAATTGTTGCTTGCGGTTGATTTGTCGTTTCGGGTGGTCCTATATTTACAACAGTTCCATATTCACCTATTACAGTTCTGTTTTCGGCTACTGTGAAGCGAAAATAAATTATGTCACTGGGTATATATCCCGGTATAAACGCCCTTGCGCGTATATATGTATCCTCAATGATGGGTATCGGCGATGTATATTGACGGCTGGCATGACTTGGGTCTGTGCCATCAAGGGTGTAAAACAAAGTCGCATCACTATGAAATAAAAGCGTTATTTCTTCACCAACCGAAACAATACCCCTCGATGCCCTGCTTGCACCGGGGGAAGGAACTTGATTTAAACTAACGGAATAACGCGCCTCAAGACTTTTCAAATCCTCGGTTACCGCAATGGCTTTTACGACCGTTGGCTCTGTTGTAGTAATAAAACTATCATCTATGCCGGCATTTAAACTGCCACGCGCAGGATGAGAGCCGTCAACAGTAAAGTAAACTGATGTACCGGGTTGCGAAGCAAATATAACCTCTACCCCCCAATCATTTGGAACAGTAAAAATCTCCGGCGGAATAACAAAGGGTATTTGGGGAGGGTTTCGTGGATTTAACCACGCCATAAATGCAACAAAAAGTGAAATTGCTGAAATTATTATCGGAGCTAAAACAACTGCGTACTTTTTAAACCGCTCTTTAGTTTCTTCACTTACTATAATCCTCATCTTTAATTCCACACCTTTCATTCCCACACCTGCAATACTTGTCGAATTATACAGGAAACAAGCATTTAATACAACACAATAATAAAAAAACCACTCAAATGATTATGAGCAGACTTAACATGGCATTGGTGGGTTTTACCCTTATGCAATTATATCATTTACGTTTTCTGCCAAAATCTTAGAAAATGTCCAAACAAGTCTGCTATAGTACCCCTGTCAAGAGGCCTACGCCCAACCGACCCTTCGCGCTTTGTGCATGACAAACGTAGCCCGTCCCTGCATAGCACAGCTAACGATGTGCGTTAACCGTGGATTAGCACCCTCAAGACACAAATCGACTTATCTTTGCGAAATTTTTACTATCGTTAAAATTTCGCATTTGCCGGCCGGCAAAAGTCACCCGCAGGAATTGCATATAACGGGTACCCACCTGTATTTTTACGATATAGCTACAATGAAAAAGAGAAAGAAAAAAGCCAAGGGGCGCGTGCTGTACCGCACCCAACGGCTTAGGAATTATTTTATTGCACCCCATGCGAAGTTAACCTTGCGTGGGGTTTTTTACATTGAAAAGTTAAACCCGCCAAAACGTGGGGAAAAGCGCCCTGTACTGCGCCGTTTTAAACCGCGTGTCAATGAGGTGAAGCGTGCCTTCGTCCGTTTCGGTACGGATAACGCGCCCTGCGGCTTGCAGGACCTTGTTCATACCCGGGAAGGTATACGCATAGTCGTAGCCTGCGCCGTTTTTTTGGTTGTAAAAGGCGCGGATTTGCTCCTGCCGTAAATTGACCATGGGAATACCCACAGATATGATAATTGCACCAATTAAGCGGTTGCCTGTTAAGTCAATTCCTTCGGAAAAAATGCCGCCAAGCACGGTAAAGCCCACAAGGGCTTCCGTAGGGTCGGGGGCAAATTGGTCCAGAAAGTCTTCTCGGTCGTCCTCTGTCATGTTGGACTGCTGGACAAGGGTGCTTATGTGCGGGTATTTTTCGTAGAAACGCAAATATACTTCGTTTAAATAGGCATACGACGGAAAAAAGACGAGATAATTCCCCTGTTTGGCGTTTACCGCATGGTAAATAATATCGGCGATGGGGGCATAGCTATTGGCGCGGTGGGCATACTTGGCGGAAACCTGATGGTGGACAGTTATCGTTAGCTTAGCAGGGTCAAAGGGGGACGGCAGGGAAATAACGGGGTCGTCTATACTACCGCCCAAAATTTCGCGGTAATAGGGCAAGGGCGTAAGCGTGGCAGAAAACAAGACAGACGCAATACCGCGGGTTAGCCCCTGCGTTATTAGGGCGGCGGGGTCTACACAAAATTGCGTCATTGTTATGTCTTTGCCGTTTATTTCTGCCAACGTTGTAAAATGGTCGTCGTAAAGTTCTGCCGTCAGCATATATGTGTCCAGCGTAAAGTATAGGTCTAGCATTTCGCCAAAATATTCGGGGGCGTTGTTTTTATTTATGTTTAACCATTCACCCATTGCGATGTGGAGCAAAATAATAAATGCGTTTAAAACCGCGTCCGCTTCTTTAACCGCGCGGCTGCTTTCATCTTCTGCAATTAAATCTTTTAAATAATTATCTGCCTGCTTAAATGCCTTACGCAAGGCAGCGGTATAGGCATCTCGCCCCCGCAATTGCTTGGCGGCGCGGCGCAATGTGCTTCTTTGAATATTTGCACTGTACATATCGCGTACGCGGTCGGCTAGGTTATGCGCCTCGTCAATAAGAAATACATATTCTCGCTTTTCATTTGTATTAAAAAACCGCCGCAAATACGCGCCGGGGTCAAATACATGGTTGTAATCGCCGATAATCACATCGCTGTATAAGGCGGCATCTAAGGCATATTCGTGGGGGCATACTTGGTGCTTTTGCGCGTACTGTGTAATTACAGCGGGGGTGATTATGTCCTCATTGTTTAGTACGTCCCAAAGGGCGTCGTTTACACGGTCGTAATGCCCGTTGGCGTTTTGGCAATAGTCGGGCGAGCAATTTCGCATACTATGCGGGCAAAGCTTATCCTTTGCGCGTAAAGACAGCACTTTAATGCGAAGTCCCTTTTCCGCCATTAGGGCGGCGGCATCTTGTGCCACGGTGCGTGTAATTGTTTTTGCGGTTAGGTAAAATATTTTTTCGCAAGCCTCTTCCCCCATGGCTTTAATCGCGGGAAACAAAGCAGAAAGGGTTTTGCCAATGCCCGTTGGCGCGGCGGCGTAGAGTTTTTTACGTGCAATAATGGTGCGGTAGGCGGCTGCGGCAAACTCGCGCTGGCCTTTACGGAAGGCAGGGAACGGGAAGCGCGCTGTACCAATAGACGCATCGCGCGTTTGTTTCCAATCATGCTCAAGCTTTAACCACGCGCCGTATTTACGCAGCAAATCGGTAAAAAAAGCCTCAATTTCCTCCACAGTAAAATCCCACGAATGGCGTTTTACCGCTTCGCTTTCCAACTGAAAATACGTAAGCTGAATGGTCACCGCTTGCGGCGGGGCTTGCAAGGTTTGTATGTACATGTAGGCATAGCATTTTGCTTGCCCAAGGTGCTGTGCATGTTGTTGAAACAATACGTCTAACGGCATGGCTGTGGATTTTATCTCGTCTATTGTAAAGCCCTTTTGCGTAGTAATAATACCGTCGGCACGCCCTTGCAAAGTAACGGGAATGCCTTCAATTTCGATGTCCAGCTTTAGCGCAACTTCTTTTTTATAATTTTCGCCCGCCTCGCCTTGCAGCTTGCGGTGCGCCGCCGCCCCTTTATACATGGCAGACGCATCGCGAAAACGCGCGTCAATATCACCGCTGCGCAGAATTAATTCAATTATTTTGCTAACGGAAATTTTCACAGGACTGTTACCCCTTTACATGCGCTGTGCGGGGCAGTATAAAAAAAAACCCTTGCTATATCAAGGATTTTTTCTGTCGAGCATTCGCCGCATGTGGCGCTCGCTTATTCCGTATTTGCGCGATAGGGCTTGGTAGTTGCTCCCGTTAAAATTATTTATCGCTTCTTTTTCAAGGCAACCCCTAAAAACGGTATGCCTGCCGGGAATGTATACGGTAGACCCGCCAAAGCAATCTATAATCATGCAAACCGCGTCGAAGCCATATTGCTCCATTATTGCGTCAAATGGCTCTAATACCAAAGACGGGTGGCGCGCCGCGGCACGGCGCAGGGCAAGATTTGACATAAGTACTCCTCCTTAGTCGAACATTTATCGAACATGCGCATTATACTCATAGCGTGCAATTAATGTCAACATTGTTTTTGCGAACATACGTTTCTTGCTTTTGCATAAAATTTGACATTGCGTACATTGCCTATTAGAATAAGGGAAGGGTATTCGCCTTCGGCGAAAACATTCCGGCGAAACGCGTTTGAAGCACTGCGCAAATCGCCTACATTAACAGGAGGTACGTATTTATGCAAAACGTGACCAAAGTTATGGTAAGGTTAGACACCATTGATAAGGTTAAAAACTTGGTGGCAATCGTTTCTCCCATTGACGGGGATTTTGACCTTGTTTCCGACCGCTACGTAGTGGATGCAAAATCAATTATGGGGATTTTTAGCCTTGACATTTCCAAGCCCCTTGAACTGCATATCCACAATGTCGCATCGGCAGAAAAAGTAATGCCGTTAATCGAGCCATACAAGGTGTAATTTTGCACCATAAGGATGGGGGTAAGAACCCCGTCCTTTTTTTTACAAAAATCGGAGGTTATCCCATGAGCGAAAAATGGTGTTTAAACGATATTTATACAGGCTTTGACTGCCCGGCACTAAAAGCCGACTTTGATAAACTGTCCCCCATGGTAGACGAAATGAACCTATGCGCCGCACAGCTTTCCAACTTTGCAGACGTTGAAAAGCTGGTGCGCAAGCTGGAAAAATATACGTCCCTGCTCGATAAAATCGGCAGCTTTGCTTCCTTTAGCTTCGCCGCCGATACCGAAAGCGCCGACGCGCAAAAATACCTGTACCAAATTGATACGCTAAATGCGGAAACCAGCCGTACACAGGTACGCTTGGCTGCCTTTTTAGCAAAATTAAGCAAAACCGAGGACATTGCCTTGCTCGCGCAGGAACACGGGATAGCGGATTACACCTACCAGCTAAACCACATGGCAGACCATTTTGCCCATTTAATGAGCGAAGATGAGGAAACCCTTGCCGCACAAATGGCAAACACAGGCTCGGGCGCGTGGAATATGCTGCAAGACAAGCTTATCTCGCATTTAACCTGCGAATATAATGACCCGATTAACGGCGGCGTTCGCACCATTTCCATTAACGAGTGCCGTAATTTAGCCTATTCCCCCGACCATAAGGTACGCAAAGCCGCCTACGAGGCAGAGCTTGCCGCCTACCCCAAAATTGAGGAGGCAAGCGCGGCGGCGCTAAGCGCCATCAAGGGCGAGGTAAACCTGCTTTGCCGCCTGCGCCATTTTGAAAATCCGCTGGATAAGACCCTCTTCGGCAGCAGTATGACGCCAAAAACCTTAGGTGCGTTGTTTGAAGCGATTAACAAAAATGCGCCAAAATTCCGCGATTATATGAAGGCAAAGGCGGCGTACCTTTCCAAGAAGCAAAACACAGACTACAAGCATGGTCTACCTTTTTACGAAATGTTTGCCCCGGTGGGTGAATCCGCAGACACGCGTTTTGACTATAATAAAGCAAAGAAGTTTGTGACCGACAATTTTGCGCGCTTTTCTGCAGGCATGGCAAAGGTGGCGCAAGACGCGTTTGAAAAAAATTGGATAGACGTTTTTCCCCGTGACGGAAAGGTATCGGGTGCATTTTGCGGCGATGTATACGCGATTAAGCAGTTCCGCATTTTGCTTAACTACGGCGACAGCCTTTCCGACGCCATTACGCTGGCGCATGAATTGGGGCATGGCTACCATTCCATGCAAATTATGAACGAGGGCATTTTGAATACCAACTACCCAATGCCGCTGGCGGAAACGGCTTCCACCTTCTGCGAAACCATTGTTACAAATGCCGCTTTGGCAGAAATGCCCGACAACGAAAAGCTGCAGCTTTTAGAAAATAGCTTGCAAGACGCAACGCAGGTACTGCTGGATATTTACTCCCGCTTCCTGTTCGAGCAGCAGGTGTTTGAAGCACGGTTGGACCACCCCCTGGCCCCCGAGGAGTTAAAGGGCTTTATGCTGGACGCGCAACGCGCCGCCTATGGCGACGGGTTAGACCCCGCGTTACTGCACCCCTATATGTGGGCGATTAAACCGCATTACTACAGCGGAAGCGTGAGTTATTACAACTTCCCCTACGCCTTTGGGCATTTGCTGGCAAACGGGCTGTATAAGCTTTACGAGCAAGACCCCGCCGCGTTTGGCGGGAAGTATGACAGCTTCCTGCGGGCTACGGGCAAAATGAGCATTAAGGATAGCTGTGCCACGCTGGGCGTAGACGTAGAGGACGTAAACTTCTGGAACGGCGCAATTGACGTAATTAATAAAAACATCGACGAGTTTAAACGCATAACGAAATAGGAGTGATTCAAAATGGCATTATATGACGCATGGAAGCGTGTTTCACTAGACCCGCAGGGACAGCCCGTAAAGCACGTATGGGACGAATACATGGCAAAAGAAAAAGCCGTGTACGTACAAATTTTAAAAGAAAAAACCACCAAAATTGACCTAACCGTTGCCGAGTTTGCGGAAAAATACCGCCTAACGCCCATGCACGTTACGGCGTTTATCGACGGCATACACGAGGCGGTGGACGGGCTTCCCCACCCCCCCGACGAGGTAACGGAAGAAACAAAAATGACCTTTGATATCGACTTTACCCGCCTGTACAAGCAAATGGTGGCATACAAAGCCGAGGAATTGTACAGCTTACCCGAATGGGAAAACATCTTTACCCCCGAGGAGCAAAAAAAGCTGTATACCGAGCAAAAAAAATCACACACCGTTGTGCGTAACGAAGCAAAAATACGCCCCAACGACCCTTGCACCTGCGGCAGCGGTAAAAAATATAAAAAATGCTGCGCGGGGGCGGCGTAATGCAAATTGTTACAGCCGATAAAAGCGGAATAGACGAAGCCGCCACCGTAATACGCGCGGGCGGTCTTGTTGCCATGCCAACAGAAACGGTATACGGCTTAGCCGCCGACGCTACAGACGAAGAAGCCGTAGCACGTATATACGAGCTTAAAGGCAGGCCCGGCGACAATCCGCTTATCCTGCACATTGCAGACAAAAGCACGCTAAACGAAATTACCGACACCCTGCCCGACTATGCAAACCTGCTAACCGATGCCTACTGGCCGGGGCCATTAACGCTTGTGGTGCGTAAAAAAGCGTCCCTTCCCGCGTGGCTTGGCGGGCACCCCAATCAAGTGTGTGAGACGGTAGGCGTGCGTATGCCCGGGCATTCGGCTACATTATCGGTGATTTACCAGTCGGGCTGTATTATTGCCGCGCCCAGTGCCAACAAAGCGGGCAAACCCAGCCCCACCTGTGCCGAGCATGTGATTAACGACTACTTCGCAGGCGAGCCTTCGCCCGACTTGCTGGTAGACGGCGGGGAAGCCAACGTTGGGGTGGAATCTACCGTAATAGACGTAACGGGCAACGCCCCCGTAATTTTGCGCCACGGGGCAATTACCACACAAATGATAGAGGAAACCATCAATATGAAATTAAGCGAAAGCATACAAAAAACACGCGCCCCCCGCGCCCCCGGTATGAAATATAAGCACTATGCACCCAACGCACCCATGACGCTGCTGCGCGGCACACCCGAGAACGTAGCCGCCTACATTACTACGCAAATTGTGGCGGATATAGACGCGCACATAGGCGTGCTTGTAACTCCAAAGGTGCAAGCGTGTATGGATAAAAATTGGCGGGTAATGTCTATCCAAGGCTATTCTACGTATACGCCGCTGGTAACAACGCGCTCGCTGGGTGAGAATAATGAAAAAATTGCTAAAAATTTGTACGCAAACCTACGCGAATTTGATACACGCGGGGTGGATATTATTTTAGCGGAAGCATTACCCGAGGACGGCATGGGCGTTGCCATCATGGATAGAATGACCAAAGCCGCCGCAGGGCGAATACTTGATGTGGGCGTGTACGTATAATGGTGCTGTTTGTATGTACGGGGAATACCTGCCGCAGCCCAATGGCAGAGGCGCTAACGCGCAAAATGCTTGCCCAAGCAGGCGTAAGCTGCGCGGTTATTTCCGCAGGCATTAGCGCGTACGGCGCTTCCTGCGCAAGCACCCATGCAATTGCAGTAATGGAGGATGAAGGCTGTGACTTACGCGACCACCGTTCACAGCTTTTTTGTGATGCGCTGGCAGCGCAAGCCAAATGGATACTTGCAATGACACGCGGGCATATGAACGCGATACTTGCAGCTTGCCCCGGCGCGGCGCAAAAAACCTTTCTGCTAAACGAAAACGGCGACATTAACGACCCCTTTGGCGGCAATTACGAAACCTACCGCCAATGCGCCGCACAAATTAAGACCTATGTCCAAATATGGGTAGACAAAATAAAGGAAGAGGGCGTGTAAACATGAATATGGACGAGCTTATCGCACAACGGTTACAGGTGGCAAAACATCCGCTGGTAAAAAGCAAAATGTCTATGCTGCGCGACAAAACTACAGGCAACCGCGAATTTCGTGAACTGGTGGGCGAAATTACTTCGCTGATTACTTATATCGCCACCAAGGATTTGCCCGTAGTGCCCCATCAGGTAGAAACCCCCGTAGGCATAGCCGACGGCTGGACCTGCGAGCAAAAATTTGGCATAGTCCCCATTTTACGCGCGGGGCTTGGCATGGTGGATGCCGTTTCGCGCTTGCTTCCCACCGCAAAAATCGGGCATATCGGCATGTACCGCAACCCCGACACGCTACAGCCCGTAGACTATTACTGCAAGCTCCCCCCCGAAATAGAAGAACGCGAAATCCTGTTGGTTGACCCAATGGTAGCCACGGGTTATACCGCCTCGCGGGGTATCGAATACTTAAAAAACGCGGGCGCACGGCAAATTAAATTGCTGTGTTTGGTTGCCGCACCCCAAGGGGTAAGGGAAATCCTGTCAAAACACCCCGATGTGGATATTATCACCGCCGCGTATGACGATGCACCCCTAAACGACCACGGTTATATCGTCCCCGGCTTAGGCGACGCGGGCGACCGTATCTTTGGCACGCGTTAGTGTATAACATTATTGTAAACCCTATAGCCGGCCGCGGGCGTACCCCCGGTCGGCTCGCTATGCTCACCAAGGAATTTGACGCGCTCAACATGCCCTACGAGGTATACCACACCACCTGCGTTATGGACGGGCAGCGCAAAGCCCGCGAAATATGCGAAACCCGTCCAAACTGCGCGGGCATTATCGGATTAGGCGGCGACGGTACGTTGCAAGAAATTGCCGACGGCATGTGGGCGGCATTTAACGGGCGCATTCCCATACCGCTGGGTATTTTCCCCGCGGGCAGCGGTAATGATTTTGTTATGTCGTTGTACGAAACAAAAACAGCCGCCCTGGCACGGTATAAAAAACAGCATCTCCCCGCAGCGGCACGGGCGTTTGTCAAATCCATTGCTGCACGCCACACCCGCACGGTGGATTTAATTACAGCAAACAACGCGGCGTATATGAACATCGGCAACCTGGGGTTAGACGCGCACATCGTACAAAACGCGCTGGCACTCAAGGAACGCTACGGGCGCTACGCCTATCTTGCTGCGGTGTACAAAAGCATCGCAGGGCATAAAAATATTCCCCTCAGCATTGAAGTAAACGGCGAAATAATTAACGATACCTTTACGCTGGTGGCGATATGCAACGGGCAATATTACGGGGGCGGGCTGCATATTTCGCCTACGGCAAGCATTACCGACGGCAAAATAACGATATGCCTGGTGCGCGGCATGTCGCGCCCAAAAACCATGCTCATTTTCCCATCGCTTATGATAGAAGAGCATATGCGATTAAAAACGGTAAGCTTTGTAGAATGCGAAGAGGTAAAAATTACGCCGGGCAACCAAGCAACAGGCAACGAGGTGCTGTGTTTGGACGGCAATTTATACCCGCAATCGGCGGGGCAAACCTTCCATTTTAAGGTACACCCGAAAGTACTTGACGTTTTTTTATGAAAAACGGAGAAAGTCATTATTTTATCGCCAACCCTGCGCTGGCAGGGGATACATTAACATTACAGCCTGTAATTTTTGGTCAAAATCTTACCTTCGCCACCGCGCGCGGGTTATTTTCGTATGAAAAGCCCGACGCGGCTTCGTTACTCCTTATGGAAGTGATGCGCGCAACGCAACCGCCGATTAGCGGCACAATGCTGGACCTTGGGTGCGGTTACGGCTTAATCGGCATTACCCTTGCCAAAACACACGCCGCCCCCCGTTTACGCCTTACTATGAGCGATACCAACGAAATCGCCTGCGCATATGCTTCGCAGAATGCTAAAAAAAACGGCGTACAGGCAACGGTTGTACATTGCGACGGGTTTGCAGCCATTGCCGATATGTTTGATACCATTACCCTAAACCCGCCTATCCACGCGGGTAAGGAAATTATGTACCGCCTTTATAAGGACGCCGCCGCGCATTTGCAGCCCAAGGGTGCGCTGTACATCGTCATTCAAAAAAAGCACGGCGCGGAAAGCACCATTAATTTTTTACACGAACTTTACCCGCAAGTCGGCGTATTGCATAAACGCAAAGGCTATTATATACTGCGTTGCACAATGTAAAATTTGTGTAAAGGCTGTGTAAAATGCGATACCGCTACGAGCATAAATATTTAATAAACGCGCAAACCGCCGCTATTTTACGCGGGCGCGCCTCGGGCATTATGCAGCCCGACGCCTACGCCGACGAAAACGGCGGCTACACCGTAAACAATGTATACTTAGACGACCGATACGACTCCTATTACGCGGCAAAGCAGCTTGGGCAATACAGCCGCGATAAGTACCGCATACGTCATTATAATAACGACCTGTCCTTTATTCGGCTGGAGCGCAAGCACAAGGAAGGCATCTTAAATTTTAAGGAAACGCAAACCATCACCCGCGAACAATACGCGATGATACAAAAGGGCGACCTATCCTTTTCGCTGGCGGAAACCGCGCCCCTATGGCAGCGCCTTGCCAACTTGCACCGCCTGCGTGCAATGCGCCCAACCGTAGCCTTCGCCTACCGCCGCGAAACCCTAACCTACAAACCGGGTACGGTGCGCCTAACCTTTGACAGCCCCCTCTTCGACAGCGGGGAACGGCTTACCCTGCCGCCAATGCACAGTAAATATGTAAAAACCTATGGCAGCCAGCCGTATTCGCTATTGCTGGAGGTCAAGTACGCGGGCTTTTTGCCCGAAATTATTCAGCGCCTGTTAAACGGGCTTCCGTTAGTGCATACCGAAATGAGCAAATATGCCGTTGCGCGGGAGCAGGGGCTATTACCGCGCAAATAATAAAGGGACACGCACCAAATATGCACACGCGCATAGAATACATAAAGGATGTGGGAAGCATCCTACTTCATCTCCCCGTACAAAAGCTAGCCCTTTTCGCGGCATAAAAGGAGGGAAGGACGCCATCCAAACGCAATAAAGCGGAAAGCGCGGCACACACTTTTACATAAAAAAACCTAAGACAACCGTGCAAATTTGCATAAAAGCCCCCGTTTCATTCGCGGGGGCTTCGTTATTTCTGTTATAATGGTGCCAAAAAAAGGAGCAACCCCCATGAAGGAAATTTTATCCCGTGTAGACCACACTTTGCTTGGCGTAACCGCCACCGCCCCCGACTATCTCAAGCTTTGTGACGAAGGACTGCA
The DNA here is from genome assembly GCA_009786535.1 of Defluviitaleaceae bacterium. GTDB lineage: Bacteria > Bacillota > Clostridia > Lachnospirales > WQUN01 > WQRX01. Next base: position 13,140 of record WQRX01000044.1, on the reverse strand, counting down.
ATACCAAGTTGCATCTGTATGCGTACCCCCTTCCCGCGTGGCGCTGTGCGCCAACCATACAGCGGGCAAGCTGGCGATTTGTACCGTCGTAGGCTTCCCCAACGGCTACGCCGATACGGAAGCCAAAGCCCACGAAGCCGCCGCTGCCATTCGCGCAGGCGCAACGGAAATTGACATGGTTATCGACATTGGCATGGCAAAGGAACACAACTACGCCGCCATCTTAGCCGACATAAAAAAAGTGCGCGCCGCATGTGGTACGCACATATTAAAAGTCATCATCGAAACCGCGCTGCTCACCGAGGAAGAAAAAATTGCCCTATGCGGCACGGTGGGTGAATCGGGGGCAGATTACATCAAAACCTCCACGGGCTTTGCCCTAACGGGGGCAACCTTCGAGGACGTAGCCCTGCTGCGCAAGCATTCCCCCGCCCATGTGAAGGTAAAAGCCGCGGGCGGCATCGCCACCCTAGAGGACGCAAAAAAATTCATAGAACTGGGCGCAGACAGGTTAGGCACCAGCCGCGTTGTAAAGCTGGTGCAGGGTATGGAAGGTACGGGGTACTAACCCCGTAAAAACGGCATCGGGTTTGTATGTCTGCCGTTAATCTGCACCTCAAAGTGCAAATGCGGACCTGTGGAGTTACCTGTAGAACCTACACGCCCAATAACCTGCCCTTCATACACACGTTGCCCTTGGCTCACCAACAGCGCGGAAAGATGGGCATACAGCGTGCGCATTCCGCCGCCATGGTCAATAATAATCATCGTGCCGTAGCCGCCATTCCAACCCGTTGCGGCACGCACTACATAGCCATCCCGCGAGGCAAGCACATTTGCGCCGTTTATACCGCGCCCCGCAATATCAATCCCCGAGTGGAATTGCGTACGCGCGCGGTTAAAGGGGTTGGGGCGGTTGCCGTAGGGGCTGGATATTTGAAAAAAGCCGGGTACGGGCCACATTAATTCGCCATTAAATTCGGATTGGAGAGCGGCTAATGCACGTTGGCGTTGGCGCTCGCGTTCGGCTTCTTGGCGGCGTTCTTCGGCGGCAATTTGTTGGTCGATGGTGCGTTCCCGCGCTTGGTATGCGTCGCGCAACTGCTCGAAGCTGAGCTGTTCGCCTAAAAGCCGTTCGTGGGTTGTTTCCCATTCGTCCATGAGCAGGCTTAATTCCTCGGAAGAACGGGTAAGCGAATCCTCCAGCGCAATGAGTGTGTTACGCAAGCGGGCTTCGTCCTCTACGCTGGCAATGTAGCGTACTTCTGCTTCTTCTAAGCGCTGCAGCATTTGCTGGTCCTGCCTCGAAATTTGCGTCATCCATTCCATGCGCAGCATAAAGTCGCGTACGCTGGTAGATTGCACAAGCACGTCCAGCAACGTGGGCTGCCCATGCTCGTGCAAGGCACGCAAACGGTCATGTACAATTTTTTCGTGAACATTGCGGTAAACGCGGGCGGCTTCCAATTCAATTTCGGCTTGCTCCAATCGCCCTTCTACCAAATCCAAATCGTTTAACACGATAATCATTTCGTCCATAACACGCATCATTTCCACGTCGATGCGTTCCATTTCGCGTTCCGCTTCGCTTATCGCCCGTCCTATTTGCCCAAGTTCATTTTGCGCATTGGCAATACTGCGGCGCAAATCGGCGCGGTTATTGCGCAATTCCTGCAAATTCACCTGCGCGTGCATGGTAATTGCGGGTAATGCAACAGCAAATACCAGCGCAATTACAATTATTTTTTTAAAAAATGAGCCCATTATGTAGCTCCTCCTTATACCTTTAAGTACCGCCGTACCGAAACCAGCGACCCGATTAATCCTATTAAAACCCCCAGCCCAATGGCTAAAGGCATTACATACATAAAAATAGCTTCCCCCGGCATAAATTCGATGAAGTTAAGCCACGGAACACCCGCAATGCGGCTAATCACCCCTTCGTAGCCCAGCCGCGCAAGTACGGCGGGGATTAGCCCCCCAAAGAAGCCAATCAATAAGCCTTCGATAACAAAGGGCCAGCGGATGAACCAATCCGTAGCGCCTACGTATTTCATGATGCCAATTTCTACCTGCCGCGTGCTAACGGTAATGCGGATGGTGTTCATAATCAGCACAATGGCGATGGCGGCAAGGATGAGAATAAGCAGCAACGACGCCACCTGCACCACATCACGAATGGTTATCATAATATCCGCCGCCGCGCCAAAATCGCCTACGCGCCCTATCTCGGGCATATCGTTGAAAATGCGAATCAGCTCGTCATGATAGCGCAAATCCCGTAATTCTATGATAAAGGAATGCCGCAGCGGGTTGTTGGCACGTAACGCGCCAATACGTTCCAGCCCGCCGTCCAAGGTTTCTACAAGGTCCTCCAGCGCATCGTCACGGTGTACAAAAATGGTGTTAGCCACCTGCGGCATGACGCGTATCCTATCGTGAAGCGGGCCAATGGCACCGGGGGGTAAGTCCTCGTCCACAAACACCATGATTTGCAGGCTGTCCTCCAATTGCATGAGGAAGAAGTCGATATTCGCCGCAAGCATATAAAAGAGCGACACAATAAAAATACAGCTCGCCACCGTTAAAATGGAAGCAAAGCTCATGAGTCGATTTCTAACTAAACTCCGAAAGGCTTCGGAAATAAAATGGCGGAATGTACGGGGCTTCATCGTAATATCCCCCCCAGTGGCGGAAGGGGTTCGGGTGCTACGTCAACATACCCGCCTTCGCCGTCGCGCACCAGCTTACCGTTAGATAGCTGAATTACCCGCTTTTGCATTGTATCCACAATATCGTGGGCGTGGGTCGCCATTACAATGGTTGTGCCTAAATCGTTAATATCTTCTAATAACGTCATAATTTCCCACGCGGTGTCGGGGTCAAGGTTGCCTGTCGGCTCGTCTGCGACCAATAACGGCGGGCGGTTAACAATGGCACGCGCTAATGCCGTGCGCTGCTGCTCCCCCCCCGAAAGCTGGTTAGGGTACGCCTTCGCCTTCTTGGAAAGCCCAACAAGGTTCAGCACCTGGGGTACGGCACGCCTAATTTCCCGCGGAGTTGCCTCTACTATTTTCATGGCAAACGCCACGTTCTCATACACGGTTTTATTTTTTAACAGGCGGAAGTCTTGGAAAACTACGCCCATAATACGCCTGTAATAGGGCAAATGCCGCCGCTTTAGCTTGGCAAGGTCTTGACCGTCCACAAGAATGCGCCCGCCGGTAAGCTCCGTTTCCTTCAACAACAAGCGCACCAGCGATGTTTTACCCGAGCCGCTGGAGCCTACAACGTACACAAACTCGCCCTTTTCGATTTTCAAATTTAAATCGTTAAGACCGCGCGCACCGTTGTCGTAGATTTTTGTCGCGTTAATAAATTCAATCATTTAAAACGGTTGCCCTTCCCTGTACTGCATGTATTTATTAACCATGAGCGTAATTTTGAAGGTAATCGCATCGCTAAACTTACGCAGGTCTAAGCGCGTAAGCTTTTGCAGCTTATCCAAGCGGTACACCAGCGTATTGCGGTGAATATACAATTCCCGCGCCGTTTCGGACACGTTTAAATCGTTTTCAAAAAATTTTGTAACGGTGGTAAACATTTCCTCGTCAATATCCTCGATAGAAAAACCCTGAAGCATTTCGTTGACAAAAATGCGGCACAGCGGCAAAGGCAGCTGGTAAATTAAACGCCCAATGCCCAGCTGCTCATAGTTGATAATTTGCTTGTCCGCCTCGAAAATTTTGCCCACTTCCTGTGCCAGCCGCGCTTCCTTAAACGAAGAGGACACATTCTTTAAGTCCCGCACCACCGCACCGATAGAAACAACCACCTTTGCCATATTTTCGGAGGTGAGGGTATCTACAATGTTTTTCGCAATTTTTTCAATTTCCGTTGTTGTGTCGCGCTCGGTAATTTCTTTTACCAAAATGATACTATTTTCATCTACGGCGGTAACAAAATCCTTGTGCTTGTCGGGGAAGATGCCGCGCACAATTTCCACCGCGCTCATGTCGGTATCTATTGCCGTGTTAATTAAATAAACAACCCGCGGTACGGTATTTTCCAAGCGCAGCTTTTTTGCACGGCTGTAAATATCCACCAATAACAGGTTGTCCAGTAATAGATTCTTTATAAAATTGTCGCGGTCAAAGCGTTCCTTATACGCCATCATTAGGCTTTGTATATGGAAGGCTGCCACCTTACCCATGCGGTAGGTGTCTTCGTCCTCCCCGTGGATAAGCACCACGTATTCGGTAATGCCGTTGTCAATTACCTTGAAGTATTGATTGCCTTGTATCAATTGATTTTCCGCCGGGGAATTAATAAAGCTTTCCACCAGCGCTTCAAAGCCTTGGTGTGTGTTCATTTGCGTGCTTGCGGTTACTTTGCCCTCGCGGTCGGTAACGGTGATATCCTTGCGGGCAATTTGCTTTAACCCGTCCACCGCACCTTGCAATATTTGATTGGTTATCACGACTTTCCCTCGCTTCGCCACATGCAAATCCCAAGAATTCGCATTAATCAGCTATAATCCTACCCATTCTAACACTATGTTTATTATTTTGGCAACGAAATTTATTAATGTGAAAAACAACTACCCCCAATAAACTCCCGCAGAATTGAGTTTCTTGGAATATTCTCGCTGGGCATTCCAAGGAAGCTGGACAGGAATTTAATTAGGCGGCGCGCCTCGGTATATTGTGGCTCGTTGGAGGATAAGCCAAATAGCAACGGCTCGGCGTACTGCTTTAGCACGCACATTTCGTAAACAAGGGCGGAGTTAAAGAAGGCGTCGGCTTGTTCTTGGTGGGGGTAAATATACCTTGCCTCGCCGCGCAGGACGGACGGCCACATGCTAATGGTCGCCGCAGCGCTTGCCCCGCGGTACTGGAAGTCACGCACAATGCGGCGCACAAGCCGTGTATCCGTGGTAGGGATGCGGTTATGGTCGTCAATATTAATCTGAGTCATTGCCGAGATAAAAATTTTAAATTTGTCGGAGGCGGGCACTTCGGCGCTTACGCGTTCATTTAGCCCGTGTATGCCTTCCATAATAAGTACGTCGCTTGGGGAAAGCTTCAAATAACGCCCCTTATATTCGCGCTTGCCTGTAAGAAAATTAAACGTAGGGATTTGCACCCGTTCCCCCGCTAAAAGGGCTTGCAAATCTTTGTTAATTTGCGCGGTGTCGATGGCGTCAATGGTTTCGAAGTCGTAATTACCGTCGGCGTCCTTGGGGCAAAGCTCGCGGTCCAGATAATAATTATCCAACCCAATAATGTGGGGGACAGCGCCGTTTACACGCAGTTGAATAGCAAGCCGCGCGGCAAATGTCGTTTTCCCCGAGGAGGAAGGCCCGGCAATAAGTACAATGGGGTGATGCGCCTGCATAATTTGGTCGGCAAGGGCTGCGACCTTCTTTTCGTGTAGGGCTTCGTTTACGCGGATAATTTCGCCGCTGCCCATTACGCACATCTTGTCATTGAGTGCGCCTACGGTGTCGGCTTTAAGAATACGCGCCCAGCGGCTGGATTCGGCAAAAATTTCCGCCACCTTCATTTCCTTGGAAATGTCGGAAAATGCGTAATTTAACCCAACGCTTGGGAATTGCAGCATAAAACCGTTGGTGCGTTTTACTAATTGAAATTGGTCTATGCAGCCTGTATTTGGCGCAACCTCGCCGTACAAATAATTGTATAACCAGTCCAGCTTGTAGAAGCTAACGGTCAAATTATGGCGGTATTTCAGCAGGCGAATTTTATCGTCCTGCCCTTGCTCGGCGGCAAGGCGGATAGCTTCCTCCTTTTGCATGGTGCATTTGGTCACGGGGTGGTTTGCGGCAACGGCTTCGCGCATTTTGGCTTCGATTTGCGCAATAAGCTCCTGCGTAATTTCTATGCTTGGGATTTCGCAAAAGTAATTTTTGTCTATGGAATGGTCGATGATTACGCGGGTTTTCTTGCCAAGCACGGATTTTACCGCATAAACCAGCAATAATGTGCAGCTGCGCTGGTAGGTGCGGTAGCCGTTGGGGTCGGTCAAATCTAAAAATTCTACGGTGGCGTCATATAATAGCTTACGCGAAAGGTCTTGCAATTCATTATCTACCTTTGCCACCAAAATGGGACGCGCGCATACATGCGCATATTTAATGGAAAGTTCTAACAAGGTTGTGCCTGCGGGCACAGTTACGGTGCCGCCGCCATTGATGGAAAGCGTAATATTAGTCATAAGAAGCTCCTTTTAGGGTCGCAATTTCCTGCATTATAGCATTTATTTAAAAAATTGGCAGGTATATCGCACCCCGTTTACGGCGAAGATAGCTGTGTACGAAAAATCATCACACGCTGGGGGTTCATCAAGTGCGAAGAACATACGTATTGGCAACGCTTCTTGTTTTAACGCTGGTTGCAAGCTTCGCCGCAGGGCGCGAAGAACGCGTACTGCCCGTTTTTGGCTCGCAACAGGGCATTGATATAACAAATGAAACTACAGTTATTCCTTTAGGCATGACCATTGGCGTGCGCATTAATACCGATGGTGTAATGGTGCTGGGTACAGGTCCTGTGCATGGCGAAAACGGCATTACGCACAACCCTTCGGGCGATATATTGCTTGCGGGCGACCTGCTGTTAAAAATGAATAATGTGCCCATCAAAAATAAGGAGGTGCTGGAGCAGCAAGTGCGCGAGTCGCAAGGCAACATCTCTTTTATTGTACGCCGAAACGACGTAGAAATGACATTAGATGTAACCCCCGCCGTAGCCGCCGCCGACGGCGCACGCCGCATTGGTGCATGGGTACGCGATTCCACCAAGGGCATAGGTACGCTTACTTTTTTTGACCCCGATACACAAATTTTCGGCGCACTGGGACACGGAATAATAGACGTGGACACCAAGCTGTTAATGAGCGTTAAAAACGGCATTATCATGCCCTCTACGGTAACATCGGTGAAACGGGGTGTGCGCGGCATCCCCGGAGAATTGGAAGGCATGGTGGACACAAACAAGGTGCTTGGCACCGTAACCACCAATAGCACAGGCGGCATTTTTGGGCAACTGGACGCCGAAATTATTAATCAACTGCCTACAGCCCCTATGCCCGCGGCATGCCGTAGCCAAATTAAAACGGGGCGCGCAACGGTACTCACCAACGCCGTGGACAATACCGTGCAGGAATTTGACATTTATATAGAAAACGTAAACCGCTTTGCCACCGATGAAACAAAGGGTATGGTGATACGCATCACCGACCCCGCACTCTTAGCCGTAACGGGCGGCATTGTACAAGGAATGAGCGGAAGCCCCATTTTGCAGGACGGGCGTATTATCGGCGCAATAACCCACGTGTTTGTGCAAGACCCAACAAAGGGGTACGGGATTTTTATTGAAAATATGTTGCGGGGTGTGCAATGGGCATGTATATTGTAGCCATTCATGGAGGTGGCTACATATGCAAAAACGATTACACCACGGCGGCGACTACAACCCCGACCAGTGGCTAAAGCACCCCGAAATTTTGGCAGACGATATTAAATTTATGCAACAGGTGAAGGCGAATACCTTTAGCGTAGGCATTTTTGCTTGGGCGGCGTTGGAACCGCAAGAGGGCGAATTTACCTTCGAATGGCTGGACAGCGTTATGGATAATATCGCCTCTTTTGGCGGGCAAGTTATCCTTGCTACGCCAACGGCGGCACGCCCTGCATGGCTTTCGCAAAAGTACCCCGAGGTAACGCGCACAAGCCCGCGGCGTGAAAAAATGCTGCACGGCGCACGGCATAACCACTGCTTCACCTCGCCCGTATACCGCGAAAAGACAAGCATCATCAACCGCAAGCTGGCGGAACGCTATAAAAACCACCCCGCTTTATTCATGTGGCATATTTCCAACGAATACAACGGCGAATGCCACTGCGATTTATGCCGTGCGGCGTTTTCCGCTTGGCTTGAGCAAAAATACGGCACAATTGACACACTAAACGACGCTTACTGGTCGGCGTTTTGGAGCCATACGTACAACGATTTTTCGCAGGTCGAGCCGCCCAGCGACATTGGGGAAATTTTTGTACACGGGCTAACGCTGGACTGGCGGCGCTTTGTTACGCACCAAACGATTGATTTTTACAAGCACGAAATAGTTCCCCTGCGGGAGATTACGCCGAATATCCCCATCACCACCAATTTTATGGGCGACTTCCCCCAGCCCATGCCCTTTGCGGGGTTAAATTACGCGCCCTTCGCGCAGGTGGTGGACGTAATTTCATGGGACGCGTACCCGCCGTGGCATAACGATTACGAATGCACCGAGGAAACGGCGGCGCGCCTTGCGTTCCTTAACGATTATTTCCGCTCGCTTAAAAACGCGCCGTTTTTCATACTGGAATCCACGCCGAGCATGGTAAACTGGCATAGCGTAAACCGCCCCAAACGCCCGGAAATGCACTTACTTTCCAGCGTTGCGTGCCTTGCCCACGGGGCAGATGCGATAATGTACTTCCAATGGCGCAAATCCCGCGGGTCGTCAGAAAAATTTCACGGTGCGGTCATTGACCATGATAATTCGGCGCAAAACCGCGTGTTTAAAGACGTAGCCCAAGTTGGCGAAATGCTGGAAAGGGTGAGCGAAATAAAGGGTTCGCACAACCCTGCGGAAATTGCAATTATTTACGATACGGAAACCATGTGGGCACTGGGCGAAACACAGGGCTTTATCCGCGCCGACAAAAAATACCCGCAAACCGTATTTGCCCATTATAAAATTTTCCGGGACGGGAACGCACCCGTAGATGTAATTTCTCCCGACAAGTGTTGTGCAGAAGGGTTATCGCGCTACAAGGCGGTTATCGCGCCTATGTTATATATGATGCCCGACAAGCTTGCGAATGCGCTGGCTTTATACGTAGAAAATGGCGGAACGCTGGTAACGACCTATATCTCGGGCATGGTAAACGAAAGCGACCTTGTACATCACAGCGGCTTCCACCCAAAATTGCGGGAAATACTGGGCATACAGGTAACGGAAACGGATTCGCTTTACCCGACACAGCGCAACGGCATACTGTACGGCAATGCTTCATATAAAGCGTTGGACAATTGCGCCGTGTTGGAGATTGCGGACGCGGAAATTCTCGGCACATATGAACAGGACTTCTACGCGGGAAGCGCCGCAGTTACGCACAACGCATACGGCAAGGGCGCTGCATACTTTATTGCCGCACGTACCGAGGAAGATTTTTTAGCAGCATTTTATGAAAAAGAAATTCTCAATCACTTAAATATCGCGTTACCGCAAATAAAAAGCCCGCGCGGCGTTTCGATACAAACGCGCACGGGCAATGGCGTAACATATTATTTTGTGATGAATTTTACGGATGAAGCGCAGACCATTCAACTGCCCACCGACATGTGTGACCTAATCAGCGGGCGCACCCTTGCAAAAGGACAGCAAAGCTTATTGCCGAAATATGGGGCGATGATTTTAAAGTAGGTTACATTTTCTGCGCTACGAGGTAAAAGCGTTGACTTGTGCCTTCCAGAAAGCCCTTTTCCTCCAGCTCTTGTCGGCACTTTAGCAATTTTTCGCGGTGGGTTTTTACGGAGAAGTTGGGGTATTCCCACTCGATAATCTTCGCGTAGAAAACGAGGGCACCAATGTCAAAGAATTTTACGGGGTATTTCACGTCGTGTTTAGACAGGACGCGATACCCCATTTCTGTAAGTTTTTCTGCGTATTCCTCCATCGAATGCCCGGGATACCGGGCGATAAAATTATCGTTTAGCCGCCGCGCAATTTCGTGTAAATTTTCCGCCCCCACCTGCTGTGTGATGAAGTAACCCCCCTGTTTCAACACACGGTTTACTTCCTGCAGGTCAAAGGATTCGTGGCGGTTAATCACCATATCGAATAGGGCGTCCTCAAAGGGGAGTTTATCGTCCTCATATGTGCGCTTTATGGTTATTCCCAGCGGTGCGAGCCTTTTCATGCACAATTCAAAATTAGGCAGCCACGCCTCGGTGGCGTAAGTATTCGCGTGGGGGTGGTTAAGGGTAAGTAAAATTTCGCCGCCGCCCGTGCCCATGTCCAATAATTTGTCATTTTCGTTAAGATATAACTGAATGATTTCGCGGTAATTCCACGGCGGCTGGGGCGAATCCCACCGCCCGTCAAGGTGCGAAAAATCCCACCCCGCGAAGGCGTGCGCTTCCTCAGCTTCCCATTGTTTGATTAATTCGGCTTCGTTCATTTTCATCACCCTTTTGCGCGGATTATACATCAGCGCGCCGTTTTTCCACAACTTACATGCGAAAAATTTCCCCCCGCGCGTTATAATTCGCACAAGGGGGGATTTATTATGGATTTTGTAAAAAAACACAGGAATTTACTGGGCGCAGGCGTAATTGCAGCGGCAATAATTGCCATTGGCATTGGTGCATATTTTACCAACCGCGAAGCGCCTGTATTTGTCGAATACGCAGCGTTCCTTGAAGCCATGGGCGAAGGGCGCATCGCAAGCGTGCAGCTTAACGATGGTGCGACGTTGCGCTTCACCTTTGCAGAAAGCGAAGCAACATACACCACCAACAACCCACGCCGCGCCGATTTTAAAGAGGCATTGCTGCTTGCGGGCATCAACGTAACGGAAACGACCACCGCGGGGGTGGATTTTATCGCCCTTGGCGTAACGGTTGTGCTAATCGGCATCGTTATTTTCATGGTGCAGCGGCGCAGCGGCGCGGCAATGGCAAAAAACGGACTAAACCCCGTAGCCGTGGGCATCGGCGAAGAAGCAGAGGCGTTCCCATGCAATTTTGAAAGCGTGGCAGGCAACGCCGAAGCCAAGGAAAGCGTAAGCGACATTGTAGACTATTTGCGCACGCCGGAGCGCTTTGCAAAATACGGCGCGCGTATGCCGCGGGGTATTTTGCTGCATGGCAAGCCGGGCACAGGCAAAACGCTGATGGCGCGCGCCATGGCGGGGGAAGCGGGTGTGCCCTTCTACGCCGTTAGCGGCTCGGACTTTGTGCAAATGTACGTGGGCGTGGGGGCTGCGCGGGTGCGCGAGCTTTTTGCAAAAGCGCGGGAACATGGCAAGGGCGTCATTTTCATCGACGAAATTGACGCGCTGGGCAAAAAACGCAGCGACGGTGCAAACGGCAACGACGAACGCGAGCAAACCCTCAACGCACTACTTACCGAAATGCAAGGCTTTTCGGATACGAGCGGCATCGTGGTGGTTGCCGCAACCAACCGCCCCGACACGCTGGACGAAGCGCTGCTGCGCCCCGGTCGTTTCGACCGCCGCGTAGAAGTGGGCTTGCCCGATATTAACGCCCGCAAGCAAATCCTCAATTTACATGCGGTTAATAAGCCCCTCGCAAAGGATATAGACATCGAAAAGCTCGCAAGGGACACGGTTTTCTTCAGCGGTGCAATGCTGGAGGGCTTGCTTAACGACGCGGCAATTAACGCATCACGGCGCAACGGCGAATCCATTAGTAACGGTGATATTTCCGCCGCTTACTACACCGCACTTGCAGGCGCGGAGAAAAAAGACCGCACCCACCGGCACCAACGCGAGCGCGAAGTGACCGCCTACCACGAGTCGGGCCACGCTCTTGCCGCAACGCTGGTAAACCCCGAAAACCGCGTAACCAAAGTGACCATTATACCCTCTACCGGCGGCGCGGGCGGGTTTTGCGTCACCATTCCGCCCGAGCGCATGTACCACACGCGGCGGGAATTAGAGCAGCAAATTATCGTAAACTTTGCAGGACGCGCGGCAGAGGAACTGCACTTTGGCACAGAAAACATCACCACAGGCGCGTCCAACGACATCGAAAAAGCCACAGACACGATACTGCAATACGTAACGCGCTACGGCTTTGGCAGCGGCTTGCTGGACCGCTCCAAGCTGGAGGAAAAAACCGCCATAGCAGAGGAGTGCAATGCCCTAGCCGAAAAGCTCTACGCCCAAACACGTGAACTGCTGCAAAAAAATTACCCCGCCTTAGAAAACCTGGCGGGGCAATTACTGGCAAAAGAAACGCTGGATAGCGAGGAGATAGCGGAAGTTATCGCACAATCTCCACCATGCCCGTATCGGTAAAAATCGTCGCACCCAAATAATGCGCGATAAAGCACAACGATACAAGCATATACCCCTCATATTCCATGGGGGGTTATGTCCGGTTGCAATGTCACTAAGGGGTTTGTGAAAGAAGGCCTTGAAAGTTGTTACCAAACCCAAGGAACATCGTATTTATGAATATTTTCATCTACCGTCACAATGGTCATGTCCTCTGCTTTTGCGGTTGCTATGATTAGACGGTCAAATGGATTTCACCGCTGTCAAGTATTTTGAGAAAGTAATGATGTTGAAGTTTTTACAATCCGCATAGAAAACCCCTGTAGCACTCATCTATATCGAGTTTTGCAGGGGTTTTCTATGTTGTTGATTTATTCCGTTGACGACCTAATATGAACATGGTATCATGTTCTTGTTTGACTGCGGCAGAGGAGAGGTTATAGTCAAATGAGCGAAAATGAACGAGAAACAAGGACTCCTTCGCAAAAAAGAAGCATAGCCAAAAAAAACGCAGTTGTCGCTACTGCTAAAGAAATGTTCCTTGAAAAAGGATATGTTGCAGTGAATACCAACGAAATCGCAAAACAAGCGGGTGTATCTGTTGGNACATTATATTCATACTTTAAGGATAAAAGAGAAATATTCCTGCACATCATGGAAGATTGCAATACAGATTTTCGTGTTATCTGCGAAAANAATCGTACAGCANTTGACGCTAACGATGACCCCCGTATAACGCTTATGCGTTTCCTTGATACNATGATGAGCGCATTGAGTGTTTATGGGAGCTTNTTCCACGAATACCATACCCATGTAGCCAATTCTGTGGAAGAAAAGCGAGCGTTTTTTGCAGGACAGAACCAAATTATGTTTGAAATTTTCATGGGTTTGCTTGATTCATGGAGCGACAAATTACGGGTTACGAATAAACAAGTGGCTACTCTCATGGTTTTAGAGTGGGCGTTCACCATTGTGGACTTAATTGCCGAAAATCGTCACCCTGTACCCCCCGAAGTGCTGAAACATGAATTGTTGGATACGGT
>WQRX01000043.1 GCA_009786535.1 Defluviitaleaceae bacterium | reverse complement strand
TATCCCCCGTTATATCCGCCCATTACCCACCCTCAAAATCCCGCCATTCCCCGCGAATGGCTTGAAAACGTTGAACGTGAATTAGCGGGAATACACTCGTACGCAGGAGCAATAGCGGGTACGTTGGCGGCTGAAGGGAATGTAGATTTTAACCGCTACCGAGGAAACCGAAACCTAACAACAATTTTCCCATTCTCTATTCCGTTCTCATTCGGACGAGCCATATCATCCCTACGCGCCCCGCCGCAAGCGCCGCGCTTCGAAGCCGACTTTACAGGCACGGTATTTGACTCCAACACAATCGCACAAGCACACGGTATACCAACAAGCGGTGCAGGAGGCTTTGTATTAACGCTAGACCTCGAAGAGTTTGAATCATTGGCAGTAATTATACGCTGGGGTGTATGGATAACTTTCTTCGTAGGATTAATGCTGCTAACCAATAAGTTAATAAGGTGGTAGGGAAATGATAACAACGCTTGTACAACCGTTAATCAATGCAGGCAATCGAATATTAGATACCTTGCCCCTATGCCCGTTTGTGAGCATCGAAGCCATAACGCTGGATAACCAAACCCTTGCCGCCATTTCTTGGTTTATCCCGTTTAATGAGATTATTGCCCTGTTAAATACATGGCTTGCCGCTATTGTCATATGGTATGCGGCGAAAACCGTAATGCGCTGGGCGAAGATGATATCATGATAACTTTTTACAGCGGCACACCCGGGAGCGGCAAATCATTTCATATGGCTAAGCAGATACAAGACAAGCTAAGGTTTGGGCGAAACATCATATCTACTGTAAACATCGACGTAAACAAGGTGAGCAAAAACGGGAAGAAAAAAATCGGTGACTTTGTATACGTGCCTATCATGGAGTTGCACCCCAAATTTTTGTACAAGTACGCCATCAAAAACCATCAAAAGGGCAAGGAAGGGCAAACGGTCATTATCATAGATGAATGCCAAATCATCTTTAACCCCCGCGACTACCAAAGTAAGGGCAATAACCGTGCTGAGTGGATTTTATTTTTTACCAAGCATCGCCACCTTGGTTATAACATCATAATGACAAGCCAATTTGACCGCCTTGTGGATAGACAAATCCGTAGCCTTTTCGAGTACGAGATAACGCACCGCAAAATTAACAACTACGGTTTGTTATTTTTGCTTCCGTGGACATTTTTTGCCTGTATAGAGTATTGGTACGGCAATAAAATGATTATATCTAAGCGTTTTTTAAAGTTTAACAAGAAAACCGCGAGTATTTATGACAGTTACACCATGTTTGACGAGTTTGCCGAATTGGTGGCAGAAATGGAAGACGAGGAAGCCGAAGCACGCGCCAAAGCCATTGAAATATCTACGTATGATGAAAGCAACGAAGAACCTATTGAAGAACCCACTACACAGGCGGTGGGTGCGCAGATGGGGGCAGGGGGTCCCCATCGGAGCGACCGCCGTTGGTGGCAGTGGTTTACCAAAGATATCGCAGAAGCTTCACTAAAGTCGTAATTAAAACGGGAGAAAAACGCGTAAAAGACCCTAAGGGGCAGGTACATGCGCCCCATGGACTAACCAACCAAAACCGCATCAAAGCCTTTAAATATAAGCATTCATTACCAAAAATAATTGTGGTCAATATGTAAATGACCACAAAAAAACAAAGGGGTTAATTAAAATGGGATTTAGAACAGAAGTAACCAGAACGCTATTTTTCCAAGAGCTTGCGCCAGAAATGCGCAAAAAATATCTAAGCTTAAAACGTGAAAAATTTTTACCGAGCATAGATAACCTATATTTTTCTGTTTTCATTAGTGGCGATAAGAAAATTTTAAGCAAAGTCGATGGCTTATCACACTTCCTAGAGAAACTGGAAGAGATAAAACAGGACGTAGTCATAAGTAAAGAACCCATCCCCTTTGGTGATGGGCTTGAATTCACCAAGGAAACGCGCCAAATCGAATTAAACGAAAAAACAGAATCGCTTAGCGTTACGCAAAAATCCTACACTATGTATGCGTATTGCTTAACCGAGGTGGATTTATACGACATTTTTATATGTAAAGCCATTCCAAACGAAGACACACCGCGCATTGTAGTACAGCTGCGTGCATTGGGCTTGTGGACACACGGCGTAGATGCTGTGCTAATAGATGCCTACACCAAAATAGAACGCCTACTCGCGGTATACGGCTGTACCATAAGTAAAACACGTGAGAATCGTATAGATTACTGCTTTCATACCAACGCCATTTCTAACGTGGGTAGCTTACTGCGTAAATGCCCGCGCACTGAAAAAGTAAAATATATGCATTCAAACTTGGCGAAAGCCGTAGAACACAGCGACTGTAAGCAAGAGGCAGACGGCTTGGTACTTAAATCTGATTATATATGCTTCGGAAAAAAGAAAAGCAATAACGTACGCGCCCGTATATACGACAAGGTAAAGGAAGTTATCGAAAACGGTTATAAGGACTTCTTTTTTAAGCTGTGGTATGACAATGGGCTAATTTCCTACTATGACAAGTGGTGTATGGAATACGCCTATCCGCACCGCAACATGGATTACTTATATAAAGCCGCAGTAGCTTTTTATGTCGAGCATCACGATTATTTCAAAGAAGAAGAGGGAGAAATGCCCGATTACCTGTACCGCTGTATACGTGCATTAGATAACGCAAAAACCACCCTAGCGGATTTTAAAGCCTTGGCGAAGGAATATATGCCCAATGTAACCCCTGTGCTTAACATTGAATACGAAACAAAGCGCAAGTTTTATTATTATTCCGACAAGTTTATAAATAATTTCAAGGTCGTAGAGCGCCCATCCGCGCCCGCGCCACTTACCCGCATTTATAAAATCCTTGATAACAAAGGCGTATTTTTAGAATACTTAACCCGCAAAACCTTGTCCTTCCAATCGGGCAAGGATAAAAATGATGAGCCTATATATCTAGCATGGTGGAAACGCCTTCGTAACGTCAAGCTGGGTGGCATAAAAGCAGATGCAACCCTGCTCCGTGAATACTCCTGCGCCATGGACAAGCAATGCGTACAACGTCGCGCAATAAAAGCAACTGCAACCCTTGCCGTGCATAATGACAACCTCGAAACGGATTACATCGAAGATTACGCCGACGCCCTTTGCGACCTAACAGACAACCAAGCCCGTAAGCTGGGTAGGATTGTTTTAATTGACACAATAGCAGGGTTTCGGCACTTGGTGCCACAAAACAAAAATGTATTACAAAACAATTTGCTTCGCGACTACGCCCAAGACAAGGTAAAAAAGGAAATGCGGTACAAAAATCGAAAAGCACGAAGGGAGGCGGGGAAATGATTTGTAATGGAATTTTATGTGAAGCGTTTGCTTGTAGCCCATGCATGAATGATTGTTTAAGATGCAAACCATGTAGAAAAGCAGAAAATGAGGATTGTACACTCACTTTAGATGATGAGGAGCGGTTTAAATGAATGCAGATAATTTATTACCCTGCCCATTCTGTGGAGAAAAAGCTGGTTGGGTAAAACTTTTTGGTAATAAATATGTAGTATCATGTTTAATTAGTGAAAATGGATGTGGTGCATCTAGCTGTTATAGAGATACAATCGAAGAAGTTGCCCTGAAATGGAATGTTCGTGTTGAAAAGGATGATAAGCATGGAAATATATAACTTATTACCTTGCCCGTTTTGTGGGGGTAGAGCGGAATACGGAAAAGGTGTAGGCTGTAACTACATGGTAGATTGCATTGATTGCAAAGCTCATACAGGTATTTATAGAACTGTAAAAGAAGCGGAAGAAAAATGGAATGCCCGCATTGATAATGTTCATATGTCAACAGGGGATTTCTTCATAATGCAAATGAAACAAAAAGAAAAATCTACTGTTCATAAATCAAAAAATGAACAGATAATTAAATCCACTGTTCATAAATCAAAAAATGAACAGGTAATTTCACGCGCAGGGCGCAAGCCCAAAGTAACAAGAAAAATCTACAGCGATATTATGCGCTGGCATGAAAAAGGCTTTAGTGTGCGCCAAATAATCTATTATCTTGATGTCTTTGAAGGGGTCAAGTTATCCGTCGGCTTGGTACACAAAACCATACACGCGCCAGCTCCTGCGGAATTATTTGAAGACCAACTAACGGTTGATGATATGGAGGCTACCGAATGACCATCCCCCAAGCCATTGAAGCCTTCCTTATCGACCAGCAACTGCGCGGCAACACACCCAAAACCATTGCGGGCTACCGTGGTTTCCTTCGCCGTTTCTGCAACTGGCTAACCCAGCGCGGTATAACTACCCTACCCCGGCTCACCATACAGGCAATAAACGAGTATCAACTTTATCTCGACCGCAAACAACGAGAACGACACGGTGCGGGTAAAATGGCAAAAAGGTCAATCAAGACCTACATGCAACACATCAAAGCCTTTTTAGCCTTCTGCTACGCAGAGGGCTTTATTGATGAACCCCTTAACCAAAAGGTAAAGTTACCCAAAACCGAACGCCCTATTATCGAAGTCCTTACCAATGAGGAAGTGGACGTTCTGCTCTCGTGCTTCTCGCGGTCGGAAACAGGACTCCGCAATACCGTTATCATTTTAATTATGCTTGATTGCGGGCTTCGCCTTTCCGAAGTGGCGGGGATTAAAACCGATGATATTAACTTCCAAAAGGGCTACATAACCATAATGGGAAAAGGTCGCAAGGGGCGCATCGTTCCCCTCGGGCTAAAAGTGCGCCGTGTGTGCATGGCATACATACATAAACGCCGCGGTGCCGACCGTCCTCAAGATGATACATTTTTCTTTTTAACCAAGGAACGCAAACCGTTAACGACGGCTGCTATTGCGTCGCTGATGGGGCGGCTCAAGGAAAAAACGGGCATAACGCGCCTGCACGCGCACCTATTCCGTCACACCTTTGCGACCAACTTTCTTGTATACGGGCTGGGGGATGTGTACGAACTCTCCCGCATACTTGGTCACGCGGACATACGCACGACCGAGAAGTATCTCCAGCTTGCCAGCTATTACACCATCATAGAAAAACGCCGGCACATCTCCTACCTCGACCGCAGAACGCTAACGCGCAGGAGCTGACGACCAATTTAGTAAAAATCAATAGAGAGTTCAAAGCCGGCGCGGTAAAACAAAAAAGCCCCCGAATCGGGAAGAAACGAGGGACGAAGAAAACCTATGTAAAAGAGCTAATGGCGGGACTCAAACCCGCGACCTATTGATTACGAATCAATTGCTCTATCGACTGAGCTACATTAGCTTAACGCACGGCGGGCATTATAGCAATGGGTAAAATGTTTGTCAAATTATTTATATTTAAATGAACATGCAGAAAATTAATAAAACAAGACAATTATTTGTTATAACCACAGGTGATTTTCGGCATGGTATAATTACAGTTTGCAGTAATCGCCGCACCTATTGGTTGTAGCCCCCGGGTGATTTTCGGCATGGTATAATTGGGCGTGCCTCACTTGCAAACCCATTTTAGTTGTAGCCCCCGGGTGATTTTCGGCATGGTATAATCACGTTCTGGAATAGGCTTGCACTATTGGAGTTGTAGCCCCCGGGTGATTTTCGGCATGGTATAATCATCAGCACGTTGGTTAGCTATTTTCTCTGTTGTAGCCCCCGGGTGATTTTCGGCATGGTATAATCCACAGGGCGAAGCAAGCGGGAACGTAAACGTTGTAGCCCCCGGGTGATTTTCGGCATGGTATAATGTTTTCTAATGCATTAATAGTTGCTAATAAGTTGTAGCCCCCGGGTGATTTTCGGCATGGTATAATATAAAGGCAACGTGTTAAGCACACGGTTACGTTGTAGCCCCCGGGTGATTTTCGGCATGGTATAATCGCGGTGCGTTATCTCGTACTCAAACAGGCTGTTGTAGCCCCCGGGTGATTTTCGGCATGGTATAATATGCGGCAACTCTTTATAGTAGTGCGTTCGGTTGTAGCCCCCGGGTGATTTTCGGCATGGTATAATAGACCCCTTTAAAACACAGCAAATGTAAGCTTGCTGACGATTTAAAGGGGTTTATTATTGGTTCTTTGCTGGTATAATTTTCGTGTTTATGCGATTTTTTAAAGAAGCGTCAACTGCTCATAGGCAAAGGATGTGTCGGTTTCTTCTTTTAAATTGCCTACTAATATTTCTATACTTTGGTATTGTTTTTCGGTGATGACCAGCATTCGGATTGAACCATTATCAGGCAGGGAGTTATAAAGGCGTGTTTTATGCTTTTCAACAGCATCTGTTCCATTACAAGTACGGGCATATATGGAAAATTGAAGCATATGGTAGCCATCTTTTAATAGAAAGTTACGAAACTGAGTGGCAACCCTACGCTCGGGTTTCGTTTTTACAGGCAGGTCAAAAAAGACTAGGATTCTCATAAACCTATTCATACAGGTGCTGGCGTAATGCCACAAGGTGGGGTAGTTGTAATGTTTTTCGCTTACCCCTACATAGCGTGGAAAAACTTTTCACGGTTAATTCCATACCGTATGACAATGCATATTTTTTGCCCATTACATCTATATCATAAGAGATGAGATTTACTAGCTGTCGCTTAGCTGTAATGGATAGCGGGGTTTTCGCATCTGTGTTTTGTGAAACGTATAGGTCTATGAGGGGACGGAAGGGTTCGATAAAATCATCGGCTAGGTTGAATTGGTTAAGGGATGAATGATGATGTATGCCAAAGAGGGGGATAAACCCATACGTACATAATGTTCGGGCAATGCATCCGCGTAGAATGGTATACACATAATTTAGCCATGCGTTACGACAATCTTCTTCGTTGCCGCGGCGATATGATTTGCCAAACAGAGCAGGAAAATATACCGCAGATGCGTGTCCTTCTGAATGACCTTCGTCACCGGAGCGTACTTTTTTTGCCATGGATTCCAGTTTCTTAATGGCTTCTTGCGCATTATCAGCACTGGGACTCAGCGAAAGACACCGCGCTTGGTTATTGATTTTTGTTGAAATGATTTGTTTCCACAATTGCTTCTTTGCAGGCACGGTAAGTGCTAATTGCCGTTTCGTTATTTCGTGCTGACGGGAATGTTGTAAAAACGGGTTAATTACAGCACAGGGCATGTGAAATTCATCACAAATAAATACAGCAACACTACTTTTCGCTAAAGCACTAAGCAAAGTAGCGGATAATGTACAGCGATTATTTTCCAACATAAGAATATCAATGTCCTCAATGGGAATTGTGACGTCGCGCTCCCACGACTTGACTCGTAATTGGTTGTTTTTTACGGTTAATTCGGCATCACTTTCTACGATAAGGTTTCGATAAGCCATGGTATCACCTATTAAAATATTGGCGTTTTTCGCTTTTTACTTTTGTGTAATTACCAAGTACATCTACTTGATATTTTTCAAAAGCGAGAAGGGTTTTTATGCCAAGACTTTTTACAACATAACTATTGTCGTGGTTTATAACAGATATTGTACCAACGGCAATACCTGTTGTCTTGTAATACACAAATGCATCTTGGCAACTCATTTTTTCATTAAGCGAACTTTCTGCATGCACTCTTGTAAATTCGATACCTTTTTTATGTTTTATATAGGCTAAGTCATTAGGGTACAATGAAAACATAAAATTTTCATCATTCATCACAGGCCACATCACATAAGGTTTGCCTTGCAATATTGCTTTATTTGGCAACACCGGCTTCACCGTATCCGACACATAAATAGGTACAAGATAATACCCATCATTTTGCACATGAAATACATCCACGCGTATCATGCTTCCATTATCCGCGCTAGCTTTTATTTTTCCATCGGGGGTACGCAGTGGTACGTTTAAGGTGCTTTTTTCAACGATTTTTACGCTTCTTACAATACGGTCGGGCTCGCCTTTTCCCTTCGGCTTGTAAAATGGTTCGGTAAATGCTTTTTCGCCTTTACCGCTATATTGCTCTAAGCGTTCTTTTAACGCATTATATAGCAACATATCATTTTCCATTTGATAATAGCCGTCTATTTCTCCACCTTTGTTGAGTTTTAATGCGGAAAGGGGGACTTTTTTTATTAATTCACCCGTGTCGGCTATACCTTTGATGGTTTCCTTATGTGCCGCACCTATGGTTTTGCGCGAAGGCATACGTGAAACAAAAACAGGGGTAAGTGCCGCTAATTCATCTTCAGGATAAGTAAATAAACTCAACCTTTCTACTGCCAATGAAGGATTTTCTTGTGAAAGCCGCGCCATTAATTCGTCACGAAAATACGGATATGGCTGGGGAAAATTATCGTCTTTACTACCTCGCGGGTCGATATTGGCGTTGGTAAAACGTTCTTCACGGTATTTATAATAGCGGCTTAAATCGTTTATCATGGCTTGCGTGGTGCAAGCAACTACAGCAGCATCTATAGCATGATGCAAATCACCATTTCCTCGGATTTTATTTAATCCCCATCGTTTGCGAAGCATAGAGGTAACTGTACCGTTTACACTTGTAACGTGACGCTTAAATTTCGATGACGGCGTGAACTGTAAATGCTTGGTTAAATAGTTAAGTAAAAATTTGTTCATGGTTTGGGTGTCATGTAACGCACGGGCGTGGAACTCGTTACGCTCATCATCGGTAATAACTTCTTTTAACAATCGTTTTTTCTTGGTGGGTGGAAGATTAGAATTATTGATGCGAATTTTAAATGCATCTTTTTGTTCACCTGTTAAATACTCCATGGGTAAGCGATTGCCTTTTTTTCTATTTTCATCCGCCAAAACAAGCACTTTGTTCGCATATAAATCGTTAAACGAAATGCTATACGGTACGATGTGGTCAATTTCTGCGTAACCCGATTCAAATAAACGTGTAATATCCAACATTTTACCTGAATATGGGCATTCATTTCTTTGCTCTTCGTATAACTTAAATTTAACAATATCTAAACCGATGGGATTTGTATTACCGTATTCTTGAATTTGTTTTTTAATACGTTCATTTCTCGCGTTATTTTCTGTCATAGATTTATCCAACTTTTTACGCTCGTCAAAATTCTTTGCCATTTCCCGCGCTAACTCTATATTGATGTACACGGGGCTTGCATCCATTAAACGAATAATCGCGTTTAACACCTTTGCACTTTGTGATAATGCGCGGCGTACCACAGGGCTTGTAATGCTTTTTTCCGCTTCTTCCGCCAAGTGCTTTAATGAAATAATATCTTTCGCGTCCTGCACTTCATCGTCTTTGAAAGCATATTTTGCGCTTTCACAAGCCTCGTCATAATTCATTCCTTGTTCTAAAAAGGGTGATATTTTATCAATTGCCTTAGTTGAAAGCCGTCCAAATCCACGGAAGCTGGTTATACCCATTAGCTCGCTTATATCCATCTCATTAATACCCGCATCAACTAAAACTTTTTTTACTTTATCTTCATCTTTGTACAATGAAAGCGTTTGACCTATTACATTACGCTCGCTTACCGATAATGCACTTATGCGGTTTGGTATAATTTTATTTAATGCTTTACGCATGGCATGATAAGCGGGTAGAAATTCAAATTTAGTATTTACCTCGGTTTTATTAGGGTCAACGTTTTTTTCATATTTAACGTTATTAAATAGCTGTGCGGGGTCAAGGTCTATAATTTCTCTTATTTTTGCATAAGTTAGTTTCTCTGTTTTGTGAGCCGCTTCTATTATTTTTAAGCGTTGCTCGTTTAATAATTGGGTTGTAAAACCCCCTACAAGTCGGATGTGATTAATTTTTTGTATTAAGTTAAATCGTTCAAATGAATATGTCGCTTTTGCGGCGCGAGGCTCATCTTTTTCAAAGGTACATTTTCCTACCATTTTTTCAATTTGATTGCCTGCATATGGGCTGGGTGCATTCATGGGGCCGCGACCCGGCCCTTCGTCAAAGGCACGTTGACTCGCTATGATTTCGATATATTTTTCTTCCAAATCTTCAGTACATAGTACGTTACCGTGTTGCCGTTGGGCAGCAAAAATAGCGCGGGCTTCGTCCAATACCATATCACGTAACACTACATTTCGATAATCCGATTTATTACGTTTACGTTCTGTATAATAGGGGTCGGCGGCAAACATTTCACCAATGGTACGATAACCTTTGTCATGCATTAGCTCTTTATTTTTACTTACGGCAGATTTTAATTGCCCCTCTTCCTTGTCATTATTCTTATCATTTCGACGGTCAGAAAGAAAACCCCTACGTTGCGCAAGATGCAGCATAATACGTGCCAGGGCTTCATTTGTAATGGCATGGTCTAATGCCTCATGCCGTAATGCATAAATGTCGGGAAGTTTTTGTGCAAACAACGATTCAAGCTGCGCTTGCGTAAGAATGCCCGCTTCTATAATTAAATTGCGAATGCGTTCTTTTCTATAGGATTTCCTTCTTAACCTACGCCGCATACCTCTAGCCTCTCGGCGGGGTAGTGCCAGAGATGAACCATCTTTAGGGTTTTCTGCAATATCAAATATCCGTGAACCTAATTGTAAAATACGGCGCGGCGTATCATCTTCTTCTAATTCCATAATTGCATACCCCACGGATGTTATACCAATGTCCAAACCTATCGAATATCGCATTTTTACCTCCGATTTTACCTATATAAACAGATAACGCCCTGCCGAGGTAGCAGAGCGTTAGCGCTGTACGGTCTGTTTACCTTATTGTAACGACCGGGTGATTTTCGGCATGGTATACCAAAATCAAACACAAAATACCATATATAGATAATACGTGTCAATACATTTTGCAAAATTTTCTTTTTCATGGTACAAAGAAGAAAACCACACGGGAGCTGATATCGTGTCTTATTACACCCTCGCCAAGCCCGCCCCGAGCCTTCACAGCATTTACGACCCCATGGGCGCTTATTGTTATTTAATTGAAGGGCAACACCGCGCGTTGTTGTTTGATGCAGTATATGGTGTTTCGCCGCTGCGCGACGTTGTGGCGCGCATTACGCCCAAGCCCTATGAGGTGGTGCTGGGGCATGGGCATATCGACCATGTAAACGGCGCACATGAATATAACGAGGTTTGGTTGCATGAAAGCGATTTCGATTTGTTTAAATACCACGCATCGGCGGAGTTTCGTACAAACATTGTGAATGGAATGAATGAAAAGCTACGCCCTGCGGGTTTTGATGCGCAGGCGTATATTTCGAAGCCTCCGCCCCGTTTGAAAGCGCTTCCTATCGGGCATGTGTTTGACCTGGGAGGCGAGCAGGCAGAAGTGGTGGCAATGGAAGGGCATACGGCGGGTTCGATGGGGTTGCTGCTACGCAATGCGCGCATTTTATTGAACAGCGATGCCGCAAACCCACATATCTGGATGTTTCTCAACGAATCGTTACCCACCGACCAGTACATCGCCATGCTGGAGCGCACCATTCAACTGCCCTTTGACACGTTTTATGCGGGGCATTCGGGCGATGCACACCCCAAGGCAGACATGGAAAAATACATCCAAGTTGCGCGTAACGCCACGTTGGAAAAAGCCAAGCCATATAACAATGGCTTCGAAGATTTAAAGCCCCACATTTATGAAGAAAGCGGCATGGCGATAGTCATTCGCGGGGCGTAGAACGCTTACAGCGTGTTTATATAGTTACGTAAATTTTTCAAGCCGATAGAAATGCCCACCAGCGGGTCTTCGATGCCTTCAAATTCGATGGAAACATAGCCGTTGTAACCGTTATTTTTGAGAATGCGCAGGCACTGCTGTACGGGAACCTCGCCGTGCCCCACAATTGCCCCGCGCAGATGGTTGCCCGCCCGCGTGGGGAAAAATCCGTCCCCGGGGTGGGGCTGGTTGCCACTTTTTAGGTGAAAATCCTTCGCATGGGCGTGGAAGACGTAGGGCGCAATGCGCGAAACCGCCAAAACGGGGTCTTCGTCTGCACACATGAAGTTGCCCATATCGCACAGCAGTCCAAAGTTGGGGTGCGCCACGGTGGTTACCAATCGCTCCATGCGGTCGCTGTCTTGGGCGAAGTAGCCGTGATTTTCCACCATGGTGCGAATGCCCTTCGTAGAAGCGTATTCCGCCACGGCACGAATGCCCTCTGCCAGCTTGGGCAAGTACATATCAAAGCTGCGCCATTGGCGAAGGTTGTTGCTTACGCCCCAAGTCGCATCGTGGCGCATTCCCGGTGCGCCAAGAGCGGCTGCAATGTCCACTTGTTTTTTTATACGCGCCACTTCGTCCTCGGGGCTTCCGCCCGCGTAACCGTTAAGCAAATCCGCGCCAATGGTGTAATTTACCACATCCAGCCCTGCGGCGGCACATTCATATTTTAGCTGTGCGGCGTGTATTAACGGGTCGCCGCCAAAGGGTACATTGTCGGCAAATTCGATGCCGTCGAAGCCCATTTTCTTCGCTTCTTTAATGATATCGCTCAAATTCATCTTGCCTTCGCGCGCAAGGGCGGCAAAGCTGTAGCTGGATACGCCTATTTTCATGGTAGTTCCTCCCAGTGTTTTAGTATATATTTCCAACGCATACAACTATACCACATTTACAAAGCGCAACGCCACGTTTATACTACACGCGCAGTAATTTGTTGGGAGGAAAACTATGTACACAAAAGTACCCACATCATTAAACTTCGCGGAGCGCGAGTTGGGCGTTTTGCAGCTATGGAAAACGCAGGATATTTTTAATAAAAGCCTTAAAGCGCGGGAAGGGCGGGAAGGGGCGGAAGCCTTTACCTTCTACGACGGTCCGCCAACGGCAAATGGGCGACCGCATATCGCCCATGTAATTACGCGGGCGATAAAGGACTTGATTCCGCGCTATCAAACGATGAAGGGCAAGCGTGTGCTACGCAAGGCGGGCTGGGACACCCATGGACTTCCCGTGGAATTGGAAATTGAGAAGAAACTGGGCATTAGCGGCAAGCCCGAAATTGAGAAATACGGCATCGAACCCTTCATACAGCAGTGCAAGGAAAGCGTGTGGACATACAAAACGCTGTGGGAGGAAATGAGCCGCCGCGTGGGTTATTGGATTGATATGGACACGCCGTATGTGACATACGAAAACGATTATATCGAATCCGTTTGGTGGGCACTTTCGGAGATTTTTAAGAAGGATTTGATATACAAAAGCTACCGTGTAGTGCCCTATTGCCCGCGTTGCGGTACGCCGCTGTCCAGTCACGAGGTGGCGCAGGGTTATAAGGACGTGAAGGAAGCGTCGATTTTCGTGGGGTTTAAAGTAGCGGGCAAGGACGAACTTCTGCTGGCATGGACGACAACGCCGTGGACACTGCCTTCCAACGTGGGCTTATGCGTGAATGCCAACGAAGATTACGTGCGGGCAACACTAGATGGGAAAACCTATATCCTTGCGGCGGCATTGGCGGAACAGGTGCTGAGCGAAGGCTATACAATAGAAGAAACGTTGAAAGGACGTGCGCTGGAGGGTTTAAAATACGAACCGCTCTTCGACTTCGCGCCCGATGCGGCGACGAATGCCAATTACTGTACCGTGGTATGCGACGATTATGTAACGCTCACCGACGGCTCGGGCATTGTGCACATCGCGCCCGCATTTGGTGAAGACGATGCGCGCATTTCCAAGGCATACGACCTACCGTTGATACAGCTTGTAGACGCGCAAGGGTGCTTCACAGAGGCGGCGCACCTGTTCGCGGGGCAGTTTGTAAAGGACGCAGACAAAAATATTATTCGTGAATTAAAGCAACGCGGGCAAATGTTTAAACGCTTAGAGTATCTGCACAGCTATCCCTTCTGCTGGCGGTGCGACACGCCGCTTATTTACTACGCGCGTGATGCGTGGTTCATTCGCATGAGCGATATGCGGAAGCAATTGATGCAGTCGAACGCTGAGGTAAATTGGCTTCCCGCGCACATGAAGGACGGGCGCTTCGGCAATTTCATCGAAAATGTCATCGACTGGAGCGTTAGCCGTGAGCGGTATTGGGGTACGCCCTTGCCCATTTGGTTGTGTGATTCGGAAGAATGCGGACATCGGGAATGTATTGGGAGCATTGCGGATTTACGCGCGAAGGGGAAAATGAAAGACGGTTCGCCCGTACCTATGGATATTGAGTTGCACAAACCCTATGTAGACAATATTGTGCTAGCCTGCGAGAAATGCGGCGGGGATATGTTTCGCACCCCCGAAGTCATTGACTGCTGGTTCGATTCGGGCGCAATGTTTTTTGCGCAGTGGCACTATCCCTTTGAGAATAAGGAAATGTTTGATGACCAGTTCCCCGCCGATTTTATTTCGGAAGCCGTTGACCAAACGCGGGGTTGGTTCTATACGCTGATGGCAATTTCTACGCTGCTTTTTGAAAAATCTTCTTATAAAAACGTTATCGTACTGGGCTTAGGGCTGGACGAAACAGGCAAAAAAATGAGCAAATCGAAGGGCAATGCCGTTTCGCCAATGGACGCGCTAACAAAACACGGCGCAGACGCGGTGCGCTGGTTTATGTATGCCGTTTCGCCAGGCAATAATTTCCGCTATTCCGATGATATTGTGCAGGAAGCACAGCGCAAGTTTATGGGAACACTGTGGAATACCTACGCATTTTACGTGCTGTATGCGGAAATTGACAGGTTTAATCCGCATTCAACCGATAACAAATCGTTACTGATTGGTTTGCCTGCCATGGACCGGTGGATAATTTCCCGCTTGCATACGTTAATCGCGCAGGTAGACGCGCTTATGGCGCGGTACGAACTCACCGAAGCCACGCGGGTTTTGGAGCAATTCGTTGACGAATTAAGCAACTGGTATTTGCGCCGCAGCCGCGAGCGTTTTTGGGCGAGCGGTATGGAACAGGATAAAATTAACGCCTACCGCGTATTACACATGATTTTGGTAGAAGTGGCGAAGTTAGCCGCGCCCTTTGTGCCGTTTATGACGGAACTGATGTATCAAAATCTGGTGTACAATTTAGATAAAACTGCCCCGGAAAGCGTGCATCTGTGTGACTATCCCGTTTCTAACCCCGCCCTCATCAATGCGGAATTGGAGCAGGAAATGGCGCGGGTGTTAGACATTGTGCAACTTGGGCGTTCGGCGCGTAACGCGGGCAATATCAAAACCCGCCAGCCCCTGCCCGAAATGTTGGTTGCCCTGCCCTACGGCACACCCATTATTGACAGTGCGTATCAAAACATTGTAAAGGACGAACTAAACGTAAAATCCCTGCGGTTTGTGGACGACGCAGAGGGCTATACTTCCGTAAAAATTAAGCCAAACTTACGCACCCTTGGTCCGCGCTACGGCAAACTTGTGCCCAAAATTACACAAGCGCTGAACGAAGATGCTTCCGCCATACTATCCGCGTTAAAAGCGGGTGCGTGGAATACGAGCATCGACGGCACGGAATTTTCCCTAGTAATAGACGATGTGCTGGTGGAAAGCCTGCAAAAAGAAGGCTACAGCGCCGCAAGCGACAAGGGCATCACCGTTGTCCTTGACACAACGCTAACCCCCGAACTCATCGAGGAGGGCAATGTGCGCGAGCTGGTGAGCAAGTGGCAAACCATGCGGCGCGATGCGGGATTCGAAGTAACGGACAACATTCGCGCAGGGTACAGCGATAACACAATATTGAGCGAAATTATTGCACGCAACGCCGATTATATCGCCGAAGAGTTGTTGGCATCTAAACTGGAAAATACCAGCCCGCCTTCCGATGCATTTTCCAAGGAATGGAACATCAACGGTACAGACATTACCTTGTGGGTGCTGCGCGTATGAAGTACGAAATGTTATGCAGCGATGTAGATGGAACGCTGTTAAACAGCGAAGGCAAAATTTCCGAGGGCAACTGCGCGGCGGTACAGGAAGCACTAAAAAAGGGTAAAAAAATTGTCCTTTGCAGCGGGCGCACGTGGCGCTCCCTCAAATTCTACGAAGAAACGCTGGGCACGCACATTGCGGGGCAATTTGGTATTGGTTTTAACGGCGGAGTGGTGTACGAAATTCTTCCCAATGGGGAAGTAAAGTTGTTACACAGCCATATGATGCCCCACGCAATTTCGCACGAAATTTTTACGGTACTGCCGCCCATCGTCGCGCAATATAATGAAATGACCATCGTTGCATACAATAACAAGGGGCATCTTATTGTGGAAAAATCGCTGGATGGCTCGGGGCTTTTTGACGAAATGCGCAAGCTTGGCGCACACACCGTGCCTTCGTACATTGCCGAAACGGGGGACATGTATAAAGTTCTCGTACATGGGAAAAACGAGGAATTACAGCAACTCGCCGCCTTTTGCAAGGAGCGCTTCGCGGGGAAATGCCAGACCATGTTTTCCGCGCGTACACTGCTGGAACTCACGCCCATGGGTGTAGACAAGGGGCAAGGCGTGAAATTTCTTGCCGCGCATATGGGTATCCCCATCGAAGCGGTTATTGCCGTGGGCGACGAAGCGAACGACAGCGCAATGCTTAAAGCCGCGGGGCTGGGCATTGCCGTGGCAAATGCCGTACCCTGTGCCGTAGAAGCGGCGGATATTCAAATAAAACAAAGCAACAACGACAGCGCCGTAGGCGCGGTAATAAGGGAATATTTGTTATAGGACGTGTTTTTTATGCGCCTTTCTACAAGGCTAAAATACCTGCGCCGCGAAATTAATATACGCGAATGGTGGCACAATACACGCCGCGATGTAGGACGTATGCGCGGCACAAATGTGTGGATTTTCATATTATACGGCTTGCTTTTTGACACGGCAGCCAATCTTTGGCGACCGTTTGCGTTGCCGTTTTTAAATCGCCTTGGCGGTACGGAATTGCATATCACGCTGCTTAATTCGCTGCCCGGGGCGGTGGCCGCCATTGTGCTGCTGCCCGGGGCGCTGCTTTTCCGCCGTTTCGCCAACCAGAAGCGCGCAACGGCAATATTCATATTGGTGAGTCGTGCGCTCATTTTAGTGCTTGCCCTTATTCCCACACTTCCGCCATACATTCGCCCTATGCTCTTTGTTGTAATGCTGGGGCTGATGAACTGCCCCGATGCTCTTTCCCAAACGTCGTTACAAAGCTTCTTGGGTACGGTTTTTAATGGGAATACACGGGGGCAAGCCATTGCCCTGCGTACCAAGTTTGGGCAGGCGATTATCCCCATCGTGAGCATAATTACGGGACTGGTCATTACCTTTGTACCGCGCAACGAAGAGCAACGCATGATGCTGTACCAAGGCTTTTTTATCCTCGCCTTCCTCGTGGGCGTGCTGGAGGTGCGCATGTTTACACGGCTGAAAACCGACGCCCCAACTACAGACGCACCGCCCGTTGATGCCGAAAAGCCAAAAACCCGACAAATTTTCCGCGCTATTTTTGCCAACAAACAATTCCGCCTATTTTTCGTACCCGCGCTTATTTTCATGTTTTCGTGGCAAGCGGGCTGGCCGCTTTTTGGCATTTATCAAGTACGCACATTGCAAGCCACGGAGCTTTGGTTTTCCATTTTTGCGCTTATGTCGGGCATTTCTGCGGTATTATCGGGCGGACTTTGGCAAAAATGGCTACGCAAATATAGCAATAATACCATTTTTGTTATCGCAGGTTTATTGCTGGCAACCAATACCATAATTGCACCGTTCGTTCCCACGGTGCAAGCATGGGCAGTGCTTTCGCTGTTTATGGGCATTTCTGCCGTAGGCATTAATACTGCACTGCTTAACGGCGTGTTGGAAGCCACCCCCGACGACAACCGCATGATGTACCTCGCCTTCTACAATACGATGGTAAACATAAGCCTATTTATCGCGCCCTTCTTCGCCCACGCCATGTATCGCGCATGGGGAAATATGACGGCACTTTTTGTAGTAAGCGGAATGCGCATTGTTGCAACGGGCGTGGTTTGGTGGGTGCATAGGAAGGGGCAGAAAAATGAACCCTAAACTTATCCTAATCGCGGGGCATAGCGCAACAGGCAAATCCACCTTTGCGCATCAACTTTCCCATGCGCTGGGTATCCTCAATTTTTCCAAGGACACCCTCAAGGAAGCCATGGGAAACGGCTTTGGCGTAGAAAGCCGCGTAATGCATGACAAAGACAATACCGCCGCGACCATCAATATTATGGTACACATTGCAGAGTGCTTTCTTCGGCTTAAACAACCATGCATACTGGAGGCCAACTTTCGCCCGCCGCAAGACGCGCAAATACAAGCATTGCTGGAAAAATACGACGCCCATTGCCTAACCTTTCTGTTTGGCGGCGATATGGACGTGCTGTGGCAACGCTACAAGCAACGGGAAAATGAACGCCATTGGGTACATAAAACAATTCTCCAAGACCGCGACCGCTTTGTAAATGGCGGCATAAAAGCAGGCTTTGGGGAATTTTGCAAGGGGAGGACAATACACGTAGACGCTACGGATTTTTCAACGGTTGATTATAACGGGTTAATTGAAACGGCGCGGCAGTTTGTTGTATAAAGGCGCGTACTACCATTCCCGTGAAACCACCCGATGGCATTCTTGCTTCCACCTTCAAACGAGAAATCTTCCTTTGATAAATAATACAGAGACGCACAAAGTTGACTTAATAAACGCTATGTTGAATAAACAAAACAACGCATACAGAAATTTGACCGCATCACCCCGCCCCGCTATAATACCCCCAACCCAATTTGGGAATAATTTTTCGTTAGGAGTGAGTGTATGCAATTTGACAGTGTTCAGGTGATTTTCGCCTAAAACTGCATACCAGGCATGTAGAAGTAACGGGCGGTGATGACCGCCATAGCGGGATTGCCCGCATTTTTTCGCGTGCCGCAAACACACAGCCTTTCGTAAAAGCCGCATATAAGCGGAATGGGTACGACAAAGGTCGTATCTTTTTTATTTCTCAAAAAGGAGCAATTAAAAATGATTAATTTGAAGCATTACGGCTACACCAACACGGCGGAAGCACCACCAAGCGGGTTGCTTCCCGCACGTATTACCGAGGTGCAGCGCGATTTGTACACCGCAATTACGCCGCACGGAGAAGTACATGCTGTGCTAAAGGGCGCGTTTATGCACAATGCGCTAATGCGGGAGGACTTCCCCTGTGTGGGTGATTTTGTGCTGTTGGATTACAACGAAAGCGGCGATTCTCGCATTGTGCGATTATTGCCGCGCCGTACAAAATTTTCGCGGGCGGATTTTTCGGGTCACAAGGTGGGGTATGCCAAGACGATTCACGAGCAGCTGGTGGCGGCAAATTTCGATTATGTATTTATCGTGACTTCGCTTAATCATGATTTCCGCATAAGCCGAGTCGTGCGGTATTTAACGCAGGCACGACAAAGCGGTGGCGCACCCGTGGTTATTCTCACGAAGGCGGATTTATGCGAAAAGTACGAAACGCACGTACAGGAAGTACGCGACGCGGTGCAAAATGTACCCGTACACGCCATTTCCAGCCATACGGGACTGGGGCTTTCGGCACTGGGCGAATATTTGCAACCCGCCAAAACCGTGGTTTTCCTGGGCATGTCGGGGGTTGGCAAATCATCGTTACTAAACGCGCTCATGGCACAGGAAGTTATGGCGGTAAAGGATATCCGCGAGGATGACAGCCGCGGGCGACACACAACCACGCACCGCCAACTCTTCGTGCTGCCCTGCGGCGCAATGGTCATTGACACACCGGGAATGCGCGAGTTGGGCTTACTCAACGCAGAAGAAGCCATTTCCGCCGGCTTCACCGATGTGGAAGACTTGTTTTCCCAATGCAAGTTTAACAATTGCCGTCACGAAAGCGAGCCGGGCTGCGCGGTTCGCGAAGCGCTGGAAAACGGCACACTGGCGCAAAAACAATGGGCGCAATACCAAGCGCAAATGCGGGAAAATAAATATGTGGACGACAAAGCAGGTTATATGCGCGACCGCCGCGCCGAGGACAAGGCACTCACGATGTGGGGCAAGGAGAAAAAGAAGCGGGGAGGTTTTAAAGTTGACCGATTTTAACGTACAAGGTCTGGAAGGCGGCACAATCGGCGCGGTGCGCTTGCTCACAATTACAGAGCAAGCCGCCGACGGTACGCCGCTTCCGTTTCGGTTAGTGCATAAGAAAACGGCGAAATTCGCCCGCCCCAACGACCCGCACTCGTGGCGCAGGGAATACGATTTGTACAATTCGGCATTTAGAACGCTTTTTACGGACAGATTACGCTTGCCTGCCTGTTACAAAGCAGAAATTTTCGACGACGAAATGCACCTGTGGCTGGAATACATTGACGGCACAACGGGCGAGGGCTTAACACCCTCGATGTACGAACGCGCCGCCTACGAGCTTGGGCGCTTCCAAGGCAAGCTATACGCCGAAAAGCCCGCCTTTTTACAGCAATTACCTAACGTAAGCAATACCGATTATTTACAACATTTCTACCAACGCTACAGTAATTGGCACGAATTACGCGGATACGTGCGTGATACAAATTGCGCATTGCCGCCGCATATTTGCCAAATGCTCATTCAACTGGACGCGCAAGCGGACGAATTTTTCGCCCGCATTAAACGCCTGCCCGTCGTGTTCAACCACCGCGATTTTTGGAACACAAATATTTTCCATACGCCCGAGGGCATTGTACTCATTGACTGGGACACGGCAGGCTGGGGCTACATGGGCGAGGATATCGCCAGCCTAATCGCGGACGATGTTTCCCCTGCGCACATGCTCGAATACTTCGAAAAATGCATCCCCGCCTATTACAGAGGCTTCGCAGAATACGCCACAACACCTAACATTGCCAAGAACTGCATCTACGAAATAATCCTGCTCATGTACGCCTACCGCACCGTAGAAGCTTACAAATTCGGGGAAACCCCCGAAGAAAAAGCCCTACACCAAGCCACCCTACAAAAATTCCACGACATCCAACACAAAGGGACTGTGTTAGTCGCATAATACAGTCCCTCATTACAAAGCTTAGGTCAAGCGCTTTATTTTTCCAACGCCTGCTTCAAATCCGCAATAATATCTTCAGTATCCTCTATGCCAACCGACAGTCGCACCATGTCCTCGGTCGTGCCCGTGGACGCCAACTGCTCCGGCGTGAGTTGAGAATGGGTGGTGGAAGCAGGATGGATTACCAGCGACTTGGCATCACCTACGTTGGCAAGATGCGAGAAAAGCTGAAGCGAATCTATGAACTTTCTGCCCGCTTCCAAGCCGCCCTTTATGCCGAAAGTCATAATCGCGCCCGCGCCCTTGGGCATGTATTTTTTCGCCAGCGCATGGTCGGGATGCGTGGGCAACGAGGGATAGCTTACCCACGCAACGTTGGGGTGACCCGCCAGCCACTCGGCAACGGCGAGGGCGTTTTGGCTGTGGCGCTCCATGCGCAGGTGCAGCGTTTCCAAGCCGATAATAAACATAAATGCGTTAAAGGGCGAAAGACATGCCCCAAGGTCACGCATCACTTGCGTGCGAAGGCGCGTAATAAACGCCGCCGCGCCAATATCGCAGAAGCGTAAGCCATGGTAACTGGGGTCGGGCTGCGAAAGCAACGGAAACTTGTCGCTGTCATAATTAAACTTGCCCGAATCCACAACAATTCCGCCCATGCACGTGCCATGCCCGCCAATAAATTTGGTCGCGGAATGCACAATAATATCCGCTCCAAAATCAATAGCGCGATTTAAATACGGCGTAAAGGTGGCGTCAATAATCAGCGGAATGCCCGCTTCGTGGGCAATGGCGGCGATGGCTTCAATATCGGCTACGTCCATACGCGGGTTGCCAATAGTTTCTGCGAAAAGCGCCTTCGTCTTAGGCGTAATTGCTTTGCGGAAATTCTCGGGCTTGCAGTTTTCCGCAAAATTCACCTTAATCCCCAAATGCGCCATAGAATACGAAAACATGTTATACGTACCGCCGTACAAATTCGTACTGCTTACAATTTCGTCCCCGCTTTGGCACAAATTCCAGATAATGCCCGCAATAGCAGCATGACCCGAAGCGAACGCCAGCGCGCCAATTCCGCCTTCCAATGCCGCAACGCGCTCTTCAAATGCCCCGTTGGTGGGGTTAGTAAGGCGGGTATAAATGTTGCCCACTTCCTTTAAGCTAAACAAATTGGCGGCGTGTTCCGTATCGCGGAAATTGTACGCCACCGTCTGGTAAATAGGCACAACCGCCGAACCATTGTTTACGGCAGGGTCATGCCCTGCATGAAGCAACTGCGTGTCCAACTTCGCATTTTTAGGTAATGGCATGGTATCGCTCCTCGTTTTCGTTTTTTGGAAGTGTACTGCAAAAATCACATCAGTTATACGACATTTGACATATTACCGCAAGCCCTCTATAATACCCACGCGAAACGCAAAGGGGTATAGTTCAGTGGTAGAGCGTCGGTCTCCAAAACCGAATGTCGAGGGTTCAAATCCTTCTGCCCCTGTGGAATTGAAGTTGCATAAAAAAATACACCTAACACAGGTGTCTTTTTTCTTTACAACCAGGCAATTTCGCAAGGTGCACTATGGCTCTGATACACCTCATATTAATCCCTAGTTTCTCATTGATTTCGTTATACTACATCATCGCAATGGCGTTAAATTTATCCGCAACTTCGCAGAAAACGTCTATAATTGCGGGGTCAAAGTGCCTGCCTGCGTCCTCGCGAATGGTGAACAGCGCCTCCTCGTGGGACATGGGCAGTTTGTACGGGCGGGGCGTTACCAGCGCGTCGTACACGTCGGCAATTGCCATAATGCGCCCCTGCAGGGGAATGTCCTCGTATTGCAAACCGCGGGGGTAACCACTGCCGTCCCATTTTTCGTGGTGGTAGCCCGCGAACAGTTTGGCGTGTTGCAGGTACGGTTCATCGCCCGTTTTTTTAATGATAATTTCGATAATCTGCTCGCCTTCTTCGGCGTGGGTTTTCATTTCTGCAAATTCTTCCTCGGTTAAGCGCCCGGGCTTGTTTAAAATCGCGTCCGATACCGCAATTTTGCCAACATCGTGCAGGCGCGAGGAGGAAATTACGATATCAACGTCCCAGCCCTTCATTTCATCGGCATACACATTGTTTTCAATCATGCACTCAATAAGTACGCGTACAAACTTTGAAGTACGGTCAACATGCCCGTAATTTATCTTGTCACGGCTTTCCACCATATCCACAACCACGTCTAAGATGCCGTTTTGCAAACGTTCCAATCGCGCAGTGCGTTTTTTAAGCAGTTCGTCAATTTTTATTTGATGCGCCACGCGGTTTAACAGTACCGACGGCGAAAGCGGTTTTGTAATAAAATCTACCGCGCCAAATTCGAAGCCCGTTGCCTCAAGGTCAACATTGCGGTCGCGCGAAAGCAATATAACGGGAATGCCCGCCGTTTTATCGTTTTTCTTGATTTTCTTGCTTATCGTCTACCATGAAAATAATTTTCATGCTCCCGCCCCTGTCATTTTTATCAACCCATTGTATAATATAAACAAAATTTGTACAGCTTTATTTTCACACCGTTGCCAAGCCGTAATGGCATAATAATTCGTCGGCTTCGTCTTGCCCCATTTGCTTGTTTAGGCAGAAAATTAGAATCGAATCGCGCCGCACTTTTGCGCGAAGCGGTGATGTACCGCCCAGCGTTAATAGGCGGTTTGTTTCCTCCAGTGAAAGTGCAAGCCCAAAAGCAAGCCGAAGCAAAATATCCTTACGCGGGCGGTTTTTTGCGCCGTTAAAAAGCTGGTGCGCGTAGGGAACACTTACACCGCTGCCTAGGGCAAGCTTCGTAATATTCGTATTCTCGCGTTGTAGCAAGGTCTCTAAGAAAGCCTTAAATCCGTTTTCATCGAAGTTAGCTTCGTTTTCAGTTAAAAAGGCGTCAATGTTGTCATATTCTTTCAGCTTATTGGTGAGTTCTTCGGTATTCATATTGCCCCCCGCTGCGTTTTTGTTTATGATACATGCCAAAATTCGACGAAGCAACAAGGAGGTGCAAGATGTCTGCTTTCGCAGGTGCATACATACTGGAAACATTGGAAGAAATGGCGGTGCTGTCCAACAAAAACGACTGTCGCACTACCCACGTTCGTGATATGGTAGACGGCACGCAATACATAAAAAAAGCCTTCGGCACAACCTATGGAATAGGTGTGTACAAGGCATTGCTTACTGTTTCGCACCCTAATTTGCCCAAGGTGTACTACGTAATTGAAGACGGCGATGGATTTATCACATTAGAAGAATACATTTACGGCATCACGTTAAAAACGATGATTGAATCGAAACCCATTCCCTTTTCACGAGTAATGGAAATTACCGCGCAGTTATACGACGCACTTAATACACTGCACAGTCAAAGCCCACCCCTTATCCACAAGGACGTAAACCCGTCCAACATCATGCTTGCCGTAGACGGCACAATAAAGCTTATCGACTTTAACGCCGCAAAGGAATATAAGCCCGAAGCAACTGAGGACACCACCACCCTGGGCACAAAATCATACGCCGCCCCCGAACAATTTGGCTACGCCAAAACCGACGAACGCACAGACATCTACTGCCTGGGCGCTACCATGTACCATATGCTGGCGGGTAAACCCTATGTAAACGGCAAAAAAATGCCTAGCGGATTTGCAGGAAAAGTAATGCAAAAATGCTTGCAAATTGACCCAAACAACCGATATTCTACAGCATTAGGAATGAAGCAGCGCATTACCGCCGGGTTTGAAGCACACGAACGGCTAATACGCTTTTTCCCAGATTTAAATACTACTTCGTCAATTAAATTCTCATTACTAACGATGACATATATAGTCATTGCATTGGTGAGTGTTATTTTTCTTGTATCCTTAATTTATTTAATTGAAACATTTATAGATGTAATGGGGTATGGGACTTTTCTGCTTTGTGTTTATTTAATACCGGTATCCTTAATTGTTAATTTTATGGGGTTAAGAAATAAGCTGCCGTTATTTCGCGAAAAAAAAATCATATACACATTGCTTGGTATCATTTTAATTTCCATTATTCTAGCTACACTTTTCCTCGCAGCTGTGGCATTAATTATATTATTAGAACCTTTAATATAATTTCTGCTACCAGCATAAGACGACAAAAAATAGTCCCTCTATACTATGTCCATTCCACCCGCTTCAACTTGCGCGTGCGAATGGATTTTTTCAATGGCAAGGGGGTGAAGACATGAAAATCATCGGCATTTTATTATTAGTGATTGGCGTAATTGGCATATTGTTGGGCAGTATGATGTTTGGCGACATTGGTATTGCTGCAATGATTGGCGCGGCAACGGCTATTGTAAGCGGTATAGGCTTTTTAAAAGCCAACAAAGAAATAAATGGGTAATTAACCAAATCGGAGGTAAATTTTGAAAAAAGTATTTTTATTTATCACGCTTGTATTTTTGTTGATTAAGCTAACAGCCTGCGGTGATGGGTTAAGAACGCCGTCAATGGAACAAGTCACAGCTACACCAACACAAATACAGGCATCTCCATCGCCAAGCAACATAACCACGCCTTCACCAAATATTCAACAAGGGTCGATTGGACTAGGCGATACATTTCAATTTAACGGTTCAAGCGGGCAACTCGAAATATCATTTGGCACTGATGTATTTTGGGGCAAGGTTGAAAACAGTTGGTCGCAACATTACGGCGTGGCTATTTTCGCAATTCCTGTAACCATAAGAAATATTGATACGTCTACAGGAGGGTTAAATCCCTTCGATTTTATCAAATTCGCGCCTAACGGCTTACAGTTAGCTTCCGTTGGTGCGTTTTTTGATTATGATATTACATGGGAATCGACGATGCGCGCAGGCGCGTCAAAAACGGGATTAATCCACTTTCTGTACGACGGCGATGGTGAATATGTAATTGAATTTTCTGCCGGATTTGGATTTGGCGATACCGCCGAAGCCCTTTTTTACATTGTAAAATCTAATTCGCCCGGCATCGAAGAATTTAACATAAACCTATTTCCGCCTTCCACATTTACACCCCTTTCCACGCAAAACACGGCAACCTTAGGTGAATCTTTTGTTTTTGACGGTTCCAGCGGAATAATTGAAATTACAATCGGTTCAACATTGGAATGGCATACCATAGATAACCGATGGTCGCAGCATTATGGGGCAGAAGTATTTTCAATACCTATTTCAATTAAAAACATAGGTACAGAAACAGGCGGATTTAATCCCTTCGACATCACAATGTTTGGCGCTCACGGATTACAGTTGCCTTCCGTTGGCACATCATTTGACAATGACATTACATGGGAAGGCAGTATGCGCCCCAACGCAATACAAGAAGGCAGGTTTTTCTTCTTATACGTAGGCGACGGGCAATATGCCATTGAGTTTTCATCCGGCTTTGGGTTTGGCGATATGGTTGAGGTAATGTTTAATGTTGAGCGTTAATCAATCCAATACAAGGTACTACACAAAATAAACCAATAACCGAGCTAACCTACAAATAAATGCCGTTTCTTTGACTCAAAAGAAGCGGTGTTTTTTATTGGCAAGCTCCACACTTCGGGACAAGTTGGCTCGAAGTGGAAAGGGGGAACAAATTTATACCGCAGGGCTTGGTTGAAAAAATCAAGCCCTTTTTTTGTTGGAAAATTATATCACAAAAACAGGAGGCGTTGCACCATGACGAGCAACCACAAGCGAGGCGTTAGCACACGCATACAAAACCGCTTCGAGCATTGGAGCGTGGAAGATTGTGACTGTACGCATTGCAAGCACTATGCAGGTAAAGGAAAACCCTGTCCCCTTGAAAAATGCTGTATTTCGGACATAAAGAAAGAAGCGATAAGGCGTGAAGCCGATGTACGGTAAACAACACTCTTTTGATTTTGCTTTTTTCTTTTGACCTTGCTCTAAAGATGTATATTCCCCGTCGCCGCATATTTCACAGCACAGGCGATAAAAACAATCAAGGGCGCAAAGCGTTCATTTTACCCTTGATTGTTTTTATCGTCTGTGCTTT
>WQRX01000042.1 GCA_009786535.1 Defluviitaleaceae bacterium | reverse complement strand
TTGCAATAGCCGCGGGGTAAACGTGCGGGAGTCGGTCATGTGCCTCTTGACTTGCGCGTAGTATACACCACGGGTTTTGACATTTCCTAAGATTTTGTCAAAGAATATTTTTGTCAAACCCCACCCTTTAACACAACGCAGCCCAGCGGCGGCATTTTTACATGCAGGCTGTACTCGCGCCCGTCGCATTCGGATTTTTCTGCAACCAGCGTTCCCGTATTAATAATGCCGCTTCCGCCGTATCTTTCCTCGTCGCTATTAAGAATTTCTACGTACTCCCCCGCCGCGGGCAGGCCCACGCGGTAGTCCATATGCGGCACGGGGGTAAAATTACATATGAATATGAGATACTCCTGCCCCACCGTGCGGTAAAACGAAACGGTACTACGGCTATAGTCGTTGCAATTTATCCACTGGAAGCCCGTACCTTCAAAATCATTCTCCCACAAGATATTCTCGCGCAGGTACAGGTGGTTTAAATCCTTCACATACAGGTGCATTTGGCGGTGATGCTCGTACTCGTTCAGCAAGAACCAGTTTAGCTCGCGGCTTTCGCTCCACTCGTCAAATTGCGCAAATTCCCCACCCATGAAGAGCAGCTTTTTCCCGGGGTGCCCCATCATAAAGCCGTATGCGGCGCGTAAGTTCGCCATCTTTTGCCAAAGGTCCCCCGGCATTTTATTTACCAGCGAGCCCTTACCATGCACCACCTCGTCGTGGGAAAGGACGAGAATATACTTTTCGGAATACGCGTACACCATACCAAATGTGAGGTTATGGTGGTGGTGCTTGCGGTACACACTGTCCTTGGTCATGTAGGTGAGGAAGTCGTTCATCCAGCCCATATTCCATTTAAGGGAGAAGCCTAAGCCGTCCTCGGCGGCGGGGCGGGTTACCCCCGTCCACGCGGTGGATTCCTCGGCTATCATCATTACATGGGGGTGCGCGCCAAGCAGTACCGAGTTCATGTGCTTCATAAACTCCACTGCGTCGATATTTTCGCGCCCGCCGTAGCGGTTGGGTACCCACTGCCCGTAATTTTTCCCGTAATCGAGGTACAGCATGGAGGCAACCGCATCTACACGCAAACCATCAATATGGTATTTTTCTATCCAAAATAACGCGTTGGCAATAAGGAAATTCTTCACTTCGTTGCGCCCATAGTTGAAAATGAGCGTACCCCAGTCGGGATGTTCCCCCTGCCTTGGGTCTTCATGTTCGTACAGGCGCGTGCCGTCAAAAAGCGCAAGCCCGTGGGCGTCTTTTGGAAAGTGGGCAGGCACCCAGTCTAAAATTACACCAATATTTTCTCTGTGGCAGGCGTCCACAAACGCCATAAATTGGTGGGGGTTGCCGTAGCGGCTGGTAGGCGCGTAATAACCCGTCACCTGATAACCCCACGAACCATCGAAGGGGTATTCCATCACGCCCATTAATTCAATATGCGTGTAGCCCATTTCTTTCACATAGGAGATAACCGTGTCTGCCATTTCGGGCCATGATTGGAAGCGGTAGCCGTCCTCATGCACGCGCCGCCAGCTGCCCGGGTGCAGCTCGTAGATATTTACAGGACCGTCCAGCGGGCTTTGCGCGATGCGATTTTTTATCCACTTATCATCGCCCCATTTGTAGCCCGCAAGGTCGTACACCATGGAAGCCGTGCCGGGGCGCAGCTCATTAAAATTGGCATACGGGTCGGTTTTAAGCGTTACCTCCCCCGTAGGAAGCTTCATTTCATATTTATACTTATCATACTGCGCAAGCCCCGGAATAAACAATTCCCACACACCGCTGCCGCCCATGGAGCGCATGGGGTGGCGAAGCCCGTTCCAGCCGTTAAAATCGCCCACCACACTTATGCGCTTGGCATTAGGCGCCCATAAAGCGAAGTGTACGCCTTCTACGCCGTCTACGGTTAAGGGGTGCGCGCCCAGCTTTTCATAAATTTGATAGTGCGTACCCTGCGCAAAGAGATGCGTGTCTAATTCGCCTATTTGCGGCGCAAAGGCGTAGGCGTCCCATGATTCCCACACTTGCCCCTTATGCCCCGTAAACGCCAGCTTATAGTGATAATGCGGCGTTTTGGGCAGTTGCACCGTAAAAAAGCCGGACCGATGCACCAACTCCATGGGGTGGTGCTTGCCGTCCTTGCCAATGACCGCAACGCCCTTTGCCTCGGGGTTAAACACACGAATGGTGGTGTGCGTTTTCTTGCCCACAACCATGTCGTGCATTCCCAAAATGTGATGCGGGTCGGCATGTTCACCATTTACAATCTGCATCAGTTCGTGCATGTTAGTGGTTAGCATAGTTAAGCTCCTTTTGCCTGGGACGGCTTATAATGTATCGGGTAAGGTTCTTGTTTCCAGTACCATTTCAAGCATTTTTCACCTCGTTAATTAATTGTTCCGGCGTGTTTATCAAGCTCTAATCTTCCGTGGTTATATATCCCTTGAATCGCTTGCATCGTTACACCTCCTGCGTGGCGGATTTTAACCACGTTTGTTCCTCGGGGGTAAGCATGGGGGCAAGTGCGTTATAGGTGGCTTTATGGTATGCATTTAGGTATGTGCGCTCTGTGTCGGTGAGTAGTGCCCTATCCAGCGCACATATATTTATCGGGCAAAAGGTAAGCGACTCGAAGCCGTAGAATTGCCCGTATTCGGTCTTTTCCAATTCCTTTACACACAGGAT
The DNA here is from genome assembly GCA_009786535.1 of Defluviitaleaceae bacterium. Classification (GTDB taxonomy): domain Bacteria; phylum Bacillota; class Clostridia; order Lachnospirales; family WQUN01; genus WQRX01. Next base: position 25,650 of record WQRX01000042.1, on the reverse strand, counting down.
ATTCTCTGTGCGAATGCCGTAATGGTTATCCTTGTACATACCCGGCTCGTTGCTTACCAGCATTCCCTTTGTTAGGGCTACGGCGTTGTGACGGTGTGCAATATTGTGCGGTCCTTCGTGTACGCACAGGGCATAACCAATGCCATGCCCCGTACCATGGCGGAAGTTTTTCCCGTCCAGCCATAGGGGTAGGCGCGCCAGCACATCTATTTGACTGCCCGTTGTACCTTCGGGAAACTGCGCCACAGCAAGGGCGATATGCCCCTTCAGCACCAGTGTATAATCGCGCCGCATTTCATCGGTGAGCGCACCTACGGGAATGGTGCGGGTAGTGTCGGTTGTGCCGTCCATATAATTGCCGCCCGTGTCAATTAACAGGAGGCCGTCGCGCTCAATTTTTGCCCCCTGCTCCCCGGGGCTATAGTGGGCAGAGGCGGCGTTTGCGCCGTAGGCGGCAATGGTGGAAAAGCTGTCCTGTATATAATCGGGCATTGTGCTGCGCAAGTCGCGCAGCTTGCAGGTAATGTCGCCTTCGTGCAAAGTTAATTCGCCCGCAGCGGCAAGCTGTGCTTCCAGCCACATTAAAAGGCGCACCAAAACCACGCCTTCTTTTTTATACGCATTGCGGATATTAGCAAGCTCCCCATCGCTTTTTTTCGCCTTCATTAACGGCAGAATGTCATCGTTTACGTTGCGGTTTACGGGAATGGACTTTGGCAGTGTTTCGTTAATAAGCATATTCGCCTTGTTCGCGTTAATGTATAATTTGCCGCCGTTTACATCTTTGGGCTGCAAATTGCGCAGGAAGTTAATAAACCCTTCATAGGGGTGCAGCGTAAAATCGGGTAACGGAATACCGCGCACCTTGTCGGGGTCAACAAACACATGGGCTTGTGCATGTGTAATAAACGCGTAGGCATACACCACAGGGGTAAACGGCACATCGTTTCCGCGGATATTTAACAGCCATGCGATATCATCCAATGCGGTGACGAGGTAGCCGCCGATTTCCTTCTTCTTCATTTCCGTACGCACGCTTGCGAGTTTTTCCCCCGCAGAAAGCCCCGCGAATTTAATTTCATGGGCAAAGGCAGGCTGTTGCGGCATTGCAGGGCGGTCGCTCCACATATTTCCCACAAGGTCTAACGCGCATTCGTATGCTGCGTCTTTTTCCTTCAATTGCTTGCGAATCGTTTCGTAGGATTGCAACGGCAGCGTGCGCCCGTCGAAGGCAACGCGCCCGCCCGCGGGCACTTCGTCTTTAAGGAATTGCTGGTACGTAGGTACGTTTGGCTCTTCCATTTTATACAGCGTAAAGCCCGTACCCGTTAATTCCTTTTCCGCTTGCAGGAAGTAACGCCCGTCTGTCCAAAGCCCTGCCTTATCCTGCGTGACAACGACCATACCCGCAGAACCCGTAAAGCCCGTAAGCCACGCGCGGGTTTTCCAATAATCGGTGACATAGTCGCTGCCGTGGGCGTCTGCCCCCGTTACGATGTAGGCATCTATGCCCTGCGCCTTCATTATATTGCGCAGCTTGCTTAGCGTTTCCATCAACCAATCGCCTTCCGTGCTTCGCCGAAGGGTAGCTGTAATTGCACAATTTTATTTTGTTCCTCTGCCATGGTAATGGTCATTTCGTCTAATTCGGCGCGGGCTTGTGCGAGTTCGCGCTCCAGGCTATGCACACGCTCGGTAAGCTTTATGTTTTCGTCGTAAATTTGCGAATGCTCTCTTGTAAGCTTATTATGCTCGTTTTGCAGTTTTTTCAGCTCGGGTTCAACCTTCAAATAATCGTCGGCAATATTCAACGCAATAAGATAGGAACGCGCGCGCTCGCTAATCATTATCGTTTCGTACCGTTTTGCCAATTCCTCGATACGCTGCCCCGCGTAGTGTGCCAATTTTTGAATGTATTCCACCGAATTGCTGGACTTTATGGGGATAACCTCACCATTAATAACCACTTCTACTTTATTTTCCATGTCAACCTCCTGTACGCAATGTAAGCGAGCGCCTAAATTGTCGTTATATGTTTTCTGATATCCAGTGCAAGTAAATTAACCAAGGGCATATGCCCTGCGGTTTTCCCTTTTTTACGCATTACAGAAAGCAACGACGCAAACACATCGTTATGTAATGCAGTTTCCTTCTTTTCCTCGGGAAGCATTGCCTCATTTTCCGCCAATGCTTGCTCGTAATCGGCTTTGCCGAAGCGCCATGGGTAAAATTGCTTCCCATACCGCAGATACATATTGTCGCCTAATTGAAGCCCCTTCAGGTCCATATTTCCCGAGAAATATAACTGCGCGCCGCTATCACAGCACAGCGAAAGCAGCCTGTCCAGCGCGGCATTTAACCCCGAGGCGGCACAAATAATTGTAGCCTGTGTACCGCGAAGCCGTTCGCACAGCAGGGCAAAAACGGGAGTGCTTTCCACAATAAATACTTTATTGCCATACGCATTAACGCGGGTAAAGCGGCTGATATTTTCCAGCGTAAGCACGTGTGCTTCGCCTAAGCTGTCGTAATATTCGCATGCGGCGTCGGCATCTTCGCAAAAGGCGATAAGTCCCAAAACCGTAACTGTATTAAGCACACCGTTCGAAAGCAGCCCCGCTTGCCAATACAGCGAAATGCTGTCCTCTAAATTAGCGGGGATTTGCGCGTTAAAGCGCCGTGCCAGCGCACGCAAAAATAACGGTCCGTGGCTTCCGTAAAAATCAAAGGCTTGCGAGTCGCCGCAAATACGGTGCGAAAAATCCGAAAGCAGAATATATTCATCCTGCGAGAGCGCGTTAAGCGCCGTGCAAACGGTTTTTACCTGCGCCTCCACGGGGTCGGGCGTTGTAATAAATTTTTCTGCCCACGGTTTGTACGTACGGCGCATGTGGGCTATCATTTCGCGCAGCCAGTGCCCGGCGGGCGTGCCTTCGTACTTCGGCAAAATCTCGGTTTTTACATGATGGGCAAAGCTGTCGCGCACCTTGGAACGGTCCTTTGCATCTTCGACAGGCGAAGTAATCGGACGCGCAAAATAGCCCTCAAGCAATACGCCAAGGCTTGGGGCGTCTTTAAAAACCTTATGCAATTGGCGCTCAAATTCTGCAAGGCTAATGCGAATCAATGCTTGGTCGTAATAATCGCGGCGGAAAAAGTCGGATATCGCCTTTTCCTCGTCCGCTTGCGGTTTTAACAGACGTACCGCACCAAAACAACGCCCGTGGCGGGCGTACAGGTCCCACATGCCTTCCATTAATCGCGTGAAACCCGCGTCTTGGGTGAAATAACGCAGAATGTCTTCCATGAACACATCACGGCCATTTTCTTAGATTTGGGAATAGTTTAACGTTTGTGTTACAGAAGGTCAAGTTTTATAATACAGTTAAATCGTTGAGGAAGTGATGCTGTGTACGACATCTTGTCCATGAATTTAGAAGAAATAAAAATTTTAATGAGCGAACTTAACCAGCCCGCGTACCGCGCGGGGCAGGTTTTTGAGTGGCTGCACAAGCGCGGCGCACAGTCGTTTGAAGTAATGGATAATTTACCAAAGGCAATGCGGGCGGGGCTTGCCGAACGCTGTCGGCTTACGCCAATCCGCGAGGTAACGCGGCAAGCGTCTAAGGACGGCACCGTAAAATTTTTATTTGACCTAAGCGATGCCACAGTGGAAACGGTGCTGATGCGGTATAACCACGGGCTTTCTGTTTGTGTTTCTACACAGGCGGGGTGCCGTATGGGGTGTAAATTTTGCGCTTCTGCAATTGGGGGGCTGGTGCGCAATATAACGGCGGGGGAAATTTGCGCCCAAATTTACGCAATGCCCGAGCGCGTTTCTTCCATTGTGATGATGGGCTGCGGCGAACCGCTGGACAACTTTGATGCGTCATTACGCTTTATCGAGCTTATTTCCGCCGAAAAAGGCGCGAATATCGGCGCACGGCATATTACCCTTTCCACCTGCGGGCTTGTACCCGAGATATTGGCACTGGCACAGAAGAAATTGCAAATTAACCTTGCCGTATCTTTGCATGGCGCATCGGACGAAATTCGCCGCCAATTTATGCCCATTGCCAACCGCTACCCGATGGACGAATTAATTTCTGCCTGCCGTACCTACGCCGAAACCACCCGCCGCCGCATTACCTTTGAATACGCCATGGCGCGGGGTATAAACGATGCCCCCCAACAAGCCCACGAACTGGCGCATTTGTTAAGGGGCATGTTATGCCATGTTAATCTCATTCCCGTAAATGCAAAAGGACGGGAGCGCTCCCATTTTACCCCTACCCCACGCAAGGAGATTGACGCCTTCGCCGCTATCCTTACGGAGAAAGGCATAAACACCACCGTGCGGCGCAGTCTTGGCGGAGACATTTCCGCCGCTTGCGGGCAGCTGCGGGCGTTACCTAAGCTTGAAAAATGAAACCAAGCTCAGAAATGCGAACCTTTTTCCAGCCTAACCACCCTATCCGCGCTTTGGATACTCGCGGGGCGGTGCGCGATGGTAATTGTGGTGCGGTTTTGGGTTAGTTTTTCTAAGGAAAGTTGGATTTGCGCCTCTGTTTCGCTGTCCAGGGCGCCGGTGGCTTCGTCTAAGATAAGGATTGGCGCGTCCTTTAACAGGGCACGGGCGATTGCCACGCGCTGGCGTTGCCCGCCGGAAAGGGACATACCGCGTTCGCCCACGGGGTTGTGCAGGATTTCGCCTTCTACGCCTGCGTCTTGCGCGGCTTTTTTTATTTGCGCGGGGGAAGCGGCGGGGTTGCCAAGGGCAATGTTTTCGTATGCCGTGCCTTCGAAGAGAACGGGATTTTGGGGCACATAGGCGATATATGAACGCACTTGCTCGGGTGTTAGATTACTTTCGCCGAAATATTTGATTTCGCCTTGGGTCGGTGTATATAAGGCGGCGATGACTTGCGCCAAGGTTGACTTTCCGCCGCCCGACTCGCCTACAAGGGCGATGCGTTCGCCATTTTTGATGGTTACGCTTATGTTTTGCAAGGCATTTGTGCCGTCGGGATAGGTGAAGGAGAGGTTACCTATTTCAATTGCGGTGGGGTGCGCGGTATCAAGAGGGGTGCGCAGGAGCGCTCCCGCTTCGGCAGGGCGGTCTAATATTTCAAAGATACGCCCTGCGGCTACGAGGGGCGGCTGCACCCATAAAATGAAGGTAGAAAGCTGTAGCATTGCGTTGGAAGCCAGCGCCATCAGACTTGCAGCATACACCGCGCTTGCAAGGGTCATTTCCCCCCGCGTCAGCAAAAAAATGGCGGCAATAAAGCCCACCGCCTGCGCCGAGAAGGAGAAAATATCCATCACCCCGTATGCCCAGCCGTTGGCGGTGCGGAATTTTACCCGCGTTTGGCGCACGGCTTCACATCGGCGTTGGTACCGCTCCCCGAGGGTACTCGCTAACGCAAAAACACGTACAATGGGAATGGCGCGCAGCGTTTCCAATACCACGTTGGCAGATGCGGAAATTTCCTGCCGTGCGCCCCGCTCCAGCTTGTTTACATAGGGGTTCACCAGCAAAGACAGCCCAAAGCACACTAAATTATATACCAGCGCAAGCAACGCAATGCGCCAATCCGTAAGAATGAGCAGTACCATCGTAACCGCCGTAACAACTAAAAAACGCAATAAGGAAAGCACAATAAACCCACTAAACATGCTGCCTGCGCGGTCTGCATCGTTGCTTACGCGCAATAAATAGTCCCCGCTTTGCCGTTGGTTTAACACAGCAAGGGGCAGGCGCTGTATATGGGCGAAAAGAGATTTTTTTAAGCTATTGGAAAGCCCTTGGGCGTACCGCTCCTGCCAATAGCGCCCGATAGCGATAAACGGCGTAAGCGCAAGCAAAGCAACAAGGATAGACGCAATATTCCGTACCGTGTCGCCGCCATTTTGGGTAAACATTTCCACCAGCATTCGGTTAACGAAGGGGACGGAGAACAGCACCGCTAATTCCAGTGCAGACAATGCCGACGCGCCAAAATACCGCATACGATGGGGCTTCATATACGAAAAGGTTCGGGTGAAGGCATTCATTAAGTCACCCCCTGTAATTCGCACATTTCGGCATAATAGCCGCCTGCGGTCCGCAGCTGCGCGGGCGGGCCTTCCTCTGTTATGCGCCCGCCGTCCATACAGTAGATATAGTCGGCTTTTTGCACGGTGGTTAGACGGTGCGCCACAATAATAGCGGCACGGTTATGCAGTAAATTATCCAGCGCATGTTGCACCTCTTGCTCTGTTTTTATATCCAGTGCGCTGGTTGCTTCGTCCAGCAATACGAGGTCGGCGTTTTTCACCAACGCGCGGGCTATGCTAAGCCGTTGCCGCTGCCCGCCCGAAAGGCTTGCGCCAAATTCGCTTAACGGCGTATGTACGCCCTGCGGCAATGTGGAAACAAAGCCCCATAAGTCGGCGGCTTTTAGCGCGTTTTCTATGTCGGCTTGTGTAGCGGCGGGGTTGCCGTATTGTACATTTTCATAAATTGTGCCTTCAAATAAGCCGGCTTCTTGGCTTACCAGTGCAATCCGTTGGCGCGGCAGTATGACAGCACTCCCGCCGCTATAACCGTACAAGCGGCAAATAATTTTTACAAGGGTGCTTTTACCCGCGCCGCTCGCGCCGATAATTGCGACCTTCTGCCCTTTATGTACGACAAGGTTTATACCCGCAAGTACGGGCGCTCCGCCCTTTTCGTAGGCAAAATGCAGGTTGGTAAAGCGTACATATTCTTCCCCTGCCTCCGTCGGCGCGGGAGCGTTCCCGTTTTTCGCAAGCACCTCTTCCTCATCGGGTAATTCCAGCACTTCATAAATGCGCCCTGCCAGCGCACTTGCTTCCTTTACGCGAAAAATCATGCGGTCTACCATGCCCATGGCTTCCGTCACGTACACGGCTAGCGCCACAAATGCCATTACCGCGCCAATGCTCACCAGCCCGCGCCCCACAAGCCACGCCCCTATCACAAACAAAACCAGCGTTTGTACCACGGCTACAGTGTATTTTATTGTAGTCATGCCCATGCCAATGCGCATTGCGCGTATAGAGCGGGCAAAAGATTCGTCCACATGCTTGGCGAACCGCTTGTCCATTTCATCCTGAACACCGTACATTTTTACGGCATGTATGGCGGAAAGCGCGTCGGTAGCCACATCTACCGACCGCCCTGCCCCGCCGCGGGCTTCGGCTTGCAGCCTTTCCAGCGGACGGCTCACCGCGGAAAGCACATACAGTGATAAGGGAAGCACCAAAAAATAAGCGATTGCCAGCTGCCAACTTAAAAGCAAGCACACCACAATCGCAAATATTGCTTGGAAAATGAGCCGCATAAAATGCGAAAAATTACCCGCGATAACGTCGCACAGGCGTTCCGTATCTTCGCAAGCACGCAGGGCAATATCCCCCGAATGGGCTTGCCGCTCCAGCGTTGCGGTGTCGGCATGGCACAACGCGGAAAACAACCGCCTTCGCATATCGAAAAATAATCCCTCTGTTGCGTAGCCGATTACGGTGTAATGCGCCCCCGTGCGAATGCCGTCCAGCACAATAAAAATGAGCATTCCCAACACGGCAGTACGCATCAAATCGGTATGCCCGCCTACGCCGTAATCCACCGCCGCGCCCCACAGCGTAACGGCACGCGTCTTAAAAATGCCTGCGGCAAACGCCAGGGCAACCATGAAAAATAAGCCCGCCCAATGGCGCTTACTTTCCGCAAACAAGCGCAAAAGCGGATTTTTAAATAGTAAAATTTCCATCTTTCACCCCGCGAGACTGTATTAGCCGTATAATACAGTCAATCGCGCTAAAACACAAACGCCATCGCTACAAGGCTTACCGCCATCACGCCCATGCCCGCAAATAACCAGCCCATAATTGTGCTGTGTTTGCCGTAGCGATACGCCGCGGGCAGCAATTGATGCAGTGCCACAAATACCATAATCCCGCCAACGGCGGCAAAAATAAAGCCAAATGCGCCGTCAAAATCGCCTACTACGCGCCGCAAAGCAAGCCACGCAAGCAAGCCCCCCAGCGGCTCGGTAAGCCCCGAAAGGGTAGCTACAAGCAGTGCCTTCTTTTTACTGCCCGTGGCGTAATACAAGGGCGCCGCCATGGCAATGCCCTCGGGGATGTTGTGTATCGCCACGGCAACGGCAATGGCGACGCCCAGGGCTGGGTCGTACATCGCCGCCATAAAGGTGATTATCCCCTCCGGGAAGTTGTGAATAGCAATTGCCAACGCCGACATATTGCCCGTGCGCCTTAGGGCGTCCTCGCGGCGGGGAATGCACCTATCCAAAAGCGCCATGCCCCCCACTCCACCAAAAAACGCAAGGGTAGCCAGCCAGTACCACGTGCCTTCGAAGCCCTTCAATAGAATTTCCGCAAAGGAAATATACAGCATAACCCCCGCCGCAAAGCTAAGGCACACCGCAAGGGCTTTTTTATTTTCCACCCGCGTAAAAAGCACAACGCCGCCACCCACTCCCGTGGCAAGCCCCGCAAACAAGGTCAACAAAAAGGCAAACAACGCATCCGACACAAAACCACCTCTTGTCTAGTGTATGAAATGCGTTAAAATATGTGTTATCTTACAAGGGATACCATTCTTTGCACGGGGGGAAGGTTAGCAATGAATCTCTCAAAATCCATCGACTTTTTGCTGGAAAACGCAGGGGCGGTTATCCAATACCGCTTACGCAAGGAAATTTTGGGCGGCATTACCCCCGCCGAAGAGGAGAAATGGCTGGCGCAAATTTACGCCCTTCCCAATTTTAAACTGGTGGAAAGCTACGCCAAGCCCAACGGTTTTATTGGCGAGGGGATACACGGCTTTACAAATTGGCGGGGGGTAAAATTTCACCAAACGCCCTTACAGGACGGCGAAAGCGCGGCAAAGCTACTGGTGTACTACGGCATTCCCAAGGCGCATCCGCTAATCACGGGGCTTGTTTCCGCCTACCGCAACGACGATGTGCTTCAGGAAGAATACCGCAACCGCCCCCCCACGGAATACAAGGGATTTTTGCACCGCAACTTGGGCTTGCGCCAAGGCGGTGGGCTTAACACCCTCCTTTACACTTTGCAAGCCATGCTGGGCTACGGCGATGACGCCCCCCTTCGTCATTTCCAAGAAATTTCCTTAGACGCCTTTGCCGCCATGCTGCAAATCACCAACATCGAGGAAATTACCGAGGATACCCGCAAAAAGAAGGGCAATTTTTTCTACCATTTTATCACCGAGGAAAAATATATGCCCTGTTGCTATCACCTTGCAACGCTGGCGTACACCCAAAGTTGGCGCACCCCCGAAAATATTAAAATCCTTGCCCGCGCCATTAACCACATCAACAACGACTTGGTGAACGAAACCGAGGGCATTCTTATAAAGGGGGGAAGCGGTTACCTTGGAACGCTGGGTGCGCTGGTGCGCCCAATTTTGCCCTTTTCCGTGGATACCATCGGGCACGTAATGCACCGCCGCCTGCTTACGGAAATGGCGATGACGGGGGCGGGCACGCAAATTGAAATTCTGCGCATTTCCGCAGAGAACCTTAGGGAAGCCTTGGAAAAGGACGGCATTCTGCGGCTCAACTATGCCTCGGAAGCACAAAAAAAAGCCCAATCGGGCAGTAAATACAACGCCGTAGGCGGTTATGGCGAGGTTTTCTTAGAACCCGACTACCGCAAAAAAACCGCGTTGGATTGTGACTTGACCTTTTGGGCGGTACAATTTTTAACAATGCTTATAGGGAAATAATTCGCGTTACTTATCCACCAGCTTAAACGTCAGCTTCCGTTCCTCGGTGTCTGCGTCAACCAGCCGTACTGTTACCTTCGTGCCTAGGGCAAGGGCGGTTTTGTTACGCTGGCTTACATAGCACTTTTTGTCCTTATCATAGCGCAAGCCGCTTTTTTTCAGGGTTTCTATGGGTACCATGCCCTCTATGGTGCTGGGCAACATCACGTACACGCCCCAGGCGGTTATGCCCGATACCATGCCCCCAAAGGTTTCGCCGATATAATCCTCCATGAACTGTACCTTTTTAAGCTGGGAAACTTCCCGCTCCAGTGCTTCTGCGGTGCGCTCGGTGCGGGAAGCCTGCCCGCATACAACCGGGAGCGCTCCCTTAAAGGATTTCGGCGCGTCGCTTTTTAAGATGCGGTGGATTTGCAAATCCGCATACCTTCGTATGGGGGACGTAAAGTGACAGTAGGCATCGCTTGCCAAGCCGTAGTGGGAGGGGTTGTCCGCCGTGTACAATGCCTGGGGCAGCGCCCGCAAAACCGCGCCGGAAATGGCGTAGGCGCCGGGGGTTTCTGCCACGGTGGCAAGGACTTTTTGTAGCGCCTTGGGCTTGGAAGCGGTGGCGGGGATTTTTACGCCGTAGTTTGCCGCCACTTGCTTTAGTCGCGAAAGTTTCACCGCGTCGGGGGGCTCGTGGGTGCGGAAGGCGAAGGGGATTTTCTTGTCCAAGGCGTAGGTGGCAATGGTTTCGTTGCATAATATCATGCATTCTTCGATGATGGCGGTGGCGCGGTTGCGGGCATAAGGTTCGATGGAAATGGGGCGCCCTTCCTCGTTTACGCGGATTTTCGCCTCGGGCAAATCGAAGTCTAACGCGCCGCGTTTGCGCCGCTTGTCCCACAAAATTGCCCGCAAACGGTCAAGGTTTTGGAAGAAGGGTAGCCACAAAGTTAGGGCTTCATCGTCCTCTGCCGTGGGGGGTTGTTCCGTTTCCAGCAGCATTTCCACGTCGTTATACGTCCACCGCCGCTTACTGTTGATAAGGGATTCGCGGATTTCGTAGTCCGTTACGTTGCCCGCCTTATCTACCGTCATTAGGCAGCTTAGGGTAAGCCTGTCCACGTTGGGGAAAAGGGAGCAAATCCCGCTGGAAAGGCTGTGGGGCAGCATGGGAATTACGCGGTCGGCAAGGTACACGCTGGTGCCGCGGCGCAGGGCTTCGCGGTCTAATGGCGCGCCTTCGGTTACGTAATGGGTTACGTCTGCGATGTGTACCCCCAGCTTAAAGCCGCCCTCTGCCGTGGTGGTAAGGGAGATTGCGTCGTCTATGTCCTTTGTGTCGTCGCCGTCGATGGTGCAGATGAAGTCGTTTCGTAAGTCCAGTCGGTTTGCCTTCGCGGATTCATCCACTTCCGTAGGCATGGCGTTGGCGGCGGCGGTTACGTCTTCGGGCCATTCGTAGGGGATACCCGCCTGGCGCACCAAAGTAAGCACATCTACCCCCGGGTCGTTCATATGCCCCAGCACCTCGGTAACAAACGCTGACGTTAGCTCGTTTTCGGGCTTGCTTTTTTTGTCTACAGAGAAAACGATGCGGTGCCCGTCCGCCAAGGCAAAACGCGTTTTGCTCTTAGGGGGAACGGCGAAGGTGTAGGGGATTTTCCCTTCCAGCGGGCGCACATAGCCCTGCGCCCCTTCGGTGTAATAGGTGCCTACGTAGGTATCGCGCCGCAGAATTTGCGTAATGCGCCCTAGCTGTTTATGCTCATCTTCCACATCATGGGAGCGCTCCCTACCGCGAATACTTGCATTCGCGCTGCGGGGGCGGTCTATGGTAAGCTGTACTTCTACCTCGTCGCCATGGAGCGCACCGCACGTAAAATGGGGCGGGATAAAAATATCATCCGCCCCTTTTTCTTCGAATACCACAAACCCAAAGCCCTTTGCCGTGCCTACGAATTTACCCTTTACAAGTTCATTAATCTTAGGGGCGGCCACCGCCTTTTTTGCCGTTGCTTTTTTCGCAACGGTTTTTTTTACAGCGGGCTTTGGTTTTGCGGTTTTTTTCTTATTCAATTGGGAATGGGCGCGTCGTTATCCAGTTCTGCATACAACGCTGCCAAATCATCATCGGTAGAGGTGGCGGGGGCTAAGCCCATTTCCACTTTAAGGGCGGCAAGCTCGTCGTCCAATGCCGCGCCGCCGCCGCTTTTGTACAGGTCGGCAAGTGCCGCGGCTTCGTCCTTGGGTACTTCGTTGAGGGCACCTAAGGCGCGGGCGCGGTCCAAACGCTCCTGGGCTTGGGCTTCAAAGCGGCTGAAGGCTTGCATTGCGCCTTCGGCTTTAGAACCCGCCGCCCCTACCTTGTTTACGCGCTCGGTGGCTTTTGCCACGGCAAGGTTGGATTTTATGGTAGCCTGGCGGGAACGTAATTGGTTAATGTCACGCACCAATTTGTCGTGCATTTGGCGCATTTGCACCGCGTTTTGCTGGGCGGCTTCCGCAAGCTTTTGCAGCTCTACCCCTTGGGCTTCCAGCTCGTTTTTCTTGTTTAAGAACACGCGGGCGTGGTCCTCGTTCCCTGCTTGCAGGGCTTTTTTTGCCAAGTCCATATTCTTTTTCACTTGCTCTTGGTTTGCGTCCGCTTCGCGGCGGGTGCGGGTTTCCTCTGCCATTACCCCTGCGGTTTCCTTTTTTACCGCCGCAAGGTCTGTGGCAAGCTGGCGTAGGGTTTGGTCAATCATTTTGGCGGGGTCTTCCACCTTGTCCAGCAGCGCGTTTACGTTCGCTGCCATAATGTTTTTGAATCTGCTTAATACACCCATTTTGTATACCTCCTATGGTTTAATTTTGATTATCGTTTTCATCCTCATACTGTGCCGCCAGACGGCTTGCTTCGTCGTCTACCTGTATGCCAAATTCCGTCAGGTCTTGGTTAAGAATCCGCTCGGTTTGCTCCGCTTCCAAATTCTTTTGGTCGCGCTTCGCCTTCCACCATGTGTATAAAAGGAAGAGTATCAATGCAACCCCCGCAACTATCATTACATTTACCCAGGGCGATTGGTGGACGGTCATAATTGCGCGGCCTGTTTGGTCAAAAGCGCGGGAAAATGCGCGGGCATTGTCCCGTTCCGTTGCAAAGAAACGGTCCACATAATCCATGAGAATGTCTATGGCTTCGCCGTCCATAATGCGGTTTGCCGCCGTGCCCGGCGTTACCCACATGGAGTATTCATAGTTTGCGTTTACTACAAAAAGCAATAATACATGGGCTTGGTTTGTGCCCGTTAATTCCATATAACGCGCTTCTGCGTAGGTGCGAAGTTGCGCGTCCGTCAAATCCCAGGGCTGTACGCCATTAATATTGTCGGTAATATATAAAATAGGGCGTACGCCTGTACGGTCGTAGAAATTGCGCATTCCGCGCTCCACTTCCGTTTGGTTGGGTGCCCAGCGGCGGGGGTCTACTATCATGGGTACGGTGGAATCCGCCGTGCCCCGTGGCAGGGCTTCCCGCACTACGGTGGAACGGGTAATCGCGGTGCTTCCGCCCCCGGGTGTACCCAAATTCATTAACTCTCCGAGGAGGGCAATACCGATAATGAGCAAAAACGCCGCCAAAATGATGGTAAAGCAACCACAACCGCCACGTCCGCCGCCATTTCCACCGCCGCCACCGTGGTGGTGATGGACTACGTGGCGGGGACGTCCCCAACCCCAGCCGCCGCCCCAGCCCCACATGCTGCGCCTTCTGCCGCCTAATAACATGCCCGTTGCCATACCTGCGCCAAAGCTGCCCACGCCGCTACGTTGACGGGGTGCTGCCGCCCTTGGTGCGCTTACGCGGGGTGCAGGTGCGCGTACACCGCCCCCCCGTGCGCCGCCACCGCCAATTCTTCCACTGCCGCCGCTTAGCCCGCCGCCAATTCTACCGCCACCGCGCATTCCACCGCCCATGCCTCCACGCATTCCGCCGCCGCCGCGTCTTCCCATATCGCATCATTCCTTTAAAATTTTTATTTTTGCATATCCCTGCGCCATCATGCGCATACTTACTATTATATGTTTTAGAAAGGAGGATTAATCATGCATCGTTTTACCGGTGGATTGGTGAGCGGCATTGCCGTGGGTATTGCCGTTGGTATGGGCATTGCCCTCTCCGACGATAAATACCGTCACCGTATGGCAAAGGACGGGCGCCGCGCTATGCGCAAGGCGAACCATCTCTTTGACGATATACGCGAAATGTTTTAACTCGGTTTGCTTGTATGTGCGCCAATTCTATGCGTTTAGGAATTTTCTGTCAAACGTGGTAGAATACGTTAGCGAAAACCAACTGGTAAGGATTTCTTACCGGTTGGTTTTACACGAGGGTTAATTTCCACGGGAGGTTATCATGCGCGGATTTAAAATCGTTCCCCCACCCCAGCGGTTTATGGACTTGGCTCAAATACATACGCGTTTTGGCACCCAAGGGGTTGTCGCCTATTCCTGCCATATGGACGAGGACCTGCCCGAAGGGGGCTACGTAGTCGCCGTGCAGGACGGCCCTAATTTGTACGGCATTAAGCAGTACCTCAAGCAATTTAAGGAAAAATTCCCCCAGAAGGAACCGATTTGCTTCATCCGCGTCCCTATTTTCCACGATGGGAAGCCCCTTGCCGTGGTCTACGACTCGGGGGAAGGGGAAAAGAAGGGACTGCCCAAAATCGAACTGCGCAAGCCATCCAAGGCGGAGCGGCTAATCGACATGATTCCCGACGATGTAATGGCGCTGATGTTGAGCTCAGCGTTTAAAAGCGATGAGGTGAAGCGTGGAGATTGAACAAGCGTATTTAAGCGATGTTTTGGCGCATCTTGCTACGGAGATTCCTAAAATCACTCAACAAAAAGAGGACTTGGACAGCCGCGTTTCCTATGCCTTTGCCCACATGAACGTGGACAACCCCGAGGCATACACCGAGCTTACCGTCTCCCTTAGCCTGCTGGACGGCTGGAAAATGATGGAGCGGCAAATGCTGTACGCCCAAAAAAAGCCTTACTTCGCACGGGTAGACTTTGAGGGAAAAACCTATTACATCGGAAAAATGACTTTATTGCGCGGGCTGGAGGTGTTAATCACCGACTGGCGCGCCCCCTTGGCGACGCTGTACTACGAAGGGCGCATCGGACAGGCTTCCTACGATTGTTTGGACGGGCATATTCAAGGCGCGCTAACCCTAAAGCGCCAGTACCAAATCGAAAACGGCGTGCTGGAAGGCTTCATGGACATAGACGTAACCGCAAGCGATACCTTTTTGCAAGCCGCCCTTGGCGCAAGCAAAGACAGGCGCCTGCGGGACATTGTTACCACCATCCAAGCCGAGCAAAACCGCATTATCCGCGCGCCGTTAAACGCGCCCCTTATCGTGCAGGGGGCGGCAGGCAGTGGAAAAACCACCATTGCGTTGCACCGCATCGCATACCTTTTATATAACCATGCAGACACACTTTCGGCACGCAATGTAATGATTCTCGCGCCGTCACGGTTCTTTTTAAGCTATATTTCCGATGTTTTGCCCGAGCTGGGGGTAGAACAGGTCACCCAAACCACCTTTTCCGATTATGTAATAAATTCCTTGGAACTTGACCCGAAAAAGCACCCCGTCGCCTCCCCCCTCGCGGCACTTACGGAGGCAATCAACGGGAGCGCTCCCCATACGCCGCGCATGGCAGCCGCGGGGTTAAAGGGTTCGTTAAAATTCCATCGGGTTATACAAAATTATTTGCGCTATATCGAAGAACAGCTCCTGCCCGAGGAGGACTTTGGGCTGGAGGGGTACGCCCTTTTCCCGCGGGAAAAAATCGCAAAGCTATTCACGGAAACCTACACCTTTTTGCCCACCAACAAACGGGCGGGGGAAATTGAAAAATACCTAACCGGCACCTTAAAGCGGCAGCTTCCGCGCTTCGAGCGTAATATCATCGCCGTATTTGACAAGCATATGGCAAAAATAAAAGTCCTCATGCCCGAGGACAGCTCCTCTCGCCGCAGCCAATTTACACGGGTGCTGGAAAAGCGGGACCTTATGCTCAAGCAACTACACGAAAAGGCGCGCCCAACCCGCAAGAAATACATGAAAGCCTTTAAGCTAAAGGACGCCCTCACCTATTACCAACAACTATTCACCACCACGGGCTTGCTGGCACAAATGGCGCAGGGTATCTTCACTTTCGCAGAATGCGATGTTCTTTTGGAAGAAACACGCCTTGCCACCGCCCGCGGCATTCTAGAGCCCGAGGATTTGCCGCCGCTTTTGTTCATGCAGAAGCACCTTTTCGGCTTTAAGGGCAATGAAATGAAGCACGTTGTGGTAGACGAAGCCCAGGATTACAGCCCCTTCCAATTCCTTGCACTGCGGGAGGCAATGCCCGCCGCCTCCTTTAGCATAATGGGGGACTTACACCAAGGTTTACTGGCGCACAAGGGGGTTAATAATTGGGAGGAAATTCGCCCAATCTTTGACGCCGAGCCCCTTATCCTTGCCCAAAGCTACCGCACCACCATCGAAATTATGGAAGCCGCTAACCCCATAATCATGCAGTTATACCCAAGCGGGAGCGCTCCCGCCGTGCCCTTGGCAGTACCCGTAATACGCCACGGGGAAAAGGTAATACACCGTACAGGAGGCGTTCCAATTATTTCCCAAGAAATAAAGAACGCACAGGGAGCGGGATGCCGCTCCATTGCTCTAATTGCGAAAACGGCGGCAGCATGTGAAGGGCTGCAAGCCGCTTTAGCCAAAAAAAATAACCCCCGTTATCCCATCATTTCCGAGCAGGAAGCCGACTACGAGGGTGGGGTTATTATCATGCCCGTATACCTTGCCAAGGGACTGGAATTTGATGCAGTAATTATTACGGATGCTTCCCAATACACGGCGCAGCCGCTGGATGTGAAACTACGCTACATCGCCATGACACGCGCCCTGCATCGGCCTATCATCGTAGAATAATCCCCCATACATACAAAATGAAACAACGGGTGATAAAATGTTGACATACCTTCAAGAAGCATTTCCAAACCTGGAAATACGCACCCTAACCCATCTCGCCAACGGCAAAGCGGGGGCGGTTTATTTGGCAAACGGCGAAATTGTGTTTAAAACCCACCTCGCCTCTAACACATCGGATTCTAACCTTGCGCTGGAATTTGCCGCACTGGAGCTGCTGCACGGCAAAACCACCCTTGCCGTGCCCAAGCCCCTGTACTTCGCCACGCTGTCCAACGGGCGGGAAATATTGGGTATGTCGCTACTTTCGGGGGTGCAGTTTACAGACGAAATTTACGCATCCCTAACAGAAGCCGAGCAAAGCATTATCTACGCCCAACTGGGCGAATTTTTGCATGAAATGCATACCCTTCCCGCACCACGTTTACAAGGCGCAACGGAATACGGGAACGCCCCCAACTCCGATTATTTTTATGAAAATTACACCGACCTTGTAAAAAACGAACTGACCCCCACCGAGCAAGAAAAATTGGCACACATTGTGCAAGCCTTTGAGGCAACCATACACGAGAACCCACCGCCGCAGGTGCTTAACCACGGCGATTTGCACTTCTGGAATATGCACTACAACCCGCTAACCAAACGGTTATGCGGCGTACTGGATTTTGGATTGGTAAGCTACCACGACCCGCTTAACGACATGTGTTATTTTTGGAGCGACAGCGTGGCAAAAATGCTCACGAAATACCCTGCTCCGCTGGGTGCGGGCGCAGGGGCACGGCATTTATTTTACAACCTCTGTAATTTAATTGAAGAAGCGCGGGAAGAATTGGAGCGCGGCGGCACAAAAACCTACATCGGCTATGTAAAGGAAGCCATGTGGCAGGCGGTGCTACATGCTTAACCTACGCCTAGCCATATGCGACGATGAAGCCCCACAACGGTTATACCTCCACGGCATCGTTACCAAGTTTGCCCAAACCCGCGCCACTTCCGTGATAATTGACGTTTTTGAAAGCGCCGAGCAATTCCTACTTGGGAGCGCTACCGAATACGATATTATTTTGCTGGACATTCAAATGGGGGCGTTAAACGGTGTGGAACTTGCCCATAAAATCCGCAAGGAAAACGAGCGCACCGCGATAATTTTCATCACCGCATTACCCGATTTTGTGCAGGAGGGGTATGAGGTTTCCGCTTTGCATTATTTAACAAAGCCCGTAAGCGAAAACAAATTACTTGAAGTGCTGGACAAGGCGGCGGCACGTTTTTCCAAGGAAGCCCAAGAAAAACCATCCCTATTATTGCCCGTGGACGGGGCACAGCGCCGCATTCCCCTCGCGGATATTTTATACATCGAAAGCCTTGCCCATTATGTACTGATAACGACCGTAACCCACGTACACAACGTAAAAATGCCCATATCCAAGTTGGAAGCCCTACTGGACGCAAATTTTATCCATTGCCACCGCTCCTATATCGCCAATATCCGCCACATTAGTAAAATTACAAAAACCGACATAACCTTTGAAAATGGCAAAGAAATTCCCCTTTCACGGCGGTTATACGGTACGGTAAACAAAGCCTTTGCCGCACATGTAAGGGGCACAATGGGAGCGTTCCCATGATGATGTTGATTTTCATTGGAGTTGCGGGGCTTGCGGTGGGTACGCTGGTTGTTTTTGCGCTACGGCGTTATCTCGCATACCTAGCCGACCGCCGCATTGCCGCGTACCAACAGGATTTAATGCTCAAGCATTATGCCGAAGTGCAAAATATGTACAACCAAGTACGCGGCTGGCGGCATGATTACCACAGCCATTTACAGGTAATGAAAGCTTTTTTAACACTGGGGCAACGGGAAGCCCACGAAGCCTACTTAACCAAGCTGGACGCCGACTTAACAGGGGTAGACACCATCCTCCGTACGGGGAATGTAATGATGGATGCGATACTTAATAGTAAAATATCCCTCGCGCTGGCAAAGGAGATTCAAGTAAACGCAAAAGCCACCGTACCCGAAACGCTAACCATTTCGGAGGTGGATTTAGCGGTGATTATCGGTAATTTGCTGGACAATGCCATGGAAGCCAACGCCCTTCTTCCCAAGGCAGAACGCTTCATACGACTGTACATTGGCAAGCACAAGGAGATGTTTTACATTTCCGTTTCCAATGCCATGGGAACGCTCCCCCAACGGCAGGGCTTGCAATTGCTTTCTACGAAAAAGGACCCCGACCATGGCTTTGGGTTAAAAAGAATTGACCGCATTGTGGATAAAAATAACGGCTTCGTTAACCGCCAGTTTGAGGACGGGATATTTGCCACAGAAATTATGCTGCCGTTATGAAATGTTATTTTATTAAAAATTCAATAAATTCATCGGCATTGATGCCTAATTGCCCTAAAATCGTTTTCATAAAGCCCAGCTTAATATCTTTTTTCCCATGTACGGGAATGGTAGAACGCCGTCCCGTTGGTGGGAACTCAACCTTAAAATGTGAACCTTCTGAAGAAATAGCGCGGCAACCAAATTTAATTAATGCATGGTAAAAAAATTTGGCGGTAATTATCGGCGGTTTATTCATTGCTTTATCACAAACTGCAACATAAAATCCTGTACATGGGGATAATCATCTTTTAAAAATAACGCCATAGATTCATACATATTACGTTGCGTTTCATAAACGGTGTCGCCCATTGCGTTTGCACCGCCGTTAGTCATTTCACAGGAAGCCCAGTACCCGCCGTCCTCGTCCTTATGAATCACTACTTCATACAATGGTATATGGTCTAGCGCTAGTGCCGCACCCATAACTCCACCCCCTTCTTTGCTACATTATAACCATTCGTGCGCGATTTGCTACCACTCGTGCGCGATTTTTATTTTCTGCGGAAAAATATGATAGGCTATGTCCATTAAATTTATTTTCTTACAGAAAAAGGTGATATTCGATGAACGAACCCAAGAAAAAAGAAAAACCCGCCTACTCCGTATGGCAAAACACACGCTACATGACCGCCCACGCATGGCGGTGGGACAAGGGCGTGCTGTTTATTATCGCCGCGCAAATATTTTTAGCGGTGGCAATTGCTACGGTGGCGATATTTCTGCCCGCAACGGTGGTAGAGCAGATTACGCGGGGGGTGGACTTGCAACGGCTGGTGCTTACGATTTTGGGCTTTACCGCCGTTACGGTGGTATTGAATGGCATTAACGGCTATTACGAAATGGCAGACCAAGGGCGCACAGGGGGGCTTCGCCTGCGATTTGCCAATTTTATTATGGAGCGGGTGGTTACCACCGACTACGCCAATTTGGACGAGCAGAAGTTTAACGACCTGCGCCAAAAAGCCAGCGACCAAGTATTTGGCGGGGATATGAGTACCCAAACTTTCTACGAAACCTTAAAGGATTTAGGCATTGGATTATTGGGTTTTATTGTGTATATGGTGATTCTCATTAACGTGCATCCGCTGGTGTTGTCGATTGCGGCGGTGTCTTGCATTTTTGGTGCTATAGCGCGGCAACGGGCAAACAAATGGTGGCACGACCACGACAGCGAACGCGCCGCCCCCAGCAAGCGCGGCAGTTACATCAATGGCATTAACGAGCGAAATTCCATGATGAAGGACATTCGCCTGTTTGCCATGGTGGACTGGATAAAAGCGCTGTACACCGCAAATATGAACCTTGTCTACGCCTTCCAAAGAAGGGGCGAAACCAAGAATCTCCTTGCCGATTTGGTGGACTGTATCGCCATTTTCCTGCGGGAGGGCGTTGCTTATGCGTATCTCATTTATCTGGTGCTTAACGGGCAAATTACGGTGGATATGTTTGTGCTTTTATTCGCCGCCGTTGGCGGATTTTCCGGCTGGGTAACAGAAATTTTCAACCAATACGTACACCTATCGCGCCACAGCCTAAATATTTGCCGTGTGCGGGAATGCATTGAATACCCCAACAAATTTACCCGCGAAGGGGGCGCGGAAATTCCCAAAGCCGACCTGTATGCGCTGGAATTCCGCAACGTCACCTACCGCTACCACGGCACGGAGGAAAATGTGCTGGAGAACCTTAACCTCACCATTACGGCGGGGGAAAAACTCGCCATTGTGGGCTTAAACGGCGCGGGGAAAACCACCATGGTAAAGCTCATGTGCGGGTTATACGACCCCACGGAAGGCACGGTGCTTCTCAACGGGACGGACATTCGCACCTTTAACCGCGAGGAATACTACAGCCTGTTTACCGCCGTTTTCCAAGAATTTAACATTCTGCCCTATTCAATTAGAAACAACATTACCCCCGACACGGGGGAAGGGACGGAAAAACGTTTGCAAGAAAGCCTTTCCCTAGCGGGGGTAGCGGACAAAATTAACGCCCTGCCCCAAGGCGCGGACACCAAGCTGATAAAGGAAGTCCATTTTGACGCGGCGGAATTATCGGGCGGGGAAACCCAACGCCTCATGCTTGCCCGCGCCCTGTACAAAAACGCGCCCATTCTTATTTTGGACGAACCCTCCGCCGCACTGGACCCCATCGCAGAAAGCGAGTTGTACGAACGGTATAACGCCCTTTCCCGCGGGCGTACGTCGGTGTATATTTCCCACCGTTTAGCGTCTACCCGTTTTTGCGACCGCATTCTGCTGATAGACGGCAAAGGCATTGCGGAAACAGGCACCCATGACGAGCTAATCCGCGCGGGGAAAAAGTACGCAGAATTATTTGAAATTCAAAGTAAATATTACCGCAAAGGGGTGGAAGTAGCATGAATAAAAAACGCGGCTTAAAATGGCATATTGACATGATGTCGCGGGGTGTAAAACAAATCCACCAAATCGTTCCGCGCCCGCTGTTTTTGGCAAAAACCCTGGATTCTATTTTCCGCGCAAGTGCACCGTTTATCAACATTTGGTTTTCCGCACAAATTTTAAGCGAACTTGCAGGGGCGCAAAACCGCGAACGGCTTATTTTTCTGGTGCTTATGACTATTTCCCTTAACTTGGTGGCGCAAATGGCGTTAAACGCACTTAGCGCGTGGGAGAAGTATTGCGACTTCCCAAAATGGGATTTATTTCACAACGCGCTTACCTCAAAAATGCTAACCATGGATTATATCGACGCGGAAAACCCCGATGTACGCCAACAATGCGCAGAAATTTTGGGGCATCAGCGGGGTATGGGCTTCGGTTTTATCCGATTATTATGGATGTATGAAAACGTGATTTTGAGTGCTTTACAAGTATTGCTGGGGGTGGGCTTTGCCTTTACCATGTTTACTTTGCCCGTGCCTGAAGGCTCGCCCTATGCGTTTTTGGATTCGCCTTTGGCGGTAGTCATTATCATTTTATTGCTGTGCTGCTCTACTTTTCTGGCGCCTTATCTAAACATGGTTGGCGGGCGCGTGTGGGAGCGGATGTCGGACACTAACAGTTTAGTAAACCGCTTAGCCGATTTTTATTTTTCAAACATTCTGATAAACAAGGAAATTGCCAAAGACATTCGCATTTACAAGCAACAAAAAGCCATATTGGATGGGCTTGACAGTTTTTGCGATATGCGCGTGTTTAACAAGGCAGCGCGATTTCACGGGCGGTACTTCGCGTCCCATTCCATGATTACGCACTTCGTAAACGGCGGCATTTTCCTATATATCGCCATGAAAGCCTACGCGGGCGCGTTTGATGTGGGTAGCATTCTGTTGTATGTGGGTGCGATACACCAGTTTGGCGGGGGCTTCTCCCGTTTAATGTCCTGCCTTGGGGAAATTGCCAATAACAACCCCTTTATAGAAAAAGCCTTCGCCTTCCTAGACATCCCCAACAACAAATACCTTGGCACAATCCCCATCGAAAAACGGGACGATAACGACTACGCCATAGAATTCCGCAACGTATCGTTTAAATACCCCAACAGCGATACCTACGCCCTGCGCAACCTGAATATGACGCTGCATATTGGGCAACGCTTAGCCGTAGTAGGCATGAACGGCAGCGGCAAAACCACCATGATTAAGCTCCTGACCCGCCTCTACGACCCCACCGAGGGCGAGATTACGCTAAACGGCATCGACATTAAAAAATATAATTACGATGAGTATATGGCGATTTTTGGCGTAGTTTTTCAAGATTTTGCGCTACTGCCCTTTACGCTGGGGCAAAATGTGGCAACAAGCGTAAAATATGACGAAAATCGCGTGCGCCATGTGCTGGGGCAAGCCAATTTCGGCGACCGTTTGTCCACCTTGCCCCACGGCTTAGACACCTACCTTGGCAAGGAGTTTGAAGAAACGGGGGTAGAAATGAGCGGCGGCGAGCAACAAAAAATCGTCCTTGCGCGGGCGTTGTACAAAAATGCCCCCTTCATTGTGCTGGACGAACCTACAGCGGCACTGGACCCCATCGCCGAGTACGAAATATATTCCGCCTTCAATGAAATTGTGGGGGACAAAACGGCGATATATATTTCCCACCGCCTGTCCTCTTGCCGTTTTTGCGATGATATCGCCGTCTTCCACGAGGGGCAGCTTATACAACGAGGCAACCACGAAAGCTTACTATCTGATGCGACAGGGAAATACCACGAACTATGGCACGCACAGGCGCAGTACTATACGGAATAATTACTTTACATTTCCCAGTGCTAGGGCTATAATCGCCGGGAGGTGATACGTCTTGAATACTATAAATGATAGCTCCCTAAAAATATTGCTAGTTGCCGCCGAAGTTGCACCATATTCCCAGTCCGGCGGGCTGGGCGATGTAGCGGGTTCGCTGCCCAAGGCACTGCGTGCCGCAGGGGTAGACATGCGGGTGGTGCTTCCCAAATACCGCACCATTCGCCCCGAATTATTAGCGGACGCACGTAAGGTGGGCGAGTTTGATGTGCATCTTGCGTGGCGCAGCCAATATGCAGGCGTTTACGTACGCAACGAGCATGGCGACGGCGACTCTACTTACTTAATTGAAAATGACTTCTATTTCGCGCGGGATACCTTCTACGGGTATGGCGACGATTTTGAACGCTTTGCCTTCTTCTCCAAAGCCGCGATTGAAATGCTGAGTGTCATTGGCTTCCAAGCCGACATTATCCATTTTAATGACTGGCACACGGGTTTAGGTCCCACGTATTTGCGCGACACGTACCGCGGGTTTACCTTCTACAAGGACATGAAGAGCATTATTACCATTCATAACCTGCATTACCAAGGCGTGTTTGGGCGCGACATTCTTTGGAATGTCGGGCTTAACGACGGCTATTTTACGGGCGGCGATTTGGAATTTTTCGGCAACGCCAGCTTCCTAAAGGGCGGCATTTGCCATGCCGATGCGGTAAGCACTGTAAGCCGTACTTACGCGGGCGAAATACAGACCCCCGCCTACGGCTACGGCATGGACGGGCTACTCACCAAGCGCGGACGCGACGAGGGCAGACTTTTCGGCATTACCAACGGCATTGACGACGAAAAATACAACCCCGCCACCGACCCCCGTATTTTCGAAAACTTTACCGTAGAAACCCGCGAAAAAAAGCGCGCCAACAAGCACGAATTACAGAAGCACCTAAACCTACCCGTTGGAGATATGCCCGTAATTAGCATCATTTCCCGCCTAGTCGAGCAAAAAGGACTGGACATTGTCGCCGTTATTCTGGACGAATTAATGAGTATGGACGTACAGCTTGTAATACTGGGCACGGGGGAAAGCCGCTACGAAAACCTGTTCCGCCATTACGCCCACCGCTATCCGCACAAGGTTTCCGCCAATATTACTTATGTAGACACCCTGGCACAGCGCATTTACGCGGGGGCGGATATTTTTCTAATGCCTTCCATTTACGAGCCCTGCGGGCTTGGACAGCTATTCGCCATGCGTTACGGCGCGGTGCCCATTGTACGCCGCACGGGTGGGCTTGCCGACACGGTAGAGCATTTTAACCCTGTAACCATGAAGGGCAACGGCTTCTGCTTCGAAGATTTCCTAGCCAGCGGACTCATGTGGGCAGTGCGTGAGGCGCTTTCCCTTTACGGCTCGCAGGAGTGGGATATGCTGGTGCAAAACGCCATGAACAGCGACTTCTCTTGGAAGTCCGTCGCCAGCGAATACATTGATATGTATGAAAAAGTGAAGGCGTACTAACGCCACCTGCAACGCAGGCGTAAAATTTTCTTATAATTTATTCCAAAATAAATTCTGCCATAATATGAAACGGACCGGGGGGATACACCGGAAAATAGTATGACCAATATCCCTCCGGCGTTCTAATGTCTCGCCAATGAACAAATATTTGAAGCCGAAGCCGATACAGCCCCCTCCGCAAATTGCCGTATATACGGTTTATATCTACAGCCAGTTCCCACGAATCCATAGGACGGTATGGATTCATGGGAGCAAGCAGGAGATTATAGTCAAAATATGAGGCAGGCACCATGCGCCAATACGTGCCATCAAAAAATTCTAAAACATGACCGAATAATTCATTCTCGTGATTTCCGGTTATTCCCCAAAAGCTACCAAACCAAGGCGGTTGAATGTAAAACTCAGTCGCGTTGTCAATGATAAAAATGTGCATGTACGTACTACGAGGCGGCCAAGTCACACTGTGGCTTTGGCGCATTCCCCTTCCGTTGTAGGTCATTGTAAGCAATTCTAATTCCGATGGAAGGGATAAAACGGGGTGAATGTCGTCGCTATATAACAAATCTGACCACCACGGCTTTCTTATGAACGCGAAATAAACAAAAACAAACAAAACGATTATTAATATCAACAAGCTAAAAGCCCATATATAGCGTTTTAACATTTTATAGTTTATATCCACAGTGATTTATCCAACCAACGATATCGGTATGTACAATTGAATCAATAGCTTTACCGAGAGCAGAA
>WQRX01000041.1 GCA_009786535.1 Defluviitaleaceae bacterium | reverse complement strand
CACCAGCGGATTCTTGGATGCCGTGAACCCCGCCATCGCAGTCATATCCGCAGGCGAAAACAATAGCTTCCTATCTCAAGAAGTGTTGCGGCGGTTAGATAACGCCGGTGCATATGTTTTTAGAACAGATTTACACGGGAGCATCATCATCACCAGCGATGGTACAACCCTCGCCGTATCGGTAGAACAATAATCCAAATGGAAAGGACGTTAATATGGATTCAAAATGTACAGAATTACTCCGCACATTGAAGCGGAAATTTGACACCTGTTATGCCGAGTACACTAATGAGCTTTTGGGTTATGACCCATCGGTACTCATCGAGTCGGCTTCAGAAATTGTAGCCATGAAAGAAGTCCATTTTGAAATGGGTTTCTGGTTGGAACTTTCATTGTGCGAATCGCCGTGGCCAAACGGGGTGATTGAAGCACCTATCACACAACACGAAGCCGTATATTTACTGGCATTAGATAACCCGTTAAAAGAACTCGGGCAGAAATGGTGGTTTCATAACTTAGGCAGTCAATCCGATTTCCATGTGTTTTACAAATCACATCGGGAAACAAAGTCATAAACCACAAACATCATGCCATCTGAGGGGGTGAATAATTGAAGAAAGACAGGCAAAAGGATAAATCAGCAAAGCATAAAAAGCACTTGCTTTGCCCTTACTGCGGAGCCCAAGCGTTATTGCGTGAGGGTTCTTTTATTTTTGAGGACGTTTATGTAAAGCACTTGTATGTATGCGCACGTTATCCCGTGTGTGATTCATATGTAGCCGCCCATGACAACAGTAAGAAACCCATGGGGTCGCTGGCAAACAGTACGCTTCGTAAAAAACGGATACTGGCACACTTTGAGTTTGACCGTTTGTGGAAAGGCGATACCCCGATTTTCAACCGTAAACAAGCCTATAAATGGCTGAGTGACAAACTGGGTGGGCATATTCATCGGCTGCATATCGGCAACATGGGGGAAGGCATGTGTGATTTAACCATAAGGGAGGCGCGGCGCGTGATGTGGGTTCATAAACAAAATAAACTCGTTGAAGGAGGTGCTTAGGTGGGTAAAACCATTCCGAAGCCCGTATTCATTAGGCTTTTGGTGTTGTATGGTGGGGGTGGGGCGTGCTTGTTTGTTGGGGTTATCGTTTCATCGTCCATCGGGGATATGGCGTTACTCGTCATGTCCGTTATTTTAAGCGTGGCATTTATAGCCAAGGGATTCATGCTCAAGCGAAAAATAAATGCGGGGCAAATATATAGCGTATCTGGGGTATGTGTAAGCCTCACACCCAAGATGCTCGGCAGATATAAACGCATCGAATTGGTAGATACCGCTACCGGCGACGATGTGTTTTTTATTTTGCCCCGAAAAGTAGCGTTTAAGGTAGGGCATGTTTACACCTGTTATTTCGACCACCCCATTAACAACCTCATAAGCAACAACGAATCCATCGGCAGTTTTAATGGTGCCGATTTGGACTTGCCCACAAACGGCTTCTTGGGTTTTGAGGATTTTGGCATATACCACGAGAAGCCGGTGGTAGATAAATCAAATGAAGTTAAGGAGGAATGCGAACATGCAACAAGCAACAAAGAAGAACCAACCCACACAGAGGCTTAAATTTCTTTTGAGCCTAACCTTAGCAGCGATGCTTTCAACTTGCTTGCAAACCAGCGTTTTTGCAACAAGCCAAGGAACGGTGCTTACGGTTAATCCCGCGTTAAACGTAAGCGAAACGGTGGATGAAGATTACCCGCCCGATGAAAACAACGAAGCAGAACCCACATGGGTATGGCACCCCATTAGCGTAGTGAACGAACCCTTAAACGGGTTTAATGCGGTGCGGCGCACCTACGCGCTACCCCCCGATGTGAACCCCGCCACCATTTCTACCGCCGACTTTGAAATGTTCGGCCAACAATTCACTATTGCCTATGTATTACAACAACCCACATCCGATGAATCCTTCATCGAAATGCGCGAAACTGTAACTATTGAAACTCGCTCCCGCAACCTCTATGATATTTTGCCCTATTTAGAGCAAGAGATTTGGTTCGAGCGTGATGGTTTTGCGGGTACGTTGGTTTTGGATATTCACTCCATCACCAGTGAAGTAGCAGGCACAACGCGGCACACCTCCACCGCCACAAGGCAACGGACATTTCCGCATTTATCTTCCCCCGACAATTCGCTCATTCCCCGAACCATCACAGACGGGGGAACGACATTTCATCTGTCTACCGTGGAATGGCAATCCAGCAGTACCGCATCGGTAGACGGGCATCCCGTAGCTTCGAGCCATACCGCCCATGCCACGTTTACGGCGCAAGTTACGCAAACCCGCACCACGGGGTACACCGTTTCCGCTGAGTATGTAGGTACAGTATTTCGGACAACCCAAGGAAAGACGCTGTTTACAGCAATTTTCTATGGTGAACCCATCATTGAGATATGGTTGGAAGAACCCGAAGCTGAACCTGTGATTGATATTCCTGTGGAACAGGATTATGCGCCTACTGCGCAGGAGCAAGGTAATATCAATGATTCGGGCAATGCATTAACTACTGTGCTTACGGTACTTGGTGTTTTACTTGCCCTCGGTGCGTTGGGCACGGGTGGTTTCTTCGTCGCAAGGCATTTCATGGGGTACAACGTAACCGTATACAGCATTGATGGCCCTAGAGAGATTGTTAAGGCGGGCAAAATCAAACTGGACGTAACCAACCCTGAGCCAACAATCATGCTCGACGATGTTACTGCGAAAAATCCCGCACAAACCGACAGGTATATTATCCAAATCGCATCGAGGGCTGCGGCGAAGCTCACAGGCAAGACCGTTCGGGTGGTGTTACACGACCAAGAAGCATTCCACGAAATACCCGCGACGGCAAAAGGCACACCCGTGTATGAATTTGAAGTCAATTTCTCTGACGACGATGAATCAGGTGCATCCACTGGTGTTGGAGCATTGGGGGGTGATGCCTTGTAATTTTACAACGTCGCATTATCCCACAGAAAGCCAAAGGAGGAATTTATGCAAAGAAGCAACCAAACAGGAACGTCATGTATTACAAGGTGGCTGGTAAAAGCCTCGGCTGCGATGGTCGTTGCGTTCATGGTACTTGTGATACCCGCTACCGTGTATGCGGATAACACCGCCCGTCATACTCACCATTTCTCTAACCCCAACTGGCCTAACATGCACCACTACAGCCATTGGAATTGGCAGCACAATTGGGCATATCAAGCCCCACGCTACCAATTTGAAAACACTTTCCCCTACGACCAATGGGGGCGGCCAACCACTTCCAATGTTGCACCGCAACGCCAACAAAATGTCCGTAGGGATAGGCACTCGGCAATACTTCCGCCGCCCCACGGTTCGGGTACAGGGTTTTACAGCGGGGAGTTCCCCACCGAGCCTGCGAATCCCTTTGCGCCAAGATACAACAACAACCCCAATGCAAGCCGTGTGGTAGCCATTGAAGAATCGGTATTTGCCTTACTCCCCGGGGAAGCAGGGGTCAACGTCCATGCCGACGGTACACATACGGGTGGGTTCTTGGCAAGCACCAGCATCACACACGGCGGCGGGGGTAACAACGCCCAAGGCGAGCCTGCGAACGGGGGAACTGCCCCGTGGCTTACGCCCGGCACGCAAGGTAATATCCCAAGTGGTGGCAACCAAAACGGGGTGACTGTGACGCATCGGCCGATAACCGTAACATCGCAACCCGCCAATCCGCAGAATCGCATCACAACTGTTACGCCTTTTACGGATGGCACAATTGGCAGAATTACGATTCCTGCGTTGAATAACCGCACGGCATCGGTACGCTCTGGTGTTGCGCTGTCTACCCTCGATAATTATGTCGGGCATTTCCCCGCAACCAGCCAATGGGACGGGAATATCGCTCTTGCCAGTCATAACCGCGGCAGGGGGAGTTTCTTCGCAGGCATTTGGACGCTACGCCACGGCGATATTATTTTCTACGAAACCACCATGGGTATGCGGGTATTTGAGGTTGTTAGCGTGGTGCAGATTGCGGAAACCGATTTATCGAACCTCAATCATTCTCACGAAAACACACTTACCCTCGTTACCTGCGTATATGGGCAACCTTCGCTTCGGTGGTCGGTACGCGCCCCCGTTGCAAAGGTAAAGCGCATATATGCAGTACCGTTTATATCTATAATTTCTGCATCGCTTGGCAACACAGGGTAATAGCCGATGATACTGTCGTACTTGTCTAAAATCGGCACAATAAATGCATTATTTTTCACGGATAAAATGGTGGCTAACCTGTATAAAAAACGGCTGGTGTCCATATACGGGTTTGGCTTGGTTTGTAAAACTTTTTCAAGCGATTTATACGCCGCACCCCGCACCGTTGGCTTTAATTTGCTACAAGAATTTGCGAAGGCATGTATCGCCGCCCGCGTTAAATCCATTTCATATACACCGCCATCGAAGGTGGTAAAAACAGGTGTGTAGGATGATAACGATTCAAAATATTTATACATTTCCCTGCGCTTTGCGCCGCCGAAAATGTTTTTAAACAAGCCCATATACAACCCACCTTAATCTTCGTTGGTTTGGTATTTGCCCAGTTCGTACCAATGTTTTTGCCGCACGGTCATTGCGCATATTGCGGCCACAAAGCCGTCAATTTTGGCGCGTGGTTCAATTTTTACTGGGCGTACTCTACGTGTTTCTACATTCTGCTTTAACGCTACGTTAAGCATGTGTGCTTTTAGCAGGTTATTTTCAACGATAATGAAGTCTCCGTCTTTTATTATTCCTTCAAACTCACGGATAACAGGGGTTAGATTCTCGCCTTGGTGTACATCATCGGTTTGGAAGCCCGCTTCGTTTAAATCGTCTACCAAATATGCCGCAAGGTTACGGTCATATCCCGTCATTTGAATGTATAAGCGGTATTTTTTTTCCAACATAACAAACCAGTTAAGCACATCTTTATAATTAATCTTATTTTCCCCGCTTAGACGCAAAATACCTTTTTTTACAAATATGTCGTAGGGTACACCATCACGGGCTTGTAGTTCTTCCAGTTTTTGCGCGGGCATGAAAAACTGTGTAAAGTTATATATCTTACCGCCGCGCTGGATTATCACACACGCGGCCGTAAGGTCGGTATACTGTGATAGGTCAATGCCGCCCATCGCATAACAACCTTCAAAATCGGAAAGAGATAACCCCTCGCCCGCGTTGCCTGCTTTTTCAATTGTTTCATAGTCCAGCCATGCAACACTTGAGTTTTGTTTGATATTGCAATGCTTCATTAAAAATTCTGCTTTTTCGGAAAATGAATTTTCGGCGGCGATTATATCCTCACTGAAATTTTCTTCAAAAACGGACACACCCATATTAGGGTTTGCTTTTTTTAATTCATTTAAATCGTTCCATTTTTCAATATCATCAATCATATAAATAAAAGGCAGAAGCCGCTTTTCTTTGCTTCCACCCTCTAAAAACCGTGTCGAACGTGTAAACAGTTCGTCATAAATTCCGTCATTTACATCGCCCGCCGTGGATATGCTTAGCATAAGCGGTTGTTTTCTTGCACCGCGAGCAGATTTCATAACCCCGTATTGACGCAAGCCCGTTCGTGCCGGCCACTGGGCAAGTTCATCGTTTACGGTTAGGCTTGGATTATACCCGTCTGCTTTTTTATAATTAAAGGCGATGGGCTTAATAATTGTGTTCGTTTCGGACACATATATATCACTGCGGCGTTTATGAATAAATTCAAGCAGCTCCTCTTCTTTTTTGAGCATTTCGTAAAAATTTTCGGAAAATAATATATTTGCTTGGTCTAATTTTGGCGCTAGGCAGTAAATTTCCGCGCCGTATTCACCATCAAGGAAGGCCATAACCATAATTACAGCACTGGCCACAATGGTTTTACCGTTCTTGCGCCCAATTACCACAAAAACTTCGCGGAAAACGCGCAAACCGTCACCGTCCACGATGCCAAACGTAGCCGCAAGCATGGCTTTTTGCCACAATTCAAGTTTTAAATGGTCATTACGCCCTTTGCTGTGGCGGCACATATTTTCTATGAAGCTAATTACAATTTCTGCACGGTCTGCACTATAAAAATAATCGCCATTTTCCAGCCCTGTTACCAGCATGGTATAGACGGATTTAATCCACTTGCCCGCAACAATTTCACCGCTTTGGATTTTGGCGTGGTAGTCATAAATATAATTACTTTGCATTGGCAAACCCTCGCTGGAATGCAATTAGCTTCCCGTCTTTTCGTTGTTCTACAGGTGCAAGGTCAACTAGCTTGTTAATAATGGCGGTTAAATTGCGGGTCATGGCGATATGGGTTTCCACGGCGGCACTTTGTTTTATGCCGTGCTGGTTTGCACCGTTTTTGTATTCTTCGGTATAACCGTTTTCGTTAATTTCATCTTGCAACTCGTCCAGTGATACCGATAAAAAAGCGGCGGTTTTAATAAGCGCCTGTACGGTGGCGGCTTTGTTTTTGTCTAGTCCATTGAATACCTTGTTAATCCGCTTTGCTTCCCGCGTGATTTTTTGTTCTTTTGTGTACGTTTTCTTAGTTGGCACAAATCCCGCCTCCTTTCGCCGTTTTTTTGGTTACCTACACCCCCTACGCGCACCATGGAGGGTAAAGAGTTAGGGCGGGCTCGGTTTATGAGCCGTCCACGATGGGCGGCGAACTGGGGGGCTGTACCACATTGCCCGCCTCATCGAAGGCGTATCGCCCCGCTTGGCGCACGGCTTTGTGGTGTTCCTTGTTGTGGCAGTCTTGGCACAACGCCTCTAGGTTGCTGTGTGCTAGGGTAATTGTAGGGTCGTTGATGTTATGGGGCGTTAAATATATCCGATGATGGGCAATAACTGCGATTTCGTTACACCTTTCGCATAAATAATTGGCAGAAATGAGATAACTTTTCCTGCATTTTATCCATGCTTTACTTTGGTAAAACGATTTTGCCCAATCTTTCATTTTTCTTCGCCTTGATTCGGTTCTTCCGCTTGTGGTGGCGCAGTACCTAGGTGCAGTATTTCCCCCTGGGTGGTTAGGAAGTATTCGGCAGTCATATCGGTGTATGTTACCTCGCCCGCTTCCAGCGCCACTTTTACTTTAATGGTTGCATCGTCTTTCATGTGCTTTAACATTTGATTAAATAATTCATCAAATGCTAAATTATTTTTTTCGTTCGTAATATTTATATCCGTTCTAGTACCTGTACGGCTAATATTTAACGTGGTGTATTCACCGATGGCGAGTTGTTTCCCGCCTTTAAAATAAATTGTGATTTTTGCATCCATGTACATACCCCCACAATAAAAATAAATAGCCCCTCGGCGGTTGCCGCTGGGCTATGGGCGTGAAATTTCACGTTAGCAGTTTAACACATAAAAAACGAACAAAACGAACAAGTTAAAATTTATTTTTTTTCGATGTCTTGTTTTATTAAATTTTTGATATACCCGCTTTTATTGTCAACCGACTGTAATTGATGGATTAAGTCCGATTCTGTATTTTTATTTAATACAAGTAAAACGCGCACAGCGTTTTCCTTGGTGTACTTTGCTTGCGCCGCGTACCCTGTACGCTTGGCATACTCGGCTTGACGCTTGGCGCGGGTTTGTGTATCGGCAGTCATGGCAACGCCTCCGTTGATTTTCCCTACCATTTTTGATAAAATAGGGGCGGTGGTAGGTTTCCGCCCCATGTTTTTTACTTGACCCGCGTGCTTGTCGGCTGTGGGTCTTTTACTTTTCTAACTTATCTTCTAAGTTTCTTACGATTTCTTCCTTGTCTTTTGCTTCTTTTACCATGGCGAGTATTTTACGTGTAGTTGCTTCCTTTGCTAGTTCCACGGCAATTTCTGTTGCATTGGGTGGTGTCATATCATCCATTCCTTTCTACCTCCCTACCTAAGTGTACTAAGGGCTGTTTGCCCTTGCAGAAGAATATTATCATAGGTATATAACTATGTCAACTCTTTTTTGCACATTTTTTTAAATATCGTTTAATTACCATACGCGCACGGTCTGCACAGGGATAATCATAAACTTTTAATGCTGTGGCTCTCCAAGAAAGGCCTTGCATGTAATGCATGTCAATAATTAAACGTAAATCACTGTTTGGCACGGTGCTTATGAATGTTTCAATTTTTATGATATCTGCGTTTATTTTGTGCAACCGCTCGTTAAGCACTGTCATGAGTTTTTCATATTTAATCCTTCCGCGTTGGTCAAGCCCTGTTAAAGTTATAATTCTTGGCTGGTATGGCGCGTTATGGCTGGATGCACGTACAGAATCGGACACAATGCCGCTTTTAGCGTTTGCTAATTTATCTATGCGGTTTTCAAGCAAAGCAATTTCCTTTACCAGCTTGCGATACTGTTCAAGGTCTTTTATGGTCACGCCATTGCCCCCTTGCTTAATTTAAATTTATTGCAAGATTTCTGTGTTACGCGAATATCGCTTTGATGACTACTCGCCATGCTCCATAATTCACATTTATAATAAACCCGTGAATATTGCCGCTTTACAAGATGCTCACATTCGCGGCAGGTATGCGCATCGTTTATACCGTGCATTTCTTGCATTGTGCGGCGGCGTTTGCGTCCCTTGGGCTTGGGTATGTTGCCCAGCACTGCTTCCATTGGCGTTTCTTCGCCAAAAATATTTATTTGCACTATCCCCATGCCCGCTACCCCCTACTTTACGCGCTTATTCCACGCGGCCAACGCATCTTCTTTACTGCTATGGCCAAATGTAGCCACAAGGCAAGTATCGCACGTAACCCAGCGGCGCGGCGCAATGTTTTCATATTCTTTATTAAGACTTGCACTGCCCCCGCAAAACGGGCAAGGCTTAATTATATCCTCGCCCGCTTCCTGCGGCGCGTTTTTCTCTATTAATCGGTCAAGGCTTGCCTCATTATTTTTCTTAGGCGCGGCATACTCCTTTGCCGTTTCGGGTGTAAGGTGTGCGCCGCTTTTATGGTCGTTTAATGCCTCGGTTTGCTTTTCGGGGCTTATTTTTGACAATTCATACGCGGTTGTTACGTTTATCCCTTCGTTTTTAAATTCTTCCTTTAATTCTTGGGACAGATTTTTATTAATACTTTCGTAGCGGTTAATTTGCGAAGCAGATACTTTTAGCATATCGGCTATAATATCCCGCTTCCTTCCCGTAAATTTATACCCGCCTTTTTTCAAGCTGGTTAGCAAATCCTTTAAACGTGCCGCTTGGTGCGTTAATTCATAATCGGTTAAACGCCGCGATGTGGAGTTAGCAAGGATTAATTGCATTTCGGCTTGAATATCATCCGTGGTTACAATATCTTTGCATGGCACTTGCTTATATTCTTCCTTGCCCATGGCCACAAGTTGCTTTAATGCAGTGTATCTACGCTCACCGCTTATAATTTTTATCTTGTTAGAATTTGCTTGCGGCTGTGTTAAAAGGTTTTGTTGCAAGCCGTAGAGTTCGATGCTGTCCATTAAATCTTTTACATCGTCCACGGTATAAAAATTTGTCGGTGATGGTTCAAGTAAATCAATGTCGTAGTGTTTTATGGTGAAGGTGTGTTTTTTCCCTTTTGAATGGTCATTCATTAATGAGTCAAGACTAAACCTAGCCATAAATTTCCCGCCCTTCAATGTGTCCATTTCGGACACATTCTAAATATTCCATAACCAGCGATGCATAATCTTGCGCCGCAGTAGATTTACATGAATGCAACCAAAGCGGTTTACCGTTAAAGGTTGTTTCATCCACTTTTACGGTTTTACGAATACTTGTTTTAAATAATGGATAATCTGTTTTATTTTCCAACCACGCCGCGCCTTGCGTATTTACACCGTTGCGCGTTTTCATCGTAATAAAGCACCCCGCAAGGCGTATCGTAGGGTTAAACTCGCGTATATCCTCTATCTGCTCCACCAATTGGTGCAAACCATCAAAGGCGAACTTGTCCACTTTAATAGGCACTAGCACATCATCGGAAGCCACCAGCGCGTTAATTACGCTCATGTTAATATCTGGCGCATTGTCGATGATGCAATAATCATAACGTTGCGCCACGCCGTCCAATATTCTTTTTAAACGGGTTTGTTGCGGCCGGCTAACGTCCAGCAATATTTCTTTGTTTGCGCTTAACAAAGTCATATTTGCGGGTACGATGTGAAAACATCCCAATCCCCATTCGCGGATTACATCGTCAATGTTGCACTTTTTTGGGGTTAAAAGGTTTGCAATGGATGGCTTTTCATAATCGTACATATTGAAAAACTTACTCACATTGCCTTGTTTGTCGTTGTCGATAAGAAGAACCCGCTTCCCGTGCAGGGCGTATAAAATGTGGGCGATATTTATGGATGATATGGTTTTCCCCACTCCGCCTTTTAAGTTAATTATGCTAATTGTTTTCATTGTTTTCCCCCTCGGTTAGTGTAAGTTGCCCGCCCGCCATTAATTCCCGCGCCCTGCGTTCTTCTGCTTCTTTCGCCCGTGCGATTGTAGCGCGAGCCTCAATAGCCATTTTTTCCATAATGACTATCATTTCCTCGTTTATGCGCAATGGCATAATAATTGCAAGGATTTCTAAGCCGTTTTTTGCGACAATATATATGTTTCCATTTTTGCTACGGCGCTCGTAAAATTCTAACCATACGCCATAATTTGCAATTGGTTTAATAAATTCGATGTCTATAAATTCTGTTCCGCCACTTGTCGTAAATGGTTTTACCGTCCATTCACCATGTGTAATAATAATTTCATCGTTTTTTAATTGCATTTCGCCTCTGTCCGTATTGTAACCGCATAGTGCGCTTGGAAATTCATCAATATTAATTGTCACTTTACTTCGCTTTTTTTCCACTGTTTCAGCTTCGCTTTTCACGTCTGTAACATCAAATATATTTGCTATATGGGTATTATTTAAATATGGCAAATCTGGTAACAGATACATCGCGCCCGCTACCCCAAGCCATTGGCTTGTTTGATTTTGATAATTATCGTCCCATACATTAAACAATGCGCGTTTTTTACATAATGCGCCGATTGCTTTGAGATTCATATAAATCATTCCCTTTCTGTTATCATTTTTTATGTTTATTACTGCCCGCTTCGCTTGCGCACCCAATTTGGGCGCTTTATCATTTTTGCGTAAATAGATACCCCAGCGGCATAATCACTTGTGCGCACCTTTGGTGGTGCGGTTAGGTTGTATTCCCTGTAGCAGTTTGCAATAACGTCCATTGCGTTGTTTTCATCGGCGGCCATGCGTTCAATGCGCCGCTTAGATAGGCGGTAGCCGCTTAGCGGTAAAATATTTTCCGAGGTTTTTATCGCGGGCTTAGTTAAATTCTTGCTTGTGGCGTAGGTTTTTGCACCATGGCGGTGGTGGTCTTTTGTTTCTGGTTTGGTAATGTAGCGGGCTAACCCTTCCAGCCCCATATCATCTGGTTGTAACCGCCGCGCTTGTGTGCGCCCGCCCAGCGTCCACAATTTTTCTGCCGTATCGCGGTCGTGAAAATTCATAATGATGTGGTGGTGGGTGTGTACTTTTCCTGTTTTATTATTTTCTACGCGCTCGGTTACATAGATGTATTTCAATTCCGGCAACTTGTTTTTTTCTATGTGGCGGCGCATCCGTTTAAAGTAGTTTTTCAAATGCTTGTGTGCCTCTTTTAAATCTACGGGCATATGTTCATGGCCATATTCAAAAGTTACCCAAATATCGTGCTTGGTGAAGTTTGCGTGGATTAAACGGCTAACCCTCTTGCGTGTATTAATGTGGTTTAAATTTTGCTGTTCCCGCCGTGAAGGGGCTAATGCCTTTGCCCGCTTCAACCCTTCACGCATCTTCCAAACGGGATTAATTGGGTATATTTCTAACTCCAGCATATCCCCGCTTTTTATTAATTTGGCTTTGTAGCGCAAACCCTTGGCTCGCGCCGCTTCCATAAAATCATCAAGGGTTGGCGGCTTATCGAATAGGCCTTCATATCGCCCCGCGCTCATTTGTTTAACCTCTTTGTATTGAGGTAGTTATCCAGCGCGGCTTGCTTTTCGCTTTCCTCTTGTGCATGGGCAATTGCGGCGAAGGCTTGACGGTTGGTTATACTCCCCTTCTTTTTTGCAATTGCATCGCATACATATTTATAAATTACGTTTTCTTCTGCGGATAATTGCGCGACATCTACACGGCCAAGCAATGCGTCCATGGCGATAAAAACAAGAAACGGAATTTGTACATTTTTTGGGTTGCTTGGGTTTATGGAAAATGAACGCAGCTTGTCCATT
Organism: Defluviitaleaceae bacterium; assembly: GCA_009786535.1. GTDB lineage: Bacteria > Bacillota > Clostridia > Lachnospirales > WQUN01 > WQRX01. The sequence goes on along the minus strand of WQRX01000041.1, from coordinate 19,167 downwards.
ATCGTATCAACTCCCAAAGGCGTTTTACACGCGGGCATAAACGCCCGCGTAAAACACAACATGCCATGCATAATCGTTAATGCATACTGCTGTATAGCGGTGATTTTGTTGTGCGGCACACTTGTTAATACCTATTACAAGGACGGTAAGCGTACCTATCGGACACAACTAACACATTTCTTGACCGCTATACCTTGGGTGGTGTACAATGGCTTCGCGGTCGAGGCTTTGGTGAAGCCCTCTGTCTTGCAAACTTGATTAACACGCGCCCAACGGTTCTGCTAAATCGTTGGGCGTTTTACTTTTTTATATGTTGGCATGTTTCTTTCCGCTTCTATAATTGCCCTGCCTACCTTTATGCGCCTAGTTGCTCCTTCCATGAAGGCGGATATACAGGCGTTCCGCGTTTGCTTAAAGTGCCGTCAATTTTTAAAAGTATTATCATTGCATACCTACCTGCGCGAATTTCCCTATCATCGAATATTTTCCGCCTGTCTTGCATCAAACGGCAGGAAGATAGCCCTTCGACTTCTTTTAAATACTCGCTATGCCCTTGTTGCGATGTTACATAATGTAATTTCATAAACTAACCCCCGCTTCCAACACTGCGTTAAGGTTGTCTATGTTGCTGGGTAGGCGGCCATACTTCCGTTTATGCCATTCAATATATGGGGCAACATTGGCGGGGTCTTGGTAAAATTCTTCTATAAGCCCCACCAAAGGACGGCAAAGCATTTCCATAACATGGTCGGGTATGCTTTGTGGGTCAATTTTTACAGTGTTTTTCATGGCTTACGCTCCCTTAAATTTTGCGCATAGGAATAGTGCCCGTTATGGTAATTTGATTCTTTTCCGTTGATATCAATCCTGGCAATGCGGATAAAACCGTTTTCATCTTCAAGGTCGTAAATATCCACGTTGATGCCCAGCTTGCAAAGGACTTGTGCGGCTTTTGATACGCTTCCATAAACAACGCGGTTGCGGTTTCTGTCCCCATCGTCGGCACGGAAATTTACATCGCTTGCGCCGATAATCACGTCTGTTATTAAGCCGTCGACAAGGTTTTTCTGCGTTTCCTTGCCCGCTACAGCATTGACTGCTTCCCGCTCTATTGCATCAATAACGGCTTCGCTGGCTTGTGCTTTTGCCGTTTCAATGCACCAATGGACGTATATTTCATACCCACATATGCCAAGGTCGTGTACTTTGTCTTTTAACTTCCTTTTTTGGCATTTGTTAATAAGTTGTTCGTACAGATTATTAATTTCTTTTTCATACCGCTTTGCGCGTTTTTCTGCGCTGGTTTTTAATTCCATCAAATCTTTTAACATGTCGGTTGCCCCTTTCTTGTTTGCGCCGCCCGCTTCCCACTAGTTTTTTAATGCCGCGCGGCAGCTTGGTAAATTTATGCTTACAATATATAAATGGTTTGTTTCCCCACACCCAATGGGCTATAATTTGCATTGCCCATTGGGCGAAGAAAGGGGAGTGACCACCTTGTCACACCTTTTGAAATTGCGCTCCCTTCGCCATGCTTGTTGTTTTATCGGTCGCGTAGATAATTGTTTAGTGCTACGCACTCCCAGTACGATAGACCGTACACCCCTTCCAGCATTACTTCATAAGATGCCGATACCTTTTGATATTCTGTTAATTTTGCTTTAACCTCGGTTAGTGTTGGTTCGCTCATTTGCATCATTTCTAATGTTTGAAGTGCTTCGCGGATATTTCCAATATCCTTATTCACTTCGCACATATCGGAAGCGATTTTCATAATTTTTGTATTGCCTAAGTATTTGGTAATGTCGATTTTGTTTGCCATGGTTATACTCCCTTCGGCGGCGGTTGCCGCTCGTTAATTTGTGCTTATGCCGCTACATGTAATGCGTCCGTTGTTACGCCCAAATACTCCGCCATGCGTTTAAGCCCTTCTACAGACGGGTTTTTATACCCAAGTTCAATTTGGCGTAGCATGGATTCCGACACCCCTACATAAAACGCCATTTCTGCAAGGCTTTTATCCATGCCTTGGCGCAGGTCGCGTATTTTTTCACCGTTAATCATGTTATTACCTTCCTTCCTCACCTTGTAATTGACTACCCACCCCAGCCCTTGTATAATCCCGTTGACTAGACAAAATTACCCATGAACCGAGGGGGTGTCTTTTTGTTTTCCTCACCGTGTTTGCGATGGTGGTGATAGGATAATTGCGTTTTCGCAATTTGTCAAGCATTTAATTGCGAATTCGTAATTTTATTTTTTGGAGTGGTTTTATGGATGTAGTTGAGCGTATTTTTGCATTGATGAGCGAAGGCGAAATAAGCGCGGCAGAACTATCAAAGATTACGGGGATTAAACCGTCTACGTTTACACAATGGAAAAAGGGACAACAAAAACCAAGCACGGATGCAGTAGTAAAAATTGCCGAATATTTCGGCGTTACAACTGATTACTTATTGACTGGAAAAGAAATGCTTAAACAGAATAATAATAGAGCGGAGCATGTAAAAATGAATCTTGAAGAAACATTAATAACTCAAGCGCAGGATGGTTTGCGTGAATACTTTAATGAACGTTATGTAAATTATGATAATGAAAACAATCCAATTATTGATGATGATGCGATAAAACGTATATGGAGCGAAGGCATTGTCAGCAAAAGACGTTTGGACGTATTTATTGCTTTATCATATATTCCACTTGTTGCATTCACTGATATTGCACCAGGCGGACCTTATACATTTCAAGACTTCCCAACGTATGATGAATTTAACGATATGATGATGTTTTCTCCATGTGAAAATCATAATGCTAAAACATTGCTTGTTCTTTTGCAAGTATTTAAGGTTTTTTATTCATCGAACAACCAACTTCCATTATGTGTAAACGAACATAGCTTTACGAGTTTAAACGAAAGAGTAATACAATCAGAAACGCATCGTGATTTTAATAATGCTAAAATGACTGGCTAAAGGTTTAAATCTAAACTGGATTTTTACGACATAACCGCCCCCGAATACTGGCAAAGCAAACCCCGCAAGCCCGCTCCCCCCTTCGCTAAACCCCGCCGCAAGTCAAAGGGTAAGGTAGTAGATGTAGACTTTACGTCCACCGCACCCGACATGTGTTAGCGGATTTAACTAACGATATACTGTTAAAATTACGAGTGAACAAATACCGTTAGTAAATTAAAGGAGTTGCAAATATGAAATGTAATGTATATTTATTCACAGCTTTTCTAATTACCCTATTACTTGCCCTTTCCGCATGTGGCGGTAATGATGTTCCCAGCAATAATGTTGCAAGAGGTAGCGCGCCTTTTGTTTTGCCTCCAGTGTCATATTTTGAAGATTTCATATTTAACCATGGCATACGGGCTTTTAACGAAAATTATGTTATAGAAATAATTACGTATGAAATTGTAAGTAATGATAACGTTGAAAATATGCCTTCTGTTGTGCTTTTGCTGGATGTGAATAGTGAATCACTTGGACGCGGTGGTTTTCACGATTTTGATAAAATCCATATGCTAAGCGATGGTTATGTTTTTGCAATTTCGTCATGGTTATCTTCGCAAGGTCATTTGCAAGCTAATGAATTAAATGTAATTAGAACTACAAGAGATGACCCTTTTATCGTTGTTGTACTTGGAATTGATGATGTTCATGTTGGCACATCTATCTTTGATAATGACGCAAGAACTGTAATTTTTACCCCTAACTTGTAGTTAACCGCAAACCCGCTACGCTATTCATCAAACCACGCAAGCCTAATGGCGAAGTTATCACGATAGACATTACCCCCCCACCCACCGCGCCTAGCCCATGATAAAAAGCCCGCTACCTTAGCGGGTTTGTGATATAGTTTATATACATTTATTTAATGCAAGGGGTTTTACTAATGAGCAAAAAGGAAAAACTGATAAGGCGGTTAAAATCCAAGCCTAAGGATTTTGCATATGATGAAGCAGATTTATTGCTTACATCATTGGGTATGCGTAAATCTAACAAGGGTAGAACGAGTGGGTCGCGTGTTGCGTATAAATTACAACACATAACCTATTTGATGCATAAGCCACACCCAAACAATGAACTTTCTAGGGCGCAAACAAACGATTTATTAAATATGTTAGAAGGTGAGGGTTTAATATGAATAAAACACTAGAATACAAGGGTTTCCTTGGGTCAATAGAATTTTCTAATGAAGATAATTTATTTCATGGTCGTATTATAAACGTGAACGGGCTGTATGCTTCATACTCAGGCAAATGCATTGAAAGTCTAAAAGCCGATTTTATAGAAGCGGTGGAATTTCACTTATTGCCTGATGAAAACGAAGCAGTAGCGTACCACTTTACAAAGCAGGCAGTATAAATAATAAAACGTGTTAGTTTAACAGCACGGGCAAGAATACTAGTAAAACAAACCCCGCACTCAACCCTTAAAATATTGCCCGCTACCTTAGCGGGTTTGTGATATAGTTTATATACATTTATTTAATGCAAGGGGTTTTACCAATGAGCAAAAAGGAAAAACTGATAAGGCGGTTAAAATCCAAACCTAAGGATTTTACATATGATGAAGCAGATTTATTGCTTACATCATTGGGTATGCGTAAATCTAACAAGGGTAGAACGAGTGGCTCTAGGGTAGAGTTTTCCATAGGTGACTTTAAGATTCGACTTCACAAGCCACATCCACACAAGGAATTGAAAAAATACCAAATCAGCGATTTGTTAGATGATTTAACGGACGGAGGGTTAATATGAACAACACGTTAGAATACAAAGGTTTTGTTGGCACAATCGAATACTGTGACGAGGATAAAATATATTTTGGAAGAGTACATGGATTTCCTAAAACCATGATTTCCTATCATGGTGATGATTTAACAAGTCTAAAAGCCGATTTTATAGAAGCGGTGGAATTTCACTTGTTACCTAATGAAAGCGAAGTTATGTCATACCAACTTACCCAGCAAGCAGTTTAAAAGGGGATAAAAATGGATGATAAAGAACTTACGTGGTCGGCTCATAATGAATGCGACCACAAACCGAATAATATAACGCAGACCGCCATGGAAGAAACGGAAATAATGATTCGCCAAATAAAATTAGGCGTTGATAAAAGCCCGTCATATAATTCTTTTGCCGAATTGTTAGCAGAAGTTGATGAAGAAATTGCAACAGATTAGTTAGTGGGGTGTTGCCATGAAAACCGCCGTAATATATGCCCGCTACAGTACGGACATGCAAACAGAACAAAGCATAGAAGGACAAATCCACGTATGCAAGGAATACGCTAAAAAGAATAACCTAACCATCATTGAAAATTACATAGATAGGGCTGTAAGCGGTAAAACGGAAAATCGCCCGCAATTCCTTCGCATGGTAGATGATAGCAAAAATGGTTGCTTTAATGCCGTGCTGGTTTATAAGGTGGATAGATTTAGCCGTAACAAGTACGATTCGGTGTATTATAAAAAAAAGTTGCGTGATAATGGGGTTAGGGTGGTTTCCGCCACGGAAGGCATAAGCGACACACCGGAAGGTGTGCTGTTAGAAAGCCTTTTAGAAGGCATGGCAGAATTCTACTCTAGAGAGCTGGCGCAGAAAACACTACGGGGTTTACACCAGTCCGCCCTAAAATGCAAATTTACTGGTGGGCATGTTACGCTTGGTTACAAAATATCCGCCAACAAAGATTATGAAATAGATGAAGTAAACGCCGCTATTGTACGCTTCATTTTTGAAAGCTACGCCACCGGGGTAAGTTATGGAAATATAATTAAGGAGTTAAACAAGCGCGGCCATAAGTCCGCCGCTGGGCGTAATTTTGGTAATAACTCGCTTAATTCTATCCTGTCCAATAAAAAATATATTGGCGTGTATGAATTTATGGATGATGTTTTCATAGAGGACGGCATACCCGCTATCATAGACAAGGAACTCTTTAAGGTGGTGCAAAATAAGATGGCTTTGAATAAAAAACGCTCCGGGCGGGCAAAGGCTAAAATTAATTATCTTCTTTCGGGTAAGTTGTACTGTGGGCTTTGCGGCGGCTCCATGGTAGGGCAAAGCACCACAAACACTAAGGGTTATACTACCGCATATTATGAATGTAATGTAAAGAAGCGGGTCAAAACATGCAAAAAAAAGAATGTGCGTAAAGATTGGATAGAGGGATTAGTAGTTAGTGAAACTATGGCCATGCTCACTGACGAACTCATAGATTATATAGCTGGACGTGTCTATGAAGTATGCGAACGGGATAGGAATAATGAAGGCATTATTAACGGGCTAACCGCTAATCTTAAAGAAGTAGAAACGCGATTAAAAAATATTTCAAAAGCTATAGCGCAAGGCATAATTACCGACACCACAAAAAATATGCTGTTAGAAGCGGAAGAAGATAAAATATATTATGAAGGTCAAATAGAAAAAGAAAAGTTTATTAATAAAACGGTGCTAACCAAAGAACAAATAGCCTACTGGATTTCTCAATTCAAAAACGGTGACCCAGCCGATGAAGAATTCCGTCGGCGCTTGATAGAAGCCTTGATAAATTCGGTCTATGTATTTGATGATAAAATCGTTATCACGTACAATTATAGCGGTGATAGCAATAAACTAACCCTTGAAAATATAAACAGTTCCTTAAATGCCTTTAAAAATGGCAAAAACGGCGGAAGCAAAGGCGCTTCTAGTGGTGTCAAACTTTCGGATATTGCGGGTTTCGCGCCCGCGAAATTGTGTAAAGCTAACAAATGTGTGTTTGTATGGGGTATGGCTTCGGCTGTACCCCATTTTATTTCTCATCGAAAGGGTGAATAAATTGATACCATTTTCTAAAGAAGATATTCTCGTCGGACAGCTTGCCGAATCATTGTCATTGGCGTGCGGAATGCCACCCTATATGGCAAAGATGGTCGGCAAAGCGGCGGCGATTCACGACGCAGGCAAAGTCAAGATTTCCAAGCACATAATCAACAAGCCGGGGCGTTTAACGCCTGCCGAGTTTGAAACAATGAAAACACACACTATATGGGGTCAAATCATCTTATCTGCGTTGCATGGCAAGTTCCGAACAATCGCAATGAATGTAGCCGCATACCACCACGAAAAATGGGATGGCTCGGGATATTGGGGTTATCGAGGGGGTGAAATTCCATACTACTGCCAGATTGTTTCATTGTGCGATGTCTACGTCGCGCTGACTGCGAAGCGCCCATATAAAGAACCGTGGCCGCCGAGTAAAGCAATTGATTATATTCGGAACGAAGCAGGAAAGTCATTTTGCCCCCTGTTGGTGGATAAATTTATGCGCCGCTCAGAACACCGATTATTGCAAGCAGCTTGACCTAAATACCATTTTATGGTATAATATGGGTATATTATTTTTTGGATTGCACATGAACATCGGATTACACGTTTGCGGGGTTCATATCAAAATGCCCTGCATAAATAACCGATACCGGCGCAACCACGTATATATGATGGAGCAGGTAAAATAAGGCTTTTATTGAGCGGGAATGGAACAAGAATCACAACATTGTGATTCTGCCCATTCCCGCTCTTTTTTTATTTCAAAAAATGTATCGCCCAAAAGAGGCGGAAAGGAGCTTTAAATGTTGAAAATGAGTTTTATCGGAACTGATGGTTGGAGTCGCCCTGTATACAGGGACAACAAACGCAGGCTATGGAAAGACGTAAACCTTGGCCGTGGGACAATCGACCTTCACAAATCAACAAACAATGATTTTGATGGCGAACCCGATTATCGTATTCAAGATGAGTACGAAATTATTAAAGGAATGGAGGAATGATTCATGTGCGATGAAAACGCCAACCCTTTAACTTGCATAAAAGGGTTGGAAATCAAGGTGTTAAAATCCAACATGCACTACATCGGCACGCTCGATGATGATGGCTCGCCTATGTGCAGGTTTTCAGCCGAATACTACAAAACGAGCGACGAGGCCCGGCAAGCGCTTGATGAATTGTCATTCACGCGCAGAACGGGTGTTGAAATTGCGTTTTGCTCAAACGGTGTGCCCTGTTTCTAGGCACATAAAATCTAGCGTGTAGTCACGTATAATGGAGAGGAGTCCACCATGGATAAACCCAAAAAGGAATTGCCCCCCAATGGCAGAAATGCGTTTGTTATTGAGCAGTTCAATAAACACAACATCGAGTTTACGGTGAAAAACGAAAACGCAGGCCATTTCCACTGCCGCCGAAAATCCGACGACAAGTTATTTCAATTTTGGTCGGGTACGGGGAAAATTATGGGGTATGACGACCTGCGCGGTATTCACAACCTCATAAACTTATTAACGGCGCAAATAAACGCCACACACAATTGAATAAGGCATAAATAATTGCCACAAACGCTTAAAGCGGGAATGAATAGGGACTTTGCACAGTTCCAAGCATTCCCGCTTTTTTTGTTGCTCAAAAAAGGGAGGATTTGTAATGAGTATAAGCAATCGGTATTTCTTCGAAGCCGGCGGGCATGATTTTGAATCGGGTGTTGTGGATATTGTGTCCTCTTACGCGGCGCGTGAATGGGGTGCGGGTGCGGTTAAATTTAGCACCGTACAGCAAGACCGCTTCGAGGGCACGGATTTATTTGTCCTCGGTGTACCCATCGACGTTACGCTGGCTTTTGAGAAAAAGAACAAAACCCGCAGGCTTGGTGAATTGTCGCTGGACGGGGTAACGGTAGACTTCGGTGTGCGTTTTGGCAACCACAAGGCAAAATTCAAAATGCCTGTGCTTGTTATCGGTGCCGCGACTGCGATTGGGATAACCAAGGCGAACATGTGGTGTGCGTTAGACATCATCAAGTCGAATATCCACAAAATTTTGAACACGGGCATGGACGAATACTTTCTTGCTACCGAAGCCTGATTGGGCAGCATAATCGGGCGGCAAGGGAGTGATGGAATGGGTATACCCCAAGGAAAATATGGGTGTTCATTATCGACGAGCATGGCAGAACTTTAACCAAGGATTCATTGGATAAATTGATTGCCGAGCTTTTTGATAAGGCACTCGATACGCACATGGTTGATGCGGTTGTGGCCATCGGCCCAACCCTCAATACTTGTGCATACTTCAACGACCAGATAGCGGGGAAAGACGTTACCGAGTGGGATATTGTTTATCTTCATGGCAGCAAATATCCCCCTGTACTGCTGTCGCATGAGGATAAGAAAACGCTGACTGCGATGTTGCCGAATTTTACAGGCACAAGTGCAGCGGCGATTTGCATGGTTTTAATGGACGCAGGAGCATTTGTTAATTTCCAATAACATGGCTGTGTCATTTATCACAGGAATGGGAACGGTTGCGCCATGGCGAATACCGTTCTCATTTTATGTTGTAAAAAGATGGGAGGAACATCATGAACGAAGATTTGCGAGAACTTATTGTCGCCGACATGGGTGTGGATGACGACGTGTACGACTGCCCCCTATGTTTGGAGTATGTTTCCAAAGAGCGTAAATGCAGTTGCAGTAGCTGGTCGCCTGAAGAATTGGCGGAGTTTATTAAACCCGTCGATGAATCGACCAAAAATACTTGCATTAATTATGGCGAGAACTGCATAGGGTGCAGAAGTTATTTCGGCTACTGTTATGACGAACGAGGTTGTAAGGGTTATTGCAATGCTTGTGATGATTATGGCTGTGAAAACCACCCATCCAGATGGGAAGGAACTATCTTCGATAGCGAAGGGGTCTGCGCTCCCAATTTATTACCCGCGTGAAGGAGGATGAATTTTTATGGTAAGAACATTCCCATTCAAAATTCGGCAAGTAGCCGATATTTTGCAATTGAAAATCCGCCACGAAGCCGGCAACACAGGTAATGCTGATGTTGACTGTCCCTTTTGCAAGCGGAAAAGCAAGTTAAACCTTAACGCCGTTAAAAATGTGTACCGTTGTAACTTCTGCGGTGAAAACGGCGGCATGGTTGGACTGTACGGAAAAGTGCATGACATTTCCAATGCGGATGCGTTTCGGGAAATATGCGAAATTCTTGGGTGCAGCAGTACCGCAACGCCCGACTGCGAAAACCCTGACGTAAAACCCATGCACCGTGCAAGCAACGACACTATACATCAAACCTATGCCATGTTGCTGTCGTTGTTAAATTTGGCTACCCCGCACAAAGAACATCTTTTATCACGGGGTTTATCGGAAGAATGGATTACCGAGTTCGGTTATAAAAGCGTACCTGCCTTTGGGCAACAGGGTCTTTGTATAAAACTTATACAGAGTGGTTGCATCCTTGAGGGTGTACCCGGCTTTTATAAAGAAAACGGCGAATGGAACGTAAAATTAAATGCACCGGGCATTGTAATCCCTGTGTGTAGTATTGACGGCAGAATTGCCGGTTTGCAAATCCGCTTGAATAATCCCGTAAACAGCCGTAAGTATATTTGGGTTTCCTCAAATGACTTGGACGGCGGAGCTTCATCTGGCGCACCGATTCATTTCTTGGGCGACCCGGCGGCGAAGCGGGTTTATATTACCGACGGTTCGTTAAAAGGAATGGTGGCGCACACACTATCTCGGCACACATTTATTTGTCTGCCAGGCGTGAAAAACTTAGGCGGGCTTGACGACTTGCTGACCTGCGTAAAAGCCAATGGCACAACAGAAACCCTCGAAGCCCTCGACATCAAAAAGCTAACCGACAAACAAGCGGGGGAGTCTGCGGCAATGTTGCGCGGGAAGTTGTCTGCCCATGGGTTTAAGGTAACATCTGCCGTTTGGGAAGATAAATCGCTGGGTGGTGTGGATGATTATTTCCTGCACCGTATGAAAACAACGAAAAACCATGTGTATAACGTGGACATATCTACCGCTGTTGCGGTATAGGAGGCGTGTATGACAATCAAATGTGTGCATGAAAAAACCCTGTTTTGCAATGAGCAAACAGGGTTTACTATTGCTTCGTATAAAACTGCGTATAATAATTCCATCCCTGCTGTGGCGGTGAGTAAGTTCAAACCCCGTGATGGATTAACTGCATTTACGGCCGTGGGGAATCGCTTACCCACCGCCGATGGGGTGGAAATTGAACTAACGGGCAAGTGGACGGACGGTGGCCGATACGGTATGCAATTATCGGTTGAGGTTTGTTCCGTAGTTCGCCCCAAAACCGCAGAGGGTATTATCGCCTATCTTTCATCGGGTTTAATTAAAGGCATTGGTGATAAGACCGCAAGGGCGATTGTGAGTCGCTTTGGCGATAAAGCCTTAGACGTACTCGACAAAACACCTGAGCGGTTATTGGAAGTGCCTAACATTACTGAAAAGAAACTTGCGTCCATTGTGGCATGTTACCGCGAGAGTGTAAGCCTTCGGGATATAATGACCGAACTTGCCCCTTACGGAGTAACCCCAAAAAAAGCCGAGAAAATTCATGCAACTTATGGAGCGCAAGCAGTGGAACTTATCAAGACGAATCCTTATATTTTATGTGAAATCACAGGATTTGGCTTCAAAACCGTGGACGATATAGCGCGTAAAAGCGGTACGCCCATCAATGACCCGCACCGTATCAACCAGGGCATTATTTACGCTTTGGAACAGTCGCAACAATCGGGGTATCTATTCATGCCCAGCGAGGAGTTGTGTAAAAATGCGGGTATGTTGTTGAGCATCAGCGTAGCGGATAATATTATCCAAAAGTCGCTGTTTGACTTGGTTTTGGGTAGCCACTTGCACGAAGAAGAAGGACGGATATACCTGCCGAAAAATTATGTGGCGGAGCGTGAAACGGCTAAACTTGCCAAGGCAATGATTGGCTTAGTAAATGTCAACGGTGATGTGGATAAGATAATTTCTCAAGCAGAAAAGGCTTGCGGGATAACCCTTGCCGACATGCAACGTGAAGCGGTTAAAATGGCGGTGACTAACAAAATATCCATCATCACAGGCGGGCCCGGCACAGGGAAAACCACCGTCGTAAAGGTAATCTGCGCCGTCTACGAAAAAGTATTTGGCGGTAATATCGCCTTCGCCGCCCCAACGGGTAGAGCGTCAAGGCGGTTGTCGGAAAGCGTAGAAGCCGATGCCGACACACTTCACCGCGCCCTTGGGCTTCGAGAACACAGCGACGAGGTCAATAACACAATTAACGCCGATTTATTGGTGGTTGATGAAGTTTCGATGGTGGATATGTCGTTGGCGCATCTTCTATTCAAAAGCCTAAAATCAAAAACGAAACTGCTGTTGGTTGGCGACCACCATCAACTTCCCTCCGTGGGAGCAGGAAATGTGCTACGGGAATTGTTGCAATGCGGAGCAATTCCCGCCACAAGGTTAAATGTCGTTCATCGGCAGGCGCAAACAAGCCGAATCAACCTCAACGCCCATGCCATACTCCAAAACAGGGCGGCAGGGTTGCTGTATGGAACAGATTTTGAGTTTGTTGATGCAAAGACCCCGGACGAAGCGGCAGCATATGTGAAAAAGATATACTGCGGTTTCATCAACAATTTAAAGAAAAGCGGACAGTCTTTCGCCGCTGATGAGGTGCAAATTTTAGCACCTGTGCGCGTAAAGGGTAGATGTGGCACCGATGCGCTCAACAAAGAAATCCAAGATTCGCTCAACCCTGCTTCCGCCGATAAACCGGAAATTGTTGTCGGGTTTAAGCGATTTCGTTTGCACGACAAAGTAATGCAAACGAAAAACAACGGCGATGTTTCCAACGGCGACATTGGCCGTATTCGTCGCATTACCAAAGACCTTAATGGCGGATACGAAGTGCAAATTGACTTTGGCGGCAGTAGAGTGGTTGAATACGAAGCAGATGAAATGGCAACCATTGACCTTGCCTATGCCACAACCATTCATAAAAGCCAAGGCAGTGAGTATCCTGTCGTAATTATCCCCATTTTGAACGAAGCCAGCATTATGCTTCAACGAAATTTAATCTACACCGCTATAACTCGTGCCAAGGTAAAGGTTATTTTGGTTGGGCAGAAGCAAGCCCTTTTCAAAGCAATACACAAAGCCGATGTAGCCAACAGAAATACATTATTGGCATTTCGGATTGCCGGGTAAGAATTAACAAGCGGGGTTCAATGCTGATTACACAGCGTTGAACCCCGCTTTACTCTGTTATTTTTTATACAATTTTATAATAATAGGTGATTGCTTCAATGCCCAAAATTCGATACGAAATCATAAGCGTTGATAATTCGTTCTCCATGTGGGTCTGTTTGTAAGAATACTTTGTCATTTGTAACGATATATTTTATATCTTCTTTATTCGCACAAATGGAAACCAAGGCATCTTCATAATCCGGTATAGGAAAATCTAAAGCATTAAGGCAGTCTTCCCCTTCAACGGCAATTATCCCCATTATTTTCAATAATTGCCTGATGGCTTTCCTCGCTGCTTCATCGCCTAACTTTTTGGCCGTGATATAGTACATATCCGTAATACTGCTGGCGGTTGTAAAGGCTTCCACCGTATCTTGATAAACCATTGTAAAAATATGACGTGCATTGCTGTATCCGGGTTCTCTTGAAAGGAAAAAATCCAAAATGACGTTAGTATCTAACAGTATCTTCATTTTGCTAAAATCCTTTCTTCCCGCGCTTGGTCTAGGTCTACCTCATGCCCTGCGAGTATACCGTCCAGTGCCATAAATGCTTTTTCTTTTTCACTTTTAGTTATGCTTACAGGGGGCGTTGGAAGCGGTTGGGTTAAAGCCAACTCAAAAGGAATTTTTTGTTGTTGCCCAACCATTTTAATGTAGACATTCATTCCGGTAGCGAATGTCATTCCTAATTCTTTAAAAACATATTCCGCTTTTTGCTTGTCAGCTTCTTCTATACGTAAGGTGTAATTTGTTGTAGCCATAATTCTGCTCCCTTTTACCATTTCTTCAATTGTACGTCATATGCACGGCATTTGCAAGGTGAAATATTTATTATGATAAATTATTTCGGAATAAAATCCATTGTTTGCGGGCTAGCACGAAGGATAATGTGGTGGCAACCCTCGCACATTTTATCGTACATTTCTTGGCCAAGGTGGGCGTAAGCGTGTTTCGGTAGCCATTGGGGGTGTACGCGAGCAAAGCCATCTCGTTCCATGTACCTTGTGAGCATAGTTTCTATAAAATCCTCTATCAGTGACCGCCATTGTCCTACATTTTGAGGGGTATGCAATTCAAGCGGAAACTCTTGAACCAATACGCTGTTGTAATCCAGACGCTCACGCACAAAATCTGCGGATGTAATGGCACAAACCAAATCATCACCAGTCAACCATGCAATCTCGCCAGAGTGCTTATTTTTAGCTTTAATAATGATACATAATTTACCGCCATCCGAGGTTAAGGTGACACATGCACGTTCCAATATTTCAAAGCCCTTGTGTGTTCCACTATTTTTATGCATATACATATCCTTTCTATAATTAATTTTATGAGTCTCACCAGGCAGAAAAGCCCCTCCATGTTGAGAGGCTTTTATAGTTAAGCAGCAACGCCTATGAGTTCCTTGTAGGCATCCTTAGTGTCTGTTCCATAAACCGTTGCGTACAAAGAAACGGCGTTCAATCCTTCCCCGCATCGGTAACAATAAAATAATCCTTTGTCTTGATTTATTGATGCCGTAGGCTTTCCACTCCCATGGTTGCAAAATGGGCATCTGCATCGGATTTCTGCTCTGTTGGTTTCCTTCATATATATATTACATCTTCTTGCAACTTCAACGATTGAAATTTGATTGTGAATAATTATCCCGCCTTTTTCAAGTAATGTAATTGATTGCTTTCGTTAGAGATTGTCGGTTCTTTAACGGTGAGTCGGCGTTGTGATATTTTTACGACATACCGCGCATGAATTTCGGGGTGGTCGATTTCCAGTTGCTTGGCGTTAAAATCCTTTTTTGTGATGGTAGGCCATTTCACATAACCATCTCTGATGTAGCCATATTCATGCTCCCCCAGCGTTTGCTTGAGCCGGTTAGCGGCTTTTTGCTTTTGCTCCTTATGAATTTTTATTTGCGCATCTGCCTTATTGTGTTGGCGAATTAAACCCGCCGCACTTTCTGGCAGTTTGATTTTTGAGCGTGACGCACATTTGGGATATTGGCGGTTAAGAAAATCGACGCAAGCATCTGAACCATCTACGGGGGGTGGTATATCATCAGTGACATGCATCCAAAAATCCCGCTCCCGTTTAATTAGCATGGAAATCACTTCTTCATCACGGGCGACATACTTCCATTGAAACGTATTTCCACCCACAAGAACCGCAATATAGGCACCGTTGAACCCGGTTACACAGAGGTAATGCTGAATCTGTAGCAAATATTCGGGGGGAACGGCGTTGCCATCCCATTCCCGTCGATTTCGATTGTAATAGACCCACCGCCAAAAATAGCTTCTGCCATACCTCGCACGGATTCGGGATATCCCCCGAGCCGTATGGCGGCAATCACCGAGCGCACACCTTCTTTTTCATACACAACGGTATCGGCATAACATTCAAGCCTTACCTCTGCTTTTGTATCGTAATAACTGACTTTCATCAGTTTTGACGTTGACATTGTATTACTCCCTTCTGTGATGGCTTCTAATAATTGGTGACCGCGAAGCCATATAAGTTTGAGAAAGACATCCCAATCTTGTTTTTGTGATTGAAAATAAATAAGCCCCGAACTTGTTCAAGGCGAGTTCGGGGCGTAACATAGAATTTTTAACGCACTTCAATAAATAATTTGGAATAATCATAACCGATGGGCTCAAGCAGTTTCTTTACCAGCATATTTATCATTGCTGTGGCCCCGTGGTGAACCTCAACATATAAACCCTCCACAATCATTAACGGCTTTACCATTTCATCGGGATTGTCGGACAAGAGCATTCGGGTATGCCCGGCCACGTTACCCCTCAACGCCAATAAGTGTTTGTTATAAATTGGGTCTTGGCAACATCGGGTTAAAATGGTATGAACAACATCTCGCCATGATTTGACGTATACACGCTCTTCGCCGAAAACAACAGCCACGGCTTTCTTGGCGTTGAAAATCGTGGGATTTATCGCTATTGGGATTGCATACCCCCCGTGTACGGCGTTGTTGCTGTCTGTAAGTGTCGTAAGGGTATTGGGTACATTCAAACGCGTAATGAGATTATCAAAACGTGAATTAACGGTTCCGATAATCTTCTCACGGGCAAGCTGAATGTCCAGCAAAGTTTGGGTTGCCGAAATATGCTCTTGGGGTTTGGCTCGGCGTTTTTTACCTTGTGATGTTTTGGGGCAAATGCCACCTGTGCAAACGTCCTTGGTATTAATAAGTCTAAGCAATTCAACAATCGCAGATTGCAATGTATCGCCAGACTCATCCGAACCGACATCAAATGTATAACAAGTTCCACCGCCAAACGTGCCAACCAATAAAAATATGCCATCAAAGGCATGTATGAATTTTACACCCCACCAATCGCTTGTACTGCTTTCAAGCACTGCACCATCTCCATCAGTTTCATAACAGGTGGCGAATGATACTTCATCTTCGGTGTGCCGAATTTTGTTAATTACTTTAACAAGTCCATGTGCATCAAGGATTTTATACCCGTTCTTCAACATAACTGACCTCCATGTGATTCGATTTTTTTACAAAAAAATAAACCCGTGGAGCAAAGGTGTTCCTCTTGCTCCACGGGTTTAATAGTTGTTGTGGTTTTATTTTATTATGTTTTTGTATTAACCATATCTTCACTTAGCATTACATAATTTCCAACATCATCGAAGTAGTTACGATAAGGGAATGCCTGGTTTGGAAGCGAGTCATGCAACCGCTCTGTAAATTCAAGATTCCCGGCCGCCCTGTCTATAGTGTAACGCAGGTTGTTTATCACGTTAAGCCCAAGCAACATTTTATCGGATAACTCATTTCGATAATTGGCGGCATACACAAAAACATCGGTAAACACATATCCGCCAATTTCAATCTTCGGTATGATATAACCCTGTGCTTCGCCACTATTGCCGGCGATATTGATATTCTTCTTTAATGGCAATGCAAGACCGCCGCTTTTCTTGGCAAACCTTAACGGCAACATGGTGTTGGCACACCCGCTGTCGAGAATCGTTTCAACGGCAAACACTTCTGCGGTATTACCTACATAAAATTTACTTTCAAATCGGGTTCGATACATGACGGTGGCATTGAGTTTTGCTATATACACACTAACTCGCTCCCATCATGCACATAACCGGAAACGATTTTACCGTTTCCGCTGTATCGTTGCTGTAAAATTTCATATAGGTTGTTGAAATCTTCATCTTCCGTCAATTCGCTGCCATCGCTATAGGCAACCAACAAGCCACTTTCGGTATCATCGGAGTTGAATGCGATTAAGACCATTCTTCCTTCGAATTGCGTGTCAACCTCATTCCTTGGAATATAATAAGGTTGCTCAATTACTTGTATCATCTTCAATCGACTCCCTTCATTATATATTATGATGCCCTGTGTTTATTATATCACGGATTATACAGGGATAAAAATAACCCCCGAAGCAAGTGCGAAGCACTGCCCCGAGGGTTGGATTTATTTGCCATGTTGCTT
The DNA here is from genome assembly GCA_009786535.1 of Defluviitaleaceae bacterium. GTDB lineage: Bacteria > Bacillota > Clostridia > Lachnospirales > WQUN01 > WQRX01. The sequence goes on along the minus strand of WQRX01000041.1, from coordinate 1,554 downwards.
ACACCGCAAGCGGTAATCGTTCTTTTACAGGCTTTGCCTGTGCAAAGGTTAGCACTTGTGCGGAACGCATCTTTCCTGTCCCGGTCACAAAAGAATTGGAATTTGTTTTTACACCGGTTTTGGGAACGCTGATAAATACATACGCATTACCCATGAGTGTTTTCACCACTTCCTTCCGCATCACCCAGCCGTTGGCTTGGTCGTTAAATATCGTACCCACCCATGTATCATCGGCATATACGCAATATTGCACGTTGCCGTTCATGGTGGATTCCATGAATGTTACAATGCCCGCGGCCATGAGCCGTGTTACATACTCGCCGTTTTGGTGTTCCAGCGACAGCTCCGATGCCTTGTAACTAACCTTTAAGCTAAAGGGCAGGTTCTCGTTAATTGGTACAATGTTTAACCTGTCTTTTGCCGTAGGTTTGGGAACAATCAAGGAAATACTACCCTTCAAGTCACGATGCAACTCGTAACTACCGTTTGGTAATGTCACGTTCCCGAAGTAAGTTTTGCTTGGGTCTACGTTTTCGGGTAACCTGATTTTGCGGTTATACACAATTACATGTGTGGCTTTACCTACCACACGGGAAAGTGTATGTGCATTGGAATGTGCCATTTCACGAAGCAGATTTATTTCATAATAATCCGTTGTTCGCACGCTATCCAACAATGCACACATGCCGTCCAGCACCACAAGGAATGGGAATGACTGGCTGCCATATCCATTTTCCAAGGATAATTCATATGCAGTATACGCAAGGGCGGCTCGGTCTGTGGAAATGCCCCGTAGCCGTTCATCGCAAATGCCAATGATGTTTTCCAAGGCGTTGGTGAAATCGTCTTGGTTGATATAACCATCACGCATGGCACGAATATTACCCGCAATGTCACGGCAGTAAACTTTGAAAACCCCACGCACCACTTCCATGATACGCTCGACTTCGGCCATATCCAAGATAGAAGCATTTTTCAATGACTCCACAATGGAAAAGCAGCTATTGGCATCAATCTCCATATCCAATATTTGCTCCTGCACGAAACGCTGGATATTCGCCATGATGGTGTCGCCGTCGCTCATCATATCAACGGTACGTTGAACCCACCGTTCATTTTTTTGATTAACCTTGAGGGTGTCGCTAACCGTTTTAACCAACCTACCATCATTGTAAATTTTAGTAAGCGCGCGGACGGATTCACCGAGCCGATTGGTGTAAAAGGATTCACCGGAGCGGTTATGGAATTTTTCCAGTTGGCCCTTGATTTTAGCAAACCAATACGGGGTAAACGGTAAGGCATACTCCTGTTGGTTGGCACAAAATCGGTTCATGTAACCCGTCTTGGGTCGGTCAACCTCCAACTCAGAAAGCGTAGTCAGCTGGTGGTTTAACTTTTCCAAATAGGCTACCGCGGCGTTTTCATCACGAAACTTGGGTTTATACGGAAGCTGTGGCGTTTCTTTTATACCGAAACTCCGATTATCCGTGTACCCGGCCAAGTTTACCATCTTGCGTAATGCGGCGGGGTCATTCATCAGCTCCAAGCAACGGG